>NZ_BPQG01000025.1 GCF_022179125.1 Methylobacterium cerastii
GTCCGCCTCTGCCGTCCGCCTTTGCGGCCGCGACGGTCAACGCCGCAACCGGCGCATCGGCACCCTCGCGCCGGCCCGTTCACGCGGGCGACCTTAAGGCTGCACCTCGGGCGAGCCTTCGGGGCCAGCTGGCCCGTCCATCAGCGGATGGAGGTCGCGCACCATGGACTTGAGGCGGTCGTCGAGGACGTGCGTGTAGATCTGCGTCGTCGAGATGTCGGCGTGGCCGAGCAACTCCTGCACGATCCTGAGGTCGGCGCCGTTGTGCAGCAGGTGGCTCGCGAAGGCGTGGCGCAGCACGTGCGGGCTGACCTTGTCGGCGCGAAGGCCTGCCGCCTCCGCCGCCGCCTTCAGGTCGCGGGCGAAGGCCTGGCGGGTGAGGTGGCCGCTCTCGCTGTCGGCGGGAAACAGCCATGGCGACTCGCCCGGCGAGGCGGCGAGATGCCCGCGCATCGCGTCGCGCGCCAGCTCGGTCAGCGGCACCAGGCGCTCGCGCCCGCCCTTGCCGCGGACCACGAGGTAGCGCTCGCGAGTGGACGCCGCCGAGCGCGGCAGCGCGATCAGCTCGGAGACGCGCAGGCCTGTGGCGTAGAGCAGTTCGAGCAGGCACAGCATCCGCCGCGCCCGGCGGGCCGGACCTTTCGCCTCGGCCGCATCCGCCGCGTCGGCCTGCGCGCGCGCCACCGCGAGCAGCCGGTCGACCTCGGCCACCGAGAGCACCTTCGGCAGCGTGCGGCCCCGGCGCGGGCCGGCGAGCGGCGCGCTCGGGTCGGATTCGGCCATGCCCTCGGCGTAGAGGAACTTGTGGAAGCCGCGGATGCAGGACAGCCGGCGCGCGGCCGACGCCGGCTTCAGGCCCCGCGGCTCGAGGGAGGCCACGTAGGCGCGAAGGCCCGCCGCCTCGATCTCGGCGAGGTCGAGACCTTCGTCGGCCAGGTAGCCGAAATAGTCGTCGAGGTCGCGCCGGTAGGCCTCGAGGGTGTTCTTCGCGGCCCCGCGCTCGGCGGCCAGCATGTCCAGGTAGGCCGCGATCTCGGGGGGCGTGCGCGGTTCGGGCTCGGGCGGGCGCGCCCGCCTCACCGAGCGCCCGGCTGGAGCTTCGAGGCGGGGATGGCGACGCTCATCTCCCGCGGCGTCGGCGTCACGAAGGTCGCGAGCGCGAACATGCCGGCGAAGACGAGGCCTGCCAGGATCGCGAGGGTGGCGAAGAAACGAAACAGGGTCGGCACAGGGGGCGAACCTCGGGGCACGCGGACGCAAGGGTACGTGGGCCGCAGCGGGAACGGTGCGTGTTTTGCGCTGCGGCACCTCGGGTTGCACCACGCCGCCGCGGCGCTGGCAAGGCCCGCGGAGACACAGCGCGCGCGCGATTCGCGGAGACCACGCGGCGAACGCGCCTGCCCCGAGATACCGGGGGGCAGGGGGACAGGGAGGCGGGCCGCATGGGTGATAACCCCTCGGACTTGGTATATGACCCGGGGCTTCGCCGCCTGCGCGCCCGCACCCGCCGATCCGCCCGTCCGTTGCCAGCTATGCCGAGCCCCTTCAGATGACCACGCCCGAGCCGACGGGCGATCCGATCGAAGCGCGCCTGCGCCGGGCCCTCGGCTCGCGCTCGATCGTGCTCGTCGGCCTGATGGGGGCGGGCAAGAGCACCGTCGGCCGACGCCTGGCGAGTCGCCTGGGCCTGATCTTCAAGGACGCCGACATCGAGATCGAGGCGGCCGCCGGGCTGACCATCCCCGACATCTTCGCGATCTACGGCGAGCCGAGTTTTCGCGACGGCGAGGAGCGGGTGATCTCGCGCCTGCTGCGGGCGGGGCCGCTGGTGCTGGCCACCGGCGGCGGCGCGTTCATGCGCGAGACGACCCGGGCGCGGATCGCGGAATCGGGCGTCTCGGTCTGGCTGAAGGCCGAGCTCGACGTCCTGATGCGGCGCGTGCGCAAGCGCGGCAACCGCCCGCTGCTCCAGACCGAGGACCCGGAGCGGACCATGCGCGACCTGATGGACCTGCGCCATCCGGTCTACGCCGGCTCCGACGTGACCGCGCTGTCCCGCGACGTCGCCCACGACCGCGTCGTGCAGGACGTGCTCGACGCCCTCGACGCCTACCTCAACCCGCCCGACGAGAGCCGCGCGGTCGCCGCGCAGTGAACCCCGCATGACCGATCCGCTCACCGTCCACGTCCCCCTCGACCAGGGGCGCGACTACGACATCCTGATCGGCCGCGGCCTGATCGCCGGCGCCGGCGCCCGCGTCGCGGCTTTGGGCGGCAAGGCGGCGGTGATCGTCAGCGACGAGACCGTGGCGTCGCTCTACGGCGACGCCTTGCGCGCGAGCCTGGAGGACGCGGGCCTGCGCTCGGGCCTCGTCGCGGTGGCGCCGGGCGAGGCCTCGAAATCCTACGCGACCTATGCCGCGGTCTGCGACGGCCTGCTGGCGCACAAGGTCGAACGCGGCGACCTCGTGGTGGCGCTCGGCGGCGGGGTGGTCGGCGACCTCGCGGGCTTCGCCGCGGCGACCCTGCGGCGCGGCGTGCGCTTCGTGCAGGTGCCGACGAGCCTGCTCGCCCAGGTCGATTCCTCCGTCGGCGGCAAGACCGGGATCAACTCGCCGCTCGGCAAGAACCTGATCGGCGCGTTCCACCAGCCCCGCCTCGTGCTGGCCGACACGGCCACCCTCGACACGCTCTCGGAGCGCGAGATGCGGGCGGGCTACGCCGAGGTCGCCAAGTACGGCCTCATCGCCGACGCCGGGTTCTTCGACTGGTGCGAGGCCCATTGGCGCGGGATCTTCTCCGGCGGCCCGGAGCGCGACGAGGCGGTGGCGATCTGCTGCCGCGCCAAGGCCGGCGTCGTGGTCCGCGACGAGCGCGAGGACGGCGAGCGCGCGCTCTTGAACCTCGGCCACACCTTCGGCCACGCGCTGGAGCGGCTTACGGGCTACGAGTCCGCCCGCCTCGTCCACGGCGAGGGCGTCGCGATCGGCTTGGCGCTGGCCTTCCGCTTCTCGGCCCGCCTCGGCCTGTGCCCCGGCCAGGATGCCGGCCGCGTCGCCAACCACCTCGCGCTCGCCGGCCTGCCGACCACGCTCCAGGCCGTGCCCGGCGGCTGCGGCGACGCCGACGCGCTGCTCGACGCCATGGCCCAGGACAAGAAGGTGAAGGACGGCGCGCTGACCTTCATCCTCGCCCGCGGCATCGGCCAGAGCTTCATCGCCCCGGGGATCGAGACCAACGCGGTGCGGGCGTTCCTGCAGGACGAGCTGGGGGCGGCGTGACGCGCCGCGCCGGGCCCGGCACCCTGCGTTAACCGTCCGGGCGCTATCCTGTCGGCCTCGCCGGGTCGGAAGCACTGCACATGCGCGCGTCATCGGGTATCGCCGTGCGCCCGGGCGGCGATGCGGACCTCCGGAGCCTCTTCACGGACGACGCACGCCTGCTGCGCTTCGCCCGGCTCGCGGCTGCCTTCCTCGCCCCCGTGACCCTCGTCCTCGCTTTCGCGGCCTGCGGCTTCGGTCCGGACCCACGGCACAACTGGCTTGGCGACGTCGTCGGCAGCGACCTCTCGCAGGTCTGGGTCGCCGGGGCGCGGGCGCTCGCAGGGCGCGCCGCCGAATCCTACGAGCTGGCGGTGCATCTCGCGAACCTCGCCGCCGCGTTCGGGCCGGAATGCCGCTTCGCGTGGCATTATCCCCCGGTCTTCCTGATTCCGGCGGCGGGGCTCGCCGCGCTCTCGCCGCAGGTCGCGATCCTCGCGTGGATGACGCTGTCGCTCGCCGTCTTCACCGCCGCCACGTTCGTCGCGACCGGGCGGCGCGACGCGGTGCTGATCGCGCTCGCCCACCCGTTGGTGTTCTGCAACCTCACATACGGCCAGAACGGTCTCATCACCGCGGGTCTGCTGACGCTCGGGGCGACGCTCGTCGATCGCCGTCCGTGGCTCGCAGGCCTGTGCTTCGGGCTGGTCGCGTACAAGCCGCAGCTCGCGGCCTTCGCGCCCGTCGTACTGCTCCTGACAGGACGCCGCGAGGCGCTCGCGGCCTGCCTCGGCACGGCGCTCGCCCTGTGCCTCGCCTCCGTCGCGCTCTTCGGTCTCGACCCGTGGCGCAGTTTTCTCACGACGCTGTCTGAGACGGACCGGCTCCTCCTGCGGGATGCCGCCGCGGGCCTCGACATCAACTTCAGCGCCTTCGGCACCATGCGCCTCGTCGGCGGCGGCATGTCTGCGGCATGGGCGTTCCAGGCCGGCGTCACCGGCGCGACCTTCGCCCTCGCGTGGCGGGTCTGGTCCCGCTGCGCGGACACGCACCTGCGCGCCGCGACCCTGCTCGCCTGCGTCCCGATGGCCTCGCTCTACCTGCCGATCTACGACCTCGCGCCGCTGATCCCGGCAACGATCCTGCTCGCCATCGCAGCCCATCGCGCGGGTGGGCTTCGCGGCTACGAGCGGGGGTTGATGATCCTCGCGCCCCTCACCGCCGCGTTCCGGCCGCTCGTCAACGAGACCGGCATCCCGTTCGGCTTCCTCTTCGCCGCCGCGACCCTGCTCTGCGTCGCCGCGCGCGCCCTCCCGGCGATGCCGCCGCGCAAGGTCTCGACGGTCGCGCACCCAGCCTGACGGCGGAGCCGGCTCAGTCCCGCGGCGAGGCCGCGCCCGCGTGAATCTGCGGGGGGATGCGGGCAACGCCCGAGAAATCCCGTATGACGGGGCGGACCCCGCGCCGCGGTCGCGCGGGGTCCGCCAACGCCTGGAACGCAAGCCTCCGAACCATGGAAACCCACACCGACCTCTGGCTGGCCGCGAGCATCGTCGTGATCTCGCTGCTGCTCTCGGCCTTCTTCGCCGGCGCGGAGACCGCCTTCACCGCGGCCTCCCGCGCGCGGATGCACACGCTGGAGGAGGCGGGCGACGCCCGGGCCGGCATCGTCAACCGCATCCTGGCGATCCGCGAGCGCTTCATCGGCGCGATGCTGATCGGCTACAACATCGTCGCCATCGGCGCCTCGGCCTTCATGACGAGCGTGCTGACCGCGATCTTCGGCAAGAGCGGCGTGATCTACGCCACCGTCGGCATGTCGGTGCTGGTCATCGTCTTCGCCGAGGTGCTGCCGAAGACCCTCGCCATCTCGAAGCCGGACAAGGCCGCCCTGCTGATGGCCCGCCCCGTCGCCTTCGCGGTGGCGGTGATGGGGCCGCCCGCGATCGCGATCGAGAGCCTGGTGCGGCTGATGCTGCGTCCGTTCGGCGTCACCATCGGCGACCACCAGTCGATCCTTTCGGCGACCGAGGAGATCCGCGGGCAGGTGGCGCTGCTGCACCGGGAGGGCGGCGTGGCCAAGGCCGAGCGCGACATGCTCGGCGGCCTGCTCGACCTCTCCGACCTCTCCGTCTCCGAGGTGATGGTCCACCGCACCAAGATGCGGATCATCAACGCCGACCTGCCCTCCGAGGAGATCGTGCGCGAGGTGCTGGCCTCGCCCTACACCCGGATGCCGCTGTGGCGCGGCACCACCGAGAACGTCGTCGGCGTGCTGCACGCCAAGGACCTGCTCCGGGCGCTGGACGCGGCCGGCGGCGACGCCTCCGGCCTCAAGGTCGAGGCGCTGGCGCTCGAGACCTGGTTCGTGCCCGACACCACGAGCCTGCGCGACCAGCTCAAGGCCTTCCTCTCGAAGAAGACCCACTTCGCCCTCGTCGTCGACGAGTACGGCGAGGTGATGGGCCTGATCACCCTGGAGGACATCCTCGAGGAGATCGTCGGCGACATCGCCGACGAGCACGACGTCACGGTCTCGGGCGTGCGGCCGCAGGGCGACGGCTCGGTCAACGCCGACGGCGGCGTCCCCATCCGCGACCTCAACCGGGCGATGGACTGGCACCTGCCGGACGAGGAGGCGACCACCATCGCCGGCCTCGTCATCCACGAGGCGCGCGCCATTCCCGACCAGGGAACCGCGTTCAACTTCCACGGCTTCCGCTTCCAGGTCCTGCGCAAGTCCAAGAACCGCATCACCACGTTGCGGATCACGCCGTTGGAGGCCGCCGGCAACAAGCGCGGCGACGGGTAAGGTATCAAAGCCTGAGCTGTCGCGAGGATGCGCGACCGAGAGAGCCGAGCAAGAGGTTGAAGACAAAAAATGCCTAACCTATGATAAGTCCGCTAGGTTTTATGTCGTCGTGGCAGAAGCTTTAGGCGTTATTTATCACCTCGAATAACAATGTTGAAAATCTCGGGACGCAGGGGTGCAGAGGCAGTCCCGACCTCGGAGTGATCTGCGGGATACGGCAAGCCGTCCATGCGTCTCGACATCCCGACCCTCCTGTTGGTGACGTTCGTCCTCACGTTCCTCGTGGGCGTGCTGTTCCTGCTCTCCTGGGTGCAGGCGCGCGGGACGCGCGCGCTTGCGATCTGGGGCGTCGCGCACCTCGGCGGCGCCGTCGCGTCCGGCGGGCTGGCGTTGCGCGGCATGATCCCCGATTGGGTCTCGATCGGCGTCGCCAACGCCGTCATGATCGCGGTGTACGGGCTGATCTGGAGCGGCGTGCGGGCTTTCGAGGGGCGGACGCTGCGCCTCGCCCTCCCGGTACTTGGCGGCGGTGTCTTCGCGGTGGCCTGCCTCGTGCCGGGCTTCTACGAGTCGATCGCGGCGCGGGTCGTCCTGGCCTCGTCCATCGCCGCCGGCTTCTGCGGGGCGAGCGCCTACGAAATCTGGCGCGGGCGCGCGGAACGGCTGGTGTCGCGCTATCCGGCGATGGTCCTGCTCTGCGCCTACGGGCTCTGCTACGCCATCCGGATTCCCGCGGCGCTGATCGCTCCGCTTCCGACGGGACCCGACGCCCTGCAATCGCCCTGGGTGGCGATCCTGTGCTTTGCCGCGATGCTGTTCACGATCGCCATCGCCTTCACGTTCATGGCGCTGACGAAGGAGCGGGCCGAGCGGTCGCAACGGCTCGCCGCGTCGATCGATCCGCTCACCGGCATCGCCAACCGCCGCGCCTTCGTCCGGGAGGCCGAGGCGCTGCTGGCGCGGCCATCGCCGGCTGCGCTGCTGCTGTTCGACCTCGACCACTTCAAGCGCGTGAACGACACCTACGGCCATGCGGTCGGCGACGGGGTGCTGGTGGCGTTCTGCGCCCTGGGACGGGCCCTGCTGCCAACGGAGCGGGTGTTCGGGCGCCTCGGCGGCGAGGAGTTCGCCTGCCTGATCCCGGTGGACGGTCCGGAGGAGGCGCGCCGGGTCGCGGTGCGGTTCGGCCGCGCCTTCGCCGCCCTGCGCCTGCCGACGCTGCCGAACCTTCGGGTCGGCGTCAGCATCGGCCTCGCGGTGAGCCGGCCCGGAGACGCGGATTTCGACGCCCTGATGCGCCGGGCCGACCTCGCGCTCTACCGCGCCAAGCACAACGGCCGCAGCCGCACGGAACTTGCCGACGTGGAGCTGCCGGACGCGCGCCCCGACCGGTCCAAGGCCTGGGCTCAGGCGGCCGAGTAGGCCGCGGCGCCGAGGCGCGTTCGCGCGGCGGCGTATTCGCGTTTGAGCCGTTCGACCAGTTCGGCCACGGGCGGCGCGTCTTCGATGGTCCCGACGCCCTGGCCGGCGCCCCACACGTCGCGCCACGCCTTCACCCGGCTGCTGCCGAAGTTCATCGCGCTCTTGTCGACCTGCGGAAGGCTGTCTGGATCGAGCCCGGCGGCGCGGATGCTCGGGCTGAGGTAGTTGCCGGGCACGCCCGTGAAGAACGGCGTGTAGAGGATGTCGGCCGCCGCGCTCCCGGCGATCATCGTCTTGTAGGTGTCGGCGGCGTTGGCCTCCGCCGTCGCGATGAAGCGGGTGCCCATGTAGGCGAGGTCGGCGCCCATCGCTTGCGCCGCGAGGATCGCGCCGCCCGTGGTGATCGCACCCGACAGGATGATCGGCCCGTCGTAGAACCGCCGCACCTCGCCGAGGAGGGCGAACGGGCTCAGGGTGCCGGCATGGCCGCCTGCGCCGGCGAGACCAGGATCAATCCGTCCACCCCCGCCTCCAGCGCCTTCTCGGCGTGGCGGACGGTGGTCACGTCGTGGAACACGACGCCGCCATAGCCATGGATCGGCCGCACGACGTCGTCCGGCGCCCTGAGCGAGGTGATCACGATCGGAACCTGATGGGTGACGCAGGCGGCGACGTCCCGGGCGAGGCGGTCGTTCGAGGCGTGCACGATCTGGTTGACCGCGAACGGCGCGATCGTCCGGGTCGGCTCCGCCGCCCGCGCCACGGCGAGCGTCGTGGTGATGCGCGTCAGCCAGGTATCGAGCAGTTCGGCCGGGCGGGCGTTCAGCGCCGGGAACGACCCGACGATGCCGGACAGGCATTGGGCGATCACGAGGTCGGGGCCGGACACGATGAACAGCGGCGCGGCGATCACCGGCAGCGCGAGCGTGCCGCGCAAAGCCGCCGGCAGGCGGTCGTCCGATGCGAGAGCCGTCATGCGCCTGGTGCCTATCGATGTCCGATGCCGGATCAAGCGCCGAGGAGACGGCCCGTCAAGACCTCCGATTTCGCCGGTGTGACGGCGCGTACCGCGGGAGCCCGGAACCGGGGCGCGATCATGCTCTCCGCGATCACGCAGGGCATGGTCCGATTCCTGCTGACCGGACCGCAACCAGCCGAACCAGAGGATGCCGACGTGAGCGGGACGACCGACGACACGATCCTCGACGGGCCCGAGGCCTTGCGCGCGCATGTCGGCGCGATCCGGCCGATGGCCGAGCACAAGGTTCTATCCAGGCTCGATCACTTCGCCCGCGACTTCATCGCGCTTTCGCCCTTCCTCGTCCTGGCCTCGATGGACGTGGAGGGACGGGCCGACGCGAGCCCACGGGGCGACGCGCCGGGCTTCGTCCAGATCCTCGACGACGCGACGCTGCTGATCCCCGACCGCCGCGGCAACAACCGCGTCGACAGCTTCGGCAACGTGCTCGGCAATCCAGGCGTCGGGCTGATCTTCTTCGTGCCGGGCATCGACGAGACCCTGCGGGTCAACGGCCGCGCGGCGCTGGTCACGTCGCCGGATCTGCTTGCCCCGATGGCCGCCCAGGGCAAGGTCCCGACGACGGGTCTGCGCGTGACGGTGGAGGAGATGTTCTTCCACTGCGGCAAGGCGCTGATGCGCGCCAAGCTGTGGTCGCCGGCGGTGCGGGTCGAGCGCACGAGCTTCCCGAGCCTCGGCCGCATCCTCGCCGAGCAGGGCGGCACCGTCAGCGTCGCGGACGCCGAGCGGGCCACCGAGGAGGCGTACCGCACGCGGCTGTATTGAGAGGCGGGACCGCCGGGAAAACCGGCGATCCCGCGACGGTCTCATTCGGCTTCGGGGGCGATCGGCTCCAGGCCGCCGATGTGGCGCTGGGCGTAGAGCGGCAGGCCGATCTGGCGGATCAGCTCCTGCTGCGTCTCGAGGAAGTCGATATGGCCTTCCTCGTCCTCGGCCAGGTCCTCGAACAGGCGCTTCGACACCCGGTCGTTGATCGAGTCGCAATACTTGGCGGCCTCGAGGTAGAGCGCGCGCGCCTCGCACTCGGCGGCGAGATCGCAGGCGATGATCTCTTCGACGTTCTGGCCGATCCGCAAGGGATCGAGCTCCTGGAGGTTGGGGAAGCCGTCGAGGAACAGGATCCGGTCGACGAACCGGTCCGCGTGGTTCATCTCCTCGATCGATTCCTTGCGCCAGAACTTGGCGAGGTCGATGTAGCCCCAGTCGTTGAGCATCCGGAAGTGGAGCCAGTACTGGCTCACCGCCGTCAACTCGCTGCGCAAGCCGCGGTTGAGATACTCGATGACCTTGATGTCGCCCTTCATGAAACCCGTTCTCCCCTTGACGCTTGCGAGGGAAAAGCCGGGCCACGCCTCAGGCGGCGATCCCCTCCTCTGCAGGCTGGACCTTTCCCAAACTGCAGCCGGTTGCGCAACCCGTCGCGCAGGCATGGGCCTCGTGTCCCGCCTCGATCGCGGCGCCGGCCAGCGCGTTCTGCATGATCGCGCGGATGGTGCGGGCGCATCGGCCGCATTTCGGGCTGCAGCCGAGGCAGGCGTAGACCTGGGCCGGCGTGCGCGGACAGCCGGGCCCGTCGCCGAGGCACCCGCGCACGGCGCCGTCCGAGAGGACGTTGCAGGAACAGACGATCATACGATCCAAAACCCGATGGTTGGAGGCTCGTTTCCTTCGTCGACCTCGACGCCTGCGAGGCCGGTCACCGTACGCCGTCCCGGCCCTGTCGGACCGCCTTCCAGTTTAGAATTCTTGAAAACTATGCGTTTTCAAGACCTTAGCTTGCGGGCCACATGCCATCCGACGCCGCGCCGGTCAAGGCTTTGGCGATCACGAGCGCACGATCCCATCGCGCGCCAGCGTCTGCGCGGCCCGTCGGCCTACTGCGCCAACTCCTTCAACCCGAGGCGGATGAGCACCTTGGTCTCGGCGCCTTCGCCGGCCGAGCGCAGGGCGGCTGCGATCGCGGCCGAGGCCTGGAGCTGGGCGTAGCCGAGGTTGACCAGCGCCGAGATCGCGTCCGCGACGGGCTGGGGCGCGGAGCGGTTTTCCACCGCGCCGGCCAGCGCGACCAAAGCCGGGTCGAGGGGCGCGAAGGACGGCGCCTTGTCCTTCAGCTCCGCGACGAGGCGGGCGGCGAGCCGCGGGCCGACGCCGGGCGCGCGGGCGATCGCGGTCTTGTCGCCCAGCGCGATCGCCGAGGCGAGCTGCGGCGGCTCCAGCACCGAGAGCAGCCCGAGCGCGACCTTCGAGCCGACGCCCTGCACCGTCTGGAGCAGGCGGAACCACTCGCGCTCGGCGTCCGAGCGGAAGCCGTAGAGCCGGATCATGTCCTCGCGCACATGCGTCTCGATCGAGAGGTCGGCCGGTTCGCCGGCCTTGGGCATGCGCTGCAGCGTGCGCGCCGAGCAATGCACCACGTAGCCGACGCCCTGCACGTCGAGGATGACGAAGTCCTCGCCGAAGGAGTCGACCACGCCCTTGAGCTTCCCGATCATGAGATCCCGATCATCCGCGCGGCGCGTCCCGCTCGATCTGCGCTGCCTACAGAATGCGGCCCCGCGCCGCCATCCACGGCATCCAACGCGGTACGAGCCTTGAGGGCGGCCAAGCTTCGTGAGATCACGGCCCGGAAACCTTCGGTCACAATCACAGGCGATCCCGATGCGCGGACCTCTGCTCCTCCTGGCGTTCGCGCTCGCCCTCGCGCCGGCGCGGGCCGCCGAGACCGCGGCCCCGAGCGCCGACCCGACGCAGGTGCGGCCGGGCGCCTACCGCCTCGATCCCGACCACGCCAAGATCACGTGGTCGCTGAGCCATCTCGGCTTCTCGACCTATTACGGCCAGATCACCGACGTCGCCGGCGACGCGGTGCTCGATCCGAGGGACCCGGCCAAGATCCGACTCACGGTCACGATCGGCACCGACAGCGTCACAGGCGTGAACCCGAAGCTCGACGCGCACCTCAAGGCGCCGGACTTCTTCGACACCGCGAAGTTCCCGAGCGCGACCTTCGTCGCAACCGCGGTCGAGGCGACGAGCCCGACCACGGCGCGGGTCACCGGCGACCTGACGCTGCGCGGCATCACCAAGCCGGTCGCCTTCGACGCGACCTTCAACCAGGCCGGCATCCACCCGGTGGACAAGGCCTACACCGTGGGCTTCAACGGCCGCGCTGTGCTCAAGCGCTCGGATTTCGGCATCGACGCCTACCTGCCGGTGCTCGGCGACGAGGTGGTCCTGCGCCTCGAAGGCGAGTTCAAGGCGGTGAACTGACGGGCTCAGCCGAGCTTGGCCAGGGCCGCCGCGATCCGCGCGGCGCCGGGGCCTGCCGCGCCGGGGGGCGGGTTGGCGCGCTTCAGCGCATGCGCGCCGCGATGGTTGACGTGGGTGATGGCGATGGCCAGCGCGTCGGCCGCATCCGCGACCTTGAACTCGGCCTTCGGCAGCAGGAACCGCACCATCGCCTGGATCTGCACCTTCTCGGCGTGGCCCGAGCCGCAGACCGACTTCTTGATCAGGTTCGCCGCGTATTCGAACACCGGCACGCCGGCCAGCGCCGGCACCAGCAGGGCGATGGCGCGGGCGTGGCCGAGCTTCAGCGTCGCCTGCGCGTCCTTGTTGACGAAGGTCTCCTCCACCGAGACCTCGTCGGGCGAGAAATCCCGCACGATCCGGGTGATGCCCTCGTGCAGCTCGCGCAGGCGCAGCGCCAGCGGCAGGTCGCCGTCCGAGGTGACGACGCCGCAATCGACGTAGGCGAGCTTGGCGCCGGTCACCGTCACCATGCCCCAGCCGGTGCGGCGAAGGCCCGGATCGATGCCGAGGATGCGGATGGGCGTCATGGGCGAGACCTCGGGCGCGGGGCCGGAACGCCACGCCCGCCCTGTGTGAGCACATAGCGTGAACGATCGGTTTCGCCAAACGGTCGCGGGCCGGCACCTTTCGCATTCGGCGCGGCCGAACTACCGTCCGTCGCGCGGGGCGTGACCGGAACCGCGCCGGAGCGATCGAGGGGGCAGGCGGATGAACACCTTCGACTGGCTGGTGCCGACCCTGGCCTTCCTCGCCCCGATGGCGCCGATGCGCCCGGAGCCGCCCAAGCCCTTGCGCGGCAGCGCCTGGGCGGCGGGCATGGTCATCGGCAGCGTCTGCCTGATGATGGTGCTGCCGATGTTCACGATCTGGAGCTTCTGGGGGCCGCACGACTCGTTCCAGACCCGCTGCGAGGCCTCCGGCGGACGCGTGCTGCAGGACCCGGCGGTGGGCGTCGCGCCCTATCGCTGCGACCGCAGCGGGACGGTCTCGCTCCGCTGAGGCCTGAGCCTTACGCCTCGAGCTTGGCCACCAGCGCGTCGGACAGGGCGAAGTTGACGTAGACGTTCTGCACGTCGTCCTGGTCCTCGATCACCTCGACGAGGCGGATCAGCTTCTCGCCGGTCTCGTCGTCGACGTCGATCGTGTTCTGCGCCTTCCAGACGAGGCCCGTGCGGGTCGGCTCGCCGAAGCGGGCTTCGAGCGCCTTCGAGACCTCGCCGAAGGAGTCCTGCGCGCAGGTGATCTCGTGGCCGGCCTCGTCCGAGCGCACGTCGTCGGCGCCGGCCTCGATCGCGGCCTCGATCATCGTGTCGGCGTCGGCCACCGAGGCCGGGAACGCGATGACGCCGACGCGGTCGAACATGAAGGCGACGGCGCCGGTCTCGGCGAGGCTCCCGCCCGATTTGGTGAAGGCCGAGCGCACGTCGGAAGCCGTGCGGTTGCGGTTGTCGGTCTGCGCCTCGACGATCAGCGCGGCGCCGCCCGGGCCGTAGCCCTCGTAGCGGATCTCCTCGTAGGTCTCGCCGTCGGCGCCGGACGCCTTCTTGATCGCGCGCTCGATGTTGTCCTTGGGCACGTTTTCGGCGCGCGCCGCGATGATCGCCGCGCGCAGGCGCGCGTTCATCGCCGGATCGGGCAGGCCGAGCTTGGCCGCCACGGTGATCTCGCGGGCGAGCTTGCCGAAGAGCTTCGAGCGGACGGCGTCCACCCGGCCCTTGCGGTGCATGATGTTCTTGAACTGGGAATGGCCGGCCATGGCGTCGCGCGTTTCTTGGGTGTCGTGGGGATTCTGCGGTTTATACGCGGGCGGAACGCGACGAGGCAACGCGGGCCGCAGGTGGGCTGGACGATCCGGAAAGAACCATCGCCTCGCACGTTGGCCCCCACGATCGCCGTGCATCGCGACGGCCATGGCGAAGGAACGACACGGACGTGACGACCCACCCGACCACCGAACGAAGGTACTGCGCGGAAATGGCCGACGCCTGGGCGAAACGCGAGGATCGCCGCGGCGACGGCACGCGCGATCTCCGGCGTACTGAGAGCCGCCGGTGGCCGAAGCTCGGCTTGGCCGCGGTTCTCGGGCTGGTGGCCGGCGCGACGCTGTTCGCCACGGAAGCGAAAGGCCGCGGCACCCCGCGCTCCCGGCCCACGCGTCGCGACTGACGGCTCAGGCGCTTGCGTGCCAGGCCCGCAGGCCCGCGAGCGTCACCACCCCGTCGGCCCAGGCGACCCCGAACACGTGCCGGTGCGGATGCCCCGGTTCGCCGAGGTCGGACACCGCCGAGAAGGCGCCGTCGAGGCGATGGCTTTCGGTGTAGCGGCTGCGCGTCGCCAGCACCGGCAGGCCGGCGTCGAGCGCCGAGCGGATGCCGGCGGCGGAATCCTCGAACGCGATCGCCTCCGACGGCGCGATGCCGAGGCGGCGGACCGCGAGGTCGAAGATGTCGGAGGCCGGCTTCTTGCGGGCCGCCTCGTCGCCGGAGGCGATCACGTCGAAGGGCCGGTCGCCGGCGGGGAAGTTGACCGCGAGCAGCGTGTCGACGTTGGCGCGGGTCGTCGTGGTGGCGATCGCGAGGCGGACGTCGTCCGCCCGCGCCTCGGCGATGAGCCTGGCGACGCCGGGGCGCAGCGCCAGCGCGCCCTCCGAGACGAGGCCGCCGTAGATCGCGGTCTTGCGGGTGTGGATCTCCGGCATGCGGGCGCGGAGGTCCGCGGCGTCCCCGTGCCGGGTCGCGACGTAGTGGGCGAGCCGTTCCTTTCCGCCCATCACGGTCAGCAGGTCGGCGTAGCAGGCGGAGTCCCAATGCCAGGACAGGCCGAGCTCGGAAAAGGCTTGGTTGAAGGCCTGGCGATGCAGGTCCTCGGTCTCGGCCAACGTTCCGTCGACGTCGAAGATCAGCGCCTTCAGCATGACGACGGCATCAGCATGCGATCGATCCGCCGCCCGCGGCCTCGGCGCCGGCCCGGATCGCGGCGATCCGTTCGGCGTAGCGGTCCGGCCCGTCCTTGAACACCGCGTTGCCGGCCACGAACACGTTGGCGCCGGCCGCCGCCGCGCGGCCGACCGTGTCGGCGTCCACCCCGCCGTCGACCTGGATGTCGATGGCGCGGCCAGCACACATCGCCTTCACGCGCGCCACCGTCTCGAGCGCGCTGCCGATGAAGCTCTGGCCGCCGAAGCCCGGGTTCACCGTCATCACCAGCACCATGTCGACGAGGTCGAGGAGCGGCTCGACCATCGCGGCGGGCGTGCCGGGGTTCAGCGCGATGCCGGCGCGCTTGCCCAAGCCCCGGATGGTCTGGAGCGAGCGGTGGCTGTGCGGCCCGGCCTCGACATGCACGGTGATGCCGTCGGCGCCGGCCTCGGCGAAGGCCGCGAGATAGGGGTCGGCCGGCGCGATCATCAGGTGGACGTCGAAGAACTTCCTGGAGTGCGGGCGCAGCGCCTTCACCACCGGCGGCCCGAAGGTGATGTTGGGCACGAAGTGCCCGTCCATCACGTCGAGGTGGATCCAGTCGCCGCCTGCCGCGTCCACGGCACGGGTCTCCTCGGCCAGCCGCGCGAAGTCGGCCGAGAGGATCGAGGGGGCGATGATGGCCTTCGGCATGGCACGGGTTCCGAATCGCGACGGGGACGTGACCCCTCGCGTAGGCTGATGATGGGTCGGGAAGGCCGGCCTGACCAGCCGGACTTCCGTCTGCGACGATCCGTTCGTTCAGGCGAGTCGCCGCTTGCGCTCGACGAGTTGCATGATGATCGGCGTGAGGATGAGCTGCATCGCCAAGTCGAGCTTGCCGCCCGGGATGACGATCGAGTTCGCCCGACTCATGAAGCTGCCCTCCAGCATCGAACGCAGGTACGAGAAGTCGATGCCCTTCGGGTCCTTGAAGCGGATCACCACCATCGATTCGTCGGCCGTCGGAATCCAGCGGGCGATGAACGGGTTCGAGGTGTCGACGGTGGGCACCCGCTGGAAGTTGATGTCGGTCCACGAGAATTGCGGGCAGATCGTCTGCACGTAGTCCGGCATCCGCCGCAGGATCACGTCGGTCACCGCATCGGTCGAGTAGCCGCGGAACGAGCGGTCCCGGTGCAGCTTCTGGATCCATTCGAGGTTGATCACCGGCACGACGCCGATCTTCAGGTCGGGGTACCTGGCCAGGTCCAGGCTCTGGTCGACGACGCAGCCGTGCAGGCCTTCGTAGAACAGCAGGTCTGAGCCGGGCTCGAAATCCTCCCACTCCGTGAAGCTGCCCTGCGGCCGCCCGTAGCGCGCGGCGTCCTCGACGTCGTGCACGTAGTGCCGGGTCCGGCCGCGCCCGGATTCGCCGTAGGTGCGGAACACCTCCTCCAACTCGGGCAGGAGGTTGGCGCGCGGCGCGAAGTGCGAGAGCGTCGGCTCCGCCGCCATCATCGCGTGCATGGTCTCCCGGTCGAACGCGTGGAAGCCGTCGCCCTCGATGTAGACCGCGGAGACGTCCTCGCGCCGGAAGATCTGCTCGAAGGTGTTGCGCACGGAGGTCGTGCCGGCCCCCGAGGAGCCGGTGACCGAGATGATGGGATGCCGCGCCGACATGGGGGCTACCGCGCGATCGGGTCGATCACGAGCGCATCAGCCCGCGCTGGCCGAACAGGGGGGAGCGCCCGGCGGCGTGGTTGCGCCCGTCGTAGTACTTGGCGACGCTGGCGACCTCCTCGACGGAGCCGAAGACCAGCGGCACGCGCTCGTGGATGCCGGTGGCGGCGATGTCGAGGATGCGGCGCTCGCCGTCGGTGGCGCCGGCGCCGGCCTGCTCCATCAGCATGGCGATCGGGGCGGCCTCGTAGAGCAGGCGCAGGCGCCCCTGCGCGTAGCCCTTGCGGCCGTCGCCCGGGTACAGGAACACGCCGCCGCGCATCAGCACGCGCTGCGCGTCGGCCACCAGCGAGCCGAGCCAGCGCATGTTGTAGTCCTTGTCGTGCGGCCCTTCGGCGCCGCGCAGGCAATCCTCGACGAAGGCCTTGATCGGGCCGTCCCAGTGCCGGGCGTTCGAGGCGTTGATCGCGTATTCCTTGGCGGCCGCCGGCACTTCCAGCGCGGCATGCGTCAGCCGGAAGGCCCGCTGGTCACGGTCGAGCACGTAGACCTGCGTGCCGTGGCCGAGCGTCAGGATCAGGGCCGTCGCCGGGCCGTAGGTGACGAAGCCCGCCGCCGTCTGCGCCGTGCCGGGCGTGGTGAAGGAGGCGATCGGGTCGCCCTCTGCCGTCACCGCCGGGCGGATGCCGAAGATGGTGCCGACCGCCATGTTCACGCCGATGTTCGACGAGCCGTCGAGCGGGTCGATCGCGACCGCGAGCGGCGCCCCGGCGTTGAGGTGCATCACGCCCTCGGCCTCCTCGGAGGCGACCTCGGCGACCGGCGCGGCCTGCAGCGCCTCGGTGACGCGCTGGTGGGCGATCACGTCGAGCGCCTTCTGCACGTCGCCGTCGCTGTTGTGCTCGCCCGCCGCCGCGAGGTCGCCGCCGAGCGCCCCGCGCCCGATGACCTCGCTGATGTCGATCGACGCGGCCGCGATCGCGGCGATCACGGCGGCGGTGTCGGCCAAGTGCGGCTCCGCCGCGACGGCGGCGGCGAGGCATGCATCGAGCCGCGATCCGAGTGCCGGTGAACCTATCGACATCCGCTTGCCCCTCCGCCCAGAATCTCGTTGCGCCCGCCATCCGGAGCCGGCGCCCGCCGCACGCTTTACCCGCCGGACGGTCGGCAGGATACCGCACGGGCCCGGCCGTTCACCAGGGAGCGGTGCAGGGCGGGGCCAAGAAATCTAAAACTTCTTGCGGCCGATTACAAAAAAACTAAAAACAGCGCATGCGCAACCTGTCTCTCAAGCAACTTCAGGCGGTCGCCGCGGTGGCCAGGCTCGGCACCATGACGCGGGCCGCCCAAGAGCTCAACGTGACCTCGGCGGCTCTGTACGCCCGCATCCGACAATTGGAGGAGGAGGCGGGCCTGCTGCTGTTCGACCGGACGCCGACCGGCCTGAAGCCGACCGATGCGGGGCGCGAGATGCTCTGGGCGATCGACAGCATCAACACCGTGCTCGAGACCTGCGCCGACAAGCTCCGCATCCTCAAGGGCGGCGCCGGCGGCCGGGTGACGCTGGGCGTGGTCTCCACCGCCAAGTACTTCGCGCCGCAGGTGATCGCCGGATTCGTCAAGAGCCACACCGGCGTCGAGATCAACCTCTCGGTGCGCAACCGCGGCAACACGGTCGAGGCCCTGCGCAACTACGAGATCGACTTCGCGATCATGGGCCGGCCGCCGCGCGACTTCGCGATCGAGGCCGAGATCTTCGGGCCGCACCCGCTGGTGCTGATCGCCGACCCGAACCACCCGCTCGCCGGCCGCCGCGGGCTGACCAAGGCCGACATCGCCGAGGAGGCCTACCTCGTGCGCGAGGACGGCTCGGGCACCCGCACGGTGTTCGAGGAGTTCATGAACGGCATCATCATCAAGCGGGCGAAGCTCGGGATCGATTCCGGTTCGAACGAGACGATCAAGCAGGCGGTGATGGCCGGCCTCGGGATCGCGCTGCTCTCCGCCCACACGGTCGCCGCCGAAGTCGAGGCCGGCCGCCTCGTGCTCCTCGACGTGCAGGGCCTGCCGATCCGGCGCGACTGGTACGCGGTTCGCCGGGCCGACAAGGTCCTGGGGCCGGCCGCCGCCGCGTTCTGGGAGTACCTGATGCAGGACGGCGCCCGCTGGCTCCCGGGCGTCGACCTGCTCGGCGCGGGCGCGCTCGCCTCGGTCGGCGCCGGAGCTCGGGCGTGAGCGCCGGCCTCGTCGTCGTCGGGGGCGGGCAGGCGGGCTTCCAGGTCGCCGCGTCCCTGCGGGAGGCCGGGTTCGCCGACCCCGTCACGATCGTCGGCGACGAGCCGGGCCTGCCGTATCAGCGGCCGCCGCTGTCGAAGGCCTACCTCGCCGGCAAGGCCGACGCCGAGGGTCTGAGATTGCGGCCCGACGCCTACTTCGCCGAGCACCGCATCGCGGTCCGTTCGGGGACCCGCGCCGTCGCGATCGACCGGGAGGCGCGGACGCTGCGGCTCGGCGACGGAAGCGACCTCGCCTACGGCCACCTCGTCCTCGCCACCGGCGCGCGCAACCGCCCGCTGCCGGTGCCGGGCGCCGACCTGCCGGGCGTGCGCCAGCTGCGCGACCTCGCCGACGCGGACGCCCTGCGCGCCGCCCTCGAGACCGCGCGACGCGTCGTCGTGGTCGGCGCCGGCTTCATCGGCCTCGAATTCGCGGCCGTCGCCGCGACCCGCGGCCTCGACGTGACCCTGATCGAGGCAGCAGACCGGCCGATGGCGCGCGCGGTCTCGGGGGAAACCGGGGCGTTCTTCCGCGTTGCGCACGAAAACCTCGGCGTCCGCTTCGCCTTCGGCGCCGGCGTCGTCGCGATCACGGGGGAGGGGGGCCGCGCCGTCGCCATCCGCCTCTCGGACGGGCAGGAAATGCCGGCCGACCTCGTCGTGGTCGGCATTGGCGTGTTGCCGAACCAGGAGCTCGCCGCGGAGGCCGGCCTGTCGGTCGCCGACGGCATCCGCGTCGACGCCTTCCTCGGCACGGACGACCCCGCCATCTCGGCCGTCGGCGATTGCACCCGCCACCCGAGCGTCTTCGCCGCCGGTCTGTCCGCCGACGGCACCGTGCGGATCGAATCGGTGCAGAACGCGATCGACCAGGGCCGGTGCCTCGCCGCCCGCCTCACCGGGCGCCCCGCGGCCTACGCGGCGCTACCGTGGTTCTGGAGCGACCAGGGCCGCTTCAAGCTCCAGATCGCCGGCTTGTCCGGCCCGTCGGACCAGTCCGTCCGGCGCGGGGAGGGCGAGGCGTTCTCGGTCTTCCGCTACCGCGGCGAGCGCTTGGTCGCAGTCGAGTCGATCAACCGCGCGGGCGACCACATGATCGCCCGCCGCATCCTCGGCGCCGGCCGCACGCCGACCCCGGCTCAGGCCGCCGACCCGACGTTCGACCTCAAGCTTTTCGCGATGGCTTAAGACGCATCGACCCCGCGCGGTCGGGCCGGGCGAGGTCGAACGTTTTTTGGCTGATGCGGCGTGAGCCGCCAGGGACAGGTCTACCGTCGCAGGCGCGGCGTCTTCAGGAAATCAGGTCGAGCCGGGCCGCTTCGAGCCCGTTGCCGCGCACCGATTCCGGCAGCGCGAGGAAGTCGCGGTATCCGGCCTCGCGCGCCATCGCGTCGAGGGCGGTCGCCTCGTTCTCGGCCGAGCCGGTCCACAGGACGACGCCGTTCTTGGTCTGACGAATCTGGAAGATGCTCATGGCAGCCCCGCGGGTGTGGTGATGAAAGCTTAACGTGCTGAATGCGGCCCGGTTGCCGGTATTCCGCGGTCTATTTTCAAGCCTCCACTTCGCGCGTGGGCCGACCGGTCCGTGCCATCAAAACGCCGGGCTGCGCTGCGACACGACCGGCTCGGGCGTGCCCGCGCCTGCCAGCTGGACCACCTCCGTGATGCCATCCTTCGTTGCCGCCCTGCGTGTCGCCGGCCTCGCGGCGGTCCTGTGCGCGGGCGCCGCGCCCGCCGACGCGGTCGAGACCGCCGCCGTGCCCGAGGCGCAGGCCATCGCGCCGGCGATCAGCGTCGTGCCGGCCGAGACCCGCGAGATCGTCGAGCGCGCGGTGATCACCGGCACGCTGGTGCCCCGCGACGAGATTTTGGTCTCGCCCGAGATCGAGGGCTTCCGCATCATCCAGCTTCTGGTGGAGGAGGGCGACCGCGTCGCCGCCGGCCAAGTGCTCGCGCGGCTCTCGACCGAGATGATCGCGACGCAGGAGGCCTCGAACGTCGCGGCCATCGCCCGCGCCGAGGCCGCGATCGTCCAGGCGAAGAGCCAGATCGTCCAGGCGGAAGCCGCGCAGACCGAGGCGCGGCTGTCGCTGGAACGCGCCCAGACCCTGATCAAGACCGGGAACGGCACCGCCGCGATCCTTGAGCAGCGCGTCTCCGCCGCCCAGGGCGCCGACGGCCGGCTCGCCTCCGCCCGCGGTGGCTTGCAAGCCTCCGAGGCCGACCTCGCCACCGCGAAGGCCGCCGGGACCGAGATCGCGCTGAGGCGTGCCCGCACGGCGATCCGTGCACCCGAGGCCGGCATCGTCAACCGCCGCACCGCCCGCGTCGGCGGCACCGCGACCGCCGTCGGCGAGCCGCTGTTCCGCCTGATCGCCCGGGGTGAGATCGAGCTCGAAGGCGAGGTGCCGGAGACCTGGCTGCCGCGGATCATGGTCGGCGACCCCGCCCGCCTCGATCTGGAGGACGGACGCCAGATCGTCGGCAAGGTCCGCCGGGTCTACCCGGAGGTCGACCGGACGACGCGCCTCGGCAAGGTCCGCATCGCGCTCGGCGACGACCCGGCCCTGCGCATCGGCGCCTTCGGCCGCGGCACCGTCGAGGTCGCCCGCCGCACCGGCGTCGCGGTGCCGGTCTCAAGCCTGCTGTTCTCGGCCGACGGCAGCGCCGGCGTCCTCGTGGCGAAGGACGGGCGGGTCGAGGCCCGCAAGGTGATGCCCGGCCTGTCCGCCGCCGGCTTCTCGGAAATCCGCAGCGGCCTGTCCGCCGGGGAGGCCGTCGTCGCCCGCGCCGGAAGCTTCCTGCGCGACGGCGACCGGGTACGGGCCGTGCCGCCCGAGGCCGTGACGCCGCTCGCCGACGCGACGGCGCGGTAGGGCCGCCCCATGCGCCTCAACATCTCCGCCTGGTCGATCCGCAGGCCGCTGCCGTCGATCGTGCTGTTCCTCGTGCTGATGCTGCTCGGCTTCGTCAGCTTCCGCTCGCTGCCGATCACGCGCTTCCCGAACATCGACATCCCGATCGTCTCGGTGACGATCACCCAGTCGGGCGCCGCCCCGTCCGAGCTTCAGACCCAGGTCACGAAGTGGGTCGAGGATTCGGTGGCCGGCGTGAAGGGCGTCAAGCACATCCTCTCGACCATCACCGAGGGCTCGTCGGTCACCACCATCGAGTTCCGGCTCGAGGTGAACACCGACCGCGCGGTCAACGACGTCAAGGATGCCGTCTCGAAGGTCCGCCTCAACCTGCCGCGGACCATCGACGAGCCGATCATCAACCGCGTCGAGATCGCCGGCCTGCCGATCATGGTCTACGGCGCCTCGGCGCCGGCGATGACGCCCGAGGACCTGTCGTGGTTCGTGGACGACGTGGTCGCCCGGTCGATCCAGGGCGTCCGCGGCGTCGGCGGCGTCGAACGCCTCGGCGGCGTCGCCCGCGAGGTCCGCGTGACGCTGAAGCCCGACCGGCTGCTGGCGCTCGGCATCACCGCGGCCGACGTGAACCGGCAATTGCGCCTGACCTCGGCCGACATGGCGGGCGGGCGCGGCGAGATCGGCGGGCAGGAGCAGTCGATCCGTACGCTGGCGGCGTCGGCCACCCTCGACACCCTCGGCGCCACGTCGATCGTCGTCACCGGCAACCGCAAGGTGCGCCTCGACGAGCTCGCGACGCTGACCGACACCGCCGAGGAGCCGCGCACCTTCGCCCGCTTCAACGGCGAGCCGGTGGTCGCCTTCGCGATCTCGCGCTCGGCGGGCGCGAGCGACGCCGACGTCTCGGTCGGCGTCGCCGACCGGATCGCGGCCCTGCATGCCGCCAACCCGGGCGTGCGCTTCGACCTGATCGACACCTCCGTCACCAACACCGTCGGCAACTACCATTCGGCGATGCTGGGGCTGCTCGAAGGCTCGGCGCTCGCGGTCATCGTCGTGCTGCTGTTCCTGAAGGATTGGCGCGCGACGCTGATCGCGGCGGTGGCGCTGCCGCTCTCCGTGCTGCCGACCTTCTGGGTGATGAGCACGCTGGGCTTCTCGCTCAACGCCGTGAGCCTTCTGGCGATCACGCTGGTCACCGGCATCCTGGTCGACGACGCCATCGTCGAGATCGAGAACATCGTCCGCCACATGCGGATGGGGAAGTCGCCCTACCGCGCGGCCTTGGAGGCCGCCGACGAGATCGGGCTTGCCGTCATCGCCATCACCGCGACGATCATCGCGATCTTCGCCCCCGTCTCGTTCATGGGCGGCATCGCCGGGCAGTACTTCAAGCAGTTCGGCCTCACGATCGCGGCGGCCGTGTTCATGTCGCTGCTGGTCGCGCGTCTGATCACCCCGCTGCTCGCCGCCTACTTCCTGCGCGACCACGGGCCGGAGGACACGCGCGAAGGCGTCGTCATGCGCGGCTACACCCGCTTGGTGGCGTGGTCGGTCCGGCACAAGTTCGTCACCCTCGTGGCGGGGCTGGCGTGCTTCGCCGCCTCGATCATGTCGACCGGCCTGCTGCCCTCCGGCTTCCTGCCGGCCGAGGACGCCGCCCGCACCCTGTTCGTGGTCGAGCTGCCGCCCGGCGCCCGGCTCGCCGAGACGACGCGGGTGACCGACGCCCTCGTGGACAAGATCCGCACGCTGCCCGAGGTGCGCAGCGTGTTCGTGGATGGCGGCCGGCAGCTGCCGGGCAAGAAGGAGGTCCGGCTCGCCTCGCTGACCATCAACCTGACGCCGAAGAACACCCGCCACCGCACGCAGAAGGAGGTCGACGTCGCCGTCGGCGCCATCCTGCGGCAGCAGCCCGACATCCGGTTCTGGGCGTTGCGCGAGGGCGGCCAGCGCGACCTCGCGCTGATCATCGCCGGGCCGGACAAGGCGGTGGTCGCCGACGTGTCCCAGCGCCTCCAGCGCGAGGCGGCCGGTGTGCCCCACCTCGTCAACGTGATCTCGACCGCGCCGCTCGACCGCACCGAGATCCGCATCCGCCCCAAGGCCGGGGTCGCCGCCGACCTCGGCGTCTCGACCGACCTCATCGCCGAGACGGTGCGCGTCGGCACCATCGGCGACATCGGCGCCAACCTCGCCAAGTTCAACGCCCGGGACCGGCAGGTGCCGATCCGGGTGCAGCTGCCCGACCGCCTGCGCGGCGACCTCGCCCAGCTCGAGACCCTCAAGGTCCCGGTCAAGGGCGGCGCCGCTGTGCCGCTCTCGACGGTGGCCGACCTCTCCCTCGGCCAGGGTCCGACGGCGATCGACCGCTACGACCGGGCGATCCGCGTGGCGTTGGAGGGCGACATGCAGGGCTCCGACGCGCTGGGCTCCCTGATCGACCAGGTCATGCAGCTGCCCACCGCCAAGAGCCTGCCGCCCGGCGTGACCATCAGCCAGACCGGCGACGCCGAGGTGATGGGCGAGGTGTTCTCCGGCTTCGCCCTGGCCATGGGCGCCGGGCTGATGATGGTGTTCGGCGTGCTGATCCTGCTGTTCGGCTCGTTCCTGCAGCCGATGACGATCCTGTTCTCGTTGCCGCTCTCGATCGGCGGCGCGATCCTCGGGCTGCTGGTGTTCCACAAGCCGATCTCGATGCCCGTCGTCATCGGCATCCTGATGCTGATGGGCGTGGTGACGAAGAACGCGATCATGCTCGTCGACTTCGCCGTCGAGGAGATGAGCCGCGGCGTCGACCGCGCCACCGCGATCATCGATGCGGGCCGCAAGCGCGCCCGGCCGATCGTGATGACCACCATCGCCATGGCCGCCGGCATGGTGCCCTCGGCGATGGCTTTGGGCATCGGCGGCGAGTTCCGCGCTCCGATGGCGATCGCGGTGATCGGCGGCCTCATCGTCTCCACCGGCCTCTCGCTGGTCTTCGTGCCGGCGATCTTCGTGCTGATGGACGACCTCTCCCGCCTGATCGTGCGCCTGTTCGCGCGCTTCGTCGGCGAGCGCGACGACCCGGAAGACGCAGGGCTCACATCCCCGGCGAGACCCGCCAACGACGGGCGGACCTACCCGTCGCCGCCGCGGGTGGCGGCGGAGTAGGCGAGGGGCCGCAGGCGCGCCTCCCCGGCAGAGACCCTGATGCTCACTCGGCCGGCGCCACCGTCGCCGCCTGGCCGTTGGCGTCCAGCGCTTTCGCCACGAAGCCGTCGGCCTTCATCGCCTCGACGAACCGGCGCAGGTAGGCCGCCCCCGCGTCCCGGCCCTTCGGCACGCCCATCGCCTGAGCGATCTCCATGAAGCGGCCCGGCAGCATGCGCACTTGGGGATGCGCGGCGGCGTAGGCCTCCAGCGGCTGGCGGACGTTGGCCGCCACCTCGAGCCCGGATTCGGCGAAGAGGGCGATCGCAGCCGGCGAGGTGCGCGCGCGCACGAGGGTGGCGTGGCGGATGGTGCGGCTCAAGTACAGGTCGTAGGCGCTGCCCCGGCCGACCGCGATGCGCACGCCGTCCCGGTCGACTGCATCCAGCGCGCGGATCGGCGAGGCGGCGGGTACGAGGTAGCCGCCCTCGATCACGAGGTAGGGCGCGGTGAAGACGATACCCTCGGCGCGCTTCGGGTCGCGTGCGAGGAAGCAGACGTCCCAGGCGCCGCTCGCCGCCGCCTCCGAGACCGCGCCGGCGCTGTCGTAGGGCACGAGGACCAGCGGCACGCCGATCCGCTCCGAAAGAGCGCGCGCGAGGTCGACCGAGACGCCGGACAGCGCGCCGTCCGCCCCCTTGCGCGCCAGCACCGCGTTGCCGAGGTTGATCGCCGCCCGGAGCGTGCCTGTCGGCGCAAGATCCCGGGCGAGATCCCGGGCGATCGCGGCATCCTCGGCCTGCGCCGCCGGGGCGAGGAAGGCGGCGAGGACGAACATGGCCCAGACGATCCGCATGTAACCCCCCGATCCCGGCGTTTCTGAAGGATACCGCGTCTCGCCCGTCCCCGTCATATCCGTCGTTCCCGGGCCGTCATGCGGCAAGCGCGCACAAAGGCACTGCCCTCGTCCGCCCGCATCCCTACATAGGATGGGAAGCAGGATCGGGTGCCAGCGCATCGATCGCCCTTACGCGGCGCGCGTCCCATCGGGCGTCGCGCCCACGACAAGCCAGGAGCAGGCCGCATGACCGAGACAGCAGGCTCGCCAAAGAAGGGCCGCAAGCCGGCCCAGCCGAGCGCTCACCCCGAGGCGCCGACGCTGCCCCCGCGCGAGGCGGCGATGGAGGCGCTGATGCGGCTCGCGGCCGAGCAGCCCTGGAACGACATCGAGGTCGGCGACATCGCCCGCGAGGCCGGTCTGAGCCTCGCGGAGCTGCGCGACCTGTTCCCCTCGAAGGGCGCCGTCCTCGGCGGTCTCGCCCGGATCATCGACCGCAAGGTTCTGGAGGACGACGGCTCGGACCTCGCCGAGGAGCCGACGCGCGAGCGCCTGTTCGACGTGCTGATGCGCCGCCTCGACGCGATGACGCCGTACAAGCCGGCGCTGCGGCGCATCGCCTACGCCCTCCGCGGCGATCCGCTTTCAATGCTGGCGCTGAACGGCGTGGCGCTGAACTCGCACCGCTACATGCTGGCGGCGGCCGGGATCGACACGGAAGGCCCCCTCGGCCGGCTCAAGCTCCAAGGCGTGGTGATCGCCTTCGCCCGCGTCACCGAGACCTGGCTCGACGACGACGACCCGGCGCTGGCCCGGACGATGGCCCGCCTCGACAAGGAGATCCGCAGCGGCGAACGCTTCATGGAGCGCGCCGAGGACGCCCGCCGCCTCGCCGCCCCGTTCCGTGCCCTCGGACGCTCCCTGCTCGACCGCCGATCGAACCGCACGCGGGTACCGGACGCGGAGGATGCCGAGCCGGCAGCACAAATCTGAGATGCCGGCTCCCGGCGCAGCGGACCACGACCCGACCGGCGCCCCGCCGGAACGGGCCGTGGGGGTATCGGACCGACGAGTGCCCGCGATGCGGAATCCCGATTGACGCCACCGACGCCACCCCCTAAACGAGCCTTCGTCGGCGCCGAGCGCCCGACGAGCCCAGGTGGCGGAATTGGTAGACGCGCTGGTTTCAGGTACCAGTCTTGCAAGAGGTGAAGGTTCGAGTCCTTTCCTGGGCACCAACTGACGATTTTAGCCCGCCAAGTCATTGGCGGGCTTTGTTGTTTCTGGCGGTGCGGGATTGCTCGGCCTGCGGTGTGGGATTGCCCCGAGCCATGCGCGCCCGGTTCGCCGTCCGCGTGTAGGTCGCGCTTTCGCGGCTGCCGTCGGCCCAACCGCAAAGGACGTTCAGCTGCGCCTCGGTGGCCCCGGCTTCGGCCGCCCGCCTGGCTCCGGCCTTTCGCAGACCGTGTGGTTGATCCGGGACACGTGGCGGCGCGGTCCGCCTTGCCCAACCACGTCCCGAACGATTCCTTGGTGAAGGGCTTGCCGCGCTCGGTCGCGATGAACGTCTCGGCTCCGACCGGCGAGGCGGCGATCGACGTGGCGAGCGGTGCGAGGATGGGGGCGATCACGACCATGCCGGTCTTCTCGGTCCGGATGGTGAACTCGCCATTCGGACAACGGACCTGAGTGGATCGCCAATGCCGTTCAGGACTGGATCGGGGAGGTGGGATCGACGACCGCCTACATCGAGCCGGGCAGTCCGTGGGAGAACGGGTACTGCGAGAGCTTCAACGCGAAGCTGCGGGATGAACTTCTCAACGGCGAGGTGTTCTAAACTCTCAAGGAAGCCGGCGTCGTCATCGGGCAATGGCGGAGGCACGATAACACCCTCCGGCCGCACGCGTCGCTCGACGACCAGCCACCTGCACCGGAGGTCGTCATCTGGCCCACCGAACCGAGCGGATCAGTGCCGTCCGCTCACCCCACCATCGTCACGAGACCGACGACGCACTCACTTCGAACCTGGCCCACCGAATGGGGGGGCCAAGCCAAGAATTCGTTCCGCAAAGCGTGATTTCAGGCAATCGTTACTCAGGCCGAGGTGAGCGCCGATATCAACCGAATCGCCGGCGACAATGCGAGCGCGGAGGCCTTCATAGCAAACACCGCCTCATCGGCAGCATATTATTTTCGAATGGCAGTATGGAAATGGCGCGCCCGAAAGGATTCGAACCTCTGACCCCCAGATTCGTAGTCTGGTGCTCTATCCAGCTGAGCTACGGGCGCCCTGCGGACCGGGTGGCGGTGAAGGCCTGTTCCGGTCGCGAGGGGGTGTCTAGAGGCTCGTTCCGCGCTTGGCAAGTGGGTAAGCGGGGCGATCGTCTCCCGCGGTGCGATCGACTTGGTGCGGCGCACAGCGAGGAAGGGGCGACGCGTTCCGGGAGGGGATCGGGTATCGCGTCCGAAGGCTCGCGCGCCGACCGGGCCTCGGGGTCTCGCCTTTTGGCGAGGGCGTGCGCGTGGTATCCGGCGCGCCCTATGGATCGGGCTCAGGCGCCCCGGCTCTTGCCAGGCGGTCGCGGCCGGGTTTGTGCGAAGCGGATGAGGGTCGAATGATTGCGGCGGCCGAGATCGAGGGCACCCTTGCGGGATGGCGCTTCAGCGTCGCGCCGATGATGGACTGGACCGATCGCCATTGCCGGGCGTTCCATCGCGTGCTGTCGGCGCGGGCGCGGCTTTATACCGAGATGGTCACCACCGGCGCGGTCATCCACGGGCCGCGGGCGCGCCTGCTCGGCTTTTCCGACGTCGAGCATCCGGTGGCGGTGCAACTCGGCGGCTCCGAGCCGGGCGACCTCGCCGAGGCGGCGCGGATCGCCGAAGGCTACGGCTACGACGAGATCAACCTCAACGTCGGCTGCCCGTCGGACCGGGTGCAGAACGGCCGCTTCGGCGCCTGCCTGATGCTGGAGCCCGAGCATGTCGGTGATTGCGTCGCGGCGTTGAAGGCGGCGGTGCGCGTGCCGGTGACGGTCAAGTGCCGGATCGGCGTGGACGAGCAGGACCCGGAAGCCGCGCTGGACGCGCTCGCCGACGCGCTGGTCGCGGCCGGCGTCGACGGCTTGATCGTCCATGCGCGCAAGGCCTGGCTCAAGGGCCTGTCGCCCAAGGAGAACCGCGACGTGCCACCGCTCGACTACGACCGGGTGGTGCGGCTCAAGCGGGCGCGTCCCGCCCTGCCCATCGCGGTGAACGGCGGTATCGCCACCGTGGCGGAGGCGAAGGCGCACCTTTCGATCCTCGACGGGGTCATGGTCGGGCGCGCGGCCTACGGCGAGCCCGCTGGGCTGATCGCCGTCGATCCCGAGCTGTTCGGCACGCCGGCGCCGGTCGCGGACGCGTTCGAGGCGGTCGAGGCCTACGCCCCCTATGTCGCGGCGACACTCGCTGGCGGCGAACGGCTCCACGCCATCACCCGGCACATGCTCGGCCTCTTCAACGGGCGGCCGGGCGCGCGGGCGTACCGGCGCCATCTCTCCACCGCCGGCGTCGAGGCGACAGCCGACCTCGCGACCCTGCGTGCCGCGGTGGCGATGGTCTCGCGCGAGATGCCGGAGCGGGACGCCGCCTGATCGGCCTCCGCGGCGGCGTCAGCGCCCGCGCAGGATCAGCCGGTCGCCGCGGACCTCGTAGCCGGCGAGTCGCGTCAGGAAGCTCTGGCCGAGGAGGTTGCCATCGAGGGCGCCCGGCCTGGCGACGAGCGCCGGCACGCGCCGTTCCGTGATCGGGCCGACGGCGAGGGACTCGAGGGTGGCCGGTGCGGCGTAGGCGACGCCGTTCGCCGTGGAGACGCGGGTGGTGAAGGCGCCGGGTTCCGGGCGGATGCCGAGGGCGTCGGCGCTCTCCGCGGTCAGCACCACAGCGCTGGCGCCGGTGTCGAAGGCGAAGCTCTGGTTCTGCCCGTTGACGCGCGCGTCGACGCCGAAGACGCCGTGCGACCGGCGGGTGATCGTCACGGTGCCGCCGGGGCCGATCGCCGGGGTGCCCGGGCGCAGGGCGCCCATGACGCCGGCTTGGATCTCCTGCAGCGGCTCGCGGTAGACGTAGCCGACGACGCAGGCGAGACCGAGGCCGCACCAGAGCAGCAGCGCCTGCAGGTTCTTGCCCGGCGCGGCGGCGAACTGGCGCCAGAACCCGGCGACCACCAGCGCGAGGATGCCGGCGCCCCAGGCGAGGCCGGCGAGCTGATCGGGCTCGATCGCCCCCGCGATCCGGCCGCCGTCGGTGGCCACGAGCACGGCGACCACGAGGCCGATCGCGACCAGCGCGAGGATCGTCATGCGGGCGCCTGCGTGGGCGCGAGCCCGGCTTCCACGAGACGCGTCGGCAGCCCGGCCATGATCGCGCGGCGGCGCGGCTCGGACAGGGAGCCCCACAGGCCGATCTCGTCGCGCGTCCGGCCGCACCCGATGCAGAGGCCGCTCGGCCCATCGAGGACGCAGACCTTGGTGCACGGGCTCGAGGCTTTGGCGGATGGCGTTGTCACAGGCGCGTTCATCCCGCGTCCATGCCCGTTTCGAGGGCCGGCGATCAAGCTCAGACCGTGGCGAGCAGCGCCAGCAGCGCGGCGATCTCGGCGACTTGCTGGCAGGCGCCGACCACGTCGCCGGTCTGTCCGCCGATCTTGCGCTGGGCGACCCAGGTGAGGGCGAGCGACGCGAGCGGCGCCAACACCACCATCGCGAGGATGCCGGCCAAGGGCAGGCCGAGCGGGACGGCGAGCAGCGCCAGGGCGAGGCCGAGCGCGACGGCGGTGCCCGCGGTCGCGCGGGTCGGGCGGCCGACCGCGGCCGACAGACCCGAGGGCCGGGCGGGCGACAGCAGCACCATCGGCGCGAGGGCTGCGACCCGCGAGAGGATCGCGGCCAGCGCGAGCCCGGTGGCGGCGGCGGTGCCGGTCCGGTCGAGCAGCGTGGCGAGGGCGCCGATCCGCAGCGCCAACGACAGCATCAACGCGACGCCGCCATAGGCGCCGATGCGGCTGTCCTTCATGATCTCCAAGCTGCGCTCCGGCGTCGCGCCGCCGCCGAACCCGTCGGCGACGTCGGCCAGGCCGTCCTCGTGCAGGGCGCCGGTGAGCATCACCGCGACCGCGACGGCGAGCGTCGCCGCGACGAAGGGTCCGAGGTCGATCCACCAGCCGGCGAGCAGCACCAAAGCCGGCGGCAGCGCCAGGATCAGCCCGGCCAGCGGCAGCATCCGCGGGATCGTCCGGAAGTCGGGGACCGCATGCGGATCGGGCTCGCCCGGGAAGGGCGGCAGCGGCAGGCGCGAGTAGAAGCGCAGGCACGCCGCCAGATCGTGCAGGAGGTCGCGGCCGGGCCAGTCGGCCTCGCCGCGGAACGGTTCGCCCAGCATCACGCCGCCTTCGCTCGCAATGGCCTTGGCGCGCGCAGCCTTCACCCGCGCGCCCGGTCCCACTATAGCTCGCCGGACCGGCGCGCCCGCCCACCCGCGGACGGCCCGCCCACAACAATCCTTCGGACCCGATGACCGACCCGAGCCCGTTCGCGGATATCCGCCGCCTGATCGAGACGATGCCCGGCCCCGACTGGGAGGCCACCGGCGCGATCGCCGCGCGCGAGGCGCGCCTCACGAAGCCCGCCGGAGCGCTGGGGCGGATGGAGCAGCTCGTCGCCTGGCTCGGCGCCTGGCAGGGCAAACCGATGCCGACGCTGGACCGGCCGCTGGTCTGCGTCTTCGCTGGCAGCCACGGGGTGACGAAGCGCGGCGTCTCGGCCTTTCCCGATGCGGTGAACCGCCAGATGCTCGAGAACTTCGCCGCGGGCGGCGGGGCGATCAACCAGATCTGCGCCGCCTACGGCCTCGGCTTCAAGGTGTTCGACCTCGCCATCGACCTGCCCACCGGCGACATCACCGAGGCTTCCGCCCTCGACGAGAAGGCCACCGTCGCGACCATGGCCTTCGGCATGGAGGCAGTCGCCGCCGGCACCGATTGCGTCGGCATCGGCGAGATGGGCATCGGCAACACCACGATCGCGGCCGCGCTCTACGCCGCCCTGTTCGGTGGCGAGCCCGCGCATTGGGTCGGGCGCGGCACCGGCCTGGACGATGCCGGCGTCGTGCGGAAGGTGGCCGCGGTGGAGGCGGCGCTCGCCCACCATGCCGGGCATCTCGACGATCCGCTCGAGATCCTGCGGCGGCTCGGCGGCCGCGAGGTCGCGGCGATGGCCGGCGCGATCCTCGCCGCGCGGCTGCAGCGCGTGCCGGTGGTGCTCGACGGCTACGTCGCCACCGCCGCCGCCGCGGTGCTGCACGCGCTCGACCCGCGCGCGCTCGACCATTGCCTCGCCGGCCACGTTTCGGCCGAAGGCGCCCACGCCGAGGTGCTGGACCGGCTCGGGCTGGTGCCGCTGCTGGCGCTGGGTATGCGGCTCGGCGAAGGCTCGGGCGCCGGCATGGCGATGGGCCTGCTCAAGGGCGCGCTCGCCTGCCATCGCGACATGGCGACGTTCGAGCAGGCCGGCGTGTCGGACAAGGGCCATTCGGGTTCGGGGGAGTAGGGCCATGAAGATCACCCAGGCCTTCACCTTCGAGGCGGCCCACCGCCTGCCGAACGTCCCCGAGACCCATCGCTGCCACCGGATGCACGGGCATTCCTATCGCGTCGAGCTGACGGTCTCCGGCCCGGTCGACCCGCGCACCGGCTGGGTGGTGGACTTCTTCGACATGGAGGCGATCTTCGCGCCGGTGCTGCTCCAGCTCGACCATTATTGCCTCAACGAGGTCGCGGGGCTCGAGAACCCGACCGCCGAGAACATCGCGGCGTGGATCTGGCAGCGCACGAAGGAGGGCCTGCCGGGGCTCTCCGCGGTGAAGGTGTTCGAGACGCCGATGTCCTGGGCGGAGTATGCGGGTGACTGACGACCGCGCGCTGGTGCTGTTCTCGGGCGGGCAGGATTCCGCGACCTGCCTCGCCTGGGCGCTCGACCGCTACGCCCACGTCGAGACGCTGGGCTTCGATTACGGCCAGCGCCACCGGATCGAACTCGACGGGCGCGCGACGCTGCGCTACGGCCTCGTGCGCATCCGCCCGGACTGGGCCGAACGGCTCGGCGAAGACCACACCCTGGCGCTGGACGCCCTGGGCCAGGTCTCGGAGACGGCGCTGACCCGCGAGACGGCGATCGGGTTCGAGGCCGGCGGGTTGCCGAACACCTTCGTGCCCGGCCGCAACCTCGTCTTCCTCACCTTCGCCGCCGCGCTCGCCTACCGCCGGGGCCTGCGCCACGTCGTCGGCGGCATGTGCGAGACCGACTATTCCGGCTACCCGGATTGCCGCGACGACACCATCAAGGCGCTGCAGGTGGCGCTGAACCTCGGCATGGAGCGGCGCTTCGTGCTGCACACCCCGTTGATGTGGCTCGACAAGGCCGAGACCTGGCGCATGGCCGAGCGCCTGGGCGGGCGGGCGCTGGTCGACCTCATCGTCGAGGACAGCCACACCTGCTACCTCGGCGAGCGCGGAGCGCGCCACGCCTGGGGCTACGGCTGCGGCACCTGCCCGGCCTGCGCGCTGCGGGCCTCGGGCTATGCGCGGTTCGTGGCCGACGCGCCCTGATCACACGGACTGGACGATGACGCCGTACCAGCCGAGGCCTTCGTAGGTCTCGTAGCCGGGGGTGCGGTGGAAGGCCGTCACGGACGCGCCGTGCGCGACGCCGCTGGCGCCGCCCTTCGGATCGAACGCCAGGGTCTCGGTGAGGACGCCGCGCTCGTCGGAGGCGGCGAGCACCCGGCGGTCCGCGTCCACCAGCAGCACCCGCGTGCGGGCGCGATCCTGCGGCGAGACCCGGATGCCGGCCACGATCGCGCGCGCCTGCGGCTCCCAGTCGAAATGGATCGCCAGCACGCCGATTGGGGCGCCGTCGGCCCGGCCGCCGTCGCGGATGCTCGCGCAGTAGGTCGCCACCTGCGCGCCGCCGAGGCGCGGCTCGCGGCGCACGTTGCCGGCGAGGTAGGCGTCGCCGTCGGGCAGGGCGAGGGCCTTGCGGAACCACGGCTCGTTCGCGACGCTGGCGCCGCGGGCGTCGGGATAGCGGTCCGGCCTCCCGACGGCGAGGATGCGGCCGTGCCGGTTGCACACCCAGAGGTCGAGGTAGACCGTGTAGGCCGAGAGGATCACGCCGAGGCGCTGCCCGGCATGCGCCGCCGCGGCCGGGTCGGGCTCGGCGACGCAGGCGACCACGGCGGCGTCCGTCGCCCACCAGCGCACGTCGCAGGTGCGTTCGTAGAGGTTGCGGTCGGTCAGCTCGATCGCGTTCAGCGCGAGGTCGACCATGCGCTCACCCCGCGCCTGGACGGCCATCGCCCCGACGGTGCGACCGAGCTCGTCGATATGCCCCGAAAGCTGCGTCTCCAATTCGCGGGCGAGGGCCTCGATCTCGGCGCCGATCCCGCGGACCTCCTGCGCCACCACGGAGAACCCCCTGCCGTGCTCCCCGGCGTGGGCGGCCTCGATCAGCGCGTTCAGCGCCAAAATCTTGGCCTGCGCGGTGATCTGGTGGATGCGGCCGATCTTCTCGTGCGCGACCCGGCCGACGCCTGCGGTCAGCGCCGAAATCGTCGCGAGCGTCGGAGCCGACGCGGCGGGCTCGGTTCGCTGTGGGCCGACGATCTTCGAGGCGGCAACGGACATCGGGTTCGGCTCACATCGGACGACGTGATTTTATGCCTATCCTTGCATGGTAAAGAAGACTTGAATCTGCGGGGCGTCTCGGCCGTCATGGCCGGCGACGGGCACGGTATGGCCGGCTCCGCGCCGACTTCGTCGAGCGCGCGATCGGCATTCGCGTCAGCGCAGGCGCTCGGTGAGCGCCGTCAGCGTTCCGGCAAAAGCGTCCGGCCCGCCGAGCAGGCGTTCCAGCAGAAGAGCCCCTTCGAGCGTCGCCACCACCAGCCGGGCGTGAGTCGCGGGATCGAGGTCGGGGCGGATGCTTCCGTCCGCCGCGCCGTCGCGAAACACCTGCTCCAGCCAGGACACGTGGCGGGCGAAGAACGCGACGACGTCGGCGCGCAGGCGTTCGGGCAGCGCGTCCCCCTCGGTGGCCAGCGCCGCGCACAGGCAGCCGAGGCCCTGCTCGACGCCGCCGAGGTAGAGCCGCCCGTAGGCCGCGATCCGGTCGATCCCGGCCGGGTGCGCGCTCAGGATCTCGGCCAACGCCGCGTCGTAGCGCTCGCCGTAGGCCGCCACCAGCGCCGCGCCGAGGTCGTCCTTGGTGCGGAAGTGATGGTGGATGCTGGCCTTGCGGATGCCGACCGCCTCGGCGAGGTCGGCGTAGCTGAAGCCCGACCAGCCGCGCCCGCGCACCAGCGTCTCGGCCTGGATCAGCAACTCGGTGCGGGTGTCTCGCATCGTGGGGTCGAACGCCGTGTCGAAAGCGCGCCGCCGGCCGGCGCCTCCCGCCGTCTTGCCACTTGACGACCGAGAAATCTACCTACTAGATGGTTGGAAGAATAATTCAGGGAGACCGGCATGCCGGGAACGGTCCAGCGCCACGCCGAAGCGAGCCGCGAAGGGTGCGCCCGATGAAGGCCGTGCTGTCGCGCCGCGCCGCCTTGTTCGGCGGGTTCTGCCTGTGCTGCCTGCCGAAGCCGGGGTTCTCCGCCGACTCCTTCGCGATGGAGGAGGTCGGCCCCGGCATCTTCATGCGCCGCGGGCCGAACGCCGACGCGACGCCCGAGAACGACGACGCCATCGCCAACATCGGCTTCGTCGTCGGCAGGGACGGCGTGCTCGTCACCGAATCCGGCGGCAGCCTCGCCGACGGGCAATGGCTTCGCGCCGAGATCGTGAAGCGCACGTCGAAGCCGATCCGGCACGTGGTCATCACGCACGTCCACCCCGACCATTGCTTCGGCGCCGCCGCCTTCATGGCCGACAAGCCCAACGTCATCGGCCATGCGCGCCTGCGCGAAGCCCTCGACGCGCGGGGCGACTACTATCGCCAGCGCCTGGTCGACATCCTCGGCGCCGACAAGGCTGGCAGCGTCGTCTACCCGACGCAGGAGGTGAAGGACGGCGCCGAGGTCGACCTCGGCGACCGCAAACTGCGCTTCACCGCGCATGCGACCGCGCACACCTCGTGCGACCTCTCGATGGTCGACAGCGCCAGCGGCCTGCTGTTCACCGGCGACCTTCTCTCGGTCGGGCGCATCCCGTCGCTCGACGGCAACCTCAACGGCTGGCTGAAGGAGGTCGAGGGCCTGCGGGCCTCGGGCGCGACCCGCGCCGTCCCCGGCCACGGCCCGGTCTCCGTCGATCTGGCGCCCGGCCTCGACGCGCTGTCCCGCTACCTGACCACGCTGCGCGACGAGACCCGCAAGGCCATCGCCGCCGACGTGTCGATCGAGAAGGCGGTCCGGACCGTCGCGCAATCCGAGCGCGGACAGTGGGACCTGTTCGACAGCTACAACGGCCGCAACGTCACCGAGGCCTACAAGGAGCTCGAGTGGGAATGAGGCTCGAGCCGATTTATCTTTCATCCGACCGGAGGAACGCCATGAAGCCCGCCCTTTCTTTGATCCTGAGCCTCGGCCTGTCGGTCGCCATCCTCGCCGGCCCCGCCGTCCGTGGGCCGGTCCTGGCGGCCGGCGCCTCGGACACCGACGCCGAGCGCACGGCGCGCTGGCAGGAGATCGCCAAGTCGGTGTTCGGCGACCGCAAGATCCAGCCGACCGATACGCTGATCCAGATCGACGCGCCGAACCGCGCGATGGACGCGGCGCTGGTGCCGATCACCCTGACCATGCCCGAGAAGGACAAGATCAAGGCGGTGCACTTCGTCATCGACGACAACCCGTCGCCCTATGCCGCGCACTTCACCTTCGGCCCGGCCGGCGACCCGAGCGAGTTGAAGCTCCGGGTGCGCGTCAACAACTACACCAACGTCCACGCCGTCGCCGAGACGAAGGACGGCGGCCTCTACGAGGCGGTGAAGTTCGTGAAGGCCTCCGGGGGCTGCTCGGCCCCGATGGGCATGAGCGACGAGGAGGCGATGAAGGGCATGGGCGACATGCGGATGAAGTTCTCGGGCGAGGCGCAGGCCGGCAAGCCGATCGAGGCGACGCTGATGATCCGCCACCCGAACTTCTCGGGCATGCAGATGAACCAGGTGACCCGCGACTACACGCCGGCACGCTACATCAACAAGCTCGTCGTCACCGCCGGCGACAAGGTGGTCTTCACCATGGACGGGGACATCTCGATCGCCTCGAACCCGGTGATCAACTTCGGTCTGGTGCCGGAGCCGGGCAAGCCGATCAAGGTCGCGGCCTCCGACAGCCAGGGCGGCAGCTGGGAGCACAGCTTCAACGCGCCGAGCCCGAGCAACTGATGCGCGCGGGCCGGGACCATCGCCTGATCCGCCTCGCCACGGTGTTTCTGGCCGCGGGATTCCTCGCGGCCGCGCCGGCCGACTCGCCGGTGGACGTGCCGGAGCCGGCGGGCCTGCACGAGGGCGTGCAGCAGGGCTACACCCCCAAGACCTTGAGCGGTGCCGTCGTGGTCGACATCGCCGGACTCGACGCGCTCATGGCGAAGGCGCCGGTGCTGATCGACGTCGCGCTCGCCGACCGCAAGCCGGCGAACTTCCCGGCCGACCGGCCCTGGCTGCCGGCCCACCGCTCCGTGCCCGGTGCCGTCTGGATGCCGAACGCGGGCGCGGCACCGCTCGCGGCCGAACGCGAGGCGTTGTTCCTGAAGCGGGTCGCGGCGCTGACCGGCGGCGACAAGGGGAAGCCCATCGTCACCTTCTGCCATCCCGATTGCTGGGGCAGCTGGAACGCCGGCAAGCGCCTGGTCCAGCAGGGCTACACCGCCGTGCACTGGTTCCCCGACGGCATCGAGGGCTGGCAGGACAAGCACGACACCGCTGTGATCCGGCAGGATGCGGAATGGGCGGCCGACCCTGCGGCAGGGGAGCGGTCGTCCGCCCGCTGAACCGCGGAGATCACGACGCGGCGCCGATTCGATGGAGCCCGATCGTTCTGACGCATCCCCGTAACGGTCGGCTCGGCAGGCGCGCATCCCCTTTCCCCGCACGCGGCGAGAGGGCTTTGTCGACCGTGTCGTCGACAAAGCGAGGCGGCAGCCGAAGGTGAGGGGGACTCGACGCAAGAGCCCCATCCGGCACCTCCCCCTCACCGCCGCTTCGGCTTCGCCTCTCGCTTCCCGGCTGCACGACGAGGTGCAGCCGGGCCTCTCCCCGCGGGCGGGGAGAGGGGACCCCCCCCCGCTTCATCCGCCGCGATGTGTGAACGCGTGAGCCGGTCGAAGAGCACCGCGAGCGGGATTCCTGTCGCGCGGCAGCCTATATGAGGGACGTGCAGGCGTTCCCGATCTGCATCGCGTTCCGGACCGTTCCCGACGGCCGCGCCAAGACAAACGGAGTTCGAGGCCATGTCGCAGGTCGTGCAATCGCGGCGCGTGATGGCGGTGGATCTCGCCAAGCGGAAGGCCGAAGGGCGCAAGATCATCGCGCTCACCGCCTACCATGCCCACACCGCCAGCATCCTCGATCCGTATTGCGACTTCATCCTGGTCGGCGACTCGCTCGGCATGGTGATGCACGGCATGGAATCGACCCTGCCGGTCACCCTGGAGATGATGATCCTCCAGGCTCAGGCGGTGATCCGCGGCACCTCCCAGGCCCTCGTGGTCGTCGACATGCCGTTCGGGTCCTACGAGGCCTCGCGCGAGCAGGCCTTCCTGAACGCCGCGCGTGTGCTGAAGGAGACCGGCGCCGGCGCGATCAAGATGGAGGGCGGCGCGCGATTCGCCGACACCGTCGCGTTCCTGACCCAGCGCGGCATCCCCGTGATGGGCCATATCGGCCTGACGCCGCAATCGGTGAACACCATGGGCGGCTTTCGCGTGCAGGGCCGTGGGCCGGACGGCGAGCGCATTCTGATGGAGGATGCCCGCGCGATCAGCGAGGCCGGCGCGTTCGCGATCGTGCTGGAGGGCATCGTCGAGCCCGTGGCCAACGCCATCGCGCTGTCGCCGACGGTGACCGCCCCGACGATCGGCATCGGCGCGTCCGCGGCCTGCGACGGCCAGATCCTGGTGCTCGAGGACATGCTCGGTTTGAGCGACAAGGCGCCGAAGTTCGTGAAGAGCTTCGGCTCGCTGCGCGCCCACATCGAGGAGGCGGTGCGCACCTACGCCGACGAAGTCCGCTCCGGACGCTTTCCCGCCGCAGACCACACCTATGCTGCGCGCTGAGGGCGTCGTTCACGCTGTCGATGACTTTAATCCTCGGTAGCGCCTACCGAGCGATCGATAGGCCCTGTTCGTGCGTTACTCTCCGGATCAATCGGAGACGGCATGGACGCGCGCTGCATCACCCTGAACAACGAGGCCGTTCGCATCGGATCGGAGCGGCTGCTCAGCCATCTCCGGCGCGAGGGGCTCAACTACGACCTGTGGGTCACGGGCTCGGATTCCGGAAGCACGGTGCACCTGCGGGTCGACCAACTCACCGACAGCCTCGACAGCCGCATCCGCGCCGTGCTGGTCGGAACGGCCACCACCCTCGACCTCGCGACCCGTCCGGGGGCTTGAGGCGCCGCCGCATCGATTGACGCGATCCGGCCGATCCCCGACAAGGCGGCCGCCCGACGGCACGACCGCCCGTCGCGGTGTCCCCCGCCGCGCCGCCCTGGCCGATGCTGTTCAACTCCTTCGTCTTCCTCCTCGTCTTCCTCCCTGCGGCGCTCGCTCTGCACGCCCTCGTCGAGCGTCGTCGGCCGGGCTGGCGGCTGCCGCTGCTCGTGCTGCTGTCGTTCGTGTTCTACGGCTGGTGGGACGTGCGGTTCGTGCCGCTGCTGCTCGGCTCGATCCTGGCGAACTGGCTCGTCGCCCGCGCCTTCGTCCGGGCGCCGGTCCGTTGGCTGATCCCGGCGGCGATCGCCGCCAACCTCGCCGTGCTGGCGCTGTTCAAGTACCTCGACTTCTTCGCCGACCTCGCCAGCCTGGTTCCAGGCGTCGAGGCACCGCGGCTCGGCTGGGTGCTGCCACTGGGGATCTCGTTCTTCACCTTCCACCACATCATGTACCTGACCGACCTGCGGGCCGGCCGCGCGCCCGCCTTCGGGCTGACCAAGTACGCGCTCTACATCGCCTTCTTCCCGCAGGTTCTCGCCGGCCCGCTTGTGCGCTGGAGCGAGATCATGCACCAGTTCGACGAGCGCCCCTACGCGCGCCCGGACGCGGCGGAGCGGATCGGGCGCGGCCTGATGCTGCTCGTCGTCGGCCTGTCGAAGAAGGTGTTCTTCGGCGATCCGCTCGCCGGCTACGTCAACCCGGTGTTCCAGGCCGCCGCCGCTGGCAAGGCGGTGACGATGGCGGAGGCTTGGCAGGCGACCCTGGGGTTCACCTTCCAGATCTACTTCGACTTCTCCGGCTACACCGACATGGCGCTCGGCATCGCGCTGCTGTTCGGGCTGGTGCTGCCGCAGAACTTCGACGTGCCGTACCGGTCGGCGTCGCTGCGCGAGTTCTGGCGGCGCTGGCACATGACCCTGTCGCGGTTCCTGCGCGACTACCTCTACATCCCGCTCGGCGGCAACCGCCGCGGCCTCGCGATCCAGGTCGGCGCCCTGTTCGCCACGATGACGCTGGGCGGCCTCTGGCACGGGGCCGGGCTGACCTTCGTCGCCTGGGGGGCGCTGCACGGGGCCGGCCTCGGCGCGGGCATCCTTTTCCGCCGGGCGAGCCTGCGGATGCCGGGCGTGGTCGGTTGGACGCTGACCTTCCTCTTCGTCGCGCTGACCTGGGTGCTGTTCCGCGCCACCAGCTTCGAGGCGGCGCTGATCGTGTTCAAGGGCCTGTTCGGCCTCGGCCCCGCCGGCACCGGCTTCAAGTGGCGGACGATCGCGGTGGCGGCCGCCGTGGCGACGGTCGGGCCGAGCGCCTGGGCGGCGGTCCACCGCCTGCCGCCGAGCCGGCTGATCGCCGCCGCCTTCGCGCTGCTCTTCGTCGTCGTGCTGCTGAAGATCGGCGACGACGGCAACTACGACTTCATCTACTTCCAGTTCTGAGCCGATGCGCAGCCCGTCGCCTGCCACGGCCTGGTCCGCCTTCGCCCGCACCGCCGTGATCGCGGCGGTCGCGATCCTGTCCGGCTACCTCGCGCTCGCCGTCGCGATCGACCCCTACGACAGCGGGCGGTCGCGGCTGTTCTCCGTCGGCGCCGTCCGGCCGCAGGGGCCACGCACGGCTCTGGCCGTCCGCGGGCGCGACCCGGCGTTTTCAGGTGCGATCCTCGGCAACTCGCACATCCAGCTCGTCGAGCCCGCTCGCCTTGCGGCCGCTACCAGCATCCCGTTCGTGCAGCTCTCCGTGCCCGCGACCGGACCGGGCGAGCAGCTGCTGATCCTCGACTGGTACCTGCGCCACCATCCCACGCCGGCAGCCCTGGTGATGGCGGCCGACGACTTCTGGTGCACCGACGACCCGGCGCTGCCGCCGGGCAAGCCGTTCCCGTTCTGGCTGCTGGAGCGCGACCCCGTCGCCTACGCGCTCGGCCTGCTGCGCTTCAACGTGGCGCAGGAGGTCGTCGGCCGGATCGGATGGCTGCTACGCCGGGCGCGTCCCGTCGCCCCCGCCGACGGCTGGTGGAACTACGAGCCGGATTACCTCAAGCTCGGCTTCGCCGGCGACGCGCGCCCGGCGCCCGGCGCGGGGGCGGCGACGCCGGACACGCCCGAGCCGCACAGGGCCGGCCCGTTCCCCGCGGCCGCGCGGCTTGCCACGATCCTCGCCCGCGTCCCAGCGGAGACGCCGGTCGTGATGGTGTTCCCGCCCATCCACGCCTCCGCCCTGCCGCGGCCGGGCACGCGCCGCGCCGCAGCCGAGCAGGCCTGCAAGGCCGCGATCGCGGCGGCGCTGGCGTCGCACCCGCGCAGCGCCATGCTCGACGAGCGCCGCGACACCCCCGAATCGCACGACGACGCGCTGTTCTTCGACCAGAGCCATTACCGGCTCCCGGTCGCCCGGCCGCTCGCCGACGCCATCGCCGCGGCAGTCAATCGCCTGCGGGCTCGGCCGGCGATCCCGGGTTGAGCACATCAACCTCGATTCGTCGCCGCGCACCGTGGCGTCTTTGCCGCATCAATTGGCGCAGCGCGTGCAGGTGCGGACGTCGGCACGTGGGTGCGTTGTAGCAGCAATCCACCTCGACTATACGGCAGGCAATGATCGCCGCGGACCGGCCGTACGGGACTATGGAAGGGCGACGAATGGCGAAGGTGACGCTGGAGGACGGCTACGTTCCGTCCGACGACGAGCCCTTCATGAACGAGCGTCAGCGCGAGTATTTTCGGCGCAAGCTGCTCGGCTGGAAGAGCGACATCCTGCGCGAGGCGCAGGACACCCTCGTTGCGTTGCAGAGCGAGAACGAGAACCACCCCGACCTCGCGGACCGCGCCTCCTCGGAGACCGACCGGGCGATCGAGCTGCGGGCCCGCGACCGGCAGCGCAAGCTCACCGGCAAGATCGACGCGGCGCTGGCACGGATCGAGGACCGGTCCTACGGCTATTGCGAGGAGACCGGCGAGCCGATCTCGCTGCGCCGGCTCGATGCACGACCGATCGCGACGCTGTCGCTGGAGGCGCAGGAGCGCCACGAACGCCGCGAGCGCGTCTACCGCGACGACTGAGTTTTGTTGCGATGCGGCATCGGTTTGTCCAGTAACAGCGCCGTCTCGACTGGTCCGGACTGCCCGAGATGCGACGTCGAGCCCTGGAACCGACGGGCTCGACGGTGCTTGATCCGATGACATCATCGGAAGGCACCTCCATGAGCAACGATGTTCTGATTCCGGTCCTCGCCATCGGGACCATCGTGGTCGCGACGGTGATCGCCGTCTGGCAGCGCACGCGCGTCGCGCAGAAGAAGCACGACCCCAGCCGCTCCGCCTTCGTCGCGAACCATGGCGAGGCGCCGCGCCCCAACCGGCCCGGCACCGAGCACACATGATCGAGCCCACCTGATCGTCTTGCTGGCGATCAGAACGGCAGCAGGATGTCGACGATCTGCTGGCCGTAGCGCGGCTGTTGGACGTCGGTGATCTGGCCGCGGCCGCCATAGGCGATGCGGGCCTGCGCGATCTTCGTCGACTCGATGGTGTTGTCCGACTCGATGTCCTCCGGGCGGACAACGCCGGCCACGACGAGTTCGCGCACCTCGAAGTTGATCCGGATCTCCTGCTTGCCCTCGACCACGAGGTTGCCATTCGGCAGAACCTGCGTGACGATCGCGGCGACGTTGGTCGACACGGTCTCGTTGCGCTGGACCGACCCGACGCCGTCGTTGGAGGAGCTGGACGTGGCGGCGAGCAGCTTGTCGGGCGAGACGCCGGCGGCGAGCACCGCGGCGTTCTTCTCCAGGCCGCCGACGTTCGGCAGGCCGAAGTTCTCGGTGTTGCTGCGCGAGCGCTTGGTCTCGTTGGAGATGTTGGCCTGGTCGGTGACGTTCACCTTCACGGTGACGAGGTCGCCGATCCGCGCGGCGCGCTGGTCCTTGAAGAAGGCGCGCGAGCCGGTGCGCCACAGGGAGTTCGGCGCATACGAGACCGGCTGCACGTCGGGCATCGGCAGGCGGACGGGCTTGTAGCCGGCCTGGGCGGTCGGGTCCTCGATCGCCGAGAGCGCCGGCTGCGCCCCGACGTTCGAGAGCCGGTCGACGGTGTTGCAGGCCCCGAGGCCGGCGCAGGCGACGAGCGCGGCGGCGAGCGGCAGGGGCTGGCGCAGGAAGCGGCGGCGCGGGAGATGACGCATCGGATCGGCTCTGCCTGGATTGTCGAGGATGGCGGTCAGCGGACGGAGGTCGGCGCTTCGGCGCTCGCCTGCCGCTGGAGCGGTGCGGGGCCGACCGAGACGCGGCCCGGACCGATCACCACCGCCTGGAGGACCTTCTTCGAGGCCATGTTGATGACGTTGACGGTGGCGCCCATGCGGCCCGCGTCGGTCGCCTGGCCCCGCATCGCCAGGCTGATGCCGGGCGATTCGTAGACGATGGTCACGGCCTCGCCGCGGGCGACGAGTTCCGGCGGGGCGGTGTCGCCGTTCCGCAGGACCGCGCCTTGGCTCAGCGTGCGCTGCGCGACCTCGCCGACCAGCGTCGCGCCCGAGGCGAGCGCGTCCGAGGGCGCGCCCTCGCGCGGGCGGCGCTCGATGGTCAGGTCGGCGGCGGTGACCGGCTCGCCGCGGTTGAGCGTGCGGTTGACGATCGCCACGTCGCGCATCTCGATGACCACGCCGGTCACCCGCAGCGAGGCCTGGCGCTCGCCCAGCGTCATCAGTCCGCCGACGCGGCGCGAGCGCGGATCGTAGTTGAGGTCGAGGGCGACGATCTGGCCGTCGAGGTCGATCGGGGCCAGCAGCATCGGTCCGTCGCCGTCGAGGCGCACGCTCACCGACTTCTCGTCGACGCCGTAGGCGGTCTGGAGGGCACGGCGGAGCGCCGCCTCGATCTCCTGCGCGCCGACCCGCCGGGCGGCGCGCTGCACGGCCACCTGGAGCCGGCCGCCGGTCTCGACGGCGCCGAGGTTCAGGGCCGCCACCGCCTCGGCGATGCGGCGCGCCTGGATCGTGCCGGTGGCGCCCAGCGCCGGCGCCCGGAACAGCGGGCGCTTGGCCGCCGACGCGGGCGCGCCCTCGACGAGGTCTTCGAGGGTGAGGACATCGCCGCGGGCGGTGACGTCGCCGCGCAGGCGCATCGGCTCGTCGGCGAGCGCCGGCAGGGTGTAGGCGCCGAGCATGGCCAGCGCGAGGAAGGCGAGCGCGGCGCGCACCAGCACGGGCAGGCCGAGCGGTGCGGTGCGCAGGGCGACGCGGCGCGTGATCGGCCGCAGGTCGGCCTCGCGGCTCGGTTCGTCGTAGGCGAAGGAATGGGACATGACCGTCGGGCTCCGGGCGGCGCTAGCTGCGGAACATCTGCGAGGTGGTGGAGAGCATCTGGTCGGCGGCGGTCACGACCTTCGAGTTCATCTCGTAGGCGCGCTGGGCCGCGATCAGGGAGGAGATCTCGGTGACGGCGTTCACGTTCGCCTCCTCCAGGTAGGATTGCTGGAGGTTGCCGAAGCCCTCGCCGCCGGGCAGCCCGGCGACCGCCGGGCCGGAGGCCGCGGTCTCGATGAACAAGTTGTCGCCGATCGACTCGAGGCCGGTCTTGTTGACGAAGCGGGCGAGCTGGAACTGGCCGAGCGATTGCGGCGCGGTCTGCCCCGGCAGCGTCGCCTGCACGGCGCCGGTGGCGCTGATGGTGACGGCGGTGGCGGTGTTCGGCACGGTGACGCCGGGATCGACGAGATAGCCGTCGCGGGTCACGAGCTGCCCCTGCGCCGACAGGTCGAACGAGCCGTCGCGGCTGTAGGCGGTACGGCCGTCCGGCATCGTCACCCGGAAGAAGCCCTCGCCGCGGATCGCGACGTCGTAGTCCTTCTCCGTCGAGGTCAGCGTGCCCTGCGACATGATGCGGGCGGTCGACACCGTCTTCACGCCCGAGCCGATGGCGAGGCCCGCCGGCAGCTGCGTGTTCTGGTCCGAGGTCGAGGCGCCGGCGCGGCGCAGGTTCTGGTAGAGCAGATCCTGGAAGTGCGGCTGCTGGCGCTTGTACCCGGTGGTGCGAAGGTTGGCGATGTTGTTCGAGATGACCTGGACGTTGAGTTCCTGGGCCGCCATGCCTGTGGCGGCGGCGTAGAGCGCGCGCATCGTCTAGCTCCCGGTCAGGCGACGTCGGCGAGGCGGCGGATCGCCGTGCCCCGCAGATCGTCGAGCCGCGTGATCACGCTGGACACCATCGCGTAGGTCCGGTTGACGTCCATCAGCCGGGTCATCTCGAGCACCGGCTTGACGTTGGACTTCTCCAGCGCCCCCGATTCGAGGCGGCCCTTGATGCCCGCGGGCTGCGGCTGCGCGGTCGAGGCGTAGAGGTTGGCGCCGGCGTTGCTCAGGCTCTGCGGGTTGGCGAAGGTCACGAGCTTCACCCGGCCGCGGACGCCGAGGTTGGTCGAGACCGTGCCGTCCTGCCCGATCGAGAGGCCGGTCTCCTGCGGGTTGATGGTGATCGGTCCGCCCTCGCCCTGCACGGCGTAGCCGTCGCTGGTGACGAGGTTGCCCTGCGCGCTCACCTCGAAGGCGCCGTTGCGGGTGAAGCGCACGCCCTGCGGCGTCTGCACCGAGAAGAACGCCTCGCCCTGGATCGCCACGTGGGTCGGGTTGCCGTCCGGCTCGATCGCGCCCTGGCCGAGGTCGAGGGTCGTGCCCTGGTCGATCACGTAGGAGAGGCGGCGGTCGGCGCCCGAGAAGGTGTCGGCGCTCGCCGTCGGCATGAGGTACTCCTCGAAGCGCGTCGAGCGGCCCTTGAAGCCGGTGGTCGAGACGTTGGCCATGTTGTTGGCGATGACGTCGAGCTCGCGCTGAAGCGCCATTTGGCTCGATACGCCGACGAGGAGGGCATTCTGCATCTGAACTCGATCCGTCGTGCCGCGGTGGCGGCGAGGGGATATCCGCATCCCCCGTGCCAGATCGATCTTTTTGGATTTTGCGTGATTGATCAGGGCGTTGACCGTGTGCGGGACGTTTCTGCGGCACGACCGGATCGGACCGTCGGCAAAGCCGACCCGGCAGATTGTGCCGACTTAACGCCGCGTTAACCCTGCGGGCCGATACCGGAGGCTCGAACCGGCCCGCACCCGATAGGCGGGTACCCCAGCCATCAGCCGACGGACCACGGAACACCGCTCATGGCCAAGAAGCCCAAGAAAGCGGAAGCCGTCGAGGGGGCGCCCGGCGAGGCCGAGGCGCCCAAGAGCAAGAAGAAGCTCGTGATCATCGCCGCCGCCGCGGTGCTGCTCCTCGGCGGGGGAGGGGGCGCCTTCATGATGAAGAAGCGCGCCGCCGCGCAGGCCGAGACCGAGCACGCCGCCGACAAGGCCGAGGTGAAGCAGCCGTCCGTGTTCCTCGACGTGCGCGAGATGGTGATGAACCTCAGCCCCGAGCCCGGCTCCGACAAGGCCAAGTTCGCCAAGCTCCGCATCGCACTCGAGCTCAAGGACGCCAAGGTCGAGAACGAGGTGAAGCCGCTGATGCCCCGCGTCGAGGACGCGCTGCAGGTCTACATGCGCGACATGCGCAGCAGCGACATCTCCGGGTCGGTCGGCATGTACCGCCTCCGCGAGGAGTTGCTGAAGCGGGTCAACGTCGCGGTCTACCCCGCCAAGGTCGAGGCGGTGCTCTTCAAGGACGTGATCGTCCAGTAGCCGACGACCCCGCCGAGACCGCCCGCGCCGCAACCCAACCGAGCCCGCCATGGAACCCGACGACCCGAACGTGGAGGACGACTGGTCGGCGGCCCTGATCGAGCAGGGCGCCGAAGGCGGCGACGCGTCGCTCGCCGACGAGTGGGGCGCGGCGCTCGCCGAGCAGGGCACCACCCGCAACGCCAGCGACGTCGCCGCCGAGTGGGCGACGATGATCGAGGACGGGGAGAGCGACAACCTTCCCGAGCTCGCCGGCAACGACCGCATCCTCAGCCAGGACGAGATCGACGACGTCGTCGGCTTCTCCCTGCGCGAGCTGTCCGCATCCGGCGCGGGCGGCGTGCGCGCCATCGTCGATTCGGGCGTCGTCCAGTACGAACGCCTCCCGATGCTGGAGATCGTCTTCGACCGGATGATCCGGTTGCTGTCGACCTCGCTGCGCAACTTCTTCCAGGACAACGTCGAGGTGACCCTCGACAACATCACCTCCGTCCGCTTCGGCGACTACCTCAACGCCATCCCGCTGCCGACCCTGCTCGGGGTGTTCAAGGCCGACGCCTGGGAGAATTCCGGGCTGGTGACGGTGGAGTCGAACCTCGCCTACTCGACCCTGGACCTGCTGCTCGGGGGCAAGCGCGGCGGCACGTCGAGCCGGCTCGACGGGCGGCCCTTCACGACGATCGAGATGCAGCTCGTGCGGCGCCTGGTCGAGATCATCCTCGGCGACCTCGAGCTGTCGTTCCAGCCGCTTTCCCCGGTCAAGTTCGGGATCGACCGGATCGAGACCAACCCGCGCTTCGCCACGATCACCCGCCCGGCCAACGCCGCGATCCTGATCAGCCTGCGCCTCGACATGGACGGGCGCGGCGGCCTGCTCCAGATCCTGTTCCCCTACGCCACGATCGAGCCGATCCGTGAACTGCTCATGCAGAGCTTCATGGGCGAGAAGCTCGGCCGCGACCACGTCTGGGAGGGGCACCTCGCCACCGAGATCTGGCAGGCGGACATGACGATGGAGGCGGTGCTGCACGAGATGATGCTGCCGCTGAAGCGCGTCATGGCCCTCAAGGTCGGCGACACGCTGATGTTCGACGCCAAGCCCAGCGACCTGATCACGGTCCGCTGCGGCGAGTGGGCGCTGACGCAGGGGCGGATCGGGCGCGTCGACGACAGCATCGCGGTGCAGGTGACGCGGCCGTTGCGGCGCTCGCGCACCACGCTCCAGGCCTACGAGGCCTCGATGAACAACCGAAGCGACGCCTGAGATGGATTTTCGGTCATGAGCCTCCTCGTCACGCTCGCCGCCGACGGCCTCGTCGCGATCCTCCTCGTCGCCACCATCGTGTCGTCGATGAAGCTGTCGCGCCGCATCGTCCAGTTGAAGGGCGACGAGGCGGCGCTGCGCCAGACCATCGGCGACCTCATGGTGGCCACCGCCAGCGCCGAGCGCGCCATCGCGGGGCTGCGCAACACCCTGGACGAGTGCGACCGGACGCTCGCCGAGCGCCTCGGCACCGCCGAGCGCTACGCCGCCGACATCGCCGCTCAGGTCGAGGCCGGCGAGGGCGTGATCGCCCGCATCGGCGCGATCGTCACGCAGATGCGTGGTGCCGCGCCCCGACCGGCCGCCCCCGAGCCGGCACCGACGCGTCCGGCGCTCCACGTCGCCAGCGAGGCGCCGGTCTCCGACGGCCCGAACGGCGAACGCCTCGGCGCCGCCGCCGCCGCCGCCCTCGCCATGACCGAGCGCGCCCTCCATCGGGTGCGGAGCCGGGCCGCATGAGTGCGGGGCCCCCCGCCCGGACCGATCCGACGCGAACCGTGCCCGCTGCGGCCGACGGCGCGCGCGCGGCAAAGGCCGTCCGGGGAGCCAACAACGCGAAGGCGCTGACCGCGCTGGCGCGGGCACGGATGCGCCAGATCCGTCCGCTGCGCCTGCGGATGATCGATGCGGTCACGCTCGCCGCCGCCGGCCTGCTGGTGCTGAAGCTCGTCGGGATGTTCGTGGAGACGCCGCAGGTCGCGCCCGAACTGCCCGCCCTCGCGCAGGTGCTCGCCAAGGCCCGCATCGGCTACGAGCTGCTCGACCCCACCACCACCGGGTCGGTGACGCCCAAGGAGGCGCCGAAGGGCGAGGCCAAGGCGCCCGAGCCGCCGCAGGCCCAGCCGCCGATGCCGGAACCCGTCTCGCTGACGGAGCGCGCGCTGCTGGAGAAGCTGGGCGCCCGGCGCGACGCGCTGAAGCAGAAGAGCGACGAGCTGGAACTGCGCGAGAAGATGCTCGGCGAGGCCGAGCGCAAGCTCGAGACCGGCCTCGGCGACCTCAAGCAGGCCGAGGACAAGGTGGACACCGCCGGCAAGGCCAAGGCCGACGCCGAGAAGGCCGGCCTGAAGAACCTCGTGACGATGTACGAGACCATGAAGCCGAAGGACGCCGCCCGCGTCTTCGACCGCCTCGGGCAGGAGGTGCTGGTGTCGCTCGTCCTGGCGATGAACCCGCGCAAGATGGCCGAGGTGCTGGCGCTGATGCAGCCGGACGCCGCCGAGAAGCTCACCGTGGCGCTGGCCAACCGCGCCCGCGGCGTCGCCGGCCCGCAGGCCGCCGCCGGCGGAGCGCTCGGCCCGAACGAGTTGCCGGCGATCGAGCCGGGCGGTCGCTGAGCCAAGCGAATTTCTTGCGCGCGCGTCTCGGTTCCATGGTCGGGATTCGCGTCGTCAGGTGCAGCCGCCAATCCCGTGCTGGCACCCGGATTCACACATCTCCGCGTCTGGCGGTTCGCTGTGCGCCCATCCCCTCTCCCCGCCAGCGGGGAGAGGGCTTTGCCGACCCCGTCGTCGGCAGAGCGAGGCGGCAGCCGACGGTGAAGGGGGCGCCGCCGAATGAGGCTCTACCGGAAGCTCCCCCTCACCGTCGCTTCGGCTTCGCCTCCGCTTCCCGGCTGCACGACGAGGTCCGTGCGGGCCTCTCCCCGCCCGCGGGGAGGAGGGGGGAGGTTCATTCGGGATGCGGGGGGACGCCGGTGACGACGCTCGCCCGATCAGGCAGCGCGTCGTCGTCCGTCCGCCGCGCCCGCCAAGCCAAACTCCGCTGGGGTGAGCTGGCCCGTCGCCCGGACCAGGCCCGCGGCCCCGTCGAGGGCGCCGGCCCGCAGCTCGAGCCCGAGGAAGCGTTCGCGTGCGAACGGACCGGGCAGGGTGAGGTCGGCGGCGAGGCCTTGCGAGAAGCCGAAGCGCTCGTAGTAGGGCGCATCGCCCACGAGCAGCACGGCCCCGTGGCCGAGGGATTCGGCGCGCCCCAAGGCGGCGTGCATCATCACCCGGCCGAGGCCCTGGCGCTGGAGCGCCGGGTCGACCGCCAGCGGGCCGAGCAGCAGGGCCGGGCAGGCGCCGGCCGCGACGTTCCACAGGCGCAGCGTCCCGATCAGGCGCCCGTGGCGGGCCGCCGCGAAGGCGAGGCCGCGGGCGGGAAGGCGCCCCTCGCGCAGCCGCTCTGAGGTCTTGGCCCGGCGGTTCGCGCCGAAGCAGGCGTCGAGCAGGCGCTCGCGCGCCGCGACGTCGTGATGGTGCTCCGCCCGGATCTGGATCATGGCCGTGACCGCCCTGTCGTGATGTGACGCGTGGGACCGGGCGCCGTCATGCCGGCCCTCGGATGAAGGCCGGCCGAACGGAACGCGCGGTGCATCAGGGAAACCCCCGCCGGCGGGCGGCGGGGGGCACGGATCAGATCACGATCTGCTGAAGCGGGGGGAAGCCGTTGAAGGCGACCGCGGCATAGGTCGTGGTGTAGGCGCCGGTGCCCTCGATCAGCACCTTGTCGCCGATCGAGAGGGAGACCGGCAGCGGGTAGTGGTCGCGTTCGTAGAGCACGTCCATCGAGTCGCAGGTCGGGCCGGCCAGGACGCAAGGGCTCATGCGGTCGCCGTCGTGCTCGGTGCGGACGGGGTAGCGGATCGACTCGTCCATGGTCTCGGCCAGCCCCCCGAACTTGCCGATGTCGAGGTAGACCCAGCGCACCTCGTCGTCCGAGGCGGACTTCTTCGAGATCAGCACCACTTCCGCCTCGATCAGCCCGGCGTTGCCGACCATGCCGCGCCCCGGCTCGATGATCGTCTCGGGCAGCTGGTTGCCGAAATGCTTGGTGAGCGCGCGGAAGATCGCGTCGCCGTAGGATTCCACGCCCGGCACCTTCTTGAGGTACTGGGTCGGGAAGCCGCCGCCGAGGTTGACCATCGACAGGCCGATGCCGCGAAGCGCGCATTCGCGGAAGATCGTCGAGGCGGAGGCGAGCGCCCCGTCCCAGGCCTCGGTGTTGCCCTGCTGGGAGCCGACGTGGAACGACACGCCGTAGGCCGACAGGCCTTGGCGGTGGGCGTGCTCCAGCACCTCGACGGCCATCTCCGGCTCGCAGCCGAACTTGCGCGACAGCGGCCAGTCCGCGCCGGCGCCGTCGCAGAGGATGCGGCAGAACACCTGCACCGATCCGGCCTCGATGCCGGCGGCCTCGGCGGCGCGGACGATCTTCTCGACCTCCGCCTCGCAATCGACCGCGAACAGGCGGATGCCGAGGCGCAGCGCCCGGCCGACGCAGCGCTCCTTCTTGATCGTGTTGCCGAAGGAGATCCGCTCCGCGGTGGCGCCGGCGGCGAGCGCCATCTCGATCTCGGCGACGGACGCGGTGTCGAAGCACGAGCCCATGTCGGCCAGGAGGCGCAGAACCTCGGGGGCCGGGTTCGCCTTCACCGCGTAGAACACGCGGGTGTCGGGGAGCGCGCGGGCGAAGGCGGTGTAGTTGTCGCGGACCACGTCGAGGTCGAGCACCATCACGGGGCCCTCGTCGCGGCCGAGGTCGCGGCGGACGCGCAGGAAGTCGCGGATGCGATCGGTCATGTCTGTTCCAACCCACAGGTTCGCGGGGCCGCCCACGGGGGAGCGCGCCGTCGAAGATGTGACGGTCCCTTCAGGGACCGCCGGCGTCTGGGGCTGATGCGACGCGCGGATCCGCGCTGTGGAGACGCGACGATCCGTGCGGGCGCGACGAGCACCCGGAGGCTGCCGTGGATTGGACGGGGTTTCCCATCCGCACGCCGGGCAAGGAGAAACAAGCCTCTTCGGTGCCGGCCTTTGGAGGGCCGACGAGACCAAAAAAGCCCGTTCGTCGTTGCTTTAAGCTGCGTCCCCCGTGGAGAGCGGGGTTCGCCGGTTTCGCCTCCGGCTGCCGGTTGTTGTCGGGGTCCGGTGTCGCCACCTGGATGCCGGCCGAAAGGGATCCACCCTGTCGACCATCGATCCTTTAAGACCCCTGGCGGCTGTCCGGCAGTTGGCCGGATGCCCACCAACCGACACGCGGCCACAGGCACGTGCGAAATTGGGCAAGGCGCATATACGAACGGCGCACCACCACCACAAGCGGAATTCGGCCCGCAGCGGCGGGAATCCCCGTGTGTTGCGGGGACCTGTTGCCAAAACGCAGCGCCCGTCCGCGGGCGGGCTTTCCAAGCGCGTAAAGTGCGGGCATCTCACCCCGGTCGACGGTGGCGACGCCCTGCCGGTCCGCGGCATCCGGGGCGCGGGATCGGAATCGGCGGAATGCGGGCGGCGGGCATCATGGTCGGGGTGAGACGGCGGACGATTCGGTCGCGGGTGACCGCGTGAACCCGCAAGCCGACGGCGAGCTGGAGGTCCGGGTCGCGTGCCTCGACGACCTCGACGCCCTGGTCGCCCTGGAGAACGCGACCTTCTCCACCGACCGGGCCGAGCGCCGGGCGATCCGCCACGCGATCCGCTCGCCCTCGATGACGGTTCTGGTCGCCCTGCTGATCGAGGCGGACGAGACCAACGTCCTCGTCGGGGCTGCCACCCTGGAGCGGCGGCGCAACAGCCGCAGCGCGCGGCTCTCCTCCATTGCGGTGGCGTCGTCCCGCGCCGGTCTGGGCCTCGGCGGCCGGCTGATGCAGGCGGTGGAGGACGAGGCGCGTCGCCACGGCTGCACCCGCCTGCGCCTCGAGGTGCGCGCCGACAACGGCGCCGGCCTGCGCCTGTACGAGCGCCGCGGCTACACGCGCTTCGAGGTTCGCGAAGGCTATTACGAGGACGGCATGGAGGCGTGGTGTTACGAGCGCGCCCTCGCCGACGACGCGGCGGACGCGACGCAGGAGCCGCCCCGGCAGCGCCGGAGCGGCTGAAGCCGGCAGATCAGTCGCAGCGCTCGCGGCTGACCGTCTTGCGGTCGCCCTCGTCGTTGGTCTTCGTCACCGTCTTCGTGGAACAGCCGTCGCTGCTCTCGCGGGTCTCCACCGTCTTGCTCTCGGTGGCCGGACGGTCGACCACGACGGTGTCGGGCGCCCGGCGCTCGATCACGGTCGTCTGGGCGGTGGCGGCCTGGATGCCGGCGAGGGCGAGGATCGCGGCGGCGGGAACGAGGATGCGCATCGGATAGGGACTCCGGGAAAAGTTTCGAACGGACGCGGAAACGGCCTCCGGCCCGAAACCGTTCCGGGGCGCCCTCGTCATGCCGGATTCAGGGAATCTTACCGGCGTCGCGTTAGAGCACGGATGCAGGGTCGCGCCCGCCCGCGCCGGCTCGTCCGCGACGCGTGTCCTTGAGAGCCCGCCCGTGAAAGCCCGACCATGGCCGTGATCGCCGCCTTCGTCATGAATGCCGGGCTGAACTTCGTCCTCGGCCTGCTCATCGCCAAGCTGCTGGGGCCGGCCGATTTCGGGCGTTTCGCGCTGGCCACCGCCGGCACCCTGGTGATCACCACCGTCCTGTTCGAGTGGCTGCGCCTGTCGGCGACGCGGTTCTACTCGGTGCGCGTCCGCCTCGACGAACCATGGATCCGGCACGGCCTCGACCGCGCCTACGCCATCCTCGCGGTGCTGCTGTTCGCCGCCGCGGCCGTCGCCGCCGGCCTCGGGCTCGGCGACGGGCCGGACGGGCATGCCGCGATCCTGTCCGGTGCGATGCTGGCGGCGCTCGGCATCGGCGTGTTCGACTATCACGCCGCGCTCGCCCGTGCCCGCTTCGACGGCAAGCTCTATCTCGGGCTGGTCGCGGTGAAGAACGTGATCGCCTTCGCCATGATGGCCGCAGCCGCCTGGTACCTGCGCCAGCCGGCCTGGGTGCTCGCCGCCGCCGGAGTGAGCCAACTCCTCGCCGTACTGATCCTGCGCCACCCCTTGCGCGACCCGGCCTCGGCGGTGGAGCACCATCGCCGGCGCGAGACCTGGAGCCTGTTCCTGCGCTACGGCCTGCCCCTGATCGCGGCCAACGCCGTCTACCAGCTGCTGCCGTTCCTCAACCGCGGCACCATCGCCGCGCAGGCCGGCTTCGCCGAGGCCGGCTACTTCGCGCTCGCCGCCGACGTGACCGCGCGCAGCCTCACCATGCTCGGCACGGCCCTCGACCTGCTGCTGTTCCAGCTCGCCGTGCGGGCCGAAGAGCAGCACGGCCGCGCGGCGGCCGAACGGCAGGTCGCAGCCAACGCGGCCACCGTCTACGCGCTGCTGCTGCCCTGCGCCGTCGGGTTCTGGGCGGTGCTGCCGGCGCTGGAGGCGTTGGTGGTGCCGGAGGCCTATCGCGGGCCGTTCGCGCTCTACGCGCTGCTGCTGATCCCCGGCCTGTTCTGCCTCGCGATGATGTTCTACGCGATCAACCCGGTGTTCCAGATCCGCCGCCGGACCCTGCCGGTGATCGCGGCGGCTGCGGCCGGGCTCGCGGTCAACGGCCTCGGCCTCCTCGTCCTGCCGCCGCTGCTCGGCGGCGCCGGCGTCGCCCTCGCCCAGACGCTGGCGCTCGCCTCCGCCTTCGCCTGGCTCGCCGTGCGGGCGCTCACCGGCCGCGACCGCCTCGCGCTGCTCTGGAACGAGATCCTCGTGGCCAGCGCCGCCTGCGGCGCCATGGCGGCGGCGCTCGCGCCGCTTCGCCACCTCGATCCGGCGCTGGCGCTCGGCGTCGCCGTGCCCCTCGGGGCCGGGCTCTACGCGGCCCTGGTATGGCTGTTCGACATCGCCGGCCTGCGCAGCCAGGTCGAGGGCCGGTTCCGCCCGGCGCATCCTGCGGCGGCCGATCCTGTGGCGGCAGAGTAGAGCGGTTCCACTTTGCAACGCGGCCGCGATCCCGCATGATCGGGGCTACAAGGGTGCCGCGCACAGGCATCCGGCAAAGACACGCGACCGGGCAGGAAACGATGCCATTCTACGAGCCCCGCGACGAGGGCGAGGCGGCCGAGATCGTCGGCGCGGCCGCCGGCCGCTCCGAGCGCCTGCGCCTCGTGGGCGGGGACACCATGGCCGGGATCGGCCGGCCGGCGCAGGACGAGGCGACGCTCTCGGCGCGGGCGCTCTCCGGCGTCACCCTCTACGAGCCCGCCGAGATGGTGATCTCGGCCCGTGCCGGCACACCGCTCGCGGAGGTTCAGGCGATGCTCGCCGCCCGCGGCCAGATGCTGCCGTTCGAGCCGATGGACGCCCGCGCCCTGATGGGCAGCGCTGGCGAGCCGACGTTCGGCGCGGTGGCGGCGGCCAACAATTCCGGGCCGCGCCGCATCAACGCCGGTGCCGCCCGCGACAGCCTGATCGGCGTGCGCTTCGTCAACGGTCGCGGCCAGGCGATCAAGTCCGGCGGGCGGGTGATGAAGAACGTCACCGGCCTCGACCTCGTGAAGCTGATGGCCGGCTCCTGGGGCACCCTCGGGCTCCTCACCGAGGTCACCTTCAAGGTGCTGCCGGTGCAGGAGCGCGTGGCGACGCTGGTCTTCCGCGGGCTCGACGACGCCCGCGCGGTGGCTGCGCTCGCCGCCGCCCTCGGCTCGCCGTTCGAGCTCACCGGCGCGGCGCACCTGCCCGCCGGCATCGACGGCGCGGACGCTCGCACGCTGATGCGGCTCGAAGGCTTTTCGGACTCGCTCGCCTACCGGATCGGTGAGCTGCAGAAGCTCCTGAAGCGCTTCGGCGCCGCCGAGATCCTGGACGGCGAACCGGGTGTCGCCCTCTGGAATACGATCCGGGATGTGACGCCCTTCGCCGGAACGTCCGAGGCCGTATGGCGGCTCTCGACCGCGCCGACCCGAGGCCCGGCGCTCGCCGCCGCGATCGGCCGCGCGATGCCGGCGCGCTGGTTCTACGATTGGGGCGGCGGCCTGGTCTGGCTCGCCGTCGCGTCCGAGGGCGATGCCGGGGCGGAGGCGATCCGCTCCGCCCTCGGCCAGCACGGCGGCCACGCCACGCTGATCCGGGCGCCCGATGCGGTGCGCGCCGCCGTGCCGGTGTTCCAGCCACTCTCGCAGCCGCTGATGCGGGTGACGCAGGGGATCAAGACGGCGCACGACCCCGCGGGTGTGTTCAACCCAGGGCGGATGTACGCCGAGGTTTGAGGCGCCCGGGCCCGACGCGGGCCCTCCGCCGCATCGTGCGCGGCGCGAAACGGTGGCAGAGACGATCGATCGACGGGGCCGACGCCATCGGCCCGAGACAGGACGCATCCAGAACGCGCCATGCAAACCAACTTCTCCCTGGCCCAGCTCGCCGACCCGGCGATGGCGACCTCCGAAAAGATCCTGCGCACCTGCGTGCATTGCGGGTTCTGCACGGCGACCTGCCCGACCTACCTGCTGCTCGGCGACGAACTCGATAGCCCGCGCGGACGGATCTACCTGATCAAGGACATGCTGGAGGGCGGCAAGGCGGCGAGCGCCGAGGTGGTCAAGCACGTCGACCGCTGCCTGTCGTGCCTGTCCTGCATGACGACCTGCCCCTCGGGCGTGCACTACATGCACCTCGTCGACCACGCCCGCAGCCATATCGAGCAGACGTTCTCCCGGCGGCTCGACGACCGCGCGCTGCGGGCGCTCCTGGCCTTCGTGCTGCCCTATCCCGCGAGGTTCCGGGCGGCGTTGTGGGCGGCCAAGCTCGGTGCGCCGTTCCGGCCCCTGGTGGCGCGCCTGCCGCGGGTCGGAAACCGGCTCGCCGCGATGCTCGACCTCGCCCCCGCCGCGCTGCCCGGCCGCGAGGCGACCAACCGGCCCGCGACCTTCCCCGCCGTCGGCGCGCAGGGCGCGCCCAAGCGCGTGGCCCTGCTGCGCGGCTGCGCCCAGAGCGTGCTGCGGCCGGATTTCAACGCGGCGGCGATCCGCCTGCTCACCCGCCACGGCGTCGAGGTGGTGCACGCGGAAGGCGAGGGGTGCTGCGGCGCGCTCACCCATCACATGGGCCGGACGGACGACTCGCACGCCCAGGCCCGGCGCACCATCGACGCCTGGATCGCGGAAGCCGACGGCGCCGGCCTCGACGCCATCCTCGTCACCGCGTCCGGCTGCGGCACGACGATCAAGGATTACGGCTTCATGTTCCGCGACGACCCGGCCTACGCCGACAAGGCGGCAAGGGTCTCGGCGCTCGCCAGGGACGTCACCGAGTTCGTCGCCACCCTCGACATCGCGCCGACGGTCGAGAGCGACCTCGTCGTCGCCTATCACTCGGCCTGCTCGATGCAGCACGGCCAGGGCATCCGCACGGAGCCCAAGACCCTGCTGAAGCGGGCGGGCTTCACGGTGAAGGACGTGCCCGAGGGCCACATCTGCTGCGGCTCGGCCGGCACCTACAACATCCTGCAGCCGGAACTCGCCGGCAAGCTCCGGGCGCGCAAGGTCGCCAACATCGAGCGGATGCGCCCCGACGTGATCGCCACCGGCAACATCGGCTGCGCCACGCAGATCGGGAAGGGCACCGCGATCCCGATCGTCCACACGGTGGAACTGCTGGATTGGGCCACCGGCGGCCCGCGGCCGGCGGCGCTCAAGGCGACGGCCGAGCCGGTGCTGCAAGCAGCCGAGTGACCGGCCTCACGGTTCGAGCTGGTAGGTGACCGGGATCCAGCGATAGCCTGCGCCGCTCGGCGCGACGTAGCCGAGCGACGGGAACGACGTATGGTAGCCGGCGACCACGATGTCGCCGTTCGCCGCCATGTCGTAGATCCGACGCCGCGTGGCCGCGCCCTGTCCCTTGTCCATGTCGAACAGGGCGTGCCAGCCCGGCTCGGCGAGCGAGGCGACCTCGTGGTGGGCGCAATCGCCCCAAATCAGCATCCGCCGCCCCGCGCTCTCGACGTGGAAGGCGAGGTGGCCGGGCGTGTGCCCGTAGGCCGCGAGCGCGTGGATGCCGGGAACGATCTCGTCGCCGGCCGCCACGAAGCGCGTCCATGCGGCCAGCGGCAGGAGGTGGGCGCGGAACACCAGCGCCGAGGCGTGCTCGTTGCCCGACGGCTCCGACGCGAGGCGCTCGGGTTTGGTCCAGAAATCGTACTCGACCGCGCCGACGACGAGGCGCGCGTTGGGGAAGGTCGGGTGCCCGTTGCGCATCAGCCCGCCGATGTGGTCGGTGTGGCAATGGCTGAGGACGACGACGTCGATCGCCTCCGGCGCGGTGCCGGCCGCGCGCAGCCGCTCGACCAGACGTCCGCCGGCCGGCGGCGGCACGAAGCCGACCGCGCCGTTGCCGGTGTCGAACAGGATGGTCTCGCGCCCGGTCTCGATCAGCACCGGGGTGAAGCCCGGCTGGAAGCGATCGGGCGGCAGGCGGTTGGCGCGCATCAGGGCCTCGACCTCGCCCCTGGGGCGGTCCTCGCCGACGATCGGCCAGGGGCCGTCGATCATCCCGGCGGCATCGAGCAGCATCGTCACGCGAAAGGCGCCGAGCGCGAAGCGGTACTGCGCCGACGCGGCCGGGCCGAGCGGTTCGGACCGCGCCGACCGAGGCAACAGCGCCGGGGCGACCAAGGCGGCGAGGCCGGTCGCGGCGAGTTGTCGACGCGTCCGTTCGATCATCGAATCATTCCCTTCGCCCGCGTGAGGCCGCAGACTGCGCGGCGTGGGCGAAGGCCTACCGGCTGCGGGGGATCGGGCGCTTGTACGAACGTGCTGCCGACGACGGGCCGTTGCGACCGCTCTGGCACGTGGCCGGCGCGACGACCTTCTTCGCCGGGCCGTTGCGCTACAATGCCGGGCACCAGCACGGCGCGCCGGTCTTCCTCGCGGGGCTCTACGGCGACTTCCGCCTGCGCGTCGGCGCGCAGGACTGGACCACCTGCCGCACGGCGATGATCCCGGCCGGGTGCGTGCACGAACTCGACCTCGGCGGCGACCCGCTCGGCGTGCTCTACCTCGAGCCGGACCGCTTCGGGGTCGAGGCGCTGACGCCGCTCCTGCACGGCACCCGCGAGATCGCGGGCGCGCTCCTGGGCGCCGCCGGCGAGACGACGCCGCTGCGCGACCTGTTCGAGCACCGCGACGGCGCCTCCGCCGCCGGGCCGGCGCTCGCCGACCTCCTCGCGTTCGCGGGGCGGCAGCCGGAGCCGCGGATCGACGGGCGGATCGCGCGGGCGATCCGCCGCCTGCTCGCCGAGCCCGACGCGACGCCGTCGGTCGGAGCGCTCGCGGCCTCGGTCGGCCTGTCGGCCTCGCGGTTCCAGCACCTGTTCACCGACGCCGTCGGGGTGCCGTTCCGGCGCTATCGGGGCTGGCTGCGGATGCGCCGGGCGATCGGTGCGGTGATCGACGGCAACAACTTCACCGGCGCCGCGCATGCGGCCGGCTTCGCCGACCAGGCCCATTTCGCCCACGATTTCAGGCGGACCTTCGGCGCCCCCGCCTCGCTCAGCCTTCGCGACATCCGGCGTTGACGACCGGTCCGTCCGCCGGCTCGCGATACGCCGCCAGCACGAAGACCCGGATCGCCGAGGACAGGTTCTGACCGTTCCGCTCCGCGTCGATCGCGCCGATCAGCGCCTGGACGGACTTTTCGCGCGCCGCTGCGATCTCGCCCAAAGCCGCCCAGAACGGGTCCTCCAGGGACACGCTGGTGCGGTGGCCGGCGATCATCACCGAGCGCTTGGTGATGGTCATCGGGCGCGCCTTCTCCGTCCAGCGCACGGGAAACGGTAGTCGTCCATTTCGTCACGGCATCTGATGACGCGCGGGTTCTCCTCTCCCCGCGTACGGGCAGAGGCCCGGCTGCACCTTGTCATGCAGCCGGCTAGCGTCGGCGAAGCCAGAGCGACGGTGAGGGGGCGCGAACGGAAAAGCCTCCTCCGGATCGGCCCCCTCACCGTCGGCTGCCGCCTCGCCGCGACGACGGCGAGGTCGTCGCGTCCCTCTCCCCGCAAGCGGGGCGAGGGGATGCGCGCAGATCGAAACGCCAGAAGCAGCGATGTGCGAATCCTGTCGCTCGCACAGAGGTCGAGAAGGGGCACCGCGTCACGTGTCCGAATCCGGCCCGACGAGCTTGTGGCCCTCGTGGCGGGCCACCTCGATGGCTGTCTTGCGCTCCTGCAGGGTCCGGGCCTTCTTCGGGCGGCCGAAGGCGATGCGGTTGTCCTCCGCCTTGGCGTCCTTCTCGACCCGCAGGCGCGCCTTGCGGGCCTGGCGCAGGTTGATGATCTCGGCCATCGCGTCGATCTCCCGTTCGAGCGGGCGCCTACTCGGCGCTCGGGGCCAGCATGGTCTCGGGCCGCACCACGCGCTCGAACTCGGCCTCGGTGACGTAGCCGAGGCGCAGCGCCTCCTCCTTCAGGGTGGTGCCGCGCTTGTGCGCGGTCTTGGCGATCTCGGCCGCCTTGTCGTAGCCGATCGAGGGGGCGAGCGCGGTCACCAGCATGAGCGAGCGGCTCATCAGGTCGGCGATCCGGTCCTCGTTGGCCTTGATGCCGACGACGCAGTTGTCGGTGAAGCTGACCGCCGCGTCGGCGAGCAGGCGGATCGACTGCAGCACCGCGTTGGCGATCACCGGCTTGAACACGTTGAGCTCGAAGTTGCCCTGGCTGCCGGCGAAGCTCACCGTGGTGCCGTTGCCGATCACCTGGGCGCAGACCATCGTCAGCGCCTCGCACTGGGTCGGGTTGACCTTGCCCGGCATGATCGACGAGCCCGGCTCGTTCTCCGGCAGCGACAGCTCGCCCAGGCCCGAGCGCGGGCCGGATGCCAGCAGGCGGATGTCCTGCGCGATCTTGAACAGGCCGGCGGCCAGCGCCGAGAGCGCCCCTTGGGTGAAAACCAGGGCGTCGTGGGTCGCCAGCGCCTCGAACTTGTTGGCGGCCGAGGTGAAGGGCAGGCCGGTCAGCTCGGCGACCTTGGCGGCGAAACGCTCGGCGAATTCGGGATGCGCGTTGAGGCCGGTGCCCACCGCCGTGCCGCCCTGCGCCAGCGCCAGCACGCCGGGCAGCGTCGCCGCGATGCGCGAGCCGCCGAGCGCGACCTGCGCGGCATAGCCGGAGAATTCCTGGCCGAGGGAGACCGGGGTCGCGTCCTGCAGGTGGGTGCGGCCGATCTTGACGATCGATTCGAAGTCCTTCTCCTTCGCGTCGAGCGCCGCATGAAGGTGGGTCAGCGCCGGCATCAGGCGGCCGGTGATCTCGCGCGAGACCGCGATGTGCATCGCCGTCGGGAACACGTCGTTCGAGGACTGGCCGCGGTTGCAGTGGTCGTTGGGATGCACCGGCGACTTGCCGCCACGCTGGCCGCCGAGCCGCTCGTTGGCGAGGCTCGCGATCACTTCGTTGGCGTTCATGTTCGACTGCGTGCCCGAGCCCGTCTGCCAGACCACCAGGGGGAACTCGTCGTCGTGGCGGCCGTCCACCACCTCGGCCGCCGACGCGGCGATGGCCTCGGCCACCTTCGGGTCGAGGCCGCCGAGATCCTGGTTCACCAGGGCGGCTGACTGCTTGACCAGGCCGAGCGCGTGGACGAGCGGCGCCGGCATGTGCTCGGTGCCGATCTTGAAGTTCTGGATCGAGCGCTGGGTCTGCGCGCCCCAATACCGGTGCGCCGGGACCTCGATCGGCCCGAAGGTGTCGGATTCCGTGCGGGTGGCGGTCCGAGTCTCGGTCTCGGTCTGCTGCGGCGACATCGTGGCCCCTACGTTTGGTGCAATGCGAAGCCTACCTACGACAGGCGGCGGCAAATCGCGAAGGTGCTTTTCCGGCCGCGCCTCGACAAACGCGGCGGGCTGTTCCCCGCCCGGCGAACAAGGATGGCGTCGATGACGGCGACGATCGCGATCGACACGCCGGCGTCGGCGGTGGCCCGCTTCCGGCCGCCCGTGCCGGCGCCGCGCCGCACGGCGATGGGCCTGTTCGCGTTCCTCAAGGCGGCGCGGCAGAACCCGATCACCACCTGGATGGAGGATCACTTCACCGCGCCCGTGGTGGCCGGCGACGGCGCCATGGGCCGCATCACCGTGGTCAGCGACCCGGCCCTGATCCGCTACCTGCTGGTTGAGAACGTCGGCAACTACCGCAAGGACGACCTGCAGCGCCGCGTGCTCGCCCCCGGTCTCGGCAACGGCCTGCTCAGCGCCGAGGGCGACGCATGGAAGTTGCAGCGGCGGACGCTGGCGCCGATCTTCTCGGCCCGCACGGTGCAGGGCTTCTCGGATGCGATGAACGCGTCCGGCGCCAAGCTCGCGCGGCGCCTGGCCCGGCGGGACGGCACCCGGGTCGACGTCGCGCTGGAGATGACCCGCGTCACCCTCGACGTGCTGGAGCGGACGATCTTCACGCAAGGCCTGCCCGGCGATCCCGACGCCCTCGGGCGCGCGATCACGCGCTTCCTCGAGGCGGTCGGGCCGATCGATCCCCTCGACGTGCTCGGCGTGCCCGACTTCGTGCCGCGGCTCGGCCGGCTGCGGGCGCGGCCGGCCGGGCGCTACTTCGCCGAGGTGGTCGAGGCGCTGATCGCAAGGCGCAAGGCCCAGGTCGCCGCCGGCGGCGCGCCGCAGGACCTGATGACGCTGCTGCTCGCGGCTCAGGACCCGGAGACCGGCAAGGGCCTCACCGACCTGGAGGTGCAGGCCAACATCATCACCTTCATCGCCGCCGGCCACGAGACCACGGCGAACGCCCTGACCTGGGCGCTGTACTGCCTGGCGAAGGACGACGCGGCGCGGGAGCGGCTGGAGGCGGAGGTCGACGCGGCGGGCGAGGGCGATTTCGCCCTCGACACGCTGCCCTTCGCCAAGGCGGTGATGGAAGAGGCGATGCGGCTGTTCCCGCCGGTGCCGTTTCTCAGCCGCCAAGCGATCCGCGACGACCGCCTCGGCCGCATCAAGGTGCCGCGCGGGTCGATGGTGCTTGTGGCGCCCTACGTGCTGCATCGGCACCGCACCCTGTGGGACGACCCGGACGCCTTCGTGCCGGAGCGGTTCCTCGGGGCGAACCGCGACGCGATCCCGCGCTTCGCCTACCTGCCGTTCGGGGCCGGCCCGCGCGTCTGCATCGGCCAGAGCTTCTCGGTGCAGGAGGCGGTGATCGTGCTAGCCCACGTCGTCCGCGCGGTCCGGTTCCGGATGCCGGACGACCATCCGCCGATGACGCCGCTGCACCGGGTGACGCTGCGTCCCGAGCACGGCCTGCGCATGGATGCGACCCGCCGGGGGCAGACGCCTCTTAGCGCGGCACGGCCCCGACCATCGGCCCGAGCGGGCGGCTGAGGTCGTTGCGCTTCAGCGCAGGCGCGTAGAGGCTCGACACGCTGCCGTCGAGGAACAGGGCGTTGCGGCAGCCGAGGTCGTCCCGGAACAACCGGGCGAAGGCGCCGAAGGTGACGGGGTGCTCCGAGATCGCGAACACCGCCACCCGTCCGTCGTCGCGGACGCCCACGCCGTTGCGGATCTTCAGGCTCGGCCCGTCGGCGGAGATCTTGGGATGGATCTGGCCGTCGATCACCAGCATCGGGCCGGATTGCGTCGCGAAGTCGGGCTTCATGCGGGCCTTGAGGTAATGGCCGGTGTCGAGCACGCCTGCGCGCTCGCCCTTCACGTAGAACACACCGTTGGGCTTGAGGTGGAAGTTGCCCGGCCCGTTCGCGGTCGAGACGCCCTTCATTTCCCGCCCGTCCTCGACGTAGAGCCCGACCGGCGCCTGACCCTTGTCGTACATGCCGGCGTTCATCGCGAAGCTGAGGCGCGGACCCTGCTTCTCGGCAAGCGTCGAGAGCGAGGAATACGGCAACCCGTCCGCGCCGAGCCAGAACAGGCGCACCCGCTGGCGGCGGAGGTCGACGGTGCATACGGTGAAGCTGTCGCCCTGCGCCTGGACAGGGCGGCACGTCTCATTCGGCGCCGTCTCCGCGTGGGCGCCGCCGGCCGAGACTGCGATCAGCGCGAGGACCGCAGCTTTGGTAAGGCGTAACATCATCGTGAGGTCCTGACCGCGCGCGAGCCCTTGAAGGGGCCGCCGCACGCCTCCTCACCTCAGAATGCGACGGTTTTCAAGCGGCCCGGACCCCGAAGCCCGGGCGTCGATCGCCGATGTCGCAGCGTGAACCGAAGTCGGCGGCTGGGCGTTCTCGATGTGACGGGGGTCAAGGACACGACTCTTCTGGAGCTGATGAGATGAAGCGTCTTCTTCTTGCCTCGACGCTGATGGTCGGGGCTCTCGCCTACCTTCCGGCCTCGGCCGAAGCGCGCGGGTTCGGCGGTGGGTTCCATGGCGGTGGTTTCCACGGGGGCGGCTTCGGCGGCTTCCGGGGCGGCGGCTTCGGTGGTGGGTTCCGTGGTGCGGGCTTCGGTGGGTACCGGGGCGGCTTCGGCGGCTACCGCGGTGGGTTCGGTGGCTACCGCGGCGGTTACGGCGGGTATCGTGGCTACGGCTACGGCCGTGGTCTCGGGTACGGGCTCGGCGGGCTTGGGCTCGGCGTCGGCGTCGGCCTGGCGGCCGGCGGTCTCTACGGCGGGTATGGCGGCTACGGCTACCCGGGTTACGGCTATGGCTACGCCCCGGCGGCCTACGGCGGCTACGGCTACGGCGGCGAGTGCGTGACCGTCCCGCGGGTGCGCTGGACGCCTTACGGTTACCGCCGCGTGCTGATCGAGCGCTGCTACTGAGCGGCGCGTCCGATCGTGACGAAGAAGGGGGCTGCCTGCGGGCAGCCCTTTTTCATTTTCCGCTCAGCGTTGCCGCCGCATCTCGTCCCTCCGCATCGGCATGGCGTCGATGGTCGAGAACAGGCGCTGCGGCGCGATCGGTTCGGGCTCGGTGATTTTCACGCCCCCGTCCTTGCCGACGAGCACCGCGCGAAACGCGTCGGCCGGCAGGCCTAGCCGCCGCCGGATCGCTTCTGCGTCGCCGCCTCCGCCGACCGCCTCGACCACGACGAGGTCCCGCTCGCTGAGACCTGCGCGCGCCGCGGCGATCGTCGCGCGCTGCGCGACGAGCCGGCGGTCTCCCGCATCCGGCGCCGACAGGACGAGCACCCGCGAGACCTGGCGATAGCGCGCGAGCGGGTCCTGGGCCGCCGCGCCGGGTCCGGCGAAGGCTGCGAACGCGATGGCGAGGGCGACACCGGATCCGACGCGCATGATGGTCCTTATTCCCCTAAACGGGATGGTTCGAACGGGAAACGCGGATCAGGCCAGCCGGTGACATCGGCGGCCACGGCTGCGACATGAGCGTTCGAACGAGCCTCGATCCCTCCATCCCAAGGAGACACGGCATGGCCGCCAAGAACCGCCGCATCGTCCTCGCCGCGCGCCCGCACGGCGAGCCGACCCTGCAGAACTTCCGCCTCGAGGAGGCCGTCGTCCCGACCCCGCGCGACGGCGAGATCCTGCTGCGCACGCGCTGGCTCTCTCTCGACCCCTACATGCGCGGCCGGATGAGCGCAGCGAAATCCTACGCCGCGCCGGTCGGCATCGGCGAGCCGATGACCGGCGGGACGGTGAGCGAGGTGATGCGCTCCGAGCACCCGGACTTCCCCGTCGGAACCCTGGTCCAGGCCTTCGGCGGCTGGCAGGACTATTCGGTGTCCGACGGCAAGGGCCTGCGCAAGGTCGACCCCGCGGTGGCGCCGCCGACGACGGCGCTCGGCGTCCTCGGTATGCCCGGCATGACCGCCTATACCGGCCTCCTCAACATCGGCGAGCCGAAGCCCAACGAGACCGTCGTCGTCGCTGCCGCCGCCGGGCCGGTGGGCTCCCTCGTCGGGCAGATCGCCCGGATCAAGGGCGCACGCGCGGTCGGCATCGCCGGCGGCCCCGAGAAGTGCGCCTACCTCACTCGCGAGCTCGGCTTCGACGCCGCGGTCGATCACCGCTCCGACGACCTACCCGGCGCGCTGGCCGCCGCCTGCCCGAACGGCATCGACGTCTACTTCGAGAACGTCGGCGGCGCGGTGTTCGATGCGGTGCTGCCGCTGCTCAACGACTTCTCGCGCATGCCGGTCTGCGGGCTCGTCGCCGCCTACAACGCCACGGAGCTGCCGCCCGGTCCCGACCGCTCGCCGCTCCTGATGCGCGCGGTGTTGACCAAGCGCCTGCGGATGCAGGGCTTCATCGTCTGGGACTTCGCCAGCCACATCGACGCGTTCGAGCGCGAGGTCGGCGGCTGGATCGCGGACGGGTCGGTGACGTATCGCGAGGACGTCGTCGAGGGGCTGGAGAACGCCCCGGAGGCGTTCATCGGCCTGCTCAAGGGCCGCAACTTCGGCAAGCTCGTCGTCCACGTCGCCTGAGCGCGAAGGCTTGCATCCGGCGCCGTGTCCGCGCGGCGCCGAGTTGCCGCCGGTTGGGAACAAAGATAGAACATGATCGTGCCGGCGGCGCGTGTGCACGATGGGGACAAGCGCCCCTCAAGCGGTTGCCGGGGGCCGGTCCGAGGCCCATGAAGGGCGCACGCGGGCTCGGTGAGACCGGACCCTGTGAGATCCGACGGCGAAGGAGAGAGCGATGGCGGGCAGCGTCAACAAGGTCATTCTGGTGGGCAACCTCGGGCGCGATCCCGAGACGCGCCGCCTCGGCTCCGGCGACCCGGTGGTCAACCTGCGCCTCGCGACCTCCGAGTCGTGGAAGGACAAGGCGTCGGGCGAGCGCAAGGAGAAGACCGAGTGGCACTCGGTCGTGATCTACAACGAGAACCTCGCCCGCGTGGCCGAGCAATACCTGCGCAAGGGCTCGAAGGTCTACATCGAGGGCCAGCTCCAGACCCGGAAGTGGACCGACAATTCCGGGGTCGAGAAGTACACCACCGAGGTGGTGCTGCAGCGCTTCCGCGGTGAGATGACGATCCTCGACGGCCGCGGCGGCGGCGGCGGCGAGATGGGTGCCGACGACGAGGGCGGCGGCCAGGTCAGCCGCGGCGGCGGTGGCGGTGGCGGTGGCGAATACGGCGGCGGCCGTGCCCAGGGCGGCAGCGAGCGTCGTCAGCCCCCGGCGCCGTCCGGCGGCGGCGGTGGTGGCGGCTCGCGGGGCAACTACGACCTCGACGACGACATCCCGTTCTAGGGCCCGGGCGCGGTCGCCTCGGGCGTCGCGAACGATCCGATCTCGAAAATTTGACGGCCTCGGATGTCCCATCCGGGGCCATTTTCATGAGCTTTGGCGAGATCGTCACCTGATCCGCCTAGACCCGGAGAAGTCTAATTTCCGCGATCGGCCGGTGTTTCGGCTAGATCCAAATGCTCTTCTGCAAAATCAGTCTTTTTGTCCTAAGCCTATCACCTGAGTCTGCAACCGGGGGGTGTGTCACTGGCAATCTGATGCCAGAAGATGTTATCTAGGGTTGAGCCTGCACATTTGCGTTTGGTTTAGATCTGGCTGGCAAGCGTCTGGATGATGTATTCTAGCCGCCCCCGGTGACATGCCGCGACGCTTCACCCGTCCCATTCGCCCGCCGCGCTTGCGTTCGTTCGCCGCCGCCACAGAGGGCGCCGCGGCGCTCGAGTTCGCCCTGGTGGCGCTTCCGTTCCTCGCGCTGGTCGGCGCGATCGTCCAGATCGCTTTCGTGATCTGGGCCGGGCAGAACTTCGACCGCACCGTTCAGAACGCGGTGCGCAGCCTGTTCACCGGGCAGTTCCAGATCGCCAACGCCGCCACGAGCAGCCCGGCGATCCTGCTGCAGAAGCTCAACGACGCGATGTGCGGCACCGGTGCGAACCGGACGATGACGCTGTTCGACTGTTCCAGCGTGAAGATCGACGTGTCGGTCGCGTCGTCCTTTTCGGCCGGGGCCGGCGCGACGCCGATGAACGCCACCTCGCGGACCTGGAACAGCGGCTTCGGCACGAACTACGCCTGCGCGAAGCCCGGGGCGATCGTCGTCGTCACCGCGGCGGTGAAGATCCCAGTGTTCTTCAGCCTGCTGAACCTCGCCCAGAAGAGTTTCGCGGACGGGACTCACCTCCTGCAATCGACGGCGGTGTTCCGCACCGAGCCGTACCAGACCACGGCCTCGACCGGATGTTGAGGACCGGACTTTCGTGCCTCCGCAGCTTCGTACGCGCCCGCGGCGGCGTCTCCGCGATCGAGTTCGCGCTGATCCTGCCCGTGCTGCTGACGATCTGGGCGGGCTTGTCGGAATACGCGCATGCGATCGACAACTGGCGCAAGGTCGTCCTGCTCGCCCGGACGGTGTCCGACCTGACGGCGCAGGGAGACGCTCAGAACCCGATCGACGCGTCGCTGATGGGCGACATCCTCGCCACCTCCACGCTGGTGCTGAAACCGTTCGACGCCAGCCGCGTGAAGATCGTGGTCAGCGCGATGGCCGTCGATCTCACCAACCTCAACCTGGTCCCGCGGGTCTGTTCCAGCACCGCCAACGCCAACGCCTCGGCGCGCGCCACCGGCGCGGCCTCCGACCTGACCGTGCCCGTCGGGTTCCGCACCACCGGGGTCCGCTACGTCCTCACCGAGGTGAGCATGCCGTACACGCCGATGCTCGGTGCCTCGTTGGTCAAGCTCGTGAAGGGCGCCAGCACCGCGATCACGCTGAAGTCCAGCATCCCCTGGCCGGCGCGCGGCGGCCAACCCGCCAAGTCGACCTACACCGAGGTCTGGATGCCCGGAGGCGCCGCATGCCCGTGATCCCGACCCCGGCAGGCCGCAAGGCGTCGCTGCGTGGACAAGCCGGCCGCTTCGCGCGGGCGCGCGACGGCAACGTCGCCCTGCTGTTCGGGCTGATGGCCCTCCCGCTCCTCGGATTCACCGGCGCGGCGATCGATTACGGCTTCGCCACCTACCTCGAGACCAAGCTCCAGGCGGCGACCGACGCCAGCGCGCTCGCCCTCTGCCAGACGCCGATGGCGACGACGAACGCGGTGCTCCAGACGCAGGCGTCCACCATGATGACCGGCTACATGGGCGCGACCGGCCTCACGGTCGATCCGCTGACGGTGACGGCGAACCCGCGCCAGATCACCTTGACGACCCACATCGTCTCACCGGTCTTCTTCGGCCGCATCACGGGCGTGACGGCACCGCGCCCTGGCGGATCGGCGCGCTGCGCCACGCCAATCCCGAAGACCTTCGAGATCGCGCTGGTGCTCGACAACACCGGCTCGATGCTCGAATCGAGCGGCGGCCAGAGCAAGCTCCAGGCGGTGCAGACGGCGGCGACCAACTTCGTCAACTACGTCTACACCAACGCCGCCTTCGCCACCGGCACCAAGATCGCGATCGTGCCGTTCGCGGCGTCGGTCGCCTTGAACCCCACGACCTACCGCTACGCGACCTGGATCGACCAGAACGCCAAATCCTCCTACCACTGGGACAACGTGCTCTCGCCGTCCGGGTCCGGCTTCACCAACCGTTTCGATATCTTCACCAAGTTGCAGGCCGCCTATTCCGGTTGGGGTTGGGGCGGGTGCCTGGAGACGTTGCCGTATCCGCTGAACGTGCAGGATGGTACGCCGTCGAGTTCGAACGCTGACTCATACTACGTCCCTATGTTCGCGCCCGACGAGCCGGGCAATGGCGGCACCGGCTATCGCGACTACAATAGTAGCCGGAGCTATAACAGCTACATCGACGACTCGACGTACAACGCGTCCTGTCAGAGCCAGTCCAATGCGTCGTTCTTCGACGCGGAAGGTCGGGCGTGCAAGTACGTCAACCCGAAGAACGCTTCGCCGACGAATTCCAATTCCTCGACGAAGGTGCCGAACGGGCCGAACTTCGGCTGTACCACGCAGCCGCTCCAACGCCTGACCAGCGACACGTCCGTGCTGAAGACGACGATCAACGGCATGGCCGCCCTCGGATCGACGAACATCCACGAGGGCATGATGTGGGGGTGGCGTACGCTGTCTCCGATCAGCGTCTTCGCGGACGGGGCCGCGTACTCGTCGAACACCGTCAACAAGATCATCATCCTGATGACGGACGGGGCCAACAGTTGGGCGACGAACGGGTCCTCCTCCAACGGCTCGCTCTATTTCGCCGCAGGCTACCTCAAGAACGTCGACGGCACCGGCCCGACATCGAGGCTCGTCCCCGGCACGCCGACCGTGAACGATGCCGACAGCGCCCGCGACGCCGTCGACGCGTTGACCGCGCTGGCGTGCAAGAACGCGAAAGCCACGGGAATTTCGATCTACACGATCGGCTTCAGCATCCCGTCGGATCCCATCGACACGCAGGGCCTGAAGTTGTTGAGCGACTGCGCGACGACGGCATCCCAATCGTTCGTCGCCAACGATTCGTCGAGCCTGATCGGGGCCTTCAACCAGATCGCGGCGAGCATCGGCACCTTGCGGCTGACGCAATAGTCACGGCGCTTCGGCGGGCGACAGCGCGTGGAGCGGCCCGAGCGCGCTTTGCTGGATCAGCAGCGCGACGAGGCCCGACCAGCCGGTCTGGTGCGAGGCGCCCAGCCCCCGGCCGGTGTCGCCGTGGTAGTATTCGTAGCAGAGCACGTGGTCGCGGAAGTGCGGGTCCTCCTGCTCCAGCCGGCTCGTCGCCTGGAACGGGCGCGTCCCGTCCGATCCGCGGGTCGAAAGCCCGATCATGCGGTCGGCCAGCATGTCGGCGATCTCCTGCAACGAGAGGAAGGTGCCTGAGCCGGTCGGGGCCTCGACCCGGAACTCCGGCCCGTAATAGCGGTGGAACCGACGCAGGCCGTCGATCAGCAGGTAGTTGATCGGCAGCCAGATCGGGCCGCGCCAGTTCGAGTTCCCGCCGAACAGCCGGGTCCGCGACTCGCCCGGTTCGTAGGGCAGGGTGAGGTCGGCGCCGTCCCAGGCGAAGTGGAACGGCTGGCGCTCGTAGACCTTGGACACGCCGCGGATGCCGTGCGGCGACAGGAACTCGTCCGCGTCGAGCATCCGCCGCAGCAGCGCCTTGAGGCGATGCCCGCGCAGCAGCGACAGGAGCGCCGTGCCGCCTTCGCCCGGCTCCTGCCAGCGCGAGACCAGGGCGGCGAGGTCGGGCCGGTTCTCCAGGAAGAAGCGCAGGCGCTTCTGCAGGCCGGGGAGCTGAACGAGGTCGTCCTCGCGCAAAACCGCCACCGCGCAGATCGGGATCAACCCGACGAGGGTGCGGGCGCGGATCGGGATGCGTTCGCCGCCGGGCGTCTCGATCACGTCGTAGAAGAACTGGTCGGCCTCGTCCCAGAGCCCGCCCTTGCGCGCGGCGGCGTCGGCGATGAGCAGGAAGTGCTCGAAGAATTTTTGGGCCATGTCCTCGTAGGCGGGGTCGCGCAGGGCGAGCTCGACCGCGATCCGCATCAGCTCGAGGGCGTTCATCGCCATCCAGGCGGTGGCGTCCGACTGCGTCAGCGCCCCGCCCGCGATCGGCTTCGAGCGATCGAACAGGCCGATGTTGTCGAGGCCGAGGAAGCCGCCCTGGAACAGGTTGCGCCCGGACGCGTCCTTGCGGTTCACCCACCAGGTGAAGTTCATCGACAGCCTGTTGAACACCCTGAGCAGGAAGTCGTGGTCCGCCCGTCCGGTCAGCGCCCGGTCGAGGGAGAACACCCGCCAGGCGGCGAAGGCGTGGAGCGGCGGGTTGGCGTCGGAGAAGTTCCACTCGTAGGCCGGCAGCTCTGCGTTGGGGTGCCCGTAGGCCTCGTCGAGGAGGAGCAGGATCTGGCCCTTGGCGAAGTCCGGGTCGATCGTCGCGAAGACGAGGCTCTGGAGCGCGAGATCCCAGGAGGCGAACCAGGGGTATTCCCAGGCGTCGGGCATCGAGACGATGTCGTGCGCCCGCACGTGCCGCCAGTCGGCGTTGCGCCCGGCCTTGCGCGCTTCGGGCGGGGCCGGCTGGGCCGGATCGCCGTCGAGCCATTCGCGCACGTCGTAATGGTAGAGCTGCTTCGACCACAGCATGCCGGCCAAGGCCTGGCGCTGCACCGCGCGCCTGTCGGCATCCGCGACGTCGGCTTGCAGCGCGGCGTAGAAGTCGTCGGCTTCAGTGATGCGGGCGGCGAACACCGCGTCGAAGTCGGCGAAGGCGTCGCCCGGCGCGTCGGCGGCGCGGAAACGCAAGCGCAGGCTCTGCGCGCCGCCCGGCGGGACGACGAGGCGGTGACGGCCGGCGCATTTCGTGCCGGACCGGTCGGGGTTGACCGCATCCGCTTCGCCTTCGACCACGTGGCGGCCGATCGCGTCCTTCGAATAGCCGGCCCTCAGAGCGCCGAACAGGCGGTGGGCGTTGGTCTCGTTCTCGCAGAACAGCCATTCCGGCGCGCCGTCGGCGTGGAGCCGCATCGGCGGCATCGCGTGGTGGATGGCGAGCACGGTGCCGTCGGCGGCGAGCCGCAGGTCGGGACGCGGACCGTTCGCCCACGACCAGGTGTTGCGGGCGTAGAGCTGCGGCAGCAGCGTCAGCGTCGCCGCGTCAGGCCCGCGGTTCATCGCGGTGACGCGCATCAGCACGTCGTGCGGGCCGGCCTTGGCGTATTCGATGGTGACGTCGCAGTAGCGGCCCTCGTCGAACAGACCGGTGTCGACGAGTTCGAACTCGCGGTCGTCGAGGCCGCGGCGGGCGTTCTCCTCGGTCAGGCGCGAATACGGGAATTCTCCGTGCGGATACTTGTACAGCATCCGCATGTACGCATGCGTCGGCACGCCGTCGAGGTAATAGTACAGTTCCTTGACGTCCTCGCCGTGGTTGCCTTGTGCGTTGGTCAGGCCGAACAGGCGTTCCTTGAGGATCGGGTCGCGGCCGTTCCACAGGGCGAGCGACAGGCACCAATTGAGGTCCTTGTCGGCAAAGCCCCCGATGCCGTCCTCGCCCCAGCGGTAGGCGCGCGAGCGGGCGTGGTCGTGGGGCAGGTAGTTCCAGGCCTCGCCGTCGGCGCTGTAATCCTCGCGTACCGTGCCCCATTGCCGGTCGCTGAGATACGGCCCCCACAGGCGCCAGGCCGGGTCGGCGCGGGTCTCGGCGAGGCGGCGCCCCTCCACGGTGTCGAAGATGCGCGGCGGTCGGTGGGTGTGGGGCACGTCCGGGATCGCCTCCGTTCGGGCGCGTCGGGGACGGGGCGCCGACGCCGCGCGCGAGGCCGACCGGTCCCATGGGCGGCGCGATCGTGCAAGGGCGGGTTGAATAAGGCAGATGCCGGGGGCTGGTCACGCCGCGCGCGCTGGTCCACACCGCCATCCTGATCGGCCGCCTGATGGAGCATCCCGGTTTGGACAAGGCTTCCCTCGCCCCGCACGCCCACCAGGTCCTCCAGGACGCGACGCTGCCGGAATGGCCGAACCATTACCGCGGCAAGGTGCGCGACAACTACGACCTGCCGGACGGGCGCCGCATCCTGATCAGCAGCGACCGGATCAGCGCCTTCGACCGGGCGCTCGCCGCGATCCCCTTCAAGGGGCAGGTGCTGACGCAGACCGCGCGCTACTGGTTCGAGGCCACCGCCGACCTCTGCGCCAATCACGTCCTCGCCTACCCGGACCCGAACGTGCTCGTGGGGCGTCGCCTCGACATCCTGCCGGTGGAGATCGTGGTGCGCGGCTACCTCGCGGGCAGCACCGCGACCTCGATCCTGACCCAGTACAAGGCCGGCGCGCGCGCGATGTACGGCCACACCCTGCCGGACGGGATGCGCCCGAACGAGCGGCTCCCGCAGGCGATCATCACGCCGACCACCAAGGCCGCCGACGGCGCCCACGACGCGCCGCTGACCGCCGACGCGATCCTCGACCAGGGGTTGCTGACGGCCGAGCAGTGGCGCACCGTGTCGGAGACGGCGCTCGCGCTGTTCGCCCGCGGCCAGCAGCTTTCAGCGCAGCGCGGGTTGATCCTGGCCGACACCAAGTACGAGTTCGGCACCGATTCCGACGGCCGCATCGTGCTCGCCGACGAGATCCACACGCCCGACAGCAGCCGCTACTGGTTCGCCAAGACCTACCCCGAGCGCTTCGCCGCCGGCGCCGCCCCGGAGAGCTTCGACAAGGACTTCGTCCGCAACTGGGTGGTCGCGCGCTGCGACCCCTACACCGATCCGATCCCCGAGATCCCGGCCGAGATCGTGCTGGAGACGGCGGCCGTCTACATCAACGCCTTCGAGACCATCACCGGGCGGACGTTCACTCTTCCCGATCCCGCCGAGGTGCCACTCGAGCGCATCCGCCGGAACCTGAAGGCGTATCTTTCTTAACCGCTCGGGTCGAGACCAAGATCAGATGGTCTCCGCCGCCCGCGAAGGTAATCGGATACTCGGTTCTGGAAAAACCGGCGTTCAAATCCTCCCCGTCATCCCGGGGCGCCGGAGGCGAGCCCGGGATCCAGAACCGCAGGTCGTGTTCCAGTCTGCTTCGTCGGCGGCTCTCGATCCCGGGCTCTGCTGCGCAGCCCCGGGATGACGGCGTGGAACGAATACAGGGCCGATCCCTTCGCAGGCGTCGAGGTCGGACAACAGCGTTGCTCGCGACGGGCGAGCGCAAAGTAAGCTTCCATCACGCCGGAACGACGTTCGCCCCCGTCAGGCCCCGGCTGCGAAGCGCGTTGCGGCAATCGACGACGATCACGCCGCTGTCGCAGATCGCCGCGTAATCGATCGCGTCGTGGTCGGTGACGATGAGGACGGCGTGGAACGCCGACAGCGTCTCGGCCGTGAGCGCCGTGGAGGTCGCGCCCTTCAAGGCCTTGTAGGCGCGGGTGGTCGGAACCGCCGGCACGAAGGGGTCGTGGTAGTCGACCTGCGCGCCGCGGGCCTGCAGCATCGTCCAGAGCTTGAGCGCGGGGCTCTCGCGGATGTCGGAGATGTTCTTCTTGTAGGCCAAGCCCACGATCAGGATGCGGCTGCCGGACAGGCCGCGGCCGGCATGGGCGTCGAGGGCGCGGACGAGCTTGTCGAGCACGAAGCCCGGCATCTGCTGGTTGATCTCGCCGGCGAGCTCGATGAACCGGGTCGCGATGCCGAACTCGCGCGCCTTCCACGTCAGGTAGAACGGATCGATCGGGATGCAGTGCCCGCCGAGGCCGGGTCCGGGATAGAACGGCGTGAAGCCGAAGGGTTTTGTCTTGGCCGCCTCGATCACCTCCCAGACGTCGATGCCCATCGCGTCGAAGATCACCTTCAGCTCGTTGACCAGTGCGATGTTGACGGCGCGGAAGATGTTCTCCGTCAGCTTCGTCGCCTCCGCCGTCGCGGTGGACGACACCATCACCGTCCGGGCGACGAAGCGCGCGTAGAGCGCCTCGGCGAGCCGCGCCGCGTCCGGCCCGTCGCCGCCGACGATCTTCGGGATCGTCGCGGTGCTGAAGGAGGCGTTGCCGGGGTCCTCGCGCTCCGGCGAGAAGGCGAGGTAGAAATCCGTTCCGCTGCGATGGCCGGTGAGCGCTTCGAGCAGGGGTCGCACGACTTGGTCGGTGGTACCCGGCCAGGTCGTGGATTCGAGCACGACGAGCTGCCCCGGCCGCAGCCGCCTGGCGATCTCCTGGGTGGTCGTGCGGATGAAAGACAGGTCCGGTTCGCGCTGCAGGGTCAGCGGGGTCGGTACGCAGATCAGGATGGCGTCCACCGCCGCCAAGCCGTCGAAGTCGGCGGTGGCGCGGAAGCGGCCGGACCTCACAGCCGCCGCCACCGCGTCGGCCGGGATGTGCTCGAGGTAGGTCTCGCCGCGCATCAACGTCGTCGGCTTGTCGGCATCGATGTCGAACCCGACCACGTCGAACCCGGCCCCTGCGGCCGCGAGGCAGAGCGGCAGGCCGACATACCCTAAGCCGATCACCCCTAGGGTCGCGGCGCCGCCCGCGAAACGCGCGACCGCCTCCTCGACCGAGAGGCGGGGGCCGGCGGGTCGGGCTTCGCTCATCGAAGGGTGTCCATCGCCTGTCCCCGTGGACGGACCGGGCACAGAAGCCCGGATGCCGGATCCGATGCATGTCTTACCCGCTCCACGTCTTCAGGCCAGTGCGGGGGCATCGGTGCGGAAGGTTTTCCAGGCCGATCGTGTCCGGTGCAGATGAAGGTCTTGACCGGTCAAGACGGCTATGGGTTATGGCCGTCGTTCGAGAGTAGAGGCGGTCATGGCGGAAGATCACACCATCACGAAGGCACTTGCGGAGATCAGCCAGCGCCGCGATCTCCTTCAGGCCGAATACGAGCGGATCGGCACCGAGCTGGCGAAGCTGCAGATGGCCGAGGGCGCTCTGCGCTCGATCGTCGAGAACACGCCCCTGGACGCCGTCTCCGTCGCCGACGGCCCGGCCCGCAGAAACGCCGACCGCGCCGCCTCGAGCGGACAGCCCTCGACCCGCGGCCCGCGCGGGCCCCGGGCGAACTCCGCCAAGGGCCGCCTGCGGGCGCTGCTCGAAAGCGCCGGCCCGCAGGGGCTTTCCACCGCACAGGTGGCCCAGCGCCTGCCCGACGTCGCGCCGGCCACGCTGAACGCCTACCTCAGCACCATGGCCTCCAGCGGCGAGGCCATCCGCCGGGGCGACTTCATCAGCATCGCCAAAGCCGCGCCGTCCGAGGCCGATCCCGAATCCGATGCCGAGGACGGTGATGAGGACGGTGACGAGGACGCCGCACCGGCCGACGACGCGGACGTCGAGGCCGACGAGGCGCCGGAGGCGCACTGAACGGCTGGCGCTGCCGCACGGCGCCCTGCGGGCCAGGCTCGGCAGGCGGTCGTCGAACGCTGAAAAGGTTCGTCAGAACGCGTTCGCGATCGATCGCTACGAAAGGAAGGCCGATTTCGTCGGCTGAGTCGAGGGTAATATCGGCGTCGCGATGAAGCCCTGGTCGCCGCCGGATCAGACCGTTCAGGCGGAAGTCTCCGCCGCCGGCAGGGCGATCGCGACGCGTAGGCCCGGTGCGTTGTCGGCCAGGGTCAGGCGGCCCTGGTGTAGCCGGACGACCGCGGCGACGAGGCTCAGGCCCAGTCCGAAGCCGGGCGCCGAGCGGGCGTCCTCCAGGCGCACGAAGCGGTCGAGGACGCGTCCGCGCTCGGCCTCCGGGATGCCGGGTCCGCAGTCGGCCACCGTGACGACGATCTCGGAGCCGGCCCGCTCGGCCGCCACCGCGATCGTGCCGTCGCCGCCGGAAGCGGTTCCCGCGCCGTACTTGATGGCGTTGTCGACGAGGTTGGCGAGCGCCTGCCCCGCGAGCTCGCGGTTGCCGTCGATGATCAGGCCGTCCGGCGCCGAGACGGTGAGGTGCAGGCCGCGCTCCTCGGCCAGCGCCTCGTAGAGTTCGCCGATCGCCCGCACCACCGGCCCGAGGTCGACGGGCGCCATCATCTCGCGGGCGTTGCCGGCCTCCAGGCGCGCGATCATCAGCAAGGCGTTGAAGACCCGGATCAGACCGTCGCTGTCCTCGATCACGCCGTCGAGCGCGGCGCGCAGGGCGTCCGGCGAGCGTTCGCCGCGGAGCGCCTCGTCGGCGCGGTTGCGCAGCCGGGTCAGCGGCGTCTTGAGGTCGTGGGCGATGTTGTCGGAGACCTCGCGCAGGCCGCGCATCAGCTCGCCGATCCGCTCCAGCATCAGGTTGAGGTTCTGGGCGAGGCGATCGAGCTCGTCGCCGTTGCCCGCTACCGGCAGGCGCCGGCCGAGATCCCCCGCCATGATGGTGCCGGCGGTCTCGGTCATGGCGTCGACCCGCTTCAGCACGCGGCTGGCGACCACCCACCCGCCGATCACCCCGAGCAGGACCACGACGGCGAGCGAGGTGCCGAGGGTGCTGGCGATGACCCCGCGCAGGCGGTCGCGCTCCTCCACGTCGCGCCCGACGAGCAGGCGAAAGCCCCCCGGCAGGGTGAAGATCCGCACGATCGCCCGGTGGGTCTCGCGGCCCTGCGTCTCGCGGCTGCGGCCGTAGGTGGTCTCGGCCTGTCCCGGCGTCGCCAGCACGCTCGCGGGCAGGTCGCCGACGTTGCCGACCACGTGGTCGCCGTTGGCCGTGGTCACGAGGTAGAGCGAAGCGCCCGGCTCGGCCGCGCGCCGCTCGACAGCCCCGATCAGCCGGCGCAGCCCGCCGCCGTTGTACTGCTCGGCGAGCCCGTTGATCTCGGCGTCGATCGTCGAGACGATCTGGTCGTCGAGCACGCGCCGCGCGCTCCAGGCGATGGTGCCGAGCGCGACCCCGGCGCAGGCCGCGAACACGACGAGGTAGGCGATCGACAGCTTGAACGCCGTCGTCCGGAACAGTTTCTGGATGCGCGTGAGGGGGCCGTCCGGCGCCGAGGCGTGCGGCGTCACGGGGTTGGGATTCGCGACGGCGAAGGGACGGCCGTCGTCACTACGCCCGCGCCTCGTCGGCGCGCAGGATGTAGCCGGCGCCGCGGATCGTGTGGATCATCGGCGTTGCGGAGCCCTTGTCGAGCTTGGCCCTGAGGCGCGAGACGTGGACGTCGATGACGTTGGTCTGCGGGTCGAAGTGGTAGTCCCAGACGTGCTCCAGCAGCATCGTCCGGGTCACCACCTGGCCGGCATGGCGCATCAGGTATTCGAGCAGCCGGAACTCGCGCGGCTGCAGCGCCACGTCCTGGCCGGCCCGGGTCACGCGATGGGACAGCCTGTCGAGCTCGAGGTCGCCGACGCGGTAGGCGGTGGCCTCGGCGCTCGCGCCCGAGGCGCCGCCGCGGCGGGCGAGCACCTCGATGCGGGCGAGCAGCTCGGAGAACGCGTAGGGCTTGGGCAGGTAGTCGTCGCCGCCGGCGCGCAGGCCCTTCACCCGGTCGTCGACCTGCCCGAGCGCGGACAGGATCAGCACCGGCGTCGTCACCGCCTGCTCGCGCAGCGACCGGATCAGCGAGAGCCCGTCGAGCTTCGGCAGCATGCGATCGACGATCAGCACGTCGTAGGCGCCGTCGCAGGCGAGGCCGTAGCCGTCGAGGCCGTCGGTCGCGTGGTCGGCGACGTGGCCGGCCTCCCGGAACGCCTTGACGAGGTAGGAGACCGCCTCGCGATCGTCCTCGATGATCAGGAGCCGCATGGGTTCGGTCCATAGCGCGGACCGGGACGGGGCGGAATGGGTCTGGACGGTCACGATCCGGCTGTCCTCCTCCGATCGGTCGCCCGCATCCTGGAACCGCCCGGATGACCGGAGCATCGCGAAAAGATGACGGTTCGGACAGGTTCGCCGGTTCCGCGCGGCAGCCATGCGGGCGGGCGGGGATCGGATCGTGGGCCTTCGGCTTGTCCTGCCCCGCCGAGCGCATCGGATTTCAAGGACAGCCCGCATGAACGACATCTCACGCCGCACCCTGATCGCCGCCGGCACCGCGCTCGCCGTCGGAGGCGCCCGCGCCGCCGAGGGGCCGTCGCTGGAGCGGGCCGGCAAGGGCGCCGACGTGCTCGGGCCGCGCAACCCGGCGCGCGAGGCGGAAGACCCCAACACGGTCGCGCCGCCCACGACGGATCACGGCACCATGCCGAACCTGAAATGGTCCTTCGCCGACAGCCACATGCGGTTGGAGGAGGGCGGCTGGGCGCGCCAGACCACCGTGCGCGAACTGCCGATCTCCAAGGCGATGGCCGGCGTGACCATGCGCCTCAAGGCCAACGCGGTACGCGAGATGCATTGGCACAAGGAGGCCGAGTGGTCCCACATGATCAAGGGCCGGGCCCGGATCACCGCGATCGACGCGGAGGGCCGCACCTTCGCCGACGACGTCGGCGAGGGCGACCTCTGGTACTCCCCCTCGGGCATCCCGCACACGATCCAGGCGCTCGAATCGGACGTCGACGGCTGCGAATTCCTGCTGGCGTTCGACGACGGCGGCTTCTCGGAGGATTCGACCTTCCTGATCACCGACTGGCTCGCGCACACCCCGAAGGACGTGCTCGCCAAGAACTTCGGCCTGCCCGAGAGCGCCTTCGCGAACATCCCGGAGCGCGAACTCTACATCTTCCCCGGCCCGAAGCCGGGCCCGCTGGCCGGCGACCGCATGGGCGGGGCCGGCCCGATCCCGAAAGCGTTCAGCCATCGGATGCTGGCGCAGGAGCCGATCCGCACGAAGGGCGGGACGGTGCGGATCACCGACACGTCGAACTTCCCCGCCTCGGAGACGATCGCGGCGGCCCTCGTCGAGCTGGAGCCCGGCGCGATGCGCGAGCTGCACTGGCACCCGAACGGCGACGCGTGGCAGTACTACCTCTCGGCCAAGGGGCGGATGACGGTGTTCGGCTCGGAATCGAAGGCCCGCACCTTCGACTATCAGGCCGGGGACGTCGGCTACGTGCCGTTCGCCATGGGCCACTACATCGAGAACACCGGCGACACGCCGCTGACCTTCCTCGAGATGTTCAAGAGCCCGCGCTACGCCGACCTGTCGCTGCGCCAGTGGATGGCGCTGACGCCGCACGCCCTCGTCCAGGCGCACACCCGGATCGATCCGAAGCTGATCGACGGCCTGTCGGCGAAGAAGGGGCCGGTCGTGCCGCTGTAAGAAGGCGGCTTACGCGTCGGTGCCGAGGCGGGCCGAACGGGCCGGGCCGGGCGGGGTGGCGCTCGGCGGCGCCTGCTGCGCGACGCTCGGCGGTGCGTCCTGGCCGCGGCCCGGCACGACGACGAGGCGCTGGATCTCGCCCCGCAGGTAGGCCTGCAGGAACGCCTGGTAGTCCTTGAACGAGACGCAGCCGTTCGAGGCGCCGGTCGGCCCGAGCATGTAGGTGTGGGCGAGGAGGCCGACCCGGCCGTAGACCGCACCGCTGCCGCCGACGGGGGTGAGGCGGATCGCGCGGACGCCGTGGAACAGGTCCTCCCGCTCGGTGAGGTCGTAGGTGCCGGGCGGCGTCGCGCCCCGCATGCGCACGTGGGCGTTGCGCGGGTCGTCCATGATCTCGCCGAGGCCGGAATGCGCTTCCAGCTTCGTGCCGTTGGGCAGCGTCACGATGCGCGCGCTGATGTCGTAGACGGCGACCGCCGCCGGGTCGGGGTTCGCCGGGGGCACGATCCGCTGCCGCGGCAGGGTCGCGGGCGACGGCGTCTCGAGGGCGGCGTAGGCCATGGCCGGCGTCGACGTGCGCTCGATCCCGAAGAACTTTTCCAGGAAGTTGCGGTCGTCGGGGGCGGGCGCCGGGATCGCCGCGGTCCGGGTGCGGCGCGACGCCTGCCTGTCGGCGCGGCGCGTCGTCTCGGTGCCGGCCGGGCGCCGGAGTTCGGGCGGGCGCGGCACCGGCAGCGGCACCGTCTGCGCCGGAAGGCCGGGCGTCGCTGGGGACGGGTCCTGCGGGGCCGGCTCCTGCTGCGCGAACGGGGTGGGGGACGCCTGCTCGGGCGATGTTTGCTCGGACGGGGCCTGCGGCCGCCCGGCGGACCAGTCGGGGAAGGCTTCGAGCAGCGCTTCGCGCCAGCGCTGCCGGGCCTCCGCGCCGAGCGTCGGAGCCGGCTCCTCCGCCGCTTCGCTCGTTACCGGATCCGTCGAGGCGACCAGCGCCTCGGTGATTGTCGGCCCGCGCGGCAGGCCGCCGAGGACGACGCTCCCGGAGACCAGGGCGGCGACCGCCGCGACCGATGCCGCCCTCAGGGCGAGGCGCCGAAGGCCGGCGTTCGAACGATGGCGTTGCGCCGGGAACAGCTCTTGGGCGGAAGGGGCTTCTGCGAGGGGGTCTCGAACCATGAGGACGGCGCCCGTTTCGATACGGATGCCGTCGATCCCGAGCCGCTGTCGCCGGACGCGTCCGTGCGTGCGGTCGGACCGGCACCCTCCCGGCCCGATCGGCCGAGAGGGCAAAAGGCCCAGCCCGCCCGGCTTTTCCGGGGCGGGATTATGGTTGACCGAGGATGAATCGTGGCGGTTCTCGGCCCTGATTCATCGCTTCGGCGGTGCGATCAGGCGCTGGTCCTATTCGCCGTCGATCTGCCGGCCCATCTGCGCGATCGCGCGCTGGTACACCGTGGCGGCGTTCCAGCCCTGGAGCGCAGCGAAGTTCGGCTCGCCGGGCTGGTAGCCGGCCCCGGCCTGCCAGCCGTGGCCCTTCAGGAAATTCGCGGTGGAGCTGAGCGCCGCGCCGACGTTGTTGAGGTCGCCGGTCCCGTAGGTCAGCACGTTCTTCGGCAGGAACTGGGTGTGCCCGACCTCGCCATGCGCCGCGCCGCGGGTGCTGGACGAGAGCATGCCGCGATCGACGAGGGTGAGCGCCGCATAGAGCTGGTCGGTGAAGTAGGCCGAGCGGCGGCAATCGTAGGCCAGCGTCGCCACCGCCGACAGCGTGTTGACGTTGCCGCGCACGGCGCCGAACCCGGTCTCCATGCCCCAGATCGCCAGGAGCGGCCCTGGGGGGACGCCGTAGCGCTGCTCGATCTGCGCGAACAGGGCCGCGTTCTGGCGCTTCAGCGCCCGCCCACGGGAGACGATCGTGGTCGCGCCGCGTTTGGCCAGGAACTGGTCGAGCGAGAGCTTGAAGCTTTTCTGGCCGCGATCGGCCGAGATGGTGGCCGTGGAATAGTTGGTCTCGCGGAGCGCCGCGAGGCTCGCGGCGCTGGCGCGGCCCTGGGCCTCCTGGGCGAACTGAGACTTCCAGGCCTCGAAGCCGGCGGCCGAGTTGCCGCATTGGGCCGCCTCGGCGCCTCCGGCGAGACAGGCGAGCGCCACCGCGGCGACGGCCGCCAGTGTGCTGCGGCGCTTGGTGTCGGTCACGGAGATCTCCATCGCAAAGGCGGGGTCGGGCTGGGAAACGCGGCACGGTTCGGCCAGAACGGCACCGGGCCGGCTTTCCGGATTGTGGCTCGCTATGTAGCGGGCGATGCCGCCGGACATAACCCCAGGTTCGCCACCGAGGACAAGTTCATGAAGGTTGTTGCAGATCTGTGCATCGTGCCGATGGGCGTCGGCCCCTCGGTGTCGTCCTACGTCCGCGAGATCAAGGCGATCCTGGAGACGAGCGGGCTGAACGCCGAGATGCACGCCAACGGCACCAACATCGAGGGCGAGCTCGCCGACATCTGCCGCCTGATCGAGCTGTGCGAGGCGCGCCTGACCGAGCTCGGCGTGCAGCGCGTGTTCTTCACGATGGCGTTCTCGTCGCGCCGGGACAAGGCGCAGACGATGGCCGACAAGCTGACCGCGGTGTCGTAGCCCGGTCCGGACTTCCTCGCTCAGAGGTAGTGGCGAAATACCGTCTGGCCCACCGTGGTCTCGTGCTCCGCCGACATCAGGTCGGCCAGGCAGCGATAGGCCAGGAGCAGCCCGCCGGCGAAGGCGGCGAGCGCCAGGAGGAGGGGGCTCGCCAGGGGCGTCGCGGCGAAGGCGAGGGCCACGAGGACGACGGGAAGGTGCAGGAGCCGGGTCGCGGTCGTCATGTGTGCTGCCTCGCCGTCGTCAGGTCACCGATCGCACCGACGGTTAAGCACCGCGGATTGCACGAATGTTTCCTGCGCCCGACACTGCCGCGGCGTGGTGCTCCAGCGCACCTTGGCGCTCCGCGATCGGCACTTTCCTGCCGATCGCGGAACGCCGACGGCGTTGCGATCCCTACTCGTCGTCGTCCGGCTCGCCGCGATAGCGCCGGCGCGGCGCGTCGTATTCCTCCGATCGACGCGTCGGACGGTCGTAGTCGCGGTCGCGCCCGCGGTAGCCCGAGCGGTCGTCCGCGCCGTAGCCGCCGTATCCCCCGGAATTGCCGCGGCGGTTGTCGACGAGTTTCGGCGCATACCAGCAGCTCTTGCGTTGGCCGGGCGCGGGATCGCCGAAGGTCTGGGTGTTGCAGGCGATGACGCCGCCCTGCGGGAACGGGCGGCCGTTGGTCTTGCCCGGCACGCCATAATACACGTTCGTCGGATGCGGCATCCGGCAAACGCCGCCCTCCTGCGCACAGGGGATCGTGTTCACGGTATCGAGCTGCGCCTGGGCCGGCGAGACGCCGGCCGCGAGGAGCCACACGGCTCCCACGACGATGCCCGCCGGAGCGGTGTTTGCCTTGCGCACGCTATGTCCTCCCTCTTCGGTCGACGGACTTGCCGGTGCCGAGTCGGCGGCCTGCCTACCACACCGCGCTGCCGACGCGCACTGGCCGACGAGAGGCGTGCTCCGACGGAAGCGGATGGCGGATCCGACGCGATCGATGGAAGCTGGGTTGAAAGTCGAGTGCCGAGCGAACGCGAGACGATCAGCGGTTCGTGGCGGAGGGAGCGGGATTCGAACCCGCGATACCGTTTCCGGTATACACACTTTCCAGGCGTGCGCCTTCAACCACTCGGCCACCCCTCCGGACCCGGTGGAGGGCCGCGCCCCGCTTTAGGCGGGCGGCGGACGGTTCGACCGGGTGGCGTGCTGTACCCGCCGCGTCGCCCGCGTGCAAGCGGCTTGACCGTTCGGGCTCACGAGCGCGTGCGGCGGGAGGCGATCGAGGTCGCGGCGAGAGCGAGGACGGTGCCGAGCATCGCCGCGCCGCCCTTCACCAGGAAGTCGGAAAGGCGGCCGTGGCGGGTCAGGGTCAGGCCCTGCCCGAGTTCGAGGATCGCGGCGAGGGCGACGACGCCGGCGAGCACCACCGGCCAGCGGCGCGGGTAGGCGAGGACGAACAGCATCCCGAGCGCGCCGTAGGCCAGCGCCCGCTCGACGTTGGCGGGTGCCACGGAGGGCCGCAGACCGATCGGCGACAGGGTGACGAAGACGAGCGCGGCCACCACGAGCCAAGCCGTGACGCGAAAGAACGGTTGCATCGGTCCCTGTCGCCCGAGACCGGCACACTGGTCAATCATGCCGTTCGATGCAGGCGCGGAACCTTCAGTCGGTCGCCTCCGGCGTCAGAACCAGGATCGCGTGGTGAAGGAGTAGTCGACCTTCAGGCCGAACAGGAACTGGTTCGGGTCGCCGAACGGGCGCCGCACCAGGGGGCTGTCGCCGGAGGAGCCGAGGATGCGGGTGTAGCCGGCGTAGCCGGTATAGGCCCACGTCGCGTCCTGGGTGTAGGTGACGGCGCCGAGCACGCCCGCCGAGAAGAAGCTGCCCGGATCGTAGGCGGTGACCCGGCCGTTCGCGATGGCTTCGTCGGCGGTGACGCCGAAGTATTTGCGCGCGTACGACGCGTCGCCGATGTTCAGGCGCGGCCCGATCGAGAACTGGAACTGGTCGACCGGCAGGATGTAGTCCGCCCCGACCGAGCCGACGGTGCCGTGGTGGCCGTACACGCCCTGCCGCACTTCGACCCGGGTGCGGATCGACGGAATCGGAAAGAACTCGATGAACAGGCCGGGCTCGACGGCGAAGCGCGCGTCCCGGAAGCCGAAGAGGTGGCGGCGGTCGTCGCCGTAATAGCGGCCCGGCACGAAGCGCGCGGTCGGGCCGATGCGGAACACGGCGTTGTCGTAGAGCGAGAAGCTGAATCCGTCGTCCGGCGCGGCGAAGCGGCGGGGCTCGCCGGCCCGGCGCACGTCGATCGCCGGGTAGCCGATGACCGTGTAGTCCTCGGAGCCGGGATAGCGCGGCGTGAACTGCAGGTTGCCCGTCAGCGTGACGACCCAGGTGTCCGGGTCGACCTGCGAGAAGCTCGGCACCGCTCGCGGCATGATCGCCCCGAGGTCGGCGGCGAGCGCCGTCCCACCGAGCAGCACGGCCAACAGGCCGGCAGAAATGCCGAGGGAGGCCGCATGCGGCTTCGAGGCGACGGAGGCCGCATGCGGCTTCGAGGAAGGGCGAACCGCATTGCTCATGACCGATCTTATAGACATGCCGGCCCCTGCTTCGCCCGCGTTTCATCCTCTCGCGACCGCAAAAAAACGGATTGTGTCCGCGCCGCAACGAACCGGCCCAGCTTGCGTGAAATGCGTCCGCAGCGTCCCGGTCCCGGGCCGTTGCGATCAGGCCGCGAGCAAGGGCGGCGGCCGTCGCGAGACCCAGTTGGTGGCCGCGTCGTAGGCCGCGCCGAGACGCAGGCAGTCCAATTCGCCGTGGTTGCGGCCGACGACCTGGATGCCGGTCGGCAGGCCGCCGGGGCCGAAGCCGGCCGGGACGTTGAGGGCCGGCAGGCCGCTCATGGTCGCCGGGATCACCACCTGCATCCAGCGGTGGTAGGTGTCCATCGCGCGCCCGCCGACCTGCTTCGGCCAGTCGGCTTCGATCGCGAAGGGGAAGACCTGCGCGCTCGGCATCACCAGAAAGTCGAAGCGCTCCATGAAGAGGCGCACGGTCTCGTACCAGGCGGTGCGGGTCTCCTGCGCCATCCGCACCGCGTCGGCGGTGAGCGCCATGCCCTGCTCCACCTCCCAGACGGCCTCCGGCTTGAGCAGGGCCCGGTGCGCCGGGTCCTCGTAGAGCGGATGCAGGGTCGCCGCGTTGGCGCAGGCGCGCAGCAGCACGTAGGCGCGCCACAGCCGCTCCATGTCGAAGGCCGGGACGGCGTGTTCGACGCGGCAGCCGACCACCTCGAAGGCGGACAGTGCGGCGACGCCGAGGTCGAGCACGCCGGGCTCGAAGGGGATCTGGCCGCCGAAGTCGCCGAGCCACGCGATCCGGGTGCCGGAGACGTCGCGCTTCAGGTCCTCGGCGAAGATGCCTGGGTCCTGCGGGATCGAGTACGGCACGCGCGGGTCGGCGCCGGCCTGCACCGACAGCATCAGGCCGATGTCGGCCGGCGAGCGGCCGATCGCGCCGGAGACGCCGAAGCCCGGCGCGAACACGTCCGGCGTCGCGATCGGGATGCGGCCGTAGCAGGTGCGAAGGCCGAACAGGTTGTTGAAGGCCGGCGGGTTGCGCAGGCTGCCGGCGTGGTCGCTGCCGTCGGCCACCGGCTGCATCCGCAAAGCCACCGACACCGCGGCGCCCCCGCTCGAACCGCCGGCGGACTTGCGTTGGTCGTAGGCGTTCGCGGTGGCGCCGTGGACCGGGTTGTAGGTGTGCGAGCCGAGGCCGAATTCCGGGATGTTGGTCTTGCCGGTGAAGACCACGCCGCCGCAGCGAAACCGCCCGGCCATGATCGAGTCGGCCGGCGCGATCCGGTGGCGGAAGATCGGCGAGCCCTGCGAGAACGGCAGGCCGCGTACCGGATCGAAATCCTTCACCGCCAGCGGAAAGCCATGGAGCGGGCCGGCGCTCTCGCCGCGGGCGAGGCGCGCGTCGCGCTCGGCGGCTTCCGCGAGGAGCTGGACCGGGTCCTGAAGCGCGACGATCGCGTTCACCGCTGGGTTGTACCGCGCGATCTGCGCGAGGGTGGCGCGCATGACCTCGACGCAGGACACCGTCCTGGCATGGATCGCGGCCGAGAGCGCCACGGCGCTCATCTCCAGGATGTCGGAGGGGAGGGCTGACGCGGTCATGCGGTCTCCACCGCGCAGAATGGCAAGGGGCAGCACGGCATGTAGGCGCTCAGGTCAGCCGGCGTTCCTGATAGGCGTGGCAGGCGACGCCCTCGATCAGCGCCGGCACTTCGGCGCGGCAGCGGTCGTTGGCGAAGGGGCAGCGCGGGTTGAAGCTGCAACCCGGCGGCGGGTCGATCGGGTTGGGGATCTCGCCGGAGACCGGCGTGCGCTGCCGCCCGGTGAGGCCGATATCGGGCACCGCGTCGAGCAGCATCCGCGTGTAGGGGTGCTTGGGGCGCGTGAACAGCTCGCGCCCGCCGCCGATCTCGACCACGCGGCCGAGATACATCACGCCGATGCGCGTCGCCATGTGGCGCACCACGGCGAGGTTGTGGCTGATGAACAGGTAGGTCAGCCCGAGCCGGTCCTGCAGGTCGCGCATCAGGTTCAGGATCTGCGCCTGCACCGAGACGTCGAGGGCCGAGGTCGGCTCGTCGCCGACGAGGAACTCGGCCTCCGAGGCGAGCGCGCGGGCGATGGCGACGCGCTGGCGCTGGCCGCCGGAGAATTCGTGCGGGTACTTCACCCGGTCGTCGGGATGCAGGCCGACGAGGGTGAGCAATTCGCCGACGCGGGCGGCGATGGCCGCCTCGCCCTGGATCAGGTCGAAGGCGCGGATCGGCTCGGCGACGATCTTGCCCACCCGCCAGCGCGGGTTCATCGAGGCGTAGGGGTCCTGGAACACCATCTGGATGCGCCGTCGCAGCTGGCGGCGGGCCGCGCCTTGCGCCGGATCGGTCATCGAGACGCCGGTGATGCGCACGTCGCCCGCGCTCGGCGGCAGCAGCCCGACCACCATCCGCGCCACGGTCGACTTGCCGGAGCCGGATTCGCCGACGAGGGCGAAGGTCTCGCCGCGCTGGATCGTGAAGCCGACGCCGTCGACCGCCTTCAGCCACTGCTTCGGCTTCCGTTCGATCATCCGGTTGAGCCAGGGCTTCGAGACGTCGAACAGCCGCCGCAGGCCCTCGACCTCGACGTAAGGGGTGGGCCCGCTCATGCCGCCACCTCGGCGCGATCGTAGAGATGGCAGGCGACGCGGTGCTCGCCGACCGGGATCGGGTCGGGCCGCTCCACGCGGCAGCGGACGAAGACCTTCGGGCAGCGCGGGTTGAAGGCGCAGCCGGGGGGAATCGCCGTCAGGCGCGGCATCGCGCCCGGGATCTGGGCGAGGCGCCCGGTGTCCTGGGTCAGCGTCGGGATCGCGCCCATCAGGCCCTTGGCATAGGGGTGGAGCGGGTCGCCGACGACGGCGCGGACCGGGCCGATCTCGGCGACGCGACCCGAATACATCACCGCGACGCGGTCGGCAGCCTCCGCGATCACGCCCATGTCGTGGGTCACCAGCATCACCGCGGTGCCGTGGTCGCGGCCGAGGCGCTTGAGCAGGGTGATGATCTGCGCCTGCACCGAGACGTCGAGCGCCGTCGTGGGCTCGTCGGCGATGATCAGTTCGGGCTCGGCCGCGAGCGCGAGCGCGATCACCACGCGCTGGCGCATGCCGCCGGAGAACTCGTGCGGGTAGCCGTCGATCCGCCGCTCGGGCGCCGGGATGCCGACCTCGGCGAGGAGGTCGATCGCCCGCGTCCGCGCGGCCTTGGCCGAGAGGTCGGTATGGGTCTGCACGGTCTCGATGATCTGGCGGCCGATGCGGTAGAGCGGGTTGAGGCTCGTCAGCGGGTCCTGGAAGATCATGCCGATGCGCCGGCCGCGGATGCGCCGCATCTTTTCCGGCGGCAGGTTGTCGATGCGCTCGCCCCCGAGCCGGATCTCGCCGCCGGCGATCCGGCCGGGCGGGTCGATCAACCCGATCACCGCAGCGCCGGTGACGGATTTCCCGGCGCCGGACTCGCCGACGACGCCCAAGATTTCGCCCCGCGCGATGTCGAAGGACACGCCGTCGATCGCCTTGAGGACGCCGCGGCGCGTCGCGAACTCGACGCGCAGGTCGCGGACGGAGAGGACTGGCTCTGTCATTGCAGCTTCGGGTTCAGCGCGTCGCGGAGCCAGTCGCCGAGCAGGTTGATCGCCAGCACCAGCCCGGCGAGCGCCAGGCCGGGGAAGGCGACGATCCACCACTCGCCGGAGAACAGGAAGCGGTTGCCGGTGCGGATCAGGGTGCCGAGCGACGGCATGGTCTCGGGGAGGCCGGTGCCGAGGAACGACAGGGTCGCCTCGGTGATGATCGCCAGCGCGAGGTTGATCGTGGCGATGACGAAGACCGGCCCGAGCACGTTCGGCAGGACGTGGCGGACCATGATCACCGGCGAGGACAGGCCGATCAGGCGCCCGGCCTGGACGTAGTCCTTGTTCTTCTCGACCAACACCGAGGAGCGCACGGTGCGGGCGTACTGGACCCAGAACGACAGTCCGATCGAGACCACGATCAGCCCGATCGTCGCGTTGGTGTCGAGCCCGCCGCCGGCCGCGGCCTTGGCGACGCCGTCGACGACGAGGGCGATCAGGATTGCCGGGAAGGTGAGCTGCACGTCGGCGACGCGCATGATGAGCGTGTCGACGAATCCGCCGAAATAGCCCGCGATCAGCCCGAGCGCGGCGCCGAGGGTGCCCGAGACGAGGACGCCGAGCAGGCCGACGACGAGCGAGAGGCGCAAGCCGTAGAACACCGCCGAGAGGACGTCGCGCCCCTGGTCGTCGGTGCCCACGAGGAACGGGGATTGGCCGTCGGGACTCCAGATCGGCGGAAGGTTGGAGTTGATCAGGTCGAGTTGCGCTGGATCGTAGGGGTTCTGCGGCGAGATCCACGGGGCGGCGATGGCGAGCGCGAAGAACAGCACCGTGACGGCGAGCGCCGCCATCGCGAGCTTCGAGCGGCGGAAGCTCGCGAACACGTCGGAATCGAGGAACTTGGCCCAGCGCGAAGGCGGCGTCGCGGAAGCGAGGCTCATGCGGTGCGCCCCGCAAGTCGCAGGCGCGGGTCGACGATGGTGTAGAGCACGTCGACGGCGAGGTTGATCGCCACGAAGATCGCCGCAACGAGCAGCAGGTAGGCGGCCATGATCGGGATGTCGACGTTCTGCACCGCCTGCACGAACAGCAGCCCCATGCCCGGCCACTGGAACACCGTCTCGGTGATGATCGAGAAGGCGATCACCGAACCGAGCTGCAGCCCGGCGATGGTGATGACCGGGACCAGCGTGTTCTTCAGCGCGTGCCCGAAATGGATCGCGCGGGTGGTGAGGCCGCGGGCGCGGGCGAAGCGGATGTAGTCGGCGCGCAGCACCTCCAGCATCTCGGCGCGGACGAGGCGCATGATCAGGGTCATCTGGAACAGCCCCAGGGTGATCGCGGGCAGGATCAGGGCGCGAAGCCCCGAGACCGTCAGGAAGCCGGTGGTCCACCAGCCGAGCCGCACCGTGTCGCCGCGACCGAAGGAAGGGAGCCAGCCGAGCGTCACCGAGAACAGGAAGATCAGCAGGATGCCGATCAGGAAGGTCGGCAGGCTGACGCCCGCGAGCGAGACCGCGAGGAACAGCTTGGCCAGCACCGTCTCGCGGTGGAGCGCGCAGTAGACGCCCATGAGGATGCCGACGACGAGCGCGAAGACCGTCGCGCACAAAGCCAGCTCGAGGGTCGCGGGCATCCGCTCCGCCAGCAGGTGCGAGACCGGCTGGCGGAACTGGTACGAGATCCCGAAATCGCCCCGCAGCACGTTGGCGGCGTAGCGGGCCGCCTGCACCGCCGTGGAATCGTCGAGGCCGAGGCTCTTGCGAATCTCGGTGCGCTCGGAGACCGGCGTGTCGACGCCGACGATCTGGTTCACGGGGTCGCCCGCGAACCGGAACATCGAGAAGGCGATCAGCCCGACGACGGCGAGCACCACGACCGATTGCAGAAGGCGGCGGAGGATGAAGGCTAGCATGGGTTCAACCCTCCACGCCCCGCCTCACGGCTGCTTCGATACCCAGTAGAGCAGCAGCAGGTTGTCGGGCCGCTGGGTCAGCGTCACCTTCTTCGAGACGCCCCAGGCCAAGGCCTGCTGGTGCAGCGGGATCACGGCCCAATCCTTCTGCAGGATCTCGAAGCCGTCCATGATCTCCTGGTCGCGCTTGGCCGGGTCGGTCTCGCCCTCGACCTGGTCGGCGATGGCGTCGAGCTTGGTGTTGCAGTAGCCGCCGAGGTTCCAGCCGCCGCGGCTCGACTTCGGATCGGTACGGCAGCCGACCATCTCGTAGAGGATGTTGTGGCTGTCCTGCGAGGAGGGCGTCCAGCCCAGCAGGTAGAACGAGGTGTCGTAGTTCGGCGCCAAAACCTTGGCGAAGTACTTGGCCTTCGGCTGGGCGTTGAGGTTCACCTTGACGCCGACGCGGGCGAGCATCGAGACCACCGCCTGGCAGATCGCCTCGTCGTTGACGTAGCGGTCGTTCGGGCAATCCATCGGCACGGTGAAGCCGTCCGGGTAGCCCGCCTCGGCGAGCAGCGCCTTGGCCTTCTTGGCGTCGGTCGCCGGGCGCTTGAACTCGGCCGAGCGGGCGTAGAGCGAGGGCGCGATCATCAGCGCGCTCGGCGTCGCCTGCCCGCGCATGACGCGCTTGGCGATCGTGTCCTCGTCGATGGCGAGGTACATCGCCTCGCGCACGCGCACGTCCTTGAACGGGTTCTTGCCCTTGACGCTCGAATCCTTAAGCTCGTCTCGGACCTGATCCATCCCGAGGAAGATCGTGCGCAGCTCTGGCCCGGTCATCACCGTGGCGGTGCCGCTGGCGTTGACGCGCTGCTGGTCCTGCAGCGGCACCGGGTCGATCCAGTCGACCTCGCCGCCGATCAGTGCCGCGACGCGGGTCGCGTCGTTCGAGATGGTCGTGAACACCGCCTCGTCGAGGTTCGACTCGACCTTGCCCCAGTAGCCGGGGAACTTCTTGAACACCGTGCGGACGCCGGGCTGATGCTCGGTGATCACGAACGGGCCGGTGCCGTTCTCGTGCAGGGTCGCATAGCTCGGGGCCGACGCGCTGACGGGGGAGGGCGCGACGGCGCCGTTCTTCTCCGCCCAAGCCTTCGACATGATGTACCAGGTCGAGAACTGGTACAGCGCGATCGGGTTCGGCTTCGACAGCACCATGTCGACGGTGTGGTCGTCGACCTTCACGAACTTGGCGTCCGAGGGGATGTTGGTGGTGAAGCTCGATCCCGAAGCGCGCACCCGGTCGGCGGAGAACAGCACGTCGTCGGCGGTGAAGGGCGAGCCGTCGTGAAATTTCACGTTCTTGCGCAGGTGGAAGCGCCAGCGCGTCGGCTCCGGCGTCTCCCAGGATTCGGCCAGGCCGGGGGCGAGGTTCAGGTCTTTGTCGCGGGTGATCAGCGCGTCGTAGACCGCGGCGTGCATGCCGATCGTGAAGCTTTCCTTCAGCGAATACGGGTCCAAGGACTTGATGTCGCCTTGGAAGGCGAAGCGGAAGACGTTCGCGGCCTGAGCCGGCGCCATCCCGAGCGCGATGGCGAGGCTGGTGGCCGCCGCCAACGTCCGGATCCGTGAAATCGACAAACGCAACTCCCTCAAGCGATGGGCATCGGCAGGATCGACCCACTCTGGATGCCTAGGAAAATAGAGCCGGGTCAACCGTCCGTCGTATCATTCCGGGTGATCCGTCATCCGCGCGCCGTCGTCGACGGCGTATGCAGGGATCGCAACCCCCTATGCGGGACTCGTGCCACCGGGTGCGCCGATTCCGTGACGGCGCGAGCGCACGATCCGTGCATGACCTCGGAACCGGTCTCGACTCCTCGCGCGACGTCGGTCAGGGCTGTATTCCGAGCGCCGTCTTCGGCGACGGTGGAGGTTGTCTTGAAGAACATCGTTTTGATGACGGCGGTCGTCGCCGGTCTGTTGGTCGGCACAACATCGGGTGCGCTCGCCAAGCCGTTCGAGCTACCTGATGCCAAGCCGATCGTGACCATCGACCTGCCGAATGCGTGGTCACCTGAGGAGATCGACAAGGGCGCCCAGGCGACGTCGCCGGATGCTTCTATCTACGTCGCCTTCGAGGTCCAGAACCTGAAGAACCTCGAGAACGCCATCGTCGAGGGAGTGAAGTTCTTCGCCGAGAGCGGCGTGAAGATCGATCCGAAGTCGCAGAAGAAGACCGAGGCCAAGGTCAACGGCTTCGACGTGGTCGACCTCGGCTGGGACGGCGTCGACAAGGACGGCCCGACCAAGGTGAGCCTGTCGATCATCATCCTGTCCGAGACCAAGGTCGGCATGCTGTCGTATTGGGGATCGCCCGCCGGCGAGAAGAAGTACGCCTCGCAGCTCAAGGCGATCGCTGAGAGCATCCAGCCGCTCGGCCGGTAGGCCGACAGCGCCCGACGGGACAAGCCTTCGCGGCTGGTCCGGTCAGGCGCCGCCGCAGAGGTGCTGTGAATCGGCGAGCGTCCAGGATTCCTGCGTGCGCAGGTTGGTCGTCGTGTAGACCTTTCCTCGGTCGTCGCCCTCGGGGCATCCCTTCGGAACCGAGACCAGGCAGGTTCTGACCGGGTCGCCGACGCGGGCGTTCGCGACCTCGGGGACGAATTGATAGGACACGCCGTAGACGCCGTTCTTGAGCACCACGCCGGTGCCGTCGTCGGCGTCCTTGCTCTTCGGCCGCACGAGCGTGTCGCCGAAGCGCGTCCCGATCGCGGTGATGACCGTCGTGGCGCACGCGCCGACCCGCTTCGGCATGGTATCGGCGACCGGAGTCGTCTCGGCGATGCCGGGTCCGGCGAGCAGTGCCGCGGTTGCGAGGCCGATGGCGAGGGGCGTGCGCATTCCGGCAGCGTACCGGCCGCGCTCCCGTTGTCCAACGGTCTCGAAATTCTCGGCGTCAGTGCGCGGGCGCGACGACCAGGGGCTCGGTCTCGTCCTCGTCGGCCTCGATTTCGGCATCCGCCTCGGTCTCGTGCCCGGTGAGGCCGCCGGCCTCGGCGAGGCCCTTGGCGGCCTTGCGCAACAGCTTGCGCAGGCGGCGGCGCTCCTTGCCGTCGAAGCCGGAGAGCAATTCCGCCTCGACGGCGTCCCAGATGCCCTCGATCGCCTCGGCCTTGGCCAGCCCTGCCTCGGTGAGGCGCACGCGAACGATGCGCCCGTCTCCGGCTTCCGCCCGGCGCTCCACGAAGCCGAGGGCGGCCAGCCGCGAGATCGTCTTCGATGCGGTCGGCGGACGCACGCGCAACGTGGCCGCGAGGTCGCCCATCGTCATGGTGCCCGACGCCGCCAGCACCTGCACCACCTGCTCCTGGCCGGCGAAGAGATCGAGGGTCGCGAGCCGGTCGCCGATTCGAGCCCGATGCAGCCGCGCGGCCTGGACAAGCGCCCACCCGACGCTCTTGGCGCCCGGCGGCTTGGCTCCGACGCGCTTGGTCTCCGCAGTTTTCGCGCTCGGCGCATCGACGGCGGAAGCCTCGACGATGGGCGCCACCTCGCTGGGGCGGCCCTTCCGCTTGGCTCGCGGCGCGTCGGCGGCGTGCCGCTCGTCCTTCCGGTTCTTCGCCTTGCCGTTCACGGGCAGTCCCGGGTTGTCGATGACCGGCGCGGCTGCCGGTATCTCATCCGCCGCTGACATCCCATACCCCGCACAACACGACCGAACACGCCGAAAGTCCGGCCCCGCGCGGGGGCCGACATCGTTCTCGGTCGGCTGTGCCTCGGGCGTGTGAAGCTGGGATGACGGTGGCGGCGGCGATCCCCCGCTCAGCAGGGCATCAGGCGGCGGAGCTGGTCGAGGATGTCCTCGCCGCTGCACGGGCGGGCGATGAAGTGCGCGCCCTCCGGCATCCGCGCCGGGTCCGGCGCGGCGCGGCCCGAGACGATGAGGATCGGCAGCTTGGGCCGTGCCTCGGCGACCGAGCTGGCGAGGTCGAAGCCGTTGGCCTTGCCGGACAGCTCCACGTCGGTGACGAGGCCGCAGATGTCCGGCCGCGCTTGCAGGATGCTCATCGCCCGCTCGGCCGAGGCGCATTGCACCGTCTCGTAGCCGCCCCCCTCGAGCACGTCGCCGAGGTCCATGATGGTCAGCGCCTCGTCCTCGACGAGCAGGATCACGGGCCGGTCTTCCTGGGGACTCGTCTGCTCGCTCGTCACGATGTGCATCTCCAGCGTTTCGGTCCGGAGGCGCGGCCGGGACGCGCCCCCCGCCGCACCGTCGTTCTCGATGTCCAACGGCAGAAGGGCGTTCCGGTTGCAGTGCGAATCGGGGGTTGCCGACAGGTCGTCAGCCGGCCGTCGTCCCGACCGATCCGGCGACCGCGACCACGGCCTCGATCAGCTGGTCGAGGTCGCCGCGTTCGATGGTCAGGGCCGGCGTCAGGTAGACGATGTCGCCGAACGGGCGGACCCAGACGCCGCGCTCCACGAAGCGCGCCTTGAGGGCGCCGAGGTCCGGCGGCCGGGTGAACTGGACGGCGCCGATCGCGCCGAGCGTGCGCACCTCGGCGATGCCCGGCCGCCCGCGCAACGCTTCGAGGCCGTCGGCGAGGCGGGCGCCGATCGCTTGGGCCTGCTCCAGCCGCGGCTCGCTGGCGAACAGGTCGAGGCTGGCGTTGGCGGCCGCGCAGGCCAGCGGGTTGGCCATGAAGGTCGGTCCGTGCATCAGCGCGGCGCTCGCGTCGTCCGACCAGAACCCGGAGAACACCGCGTGCGTCGCGACCGTGGCGGCGAGCGCCATCGTCCCACCGGTCAGCGCCTTCGACAGGCACAGGATGTCGGGCACGATGCCGGCCTGCTCGCAGGCGAACAGCGTGCCGGTGCGGCCGAAACCGGTGAAGATCTCGTCGAGGATCAGCGGCAGGCCGTGCCGGCGCGCGAGGCGCGCGATCGTCGCCAGCACCTCGGGCGGATGCATCCGCATGCCGCCGGCACCCTGCACCAGCGGCTCGACGATCACCGCGGCGAGCTCGGTGCGGTGGCGCGCCAAGACGCCGTCGAGGGCGGCCGTCTCCGCTTCGGTCCGCGGCAGGTCACAGAAGACCTGGCTCGGCAGGAAGGCGCCGAAGCGGCGATGCATGCCCTCCTCGGGGTCGCAGACCGACATCGCGCCCATGGTGTCGCCGTGGTAGCCGCCGCGGAACGCGAGGATGCGGGTGCGCCCGGCCTCGCCGCGGTTCAGCCAGAGCTGCACCGCCATCTTCAACGCCACCTCGACCGCGACCGAACCGGAATCGGTGAAGAACACGTGGTTCAAATCGCCGGGCAGGAGGGCGGCGAGCCGGCTCGCCAGCCGCTCGGCCGGAGCGTGCGTCAGGCCGCCGAACATCACGTGCGGCATGGTGCCGAGCTGTCCAGCCACCGCGGCGGCGATGTGGGAATGATTGTAGCCGTGCACCGCCGTCCACCATGAGGCGATGCCGTCGACGAGCTCGCGCCCGTTTGCGAGCACGATGCGCGACCCGTGCGTGCGCACCGCCTCCAGCGGCGGCGCCGCTTGCTTCATCTGGGTGTAGGGCCGCCACAGGTGGGCGGCGCTCGGATCGTCCGTCGCCATGCGCCGATCGATGCTGGCCCGCGGCGCGCCGGTCAACCTCCGCGCGCGACTTGACTCACGGCGGCCCCGCGGCGCTTTGAGGCCGCATGTCGAGCCTCGAATCCTTCGCCCGCGACAAGCTCTCCGGCCTGGACGCTGCCGCGCTGCGCCGCCGCCTCGTGCCGACGACCCGCGCCGTCGACGCGATGGCGGAACGCGGCGCGCGCCGCCTGGTCTCGTTCTCGTGCAACGACTACCTCGGCCTGAGCCACGACCCGCGGGTGGTCGCGGCGGCGCAGCAGGCCGTCGCCGCCTACGGCGCCGGCGCCGGCGGATCGCGCCTGGTGACCGGCAACCATCCGCTGCTGATCGCCATCGAGGCCCGGCTCGCCGCGCACAAGGGCACCGAGGCCGCCCTGGTTTTCGGCAGCGGCTACCTCGCCAACCTTGGCATCACCCCGGCGCTGGTCGGCGCGGGCGACCTCATCCTCGTCGACGCGCTCGCCCACGCCTGCATGTGGGGCGGCGCGCGGATCTCGGGGGCGACGACCCTGACGTTCCGCCACAACGACGTCGCCGACCTCGGCCGGCTGCTCGCCGAGCATCGCGCGCGCCATCGCCGGGCGATGATCCTCACCGAGCGGGTGTTCAGCATGGACGGCGACCGTGCGCCGCTCGGCGACATCCTGGGGGTGGCCGAGGCTCATGACGCCTGGACCCTGGTGGACGACGCGCACGGGCTCGGCGTGGTCGAGGGCGGTCCGAAAGCGCCCTTGGAGATGGGCACCCTGTCGAAGTCGCTCGGCTCCTACGGCGGCTATCTCTGCGCCTCGCAGGCCGTGGTCGACCTGCTGACGAGCCGCGCCCGCAGCTTCGTCTACACCACCGGGCTACCGCCGGCCTCCGCGGCGGCCGCCCTCGAAGCCCTGGCGATCCTCGAGGTGGAGCCCGAGCGCGGCGCGAAACCCCTGGCGCTCGCCCGCCGCTTCACCGCACGCCTCGGGCTGCCGGAGGCCGAGAGCGCGGTGGTGCCGGTGATGGTCGGCGCGGCGCAGGATGCGCTGGCGCTCTCCGCGGCGCTCGAAGCGCGCGGTTTCCTCGTCGTGGCGATCCGGCCGCCGACCGTGCCCGACGGCACCGCGCGGCTGCGGGTGGCGTTCTCGGCGGCGCATGACGCGGCGCAGGTCGACGCGCTGGCCGACGCCATCCTCGCCCTGCGGCCGGCCTGACCGGAGCGAGAGCATTTTCGAGCGAGGTGGATGCCGGCTCGCGTGAAGAACATGCACTAGGACGCGAGGGCGGCCTGTCGCGGCGGGGCGCCCCACGGGTCGTCTGCGGCGCTGGCGCGCGAGCGCGCCACGATCTGGCGCGACATCCTGATCGTCTCCCCGAGGCGGTCGATCGATTCGGAGACCGCGGCCTTCAGGAGCGTCGCCCGCAGCATCTCGGCGCGCTGCCCCGCCTGAGAGACGGGAGGGCGGTACCGGCCGTTGCGCGGAGCCTTGTTCAGCATCTCCCGGAACGGCACGTCCATCAGCAGCGCGCCGCCCGCGTCCACGATCTCGAACGCGTAGGGCATCGGGTCGTAGCCGGAGCGTGCGAGGTCCGCCGAGATGTCGAGGATGGCGCGGCAGACGTCGAGGTAGACCGCATCGAGGCCGCTGAACTCCAGTCCGATCTCGTCGCGCTCGAAACCGCCCGGTCCATGAAGATGGCAGTAAAAGTACGGCATTTGCGAAAGTGTGACAGATTTCGCGACCCAGCGCATCCGGTTTGTTTTCGCAGCCGCTAACACAGGTGGTTTGCGCGCACGTGCATAAAGCATACGATGCGCGCCGTCGCGGCCTTGCAACGAAAAACGCCGCGCTCTCGCGCGGCGTCGATCGCAGGAACGTGCGGCGGAAGCTCAGTTGAACAGCGAGCCGACGCCGCCCTGCACGCGGCCGAGGCCCTGGCGCGCGATCGGGTTGTTCGGGTCGATGGTCGAGGCGCGCTGGTAGTTCTCCATCGCCTCCTTCTTCCGGTTCGACTTCTCGTAGGCGAGGCCGCGATAGGCCCAGGAGGTCGCGTCCTTGTTGTCGACGTTGAGCGCGGCGTTGTAGTCCTCGATCGCCTTGTCGTATTTGTTCGTGGCGATCAGGCTCTGGCCGCGGGCGGCGTAGGGCGCGCTGACGAAGGGGTTGCGGTCGATCGCGGCGTCGAAGTCGCCGATGGCGGCGATGTCCTGGCCCTGCTTCTGCCGGACCAGGCCACGGGCGTGATACGCCTCGGCCGATTCGGGCATCAGGCGGATCGCGACGTTGAGGTCGCGCATCGCGCCTTCGAGGTCGCCCTGGGCGCGCAGCACGTTGGCGCGGCCGATATAGGCCGGGCCGTAATTCGGGTCGGAGGCGATCGCCTTGGTGAAATCCTGCAGCGCGGCGTCGTTGCGGCCGGTCTGGCGATAGGCCAGCGCGCGGTTGTTGTAGGCCGAGCCCGAATTCGGGTCGATCTGCACCGCCTTGGTGAAGTCGCCGATCGCGTCGTTGAACTGGCCCGCGCGGGCGTAGGCCGCGCCACGGGTGTTGTAGGCGGCGGCGTCGTTGGGGTTACGCTGCACCACCTCGGTCAGCGAAGCGATGTTGACGTTGGTCGCGCCCGTGGTGTCCGCCTCCAGCACGGCGAATTGCCGCGAGCCGGCAGCGCTTCCCACGGTCTCGCAGCCGGCGAGCCCCACGCTCGCGAGCGCCGCGAGGCCGAGCAGGGCCCGTTGTAACCGCACGCTGTCTGACGTCATCGCCCCATTCCCCTCGGCACGGTGCTCAAGCCTTCAGCACGCCCGAATCTCTGATCCACGCACCCCAAGCGGCGCGGCCGGCGCGCGGCCGGTCCGATCCGGTTGCGTTGGCCCCGGCACGTTCGCGCATCGCGGTGAACGCCCGATTAAGCGCGGGCGACGATCCCGTTGATGCGGGCCGATGTGGCGAACGTATGGCTCGACGCGAAAAGTCGTCGCGAACGTCGAAGCGGGGGGCACGCGAGTCATCCGCTGTGGTGCGGATGCATCGGAGTTCAGGGCTTGAGGCGGGTGACGTGGCCCATCTTGCGGCCGGGCCGGGCCTCGCCCTTGCCGTAGAGGTGGAGGTGCGCGCCGGGCTCGGCCAGCACCGATCGCCAGCCTTCCACCTCGTCGCCGATGAGGTTGCGCATCTCGGCCTTCAATCCGCCCGGGCGGGACGGATCGCCCAGCGGCCAGCCGCAGACCGCGCGCACGTGCTGGGCGAACTGCGAGGTGGTCGCGCCCTCGATCGTCCAGTGCCCGGAATTGTGCACCCGCGGCGCGATCTCGTTCACGACGAGGCGCTCGGCGCCGTCGGCCTCGCGCACCAGGAACATCTCGACGGCGAGCACCCCGACGTAGTCGAGGGCGTCGGCGATCGTCCGGGCGATGCCGAGGGCGGCCTGCGCCGTCTCGGGTGCGATGCCCGGCGCCGGCACGCGGGTGACGGCGAGGATGTGGTCGCGGTGCTCGTTCTCGCACAGGTCGAAGGCGGCGAAGCTCCCGTCGGCGGCCCGCGCCGCGACCACCGAGACTTCCCGCTCGAACGCGACGAAGCCTTCGAGGATCAAAGCCGCGCCGCCGAACTCGGCGAAGATCGCGTTGCGGTCCGATTCGGCCTCCGTCCGGATGATGCGCTGGCCCTTGCCGTCGTAACCGAAGCGGCGGGTCTTCAGCACGGCCGGGCGGCCGATCGCGTCGAGGGCGCGGGCGAAGTCGTCCGGGGTGTCGACCGCGCGGAACGGCGCCGTCGGGATGCCGAGGCGGTTGATGAAGTCCTTCTCCGACAGCCGGTCCTGCGTCGTCGCCAGCGCCGAGGCGCTGGGATGCAGGGCGGCGTGGGCCGCGAGCAGGTCGGCGGTCTCGCGCGGGATGTTCTCGAACTCGTAGGTCACCACGTCGACGCTTTGCGCGAATCGCGTCAGCGCCTCCGCGTCGTCGTAGGCGGCGCAGGTGGTCTTAGCCGCCACGTCGAAGGCCGGGCTGTCGGCATCGGGGCAGTAGATGTGGGCCTTGAGGCCCATGTTGGCCGCGGCCAGCGCGATCATGCGGCCGAGCTGGCCGCCGCCGACGATGCCGAGGGTGCCGCCGGGCGCGATGGTCTTTGGGGTCACGGGGTCTCGGTCTCCGGCCGTTCGGCGACGGATGCGGTCTGGGCCGCGCGCCAGGCGTCCAGGCGCTGGGCCAACGCGTCGTCGGACAGGGCGAGCACGGCGGCGGCGAGCAGCGCGGCGTTCACCGCGCCGGCCCGGCCGATCGCCAGGGTGCCGACGGGAATGCCGGCCGGCATCTGCACGATCGAGAGCAGGCTGTCCTGTCCCGACAACGCCTTCGATTCCACCGGCACGCCGAAGACCGGGAGGCTCGTCATCGCGGCGGCCATGCCCGGCAGGTGCGCCGCGCCGCCCGCGCCCGCGATCACGACCTTGAAGCCGGCAGCCTTGGCGCCCTTGGCGAAGGCCACCAGCCGGTCCGGCGTGCGATGAGCCGAGACGATGCGCGCGTCGTAGGCGACGCCGAGCGCGTCGAGGGTGTCGGCGGCGTTCCGCATGGTCGCCCAGTCGGACTGGCTGCCCATGATGATCGCGACCGCAGGCGACGGCACCATCCGCGTCAAACCCATTTCCTTCGCGATGCGGGCCGGTCGACCCGTCCTCGCCGCTGGCAAGCTCGCCGCTTACAGGCGCCGATCCGGCGCGGCAAGGCGAGGCGCACCGGCATCCACCGGCATCAGGCGATGATGTCGGGGGTGATCTGGTCCTCGACGAAGGCGATCCTGTCGCGCAGCGTCAGCTTGCGCTTCTTCAGGCGCTGGATCTGCAGCTGGTCGCCGGCGACGTTGCGCTCGAGGGCATCGATCGCGTCGTCGAGGTCGCGATGCTCCTGTTTCAGCCGCGCCAGCTCGACGTCCAGTTCGGATTGCGCATCCGGGACCAACTCAACCGCCATCGCCGCCTTCGAAAACCATCCTGTGCCGGAATCGAGCATGCGTCAGGCACGCCCGAGCGGCAAGCATTCGTGAGGCATAGGCTGAGGATTGCCTTCGACAGCCGGCTCGACATGTGCCAGATTCCCCGCGTCGGAACGATGACAGGAGACACGACTCATGTCGCTGCAGACGCATCTGAGCCAGCTCACCCGGAAGCACGAAGCCCTCGAACGCGAAATCCACCAGGCGACGCTGAGGCCGTCCGAGGACGACCTGCACATCGCCGAGTTGAAGCGGCGCAAACTTCTCCTGAAGGACGAGATCAACCGGCTGCAGGCGGGCGTCGACACGCTGCACTGACGGACCTGTTTCGAAGCACGACACCGAGATCCGCCGCGCCGTCCCCCACGGCGCGGCTTTTTTATGCAGCCGCTCGATCCTGCGCGGCCCGCAATCCTGCTAGCTTCGCTGCCAGGCGGCGGCCCCCGAAGAGGCCGCCCCGTCCGAGGAGCCGCCATGCCGACCGCCGACCCCTCCCCAGACCTGCCGTCGCGCTACGCCGCGGTGCATGAGCGCGCGATGCGCGACCCCGAGGGGTTCTGGCTCGACGCGGCGCGGGCGATCGACTGGACGACGGAGCCGACCCGGGCCTTCAAGCCCAAGTCCGGCCCCTACGGTCGCTGGTTCCCCGACGGGGCGCTGAACGCCTGCTGGAACGCCGTCGATCGGCACGTCGCCGGCGGCCGCGCGGAGCAGGTCGCGATCCGCTACGATTCGCCGGCCACGGGCACCAAGCGCGCCATCACCTATGCGGACCTCCTGCGCGAGGTCTCGGCCCTGGCCGCCGTGCTCGCCGACCTCGGCGTCGGCCGGGGCGACCGGGTGATCCTCTACATGCCGATGGTGCCTGAAGCCCTGTTCGGCATGCTCGCCTGCGCCCGCATCGGCGCGGTGCACTCGGTGGTGTTCGGCGGGTTCGCCGCCAACGAGCTGAGCGTCCGGATCGAGGACGCGGCGCCGAAGGTGGTGCTCGCCGCCTCCTGCGGCATCGAGCCGAGCCGGGTGGTCGCCTACAAGCCGCTGCTGGACGCCGCCCTCGCCACGGCCCGGCACAAGCCCGCCGCCTGCCTCATCCTTCAGCGCCCGCAAGCCCTCGCGAGCCTCGTCGAGGGCCGCGACCGGGATTGGGCCGAGGCGGTCGCGGCGGCCGAGGGGCGGAAGCCGGACTGCGTGCCGATGGCCGCGACCGACCCGCTCTACGTGCTCTACACCTCCGGCACCACCGGCAAGCCCAAGGGCGTGGTGCGCGACACCGGCGGCTACCTCGTCGCGCTCAGCTGGTCGATGTCCAACCTCTACGGCGTGCAGCCCGGCGAGACCTACTTCTGCGCTTCCGACATCGGCTGGGTGGTCGGCCATTCCTACATCGTCTACGCGCCGCTGCTGCACGGCTGCACCACGGTCCTGTACGAGGGCAAGCCGGTCGGCACCCCCGATCCCGGCGCGTTCTGGCGGGTCGTCGCCGAGACCGGCACGGTCTGCCTGTTCACGGCGCCGACGGCGCTCCGCGCGATCAAGAAGGAGGATTCGAAAGGCAGCCATGTGGCTGGCCACGACCTCTCGCGCTTCCGCACCCTGTTCCTGGCCGGCGAGCGCGCGGACCCGGCTTCGGTCGCCTGGGCCGAGCGCGTGCTCGACCGGCCGGTGGTCGACCATTGGTGGCAGACCGAGACCGGCTGGCCGATCGCCGGCAACCCGGTCGGCCTGGGGCTGCTCCCGGTCAAGCACGGCAGCACCTGCGTGCCGATGCCGGGCTACGACGTGCAGGTGCTCGACGAGGGCGGCAAGCCGGTGCCCGCCGGCACGATGGGCACCATCGCGATCCGCCTGCCGCTGCCGCCGGGATGCCTGCCGACCCTGTGGGGCTCCGATACCCGGATGCGCACGAGCTATCTCGAGACCTTTCCCGGCTGGTACGACACCTCGGATGCGGGCGTGATCGACGCCGACGGCTACATCACCGTGCTCGGGCGGACGGACGACATCATCAACGTCGCCGGCCACCGGCTTTCCACCGGCGGGATGGAGGCGGTGCTGTCGTCCCACCCCGACGTCGCCGAATGCGCGGTCATCGGCATCCGCGACGCGCTGAAGGGCGAGGCGCCCTGCGGCTTCGTCGTGCTCAAGGCGCAGGTCGCGCGCGATCCGGCCGAGATCGAGCGCGAGCTGGTCGCCAAGGTCCGCGACGAGATCGGCCCCGTGGCCGCCTTCAAGCTCGCGCTTACGGTGCAGCGGCTGCCGAAGACCCGCTCGGGCAAGATCCTGCGCGCCACGATGAAGCGCATCGCCGACCACGAGCCCTGGACCATGCCGGCGACCATCGACGACGCGGGCGTCCTGGACGAGATCGGCGAAAGCCTGAAGGCGCGGGGGATCGGGGAGGGGTGAGGCGCAGAAGCCGCGTCGCGGCAGCAAGCCGAGAGCAAAGCTCGGCGGAGGACCGGCATGAGGCGGCGAACTGGCGTCGGCTTCGAGAGTGCGGCACACAGCGCGGGCCCCCGCAACCCGGAGTTGCCGATGACCGCCCGCCTGTTCGAACCGCTCAAGCTCGACGACCTGACGCTGGAGAACCGCATCCTGATCGCGCCGATGTGCCAGTACTCGGCGCGCGACGGCGAGGCGACCGACTGGCACATGATGCATCTCGGGCAGCTCGCGATGTCGGGCGCCGGGCTGCTGACGCTGGAGGCGACGGCGGTGTCGCCCGAGGCGCGCATCACGGCGTGGGACCTCGGGCTCTATTCCGACGGCTGCGAGCGGGCCTTGGGCCGGGTTCTGTCGGCGATCCGCGACTACGCGCCGATCCCGGTCTGCATCCAGATCGCCCATGCCGGCCGCAAGGCGTCGAGCCAGGCGCCGTGGGACGGCGGCCAGCAGATCGCGCCGGAGCATCCCTACGGATGGCGCACCGAGGCGCCGTCGGCGCTGGCGCACGGCGACGGCGAGGTGGCGCCCCACGCCCTCGACGCGGCGGACCTCAAGCGCATCCGCGACGACTTCGTCGCCACCGCCAAGCGCGCGGTTCGGCTCGGAATCGAGGCGTTCGAGCTGCACGGCGCCCACGGCTACCTGCTCCACCAGTTCCTCTCGCCGCTCGCCAACGAGCGCACCGACGCCTACGGCGGCAGCCTGGAAAACCGGATGCGGTTCCCGCTCGAGGTGTTCGAGGCCGTGCGCGCGGTGGTGCCCGCGGGCCATCCGGTATGGATGCGGGTCTCGGCCACCGACTGGGTCGAGGACGGCTGGGACCTGGAGGAGACCGTCGAACTCGCCCAGCGCCTGAAGCAGGCCGGCTCGCCGGCGATCCACGTCTCCACCGGCGGCGTCTCGCCGAAGCAGGCGATCAAGCTCGGGCCGGGCTACCAGGTGCCCTACGCCGAGCGGATCAGGGCCGAGACCGGGCTCGCGACCATGGCCGTCGGGCTGATCACCGAGCCGGCCGAGGCCGAGGCGATCCTGGCCGAGGGCCGGGCGGACGCGATCTCGCTCGCCCGCGCCATGCTCTACGATCCGCGCTGGCCCTGGCACGCGGCGGCCGAGCTCGGCGCGACCGTGCGGGCGCCCAAGCAGTACTGGCGCTCGCAGCCGCGGGCCTACAAGGACCTGTTCAAGGACCCGACCTTCGGACAGCGCTGATCGCGCTGGGCACCGAGCCTCGATCGCCCGGGCCTCGCCTCGGGCGCGCGATTCCGGTATCGGCTCGGGCCGTAGGCCGGCCGCGGCCTGTCCTGCGCAGCCCGTCCTGCGCGGCCAGTCTTGGATGTGCGAGATGCTGGCCATCGGCCTGACCCTGTTCCACCCGAGCCGCGACCAAGTCGACGACATCGTCCGGCGCTACGCCGGAAGCTCGCATCCGGTCCTCGCCTTCGACAACGGCGGCCTCGGACCGGTGGATCGCATGAAGCTCGAGGCGGCCGGCGTGCGCCTGCTGTCGGCCGAGACCAATGTCGGCGTCGCCGCAGCGCTCAACGCCGTCGTCGAGGCGGCGGCGCGCGGGGGCGCGGACGCCGTGCTCCTGCTGGACCAGGACGCGCAGGTCGGCCCGGACATGGTCGCCGCCCTGGCCGGGGCCCGCGACCGCCTGCTGGCCGAGAACCGTCCTTGCGCGGTGGTCGGCCCGGTGCCGGGGCGGGCGAACGACGCCGCCAAGCCCCCGCGGTTCCGGCAACGCCCCGGCCGCGAGGCGGTCGGCACGCTGCTGCCGGTGGAATTCCTGGCCACCTCCGGTTCACTCATCGACGTGGCGGCGTTCCGCGCCGTCGGGCCGTTCCGGGCGGACTACTTCATCGACGGCGTCGAGCTCGAATGGTGCTTTCGCGCCTGGAGCGCCGGCTATGGGTGCTGGATGACGCGGGAGGCCACGATCGGCCACCGCGTCGGCGGCGGCACGATCCGCGCGTTCGGCATCGAGACGCCACGCCAGCCGCTGTTCCGTATGGCGACGTATCTCCGCAACTCCGTCTACGGCTGGCGCCTGCGCCACATCCCGCTGCCGTGGAAGCTGCGCCAGCTCGCCTACCTCCCGCTTCAGGTCGCGCTGTACTGGCGCGACGGCGGCTACCGGCCGGCGGTGCTGCGGCGGCTCGCGCAAGCGGTGCTCGACGGCTTCCGTGGCCGGCTCGGGCGCCCGGCCGACGCGCCATGACGGCGCCCCTCGCCCAAGGCCCGGCCGAGATCGACGTCGTGATCGTCAACTGGAACGGCGGCGCCCTGGTGCGCGCCTGCCTCGCGAGCCTGGCTGCCGCCGGCGAAGACCCCGCAAAGGCGGTGGTCGTCGTCGACAACGCCTCCGTCGACGGCTCCGCCGACGGGCTGGAGCGGCCGGACCTTCGGCTCACCGTGCTGCGCAACCCCGACAACGCCGGGTTCGGCCGCGCCTGCAACCAGGGTGCCGCGCTTGGCCGGGCGCCGGCGATCCTGTTCCTGAATCCCGACACCGAGGCCGGGCCGGACGCCCTGCGGCTGGCGCTGGCCGCGCTTGCGCAAGACCCGACCGTCGGCGTCGTCGGCGCGCAGCTGGTCGACGGCGTGGGCCAAGTGCAGCGGATGTGTGCGCGGCGCCCGAGCGCGAAAAGCTTGATCGGACAGGAACTCCACCTCGACCGGCTGCTGCCGGGGCGGGTGCCGACGCACTTCATGACGGAGTGGGACCACGCCGCGTCAGGGCCGGTCGATCAGGTGATGGGCGCTTTCCTGATGATCCGGCGCTCGCTGTTCGAACGGCTCGGCGGCTTCGACGAGCGCTTCCACGTCTATTACGAGGACGTCGACCTCTGCGCCCGCGTCTGGGATGCGGGCTTCACGGTCCGCCACCTCGCCGAGGTGACGGTCCGGCACGACGGGCAGGGGACGACCCGACAGGTGAAGGCGCGGCGCCTGTTCTATATCCAGCGCAGCCGCATCCTCTACGCGGCCAAGCACCATGGCTTTGCGACGGCGCTGAAGCTCGCGGGGGCGACCTTCGCGTTCCAGCTTCCGCTACGGCTCGGGTTGGCGCTGCTGCGGCGCTCGCCGCGGGAGGCGGGGCAGGTCGTCCACGCCGCCCTGCTGCTCGCCGGCGCGATGCCGGGCCTCCTCGTGCGGCTTCGCCGCGCGCCCTGAATTCGAAGACGCCCACGCCGCGCGCGCCGATCGCAGAAGGATCTCATGCTTCACGGACAGAAGATCGCCGTCGTCCTCCCGGCCTACAACGCCGAGGCGACCCTGCGGCGGACGTTCGACGACATCCCCAAGGACATCGTCGACGACATCATCCTGATCGACGACGCGAGCCGCGACCGGACGGCGGCGCTCGCCGAAAGCCTCGGCATCCACACCATCCGGCACGAGCGCAACCGCGGCTACGGCGGCAACCAGAAGACCTGCTACCGGGCGGCGCTGGCGCGGGGCGCCGACATCGTCGTCATGCTCCACCCGGACTACCAGTACGCGCCGCGCCTCGTCACCGCGATGGCCTCGATGATCGTGTCCGGCGAGTACGATGCCGTCCTCGCCTCGCGCATCCTCGGCAAGGGCGCGCTGGCAGGCGGGATGCCCCGCTACAAGTACGTGGCGAACCGCGTGCTGACGCTGCTGCAGAACATCCTGATGGGCCAGAAGCTGTCGGAATATCATTCCGGCTATCGCGCCTGGAGCCGCCAGGTGATCGAGACGATCCCCCTCGACCGCTGCTCGGACGACTTCGTGTTCGACAACCAGATGCTCGCCCTGGCGATGCACGCCGACCACCGCATCGGCGAAATCTCGTGCCCGACGCGGTACTTTGCCGAAGCCTCGTCGATCAACTTCCGGCGCAGCGTCGTATATGGGTTTGGCGTGTTGCGCACCGCCTTCGCCTACCGCCTGCACCGCCTCGGATTGCGGCAGGACCCGCTCTTCGCGCCCGCCGAGGGGACGCGCGTGCGACCGGTGGCCGAGACGCCGCGGCGATGAGAATCCCGGACGGCCTGATAGGCGCCGCCGACCTGCGTCTCTGGCTCGGCGCGTTCCTGCTCCTGGCGATGCCGCTCTGCCTCGTGCTCGCGCTCGCCGTCCCCCTCGGCGAGGTCGCGGACGAACCGTCTCACCTCATGCGCGCGGCGAGCCTCGCCCAAGGCCAGCTCGTCGGGCATCGCGAGACGATCACCCGGCCCGACGGGCGGGCGGCAATCGCGGCGGGCGTGCGCGTCGACCCGGTCTGGGAGGCGCTCGCCCGCACGCGGGAGCCGGCCGACGCCCGGATCGCGGCGGCGCCGGTCGATCCGGCGGTCGGCACCGGTCCCTGGGGCGGTGCCGGCGCCTTCGCGCCGCTCTACACGATCGCCACCTACGTCCCCGTCTTCTACGGGCCGGCGGCCGCGGGTCTCGGGCTCGGCCACGCCCTCGACCTGTCGGCCCGCGCCTCCGCCCGGCTCGGACGCCTGTTCAACGTCGTGGCCTACGGGCTGGTCGGCGCCTGCGCCCTCGTGCTGGCGCGGCGCGGGCGGGCCTGGCTCTTCGCCGTGCTCGCCCTGCCGATGGCGCTGTCGCTCGCCGCCTCGTTTAACCAGGACGGCCTGATCGTCGCCACCGCGATCCTCGCGGCCGCACTCCTGACCGTCGAGACGGGTGCGCCGCCGGGCAGACGGCGCTACGCCGCCGCGGCCGTGCTCGTCGCCCTGATCCTGCTGGCGAAGCCGCCCTACGCGCCGATCGCGCTGATGCTGCTTCTGCCGCTCCCAAGTGGGACCTGGCGGCAGGTCGGCGCCGGGCTGCTGCCACGCCTGGCATTGGTCGCGGCGGTCGTGCTGCCCGCTGCGCTCTGGACCGTGTACGCCACGGCGACTATCGCGACGCCGGTGCCGCGCGCGGCCTACGAGGCGGGTCCGCTCTGGCCGGGCGAGCGTCCGGCGACGTTCCTGGGCACCGATCCGGCAGCACAGCTTCGCGTGCTGACGGCGGACCCGGTCCGCTTCGTCACCGTGCCGGCGCGCTTCCTCCTTTCGGTGAAGCACCTGGTCATGCTGTCCGAGGGCACGGTCGGCATCCTCGGCTGGCACGATCGCCACCTGCCCAAAATCGTCGTCTGGCTGTGGATCGCTGCGCTCGCCGCGGCAGCGGCCGGCTCCGGAAGACGACGCGAGGGCGGGGCGTCGCTCGCGCTGATGGCGTTCGCCGCCGGGCTCGCTTTGTGGCTCGTCCTGCTGTCGCAGTATCTCAGCTGGACGAATGTCGGCGATCCCCGCGTCGACGGTCCGCAGGGGCGCTACCTGCTGCCGATCCTGCCGCTGTTCGCGCTCTCAATGGCGAACGCCGCGACCGGATCAAGGCGCCGCGTTCTCCGGTTCGCGCCGATCGCGCTCGCGGCCATCGGGCTCACCGTTGTGCCGTTCGCGACCCTGTGACGGGCGCGACCTCGTGACGTTGTGCCTCAGGCGGCGCGCCAGCGCAGGGCGGCGCCGTTGCCGAATGCGCGGCCGTAGAGGTCGCCGTAGTTGGCGGCGGCCTCGTCCCAGCCGAAGGTGCGCGACATCGCCGTCCGGCGCATGGCGTTGAGCCGCTTCTTCTGGGCGAAGGTGTCGAGCGCCCGGCGCACGGCGCCGGTGAAGCCCCGCGGCGACGGGTCGGCGAAGGTGAAGCCGGTGACGCCGTCCTCGACCGTGTCGGCGAGGCCCCCGGTGCGTCGCACGATCGGCAGCGAGCCGAAGCGCTGGGCGTACATCTGCGCAAGGCCGCAGGGCTCGAAGCGCGACGGCATCAGCAGGAAGTCGCTGCCGGCGAACATCCGGCGGGCGTCCCGCTCCTCGAACCCGACGTGGACGCCGACCGAATCCGGGTGGCGTCGGGCGAGGCCGCGCAGCGCGTCCTCGAACCGGGCCTCGCCTTGGCCGATGGCCACGAGCTGGCCGCCCTCGGCGACGATGGTCTCCGCAGCCTGGATCGAGAGGTCGATGCCCTTCTGGTGCACGAGGCGCGAGACGATGGCGAAGAGCGGCCCGCGCGAGACCGCAAGCCCGAACTGGCGCCGCACCGATTCGGCGTTGGCGCGCTTGCCCTTCCAGTCGTCGGCCTCGAAGCGGGTGGCGAGGTGCGGGTCGGTGCGCGGGTCCCAGCTCTCGTCGATGCCGTTGAGGATGCCGGCGAGCCGGCCTTGCGCCGCCCGCGTCCGCAGCAGGCCGTCGAGGCCGCAGCCGGAATCCGGCGTCAGGATCTCGCGGGCGTAGGTCTCGCTCACCGTGGTGACGTGGGTGGCGTAGTACAGGCCCGCCTTCAGGAACGAGAGCTGCCCGTAGAACTCGACGCCGTTCATGTCGAAGGCGTCCTCGGGCATGCCGAGGCGGGCCATGGTCTCACGCGGAAACAAGCCCTGGTAGGCGAGGTTATGGATCGTCAGCACGCTCGGCACGCGGATGCGGCGCCAGGCGAGGTAGGCCGGGGCCAGCGCCGATTGCCAGTCGTTGAGGTGGAGCAGGTCGGCGGCCCAGGCGGGGTCGGCACCCTGCGCGATCTCTGCGGCCGCGAGGCTCAGCCGCGCGAAGCGCAGGTCGTTGTCGGAGAAGTCGCCGTCGGCGTTGCCGTAGGGCGTGCCGTCGCGCTCGTACAGGTCGGGGCTGAGCAGGACGTAGATGCGAAGGCCGTCGCCGGTCTCGACGAGGCCGAGATCGCAGGGCGGGACGCCGGCGAAGCCGTCGAGCCGCGCCACCACGGGCATGGACGGGAACGCCTCCACCACCTGCCGGTAGCCGGGGATCAGGACGCGGACGTCGTACTGCTTGCGCAGCGCTCGCGGCAGCGCGCCGGCCACCTCGCCGAGACCGCCGGTCTTGACGAAGTCGGCCATCTCCGGCGTGGCGTAGAGGATGCGGGGCTGCAGTGCGGTGCGAAGGTCGGGCAGGGCGTTCGACGGCGTCGGGATCGGCCGGAGGGCGTTCGCAGAAGCGGAATGGAACGCTTGGGGCTCGACCATCAAGGGGATTCCGCGCCGTGCGGAACGGTCCTGGCGCACCGCTTCATCCGCAACCGATCTCGACATTGCCAACGCCCTCGTGCCCCGCCGGTTTCCGCTGCGACGCACAATCTAGGCCATCAGACCGTTAATGGGCGGTTCATCGCATTGCACTGCGGCATAAGCGGTCGCGCGCCTAGATCCTGCGCAGGATCAGCCCCTCGTTCGGCCCGAGTTCGACCGTTGCAGCGGTGCGCTCCCCGCCGCGATGGCCCCGGGTCGACAGCACCACCGTCCAGGTTTCGTCGCCCTTCAGGTCGAGGGCGTGCGCCGCCTCGCCGAAATTGAGCAGGATGCGGAACACGCCGTCCGCGGAAAAGCGCTCGTAGGCGAACACGTCCGCGGCGCTGGCCGCGACGCCGCGATAGGCGCCCACCGACAGTGCCGCGTGCTCGCGGCGTAGGGCGAGGAGCCGCCGATACAGCGTGAGGATCGAGGTCGGGTCGTCGCGCAGGGCGTCGACGTTCCGGGTCGCCGCATCCGGCGAGAGCGGCAGCCAGGGCTCTGCGGTGGAAAAGCCGGCATGGGTCTCGCCGTCCCACTGCATCGGCGTCCGCTCGGGGTCGCGGCCGTGGCCGGGCTCGTTGCGCTCCCACGGGTCGCGGACCCGGTCGGGCGGGATCGGCACGTGGGCGAGCCCGATCTCGTCGCCGTAGTACAGCGTCGGCGTGCCGCGCAGCGTCAGCAGCAGCATCGCCGCGATCCGCGCCTGATCCGGTCCGACGCGGGCGGCGATGCGCGGCTGGTCGTGGTTGCCGAGTACCCAGTTCGGCCAGCCGCCCTCGGGCAGGGCCGCCTCGTAGTTCTCGACGAGGTCGGACACCGCCTCGGCGGTCCACGGCGTCTGGATCAACTGGAAGTTGAACGGCATGTCGGCGCCGCTCAGATCAGGGCCGTAATAGGCCATCAGCCGCTCCATCGGCAGGTAGATCTCGCCGATCAGCACCCGCTCGCCGTAGGGGCGCAGCACCGCGCGCATCTCGGCGATGACGTCCAGGACCTCCGGGCGGTCGGCCGAGTAGACCTGGGCGAAGCGGTTGATCTCCGCCTGCTCGGGCGAGAAGTCCGGGTTCTCCGGGTTGTCGCGAAATCCGGCGTCCTTCATCAGGTGCCAGATCACGTCGACGCGGAACCCGTCGACGCCGCGGTCGAGCCAGAACCGCAGGGCGTCGTGCATGGCGGCGCGGACCTCCGGGTTGCGCCAGTTCAGGTCGGGCTGCTCGCTCAGGAAGGCGTGGTAGTAGAATTGCCCGGTCGCCGGATCGAGCGTCCAGGCCGGGCCGCCGAAGTTGCTGATCCAGTTGTTGGGCGGGCCGCCATCCGGCGCCGGATCGCGCCAGATGTACCAGTCCCGCCGCGGGTTCGTTCGCGAGGCGCGGCTTTCGGCAAACCACGGATGCGTGATCGCGCTGTGATTCGGCACGAAGTCGAGAATCACCTTCAGTCGCCGCCGGCGGGCTTCTGCAACGAGGTCGTCGAAGTCTGCCAGCGTGCCGAAGAGCGGGTCGATTCCACAGTAATCCGCCACGTCGTAGCCATAATCGGCCATCGGCGAGGGATAGATCGGCGAGATCCAGACCGCGTCGACCCCGAGCCAGGCGAGGTGTTCGAGCCGCGCCGTGATCCCGCGCAGGTCGCCGATCCCGTCGCCGTCCGTGTCCTGGAACGAGCGCGGGTAGACTTGGTAGACGGTGCCGCGCTTCCACCAGACGGTGTCGGCCATGGACGATATCCCCGAAGTTGACAGGCTCCGGCTTTAGCGGCTCCGCAGGCAGGGCGCGATGGGGCCAGGGTTCACCCGGAGTTCAACACCGGCGTGACAAAGTCCTGTCGGGTTTGGGTGCGACGGTGCTTGTGTCTGAAAGGACACAAAGGCGGACGAGATCGCCGCCGCCGACGTGGTCGGGCCCCGGCGACGCCTCGACAAGATCGGTGAGCGACCGCAGGATCGTCGATCCTCAGGTGGCGAGGTCGAGAACCGCCGAAGGACGCTAGTGGCGCTCGAGACGCGAAGACGCGCTGGCGCGGACGATGGGGGATTGCACGTGCTGAAAGACGCTATTCTGGCACCCGCACCCGGTGAAGACCGGTCCGATGCACCGGAGCGGACGACCCATGCGACGTTCCGCGAGCCCGCCGTCTGGGACAAGCCGGCTCAGCCCGCCTCCGGCGACGCCGTCGCCGACCTTCGCGAGGCGATCCGCGGCAAGCTCGCCTACGCCATCGGCAAGACCCCCGAGACGGCGCGCGAGCGCGACTGGTTCGCCGCCACCGCGCTTGCGCTGCGCGACCGGATCGTCGACGCCTGCCAGGCGACGGACGCGTCGGTGCCGAACAAGCGCGTCTACTACCTCTCCCTCGAATTCCTGATCGGTCGGCTTCTGTCCGATGCGATGAACAACCTCGGCCTCGTCGAGACCACCCGCGCCGCGTTGCAGAGCCTCGGCGTCGACCTCGGCACCGTGGAGGGCGCGGAGCCCGACGCGGCGCTCGGCAACGGCGGCCTCGGGCGGCTGGCCGCCTGCTTCATGGAGAGCATGGCGAGCATCGGCATCCCGGCGATGGGCTACGGCATCCGCTACGATCACGGCCTGTTCCGGCAGACCTTCGAGGACGGCTGGCAGCGCGAGGCGCCCGAGACCTGGCTCGCGGAAGGCAACCCGTGGGAGTTCGCGCGGCCGGACGCGACCTACACGATCGGCTTCGGCGGCCACGTCACCATGGCCGCGGTGTCGGACGGCGTGATCCGCCGGCACTGGTATCCCGCCGAGACCGTGCTGGCCGTGGCGCACGACGTGCCGGTGGTCGGCTGGAAGGGCAAGACCGTCAACACGCTGCGGCTCTGGAAGGCCGAGAGTGAGGCGCCGGTGGAGCTGGCGCAGTTTAACGGCGGCGACCACGTCGGCGCGGTCTCCGCCCGGATGCGGGCCGAGGCGATCTCGCGGGTGCTGTATCCGAGCGATTCCTCCACCGCCGGCCAGGAGCTGCGCCTGCGCCAGGAATACTTCTTCACCTCCGCCTCGCTGCAGGACCTCGTCCGGCGGCACGTGGCCGAGCGCGGCGACGTCCGCTCGCTGCACGACCACGCCGCGATCCAGCTCAACGACACGCACCCGGCGATCGCGGTACCGGAGCTGATGCGCATCCTGCTGGAGGATCACGGCCTGCAGTGGGAGGACGCTTGGCACGTCACCACCAACACGCTGCACTACACCAACCACACCCTGCTTCCGGAAGCCCTCGAGACCTGGCCGGTGGAGCTGATGGAACGGCTGCTGCCGCGCCACATGCAGATCATCTACCTGATCAACTGGATGCACCTCGAAGAGCAGGGCCGCCACGGCCGGCAGGGCGAGACGAACTTCGCCGCCCACCTCGCCTCGGTCTCGCTGATCGACGAATCGCAGGGGCGTCGCGTGCGGATGGGGCACCTCGCCTTCCACGGCGCCCGCCGGGTGAACGGCGTCTCCGCGCTCCACACCGACCTGATGCGCTCGACGGTGTTCCGCGACCTGCACGCCCTCGACGGCGACAAGATCGTCAACAAGACCAACGGCATCACCTTCCGCCGCTGGCTCCACAACGCCAACCCCGGCCTGACCCGGCTCGCGGTCGAGGCCGTCGGATCCGGCGTCCTCGACGACCCGGGCCTGCTGCGCGGCCTCGATGCCTTCGCCGAGGATCCGGCCTTCGTGAAGCGTTACGCGGCGGCCCGCTTCAGCCGCAAGCAGGCGCTCGCCGAAATCATTGCCGAGCGCACCGGGATCGAGGTCGACCCTTCGGCCCTGTTCGACGTGCAGATCAAGCGCATCCACGAATACAAGCGCCAGCTGCTCAACGTCATCGAGACGGTGGCGCTCTACCAGGCGATCAAGGCCGAGCCGCACAAGGATTGGACGCCCCGCGTCAAGATCTTCGGCGGCAAGGCGGCGCCGAGCTACAGCCAGGCCAAGCTGATCATCAAGCTGGCGTTGGACGTCGCCAAGGCCGTCAACGACGACCCCGAGGTCGCCGACCGGCTGAAGGTGGTGTTCCTGCCGAACTACTCGGTGAGCCTCGCCGAGGCGATCATCCCGGCCGCCGACCTGTCCGAGCAGATCTCCACCGCCGGCATGGAGGCGTCGGGCACCGGCAACATGAAGCTTGCGCTGAACGGCGCGCTCACCGTCGGCACGCTCGACGGCGCCAACATCGAGATCCGCGACCACGTCGGCGCGGACAACATCTTCATCTTCGGCCTCGACGCCGCCGGCGTGCAGGCGCGCATCACCGAGACCAACTACGCCCAAAAGGCGATCCAGGCCTCTCCGCGCCTGGGCGCCGCCCTCGACATGATCGCCTCGGGCCGGTTCTCGCCCGACGAGCCGAACCGCTTCCGGCCGCTGACCGACGACCTGCGCCACCGCGACCAGTACCTGCTCACCGTCGACTTCGACGATTACTGGCGGGCCCAGCGCCAGATCGACGCCGCCTGGAAGGACCAGGCCCGCTGGTGGGCCATGGCGATCCGCAACACCGCGCGGATGGCGTGGTTCTCCTCCGACCGCTCGATGCGGGAATACGCCGAGGAGATCTGGCGGGTGCAGGTCTAAGACCCCGTTTCATAACGCTC
>NZ_BPQG01000026.1 GCF_022179125.1 Methylobacterium cerastii
AGGCGCGAGCTGCACGCCGTAGACGCGCCTCTCGGGCCTCGTGTCGGTCCTCTTCTTCGATCTCGTAGAGCATGAGCGTGATCTGGTAGCGGTCCTCGGCGTCGCCGCCTTCAAGGCACGAGCCGAGGATCGCGGTCTCCGCCTCGGCGCCAGCCATGAACGTCAGGATGCGGCCAAGGAACACCGAGCGCATTCCGCCGCCGGCAGTGCCTCGCCATTTTCCGCGCCGGTCCCACTCGAACAGGATCAAGTTGGGATCGGCCGTGATGCTGTGCCCGGCGCTGTCGTCGTCGGCTGTGATCGTCGCCCAGCCGCAGGCCATCGTCAGCGCGCGGCCGATGACAGCGTGCCCCGCCTCGTGAATGGCGGTGTGCCGGCGGTCATTCACCGGCAGGCGCTTTGCGCTCGCGGAACCGGATGCCGGCCCCTCCCCCGTTCTCGGGGATGAATTCGAGGCCGGCGGTCTCAAGCGTGCGCTGAATATCCGCCAGCGTCCGGTCGTAGGGCTTGCGCTTGTCCGTCTCGAAATCCGCCAGCGTCGGCCGAGACACCCCGCTTTTCTCAGCCAGATCCTCCCGGCTCCACCCGAGCATGGCGCGGGCGGCACGGCACTGAGCCGAACTTAAGACTTTTTCGCCAGACATCAGTCTTTTAATATTGACTTCGAGAGGGATGCCATACTAAATAGCTGACATCAGACGAAACGCAAGGCCCGCCCCGATGCGCTACGCCAACCTCATCCCCCACTCGCACATCGCCCGCAGCGCCGACCCGCGGCTGACCGCCGACGCCCGCCGCGTTTTCACCCGCGCCAAGGCCGCCGTGAACGTCTGCACCGAGAGCGCCAAGCACTTCTCCCGCACCGTTGCCCCGCTGACCCGCCGTGACGGCACCTTCGACCGCTCCGCCATCATGCGCGCTGCGACCCGCGCCGCTCAGGCCCGCATGGAAGTGACCGGCGACGCCTGGGGCGTGTGCATGTCCTACGCCCTCAAGGGCGCCTGGGCTGCCGCGAAGTCCTCCCGCCTCGTCCGCGCGCACTGAGGCCGGACCGATGACCCGCACCGCCTCCTTCCTCGCCAACGTCCTCGGCCGCAGCGTCAGCCTGTTGCCGGTCAAGTCGGTCCTCGGCATCCGCCGTCAGGGCAACGGCAATTTCGCTGTGACGCTGTTCCACGAGTACGCGGACGGCAAGCGCGCCGGCAGCGACCTCGGCATGAACTTCCGCAGCGTCGCCGATGCCAGCGAGTTCGCATCGAGCCAAGCCAAGCAACACGGCGCCCCGGTCGTGGTGCTTGCCTCCGCGAAGGCGGCCTGACATGGCCGCCGAACTCATCCGCTCCCCAGCCGTCCGCCTGCTGCACGCCCGGCAGGATCACGCGATCTGCCTGCGCCTCGCGGCTTCCTACCGGCACCGGATCGCGGCCGGCGAGACCGACCAGCGCGAGGCCCATGCCTGGGCGCTCGGCAACGCCCGCCGCTGGCGGCTCGTCGCGGCCGAACTGAGCGGGGCGAACTGATGGCCGCCCTGTCCCGCCGCACCGTCCTCGGCGCCTTCCTCGTCGTCGTGGCCGCACGGGTGCCTGCCATCGCCTCTGACGGCATCCTGCCTGCGATCCGTTGGGCCGAGGCTGCCGACGCTGCCTATCTCGGTTCGGGCCGCATCGCTGACGACCGGGCGAAGGCTGGCCTGCCGCAGCCTGCCGGCTGGTCCGCCTACCGCGCCTCGCTGGCTCGCGTGCGCCGGCTGGCTCGCCTCGACCTCTACGCCCTGACGCCGACCACGCCCGAGACCGCCGCGGCGCTGGCCGCCTACCACACCACCCGCGGCGAGCGTGCCGGGACCTCCGGCGCCCGACGTGCTGCGCGCCGCCGACTGCGCAAGGTGTTCGCTCGACCCGGTGCCGTGCTGCCGCCTCGGCCGACCTGAACGCGCGACTACCCGAACGCCCGTCTTCCTCAATCCCTGAAATCACGAGCCCCTTGGAGCCCGACCGATGACGCACGCCCGTATCCTTGCCCTCGACACCGCCGCCGACCCGATCCACGCCGCGATCCTCCGCCACCGCACCGCCTACGACGCCTATCAGGTCGCCCCCGAGGGCGAGGCGTCTATGGTCGCCAGCGACGACTACGACGCCGCAACGGACGCCCTGACGACGACGCCTTGCGCCTCCCGGTTCGGCGCGCTCGCCCTGCTCGGGCACCTGCGCTGGTGGCTCGGCGAGGAAGCCGAGTTTTCGGCAGGCCATCAGCCGGGGTACGGCATCGCGCAGGCCCGCGTCGCCGACCTGACGCTGTTCCTTGGCAGCAACCTGCCGCCGGTCGCGACCCCCTATGCCTTCCCCTCGGGCCGCCTGCCGCTCGCTTCGGCCCGCCTGCTGCCGGGCGTCGATCGCTACAGCCAGCACGCGACGCTCGCCCCGGTAAACGAAGCGCTGCCCGGCGAGGACGAGCCCTGGCAGGCCGTCGCCGCGATCCGCCCCGATACCGCCTTTGTCCACGGTCGCCGCTTCATCGGCATGGCCGGCGAAATGCTGGCCGCCCTCGTCATCATCGGCGGCGGCGCCGTCCTCACGGGCTTTGCTTCGCTGCTGTGAACTCTGCCCGCCTGTCGGCCTGACCTACGGCCCACTTGCCCACACGCCTTCAAGTCATCAAGCCCACGGAGTTCCTAACATGCGCAGCATTGTACGCCCGCAAGATGATCCGACAGACGCACACGCCGGCCAGCGCGACCGCGCCGCCCGCCTGCGCGACACCGCTGGACGGTTCACGAAAAGCCAAAACGGTGCTCCATCGGCGCCTGAGCCTGCCGCCTTGCCTGCCCCGCAGGAAGCCCCGTCGCGGGGCACCGTGCCGGTGTCGGCCGACGCACCCGAAGGAACCTACGCCCTCGAAGTCACGGGCGAGGGCCTTGGCCTGCATGCCGATCCTGGAGCCGCGCTTATCGTAGCGCCCGAGATGCCGACCAGCGCCGGCCTCGCGGTGTTCTACCTCCAGGGCAAGCCCGGCCCGGTCGTGTTCGACCTGACCCACCATTTTCAGCCCGAGTTCGCGAAGCCGTTCAAAGCCGGGTCTGAGGTGATGCCTCTGATCGAGGTGGTGGAGCCCAGCACGGGGCGTTTCGGGCACCTAAGCACCGATCGCGTCGAGCAGATCCATCGCGTTCTCGGGACCTACAGCGATGTCGATCTACCCTCGAAGTACGGCCCTCGCCCGCCCAAGCTGCCGGTGATGAGCGAGTGCCCCGAGGACATGGGCGAGCAGTACGTGAAGGATGCGGGCGCCTATCCGCTAGTTCGGAAGGGCGAGACCGTCATCTTCGATCCGTCCCGCCGCGACTTGGTCCACGGCGCCCTGTGCGTGATCGAGTGGCACGGCGGCACCCGTGACGTGGTGCTGACCCATTTCCGCAAGATCGGCGGCCAGGGCGAACCGCAGTGGTGGGTCGATCCGGTCAACCGCGTCGGTGCGGGGACGGTCTACGCGAGCGACGGCCCCTACGATGCCGACCATCTGCGCCAGAAGCTCGTCGGCACTGTCGTCGGCGTGCTGGTGCCGCAGCGTGGGGGTGAGCCGGTGCCAGAGGCCGAGGGTGACGCGGCATCAGAGCCGGCACAGTCCAACCCGGCAGACGAGATCCATGCGGCTAGAGAGCGCGAGCGCGAAGCGGCGGCACTGGCCGCTCTACACGACGCGGACCTGACGAGCGCAGTGTCACCAGATGTCCGGGCCGCGATCGTGCGGCACGGCGAGGTCATGCAGGCGACCCAGCTTCGCGCCGGCGAGACCGACGAGGAGTTCGACCGCGACGCGGCGATGCAGATCGAGGCTGAGCACGCTATCGCCGATGCGCCCGCTCAGACCCTGGCCGATCTCCGCGCCAAGCTGACGTATCTGCTGCCGCTCATGGCGGACACGATCGGCGACCAGATGCACACTGAGCACCTGAACGCGATCCGGGACGATGCGGACCGGCTGTGCCGATCGGCGCCCCTTCCGGTGGACGGCGCTGCCGACCCCGTGCTCGCGGCAATCCAGGCGCACAGCGAGGCTCGCGTCGCCTTCAACGAAACCTGCAACCCCGCTGACGAGGCTTGGCGCAGGGAACAAGGCCTAGACACCTCGGAGCCCGCGGTCGCGCTCGCTCAAGCAGTTTGGGAGAACGCCGAACGGGCCGAAGTCGAGGCATGGAACGCGGTTTTTGAGACGCCTCCAACGACGTTGGCGGGCCTTGTCGCTGTGATCTGCCACGCTCAACGCTGGGCGCCTGAAAACCTGGGAGTGACGGGCACAATGACCCTTGGCGGTATTCTCGGGTCCATCGCTTCGAGCGCGGCAAACCTGGCGCTGTTCACGCCGAACGCCGATCCTGCGGAGTCCGACGAAGCGGCACAGATCCGGCTTGCGGCCACGCCGTTCACGCCGTCCGACCTTCACGGCCCCTGCCCGGTGCCTTCCAATGCCGATTGGATCAGGGACGCAGGCGTGACGCTGCCGTGGCTCCGGCATGGGTTCGTCATGGTCTGCTCTAGCCGGGAGCAACTGACGAGCTTCCTGCGCGACCAGCCCGAGGACGAGTTCAGCGACCTCATCGGCGGGCTTGGCGTCGCGCAACGCAACCTCGCCCAGATGGCTCGCCTCGCGGGGGAGGCGCTTGAGCGGATCATGATCGGGATGGCGATCCTCGCGGAGGAGGAGCGACTGTCCGGTAAGGGCGGGGAGGTCTGACGATGGGCGACGTGCTCAGCTTCGCCCCGCGGCCCAAGGTGGCCGTTCCTGTCGATTTGGCGCCGATGGCGGAGGCGGAGGTTCGCACTCGCCTTGGCGAAGCCCTGCAAACCGCCCTGGATACCGCAGACCACATCATCGCCGTTCTCGACCGCATGGACGGCGACACCGATGCCGAGGACGGCGCGGATGCGGAACCCTCGCTCGCCGCCCCTGAGAACCACCACGTCAGTCAGGTTGTCTGGCTGCGCGGGAACGATGGGGACCGGGAGGCCGAGGCGCTTGAGGTCGTGTTGCCGGTCGTGGCAGCCGAGCGCGCTGTGATCCCGCTCGCGGCTCTGCCTTGGGGCGGCCGAGGGAATGTCGTGGCGGCTGCCGGAGTAGCGCTGTTCAACATGGTCGGGAGGCGCTGATCCACTCGGGGGTGTCAGCGCAGTTTTACATCAGATACCACGCAACTGACCGTCTTGGACTGATCAGCAACTAGACCCATAATCAGCCCCCGCACGGGGATTGATTTGCCAGCGGCGATATTTTCGTAAACCGTTTGCACCTTTCGATCTAAGACGGTTCCACTCCCGCCCTGATACTCGCATGTGATCTCAACGTCCTTTACGTCACGATTGCCTAGATTTTTAAGGGTGCCATTGAATTCGCTGATCTGCCCGCCTCCCTTGCTGGCAGGACGAAAGCTTTCGATGATGACTTGTTCACGGGCACGAAGGCGAGCGCGCATGTCATCAGGAATGACGGTAGGCTTCCCCGTGGGCAGGGGCTCAGGGGCCGTCGCCTGCCTTGTAGGATCTGGACCAGGCCCAGGGCCTAACAGGGCTACGAGGAATAAGCCGGCGATGATCGCGAGGCCGGCCCAGACGGCATTCCGCATATCTAGGGGCCTTCGGGTCAGAGGGTTGTGTCTCCAATCCTAAGTCGAGTTATCCAAGCCCGCCATCGTTGAAATCGAGCGTTCGCCGGGCGGCCACACCATCGCAGCTCGCCCGGCTTGCACACTCGGCCACGGCGCGGCTGGTTCGGCCTGAAATGCAGGCAAGCCTCATCGAAGGCAAGCAGGCTTGTGGTCAGGGCGGCAATCATAGTCCGCGACAGGTCGGCCCGTGACGTGCTGAAACGGGGATAGTGGCTGAATGAGTCGCCTGCCTGTGGGCAAGCGGGCGCGATGGCAGGCAGGGAAGCGGGCGTGCGGACAATAGCAATCATCAGTCAGAAGGGCGGCGTCGGCAAATCGACCGTTGCCGTCCACCTTGCCGTAGCTGGCACGCTCGCCGGCTACCGCACGGCGCTGGTCGATCTGGACCCCCAAGCCACGGCCCGGAAGTGGGGCGACAAGCGCGAGGCTCCCGAACCCGAGGTCATCGGCGACCATGCCGAGCGGCTGCCGCAGCTCGTAGAGGCCGCTCGCGCGAACGGTGCCGACCTCCTCGTGATCGATACAGCCCCGAACGCGGATCGCGCATCCCTCGCGGCTGCACGGGCGGCCGACCTTATTTTGATCCCATGCCGGCCGGCTGCGTTCGACCTCGAAGCGATCGAGGCGACACGGGATCTCGCGACCATCGCCAAGAAACCGGCTTGGGTCGTTCTGTCGTCGGCTCCGACCCGCAGCGCGATCGTAGAGGAAGCTCGGCGCGGCCTGGAAGCTGACGGCTCGCGTGTCGCGCCGCAGGTAATCCATCAGCGTGTCGCCTACTCCTATGCGGTGATCGACGGGCGTTCGGCCTCCGAGTATGAGCCGGACGGGAAGGCTGCCGAGGAAGTGGCGGCCCTTTTCACGTGGGCATGCGAGCAAGTGGGATTGCCTGCGGGCGGGCCTGACAACAAGACGGCAGGGGGGCAGGGATGACGAAGCGGCCAAGTCTGTTCGGGGCGAAGCCGGCTGCGGTAGAGCCGGAAGCCGTTGTCGAGGCGCCTGTGCCTGCGGCTCGCCCGGCCATGGCTCGGGAGGCCGCACCCGGCAGCCGCTACCCGAAGGCGACGACGCGCGAGGGCAAGCGCGTGGTGACGGCCTATGTCTCGCCGGAGGCGTTCCGCCAGTTGAAACGGCTCGCGGCCGACACCGACGCTCAGCAACAGGACCTCCTTCTAGAGGGGATCAATCTGCTGTTCGAGAAGCATGGCCTGTCGCGGATTGCATGATGGCGGAGCCTGAGACACCCGAGGAGTTCGCCCCCGTTGACTGGGAGCACAAGCGGAAGCGCGGGCGATCGAAAGTCCCAGGTGCTCCTGACTGGCCGAAGGGGGTGCATCCCATCTCACTCGATGGAATTGCTCTGATCGGCGTCGATGACGCGGGGCTGCTGTATTGGGATGGGCGCCCCGTCGAAGTCCGGCGCCGCTTGGATCTCAGCCGCAGCGAAAAGTGGTTCGCTATTGTCGTCGGCTTCTTCACGATCCTCGGCGGGGCCGGCGCTGTTGCGCAGGGCTGGGCTGCCGCGCATCAGTGGTCATGCCAGATTGAGGCAGTTAGCTGGCACTGCCCAAAGAAGTGAAAGCCTCGCGCGGTCGTTCGCATGCCGTCTTGTGGGCAGGCCAACAATCCCGCCCGTGGGCCTTGCTGCAAGCCCGCATTCTCTGTAACTTTCGATAAGGGTTCTTCTCGAAAGTTTGAGATAAGCGTGGGCGAAAGGTAGGTGAAGAAATGAAGCCAGAGCTATCTTCTCCCGACGATGCGTTCGCGCCGCTCCGTGATGCCGCCTCGGCCGTTGCACGGAACTTCGGGCTCGCCGCCGACGTGCAGCAGATCTCGCCCGAGCACTGGCAGCGCGTGCTTGCCGCCGTCGAAGACCGAATGAGGCTACGCGGGATCAAGATGCCAGAAGACTGGCGCGACGAGCTGGCCGATCAGATGGGCCGCTTCGATGTCGCTGCTGCAAGCCGTGATGTCGTTGCCTCCTGATTTCCTGCCACTCGAGATCGTCCAACCGGTTGAACGCTTGCCGGCCGAGGCCGCGGCGATCGTCCAGGCGTACCAGCGCGCGAGCAAGGCTGACGCGACGGTGCGGGCCTACACGGCCGACGCGCGGGTGTTTCAGGACTGGTGCGCTCAGTATGGGTTCCGGTCCCTGCCGGCGACGCCCGAGGCGGTGGCAGGGTTCCTCGTCGCGGAAGCCGAAGCCGGACGGTCTACCTCAACCATCGGCCGGCGATGCGCCGCGATCCGGTACGCTCACAAGCTCGCCGGCCAGCCGGACCCAACCGACGACGAGGGCGTGCGCGCCGCGAGCAAGGGCATTCGGCGCCGGGTCGGCACGGCTCCCACGCAGAAGGCCGCCGCTACCGCCGACATCATGGCCGCGATCCTGATGCGGACGCCGGATACCATGACGGGCAAGCGCGATCGGGCGCTGCTGGCGCTCGGGTTCGCAGGCGCCTTCCGGCGGTCCGAACTGGTGGCGCTCGACGTGGCCGATCTCCGCGACCATCCGGAGGGCCTGCGCGTCATGGTTCGCCGGTCCAAGGTGGATCAGGAAGGGCAGGGGTTCGAGAAAGCGATCCCGCATGGCCGCTTCATCCGGCCGGTTGCTCTGGTGCGGGAATGGCTGGAAGCCGCGGGGATCACGGAAGGGCCGCTGTTCAGACCGGTGTCGCGGTCGGGGCGGGTAAGGGGTGCGCAAGTTGCGCAGCCTTCGGCTCAGGATGACAAAGGTGGGGGACGCGTGACCCACCTTCCGCCCAAAGGTGAGGAATATTCCTCACCTCGCCTCACGACGCAGGCCGTCGCCGACATCATCAAGCGGTACTGCACCGCCGCCGGGCTCGATGCCTCGACCTTCGGGGCGCACTCGCTGCGAGCCGGCTACATCACGTCGGCGGCCGAGCGAGGCGCGGACCTCGCCCGGATCATGGATCAGTCAGGGCACCGCGATCCGCGCACCGTCGTCGGCTACATCCGCCGGGCGAACGCCTTCAAAGGGCACTCGGGAAGCGGGTTCTTGTAATCAAAATCAGGGGTTAAACTTCCATGTCCCTGATGGGGCAATCTTCATCTCTGTTTCTCGTTCCAAGTGGTCTGCAAGCTTTTGTGCCGCTTCCTGGGTCCGCCCGTTCGGGACGAGGAGTGATTTGACGTTGCCATCTACGTCCGTGATCGCAACCGCCCAATTTTCCCCGTCGCCTTTCACGACGGGGTAGCGGTTGTTCGATTGTTTGATTTTATATTCGTCAGCCATGCCGGTCTCCTGATTTTGCTCGCAGGCAAGTGTCTTAGGAGGAGAAGGGTTCCGGTTGAGCATTGAGAGCGATGGTGTCTCTCAGAGCCCTGGCCGAGCGGGCATAGATGCCGACGATAAGGGCGCAAGGCCCTACGTCAGGATAGCCAGGTTGAGCAGGTGCGCCGGGGTCGCCTCGCCCGCATCATGGAGGTGTCAGGCCCGAGACCAGCGGACCGTGCTCGGGTATGTTCGGAGAGTGAACGCCTTCAAGGATTATGCGGGGAGCGGGTTTCTATGATGAAGTATGCTTTGGGGCTCTTAGCTTGTCTTTTCGCTGCTCATCTACCATCAGCCGCTTCTGCGCAATCGTTCGGAGAATGGGGCGTCTCGGCGAGGCAGGGATACCAAGAGCACATTGTGAGCAATGGGCCTGGCAATAGCTTTAATATCACCTGCGATATCGGTGCCGCAGGCGACGGGGAGCCAAAGCGCACCAGTATATTTATCGAAATCGTTGGCAAGCCCCCCGCCCCTAAGTCGCTGGCGGATGTCTTTGTAATTGACGAAGTTTTCCGCTTACCGGTGGACGAAAAGGGCGTGATCGGTACAGATTGCAGAGTATGTGCAGGCAGCTTCATGGCCCTTTGGACCAAACTTCGCAAATCGAGCGTTATGGTCGTTCAACTATCGGACGGGCGAAGCTCCAAGTTCAAGACAACTGGAGCGGCAAAAGCATTGGCTTCAAAGCCCTGTGAAACGGGAACCACGCCGTGATGAAGGGTGCCTATAAGTAGAACGGGAGTTGAATTTGAGGAAAACAACCATTCTGGTGTGGGACAGGCCACACGAAGTCACCGTGCATCAGAAGTCGAAAAGCGTCTGGGTCGCCTCCGGGAGGTACATGGGCGAGAGCCTTCAGACGCAGGACGCGAGCGAGCGAACGGCCATCAAGCGCTGGGCGGAGGCGGCCCGGTACAAGGGCAACGGATGATGCAGAGTCCCGGCAATGAGCGCTCGGCGCAGGTGATCGCCGAGAACGTCGTTGCGGCCTTCGAGCGTGAGCGGGAGGGCGCAGGATTTCATGAGACGGGCCGCTCAACGGTGATGGCGGCCCTCATGCGGGACCTGTTGGCGGTCATGCCGACGACCTCGCCCAACATCCTCGTCGCGGCCTGCAACCGGGCACTGGACGACACCACGGCGGCGATGGGCATGCCCGGTCCGAGGGTTGCTGCGATCGATCTCGGCGACGGGTCGGTCACGATGCGAAGTTAGCGAGCCCCTACACCCGCCACGATTGCGACCCGCTTCGGACAGCGCTGTAGCCGCCTCCCGCAGGCTTCGGAGCCGCGGCCGTCTTCGCGACGTGGCCCGGTCGAACCGTGTCGAGAAGCTGGCCGATCAGGCCGAGGGCGTCCGCCTGGTCGTCATGGACACCCGCGGGGAAGCGTAGAAGCTCGCTCTCGAAATCGAGCCGCCACGGGGCTTCCTGCGGGATGAACAGGCCGCGCATCGACATGCGGGCACGGATGGATTGCGCGCGGACCGCCTTGTCGCCGCGCGTCGGGAACTGGCGGCGGCGAGTGTAGGCTTGCGCAGCACGGGCGGCGGACTCGATGAAGGGACCGAGAGCCGCCTTGATCTGCCCTGTCTCCTCCGCCCACTCGAACGGCTTCCACTTCTTCACGAGATCGCACCAGGCGGCGATCCACTCGGCGCTGTCGGCCTGCCGGCGCCAGAGGTCGAGGACGTACATGTTGCCGGCCGGATCGACGCCGACAACGATGTGCACGGTGTAGTCGCCGCCATCGCGGGTCACGGCATAGTCGGACGCGCCGTAGACGCTCAGGGTCTCGCGGGGCGGGACCGTCGCCACGGGGGTGAGCCACGTCTTCTCGAAGTAGCTGCCGCCGTCCGGGACAGGGTTCTGCTGGTAGAGGCTCGCCCAGGTTCGGGCGTCGCATTCCTCCTTCCGCTGGCGAAGCTGCGAGCCGTAGCCGTAGGCGCCGTCATCCCAGAGGAAGTCGCCGGGGCTACGGCCGAGCGGATCACCCAGGCCAGCCTGCGCCGGCAGGGACAGGATGCGGTAGGGGCGGCGGATCGCATCGAGTTGCCGGACGATCCGGCCGGCGAGGTCGTCGTCGTGCCAGCGCGTGTGCATGATGACGCGCTTCGAGCCGGGCTTAAGGCGGGTCGAGAAGTCGTCCGAGTACCAGTCCCATACCCGGTCACGGGATCGGCGGCTCTCGGCGTCCTCACGGCTGCCGAACGGGTCATCGATGATGCCGAGGTCGGCACGAAAGCCGGCGATGCCGACGCCAACGCCAACAGCATAATACTCGCCGCCTTGGGTAGTCGCCCAGCGGTAGGCAGCGGAACTGTCCTCGGACAGGGCGATGCCGAGTTCGTTGCCGTGCGCGATCACGAGGTTGCGGGTCTTGCGGCCCCAGCGCTCGGCGAGTTCGGCGCCGTGCGAGGCCGTGATGACGTTCCTGTCCGGGTTCCGGGCGATGAACCAGGCCGGGAACAGGTTGTTCACGTAGGTGCTCTTGGCCGAGCCAGGAGGCATGAACACGAGCAGCGTGTCCGGCCCGTCGTCGCTCTCCAAAAGTTCAAGCTCGGAGATCAGCAGTTCGTGGTGCGGGGCCGGGTTGTAGCCGGCGGCCACCGACCACGCGACCATGGACTGCCGGACCTCAGTGCGCAGTCGGCGGCTCTCCGCCTCCTGCCGAAGGGCCTTCACCCTCGCCATCGACGCCGTAACGTCGAAGCTCTGCGGCGGCGGCGGCGAGTTCGGCTCGAAGCTCGGCATCGGACATGCTCCCCAGATTGTCGGTGGTGATGTGCTGGGGGGCCTTGCCCCATGCGCGGTCCAGCAGGGTCGAGGCGGCAGTGACACGAGCGGCGGCCGGGGCCTCGTCGCTCTGCATCACGGTCGCCAGGGTCTCGATCGCGACGCGCGTGTAGCCGCGAGCGAGTTGCTTGGCGTCCTCGGGCAGGCGAGGGCGACCGCCGGGGTTGCCGGACTGACCGGCGGGGAATGGCTTCAGGTTCTTGGACATCGGCGGATCACGGGTCGGTTGGATCAGAATAAGATATAGCATGAGCTATATCATCGTTCAGATCAGCGGGCGAAACAGTGATGGATGTCGGAGTGATGTTGCGACACCAGCTATGGTTGACCGTCACCGACGCTGCTCCGCATAGGGGCTTCGGTTTTCTCGGAACTCCTCCTGCCGAGATGGCTGCCAGATCTGGAGGGGGCCTCCGTAGATTTGGCGGAAGGCGGCGGGGCTGATGCCTTCCCCCGACGATAGCCTCGTCGCCGACTATCACTGCATCAGCGCTAGGCAGCCGGCATCGCATCCGCCATGGACGTGACCGTTGGTGCTGTCCCTGCTCCATCGAAACCGGCCGGAGCATTGAGGGCACAAGATCTCGCCCGAGGCGCCGGGCAACTCGGAGATGGCCGCCAAGGCGGCAACGCCTGGGCTGGGCTTCGGCGTAAGGGCAAGTGCCGTCGCGGCGTCTGCGAAAGTGTGGAGTGCGGTGGCGGCAACCTGCTTGCGGAGATCGGCCGCGCCGGGTGCTGCCTCCATCTTGGCGGCTACCGTGCGGGCCATGTCCAGGGCGGCACGGAGCCCAGCATCGTAGGCAGCTTTCTCGTGGGGCGTCATCGGCAGGCTCTCCATGGTGCTCGCGGCCTCAAGCGTGTCAGTGTCCGGCGCTCGGGCGCAGAAACAATCGCGACCGCCGAGAGGTAGAGGCGCTGAATGGCTGGTATTCTGGAGGGAGCCGGCCTGCAGCCGTTGCTCGCGACGGTCATGAGGCCGTGGGTGAGCGCAGTCGAAACAGCCTCGCCTGGCATGCATGGAATGATGGCATCTGCCACGTCCAGCACAGCCGCGAGCTTGAAACGCCGCATCGTTGTCTTGCCAGCGCTCGGCTCGGCGCTCGAAGTGGCTGTTGCAGCGTCCAACCTCTTTGCAGCAGCTCTCGACACGAAAAATGGCCGGGTGGCCGACCAGCGCGCGGCAGCGCTCGCAGCCTTGGCGGTGTTGATCGAGAACCTACAGTCAGCCGAGCCAAGCGAGGATACCCGGGCGCTTGGGCTGGGATGGTGACGCGAACGTTGCCGGTGGGCTGTCTTGCACCGTCTGTCAGCGGCGTCATGAAACGCTAGTTCAAGGCTCTGCGCGACGGCGATCAGTCGTCGCCAGCCGGACACCGTTCCATGGCCCTCGAAAAGCACACCGAGCAGAACGCTCGCATCTCGGACGCTGATCCGAACATTGTAGCGTTCGAGATGATCGAGGGCGGGAAGGTGATCCATGTCGAGATCCCAGTCGATGTGATGCATGCCGAATTTGGCGCGACCAGGCTTGGACCTGTCGAGTTCTTCGAGTCGCATCGTGATGTGATTGAGGGGACGGCAAAGCAGACCTATGAGCGGCTTTCGGAACCCACCGAGCATCTGCGGATGACCGACGAGGATTTCGCCGCGCCGGGCTCGCGAGCCAATGCGTCGGACGAAATGACCTGACACACCGGCTGGCTGCCGATGGGCTGAAGGGCCCGACGATGCAGCGAGTAGGCTTGGGATGGTGGGCCTCATGTCCGCCATCCCGGCAGGCCGGCCCATGCCTCTGTAAGGACAGCCTCGCGCCCAATCTGATCCGGGGCCGCGTCTACGACCTGACGAAGCACCGCCTCCATCGCGTCGGACCCGCCGATCGCAGCGGCCTCCTGGCCGTGGCGACGAATAGCCGAGCGGTACGCCTTAACGGCAGGGCCGACCTTCGGCCCGCTCTCCATCGCGCTCAGGATGGCTCCTAAGGCGACCACAATGGCCGCGGTCTCGCGCCAGGTCGCCGGAAGAGGCACCTCAGGCTCGGGTACGTCAGCCGGTTTAAGGGGCGGTGCGGTGAAGTTGGTCGTCAGAGGGCGCTTCATGGCGATTTCCGCTGTTTGACTGCTACTGTGATGCTCAATTTCTCCCCTCTCTCAACTTCAGTTGGTGAACCCCATGGGTTTTTTGAAATCGCTCAAAGATTTTTTTGGCCGCTCGCAATCGAGAAATAGCTCAACACATAATAGACGAATTCTGGAAACAGATCTCGGCGAAAGCGGTGATTTTTCGTCTAACTTTAACAAGGCCATGATGGTGCTAAATCAGCGGATAAACAGCAGATTTCCGGATAATTACGAGGCAGGCTCCAACGCTAACCGAGATTACAGCCGTGACTACGGGGATGACAGAGCCGCAGCTATCGACACAGCTTCTGCCGCCGTTGCAGCGGCGTTGCGAAAGGGCGCGGGGGTGAGGGAGGCAGCTGAAGCAGGGGCCGCGAGCATCGGCATCTGAGGGGGGCGGGCCTAGGCGCTTGGCCGGGTCAATGCCGTTGCGCCAGGGGCCGAAGCGATTGGCGGGGGCGATCACCTTCCGCACCTCAGAATTTTCCGCACCTCGAAAAAGGGAACGGGACGGGCCTCCGCACTTCCGCACCTGACCCCCCCCCCTAAAGGGGGGGGGCAGGGTGCGGAGTGAGGTGCGGACCCCTTTCCTCCGCACTTCCGCACCTTTCCGCACCTGGGATTTCGAGGTGCGGTACTGGGTTGAGGGCAGCCACATCAGACCCGCTCCCCGGCGACGATCATCGGCTTGTCGCGACCGTTTCGAGGGTCGTGCTGCCGGTCGATCTTGAGGGCCTTGTTGCCGATCCAGGTCTTGAGCATGGCCTTGATCCGGGTCTTGCCGCCGCCGGTCTCGGCATCGATCCCGAGCACGTCGGCGACAGCGAACCCGGCCCAATTCGCGGCCTGTGCGTTCTCGGCCCAGGAGCCGGCTTTGATGGCGTCCTGAACCCTGCGCAGGTCGCCGACCTCAACCGCATCGAACAGGCCCGGCATGGTCCAGGGCGTCACGACGCCGACGAAGTCCTCGGGGCCGTCCTGATCGTCGTTCCCGAGCCCTACGCCGACCAGCTCGCGCCAATCGGCCTTTTCCAGCGGCGGGGCCATGTTCGACTTGCCGTCATCGACCCGGAAATACCGGCGGCGGTCGGAGGATGTGACCTCGGCCTTCTCAGCCTCCTCCGGCGACATCACGTTGAGGACGCGAGCCGAGCGGACGGCACCGATCAGCGCCGACCCGCCGCGGGCGTCCTCGACGGTGTAGGTGGTTTGCCCGGCGCCGGCCTTGCGGACGTGGTGCACCAGCTCGACGCAGCAGTTGCCCGCCTCGCTGATGCCGCCCCAGGTCTTCGTCACCCGGTCGATCGACCCGTTGTCGTTCTCCGGCACCGCGTGGCAGGACACGAACGGATCGACGGTCATCACGTCGATCTGGCGCTCGCGGATCTCGGCCGTCACGGCGTCCACGACGGGGCGCATGACCGTCACGCCATCCCCGAGCTTCTGGGCGATGATGATGGGGGTATCCCGGCCGCTGTCGATGAAAAGGCGGTCGCCGATGTCCTCGGCCTCGATGCCATAGTGGAGGCAGGCCGCGGCAAGCCTGCGCTCAATCTCCTCGCGGGGGTCTTCCCCGTTCCAGATCCAGACCCGCAGCTTGTCGGGCACCGCCACGCCGAGGAGCGGCTTGCCCGTCACCATCGCTAGGGCCTCGACCAACACGAGGCTGGTCTTGCCGAGGCCGCCGGGCGCCACCGTCGCGGTTGGATAGCGACGGATGTAGTGCCGCCCGTACAGCCAGCGCCTGCGCGGGATGGTCTTCGGATCGATCCAGACGAACGGGGTTGCTCGGATCGGCCGCGGGGCCTCGTCCGTGTCCATCTCGGGCGGCGCGAACCGGTCGTCGTCGTTGAAAGACTGGACGAAGGGTTGCCGCTCAATCGCGTGCTCGGGGAATGGGCTGCCGTTCAATGCCACGCGGGGGTGCCCTCCCGGATTTGGTCGTTCATGTCCTTCCCGACCTTCGGGAGAACGATATCGACGGCCCGGCCCGCACGGTGCCAGCGGGTGCCGACCTCGCGGCATGCCTGATCGCTAGCGCCTGCGTCGCGCTCGCCGAGCAGGCTCAAGGCGTCGATGCCGGGTAGCAGGGGGAAGGCGGCGATCCCCGCCGTGGAGCCCAGCGCCCAGACGGGGCGCAGGCCGATCTGACGGGCGGCTAGGCAGCTTTCGATGCCTTCGCCAATCGTCAGGCCGGTGGTCACGGTGTCCTCAGCGTCGAGCATCACAGCGGCGCCGGCTGCGACCCCGAGCATCCGACGCCCGACCTTCACGCCCTCCGGCGTCAGCGCCGTCCGGTGGACGCCGACGATCTCGCCCGTTCGCACGCAACGGAGCGCGGCGACCATGGCCGGCACGGTATTCTCGCCCCATGCGCAGGCCGGGTGAAACCGGATGACATCTCCTGCGACCTCGGACGGGAGGTCCAAGCAGCGCGACCGCAGATAGTCTTCTACGATGGTGCTCTTCGGATCGCGCGCCGTCGCCCAGATCCCGCGGGCTTGCCGCTGTCGGCGCAGCAACGCGGCGCGTTCGACCTCCTCGGCACGCTGGCGGGCGGCACGGCGCCGCTCGACCTCGACCGGGTCGGGTTCGTGGGACTGACGCCACCGATCGACCGGGAGGCCGAGGGCGTCCGCCACGTAATCGCGGCAGGCGCGGAAATCGTCACCCGCGTGCGAGTAGACGATGAAGCCGTCCGGCGACGCGTCGCTGAGGCGGATCGATAAGCTGCGGTCTTTGGCGCTGTGGTTCGGTCCAGGGGCAAGCACTTGGCCGCCGTGGACCTGCCCTCTCAACGCCCTGGCGATCTCGGCGAGGGTTGCCGTCATTGGCGCCGGTCCTCCATGTCGAGGCGATCGGTGATCGTGCTGAGCCAGTCGTACTGGCGCACAGTCAGCTCGCGCCGGGATGCGGAAATTTCGGAGACGAAGGCGCGCTCGCGATCGGAGAGGCGCCCCCGATCCGCGTTGCGGCAGAACAAAGCCATCCGGCGGTGGATCGCCGATTGCGTGGGCGTGAACACCGATGCCTTGCGCCGGCTCGGGCGATAGTCGGGCGCCGGCCTTGTCGAGGCTGAACGCCACCGTGCCGTGTCCCATTCCGGCGGGGTCCGGGACAGAACGGGGATCTCGGTCCGAACCGGGATCGCGGCGGCAAGGTCATGGTAGGACAGACCCTCGCCTTGCAGCACGCGGCCGATGGCGCGACAGGCGCCAAGCGCCTCGCCGTCTACCGGGCTCCCGAGCGTGGGGACTATCCGGCGCACCTTTTCAGGGATCGCGGGGGCACTGGTCATCGCGCGCCTCGCATATTCTCGGGCGTGGCGTAGGCCAGTGATGCAATCACGGCGGCGAGTGCCGGGCTTTGCACGCGGGTAAGAACGGCGCGGGTGCGCAGATCCTCGACGGCAGGGGTATCGAATTGAGGGGTCGGGACGGATTGCCGCCTTGGGCGGTTTCGGGTATTAGCTGACATGCAGATTTAGCCTTTTCGGCCCCGCGCGAGCAGCCCTCGTGTCGGGGCCGTTTTTTTGCGCTGGGCGGCTTCGGAGAGCCGGCAGGCCATTGCCCGCCGACGGGCGGGGTTAGGCGGCGACAGGCTCCGCCACTTCGATCCCGAGGAGACGAAGCGTCTCGACGGGCGGGATCATGGGCGTGCGCCCGACCCAGACGGCTTTGATCTCCTTGCGGTGGATCGCCTTGTAGAGGGCAGCCGGCGAGCGGTTCGTGACGCCTGCGATGTCTTTCACCGCCGACTGAATTCCCTCTCGGGCGCGCTTTTCGACTTCCGTCTGTCGAACGATGGGCTCGCGATCAGTCACGTGCCGACCTCCTATGCTTCCGCGCGACTGCGCGTCCTGGGAGGCATAATGCGCCTGCGCCGCTCGATGTCAACATAGGTGATGACGGCAACGCGGTTTCATGTTGCCTGTCCAAACCGCTGATGATAACTCAGGGAACGAGAGAGACGAGAGAGGCAAGACCATGCCAAAGACCGCCACCCCAAAAGGGGCTGCCGAGCGGATTACCGTTCAAGCGAGGACCACTGCTCAGACGCGGGAGCGGTTGGAGCAGGCGGCAAAGAAATCCGGCCGGTCCCTGTCCCAGGAACTTGAGTTCCGTTTGGATCAATCGCTGATTAGCGACGACATCGTTTCGGAAATTGCCTCCCGAAGCGAATTGAACATAATTGAGATGTTTGGCGGCCCGCAGACTTATAGCTTGTTGTGCGACCTTAGGGACGTTGTCTGCGCTGTAGAGACGGACCTTGGAGGCCCATGGCACAGCAAGGCCGAAGGCAAATCTAGCCTTTACAGAGTTTTAGAGGCTGTATTGCCGACCTTGATTAGGTCTGATCGATCGGGTGAGCTTCGTAAGGATGCAATGGGCCGATTTTTTGAAATCGCCAATCTCGTCCCGAAGGTGGATCGTGTCTATCCGAAACCAGCCCCCCCCGAGGGGCTTCGTTTTATGTCGGAAGAGGAACGTCTGAAATTCTTTTACTTGAACGAGGACAATGCGAAAGACCGAAAGGAACAGCCCCCGCCGGAATGATTACCATCCCTTCTGGACATGCGGCGGCTTGACGCACCTTAGCTTAAATCAAGCGCGGGGAATACGACAGCAACGCAGGCAACTGAGTAGACAGATAGACTTGTGACACGTCAGACCTGAATGTGCATTACTCCTCGAATGCTTTTCGGGGAGTTCCAACGTGCGCTCGACCTACGACGAGTTCCTGACCCTCCGCCTTCCGCGCGATCTGCGGGCCGCTCTCGACGGCGAGGCCCGCGCCGCTGGCGTGAAGGTCTCTGTTGCGACGCGCAACGCGCTCGCGGTCGGCCTCGCCTCGATCCGCTCCCATCCTTCGCCCGACCCGCGCGATCCGTCGCCGGGTTCCCCTGCTGCCTCGATGCGGGCGGCTGCGTGATGGGTGGCCGTCGTTCAGTTCACCTTGTCTTTCGGCGGGGATGTGACGGCCTCAATCGCTTGGCCAAGCTGCGCGTGGAAGGCTCGTGCGAAGTCGATATCGAAGCGCAGTCGCGCGGCGATGATGTTTTGAGCTTGCAGTTGGTTGTCAGGGCCGACGCCGGCCCCGCTCGTCGCAAGGGTGACTTCGAAGAGGCTTCCAACAAAGCCGAGGTTGAGCGTCTGGTTTATGATGCGAACCGGCACGTTGTCGGGATCTCGCAGAGGTATGACCATCGACTGGGCGTTCTCGGCGTCGTCCGTCATGGCAATAACCTCGCACAGATGGTTCGGCAGGTTGGCGATGCGGGCGTTGGCGTCGCTGCTGCTCACACTGACATTGCCGATGTAGCGCGCTCAGATCATCCCTGTCGCCCGCAAATTCCGAGCGCCAATATCCGGGCGGCGGCGTGATGTCGGACGACTCCCGCACCCTCGGCGAGATCCTGGGCGTTCCTGATTGGACTGCGCGTCCGGCCGGCGAGCTGACGGGCGGTCGCTCCGACGCAACGCAGGCCGATGTTGCTGCTGCCGTCGCCGAGCTGCCGGGCGTTGCCGATCCGTCCAACCGGCCGATCCGTCTCGAACTCGGCGACACCGAGGACGTGATTGCGAATTGGGTGAAGATCGGCACCGGGCGCCCGCTCGGCGGGCAGCCGATGTGGCTCCGCTACATCCATGCTGACCGGCAACGCGGCCTCGTCCTCGTCGTCAACGCCCCGCACCCCTGCGGCGAGGCCGATCTAATCGTTGTCGGCGAGCCGGGCGTGCTCTGCCGCTCGATCATCCGCGATGTCTGCCGGTGGGCGTTTTGGGGCGTCGGGCTCTGGCGCCTCGTCGCCCGCATCCCGGCCCATCGGTCCGACCTGCAAGACCTCGCCCGCCGCGCCGGCTTCCGGTTCGAGGGCGTGAGCCGCGGCTTCTTCGGCGGCGTCGTCGGCGGCGGTGATGCTCAGGTCTGGGCCATGAACGGGGCGGACTGTCCCTGGCTCCCTCGTCAGCCACTCGCGATCCCTGCGGCCGACACTTCCCCCCGATCCAGCGAACAGGTGCACTGATGGGCCTCCTCGATCTTTTCACGGGGGCCGCGTCCGAGCGTGCCGCCAAGAATAACCGGAGCACGATCGCCACCGGTCTCAACCAGGCTTCGACCGCGCTCGGCGACAACTACACCAGCGCCAACAACATTCTGACCAGCAACGCGCTGCCGGCCCTTGGCGCCGGATATGCGCAGGCTCGGACAGATGTCGGGAACCAATACGGTCAAACCCAAGGCTACCTCGGGCAGCAGGGCGATTTGTACGGCCACTTGGCCCAAGGGGGGCAGGGTGCATACGATCGATATTTGAACGCGACGGGCGCGAACGGTGCTGCTGGATCGGCTGCCGCGACGGCCGACTTTCACGCGGCACCGGGCTACCAGTACCAGCAAGATCAGGCCCTGGATGCCGTTCAGCGTAGTGCTGCCGCTCGTGGCGGTCTGGCGGGCGGCAATGCGACGGCTGATATATTGAAGACCGCTACTGGATTAGCGGATCAGTCGTATCAGACATACGTCTCGAACCTCGGGAACGCGGCCAATAGCTACGGAACCGCTTTGGCAGGGCAGTCTCAGAGCCTCGGCGCCCAAGCCAATGCGAGCCAGAATTACGGGGCGCAGCTTGGGGCGCTCGGCACCGGGCTCGGAACCGGACAGGCCGGCATCTACGGGCAGCAGGCGAACAACCTGACCAATCTCGGCAACGCGCAGGCCGGCGTGATCGGCAATGCGACCAACGCCTACGTGTCGAACAACAACAACCTTGCCCAGAGCCAGAACGCAGCCGGCGCCAACATCCTGAACGGCGCTCTCGGGGTCGCCAACCTGTTCGCCAGCCCCGCGGGCGCGGCTGCGGGCGGCGGCTCGGCCGGCGGCAACATCCTCTCGGCCTTCAGCAGCCTTTTCAAGTGAGAGCACCATGAGCGGCGGCTTCGGACTCCCCATCGTCAACATCGCCGGTCCGCTCGCGGAACTCGGGAAGTCATTTGGCCAGGGCTACGATCGGGCACAGGCGCCCGAACTCCTGCGCGCTGCGCTACAGGCGCAAGGCGGCGGACAGGCCGCTCCTGGCACTCTAGGCGCGCTGGGATCGCCCTATGGCGCTCCGCAGCAGCCGGCCTTGAGCGCGCTCGGCGAGCAGCCGCAGGCTCGCCCGATCTCCTTCGCCTCAAACACCGGCCCGGCCGGCGATTATCTCGCGACGACGCGTGCGACGGAGAGCGGGGGCAACGATACGGCCAAAAACCCGACCTCGACGGCGACGGGGCGCTACCAGTTCACGGGTCAGACCTGGGCCGGGCTCGCTCGAAAATACCCGGAACTCGGGTTGACCGCAGATGGCCGCACCGACCCTGCGCAGCAGGAAAAGGCGATGCAGGCGTTCACGAACGATAACGCCCGCGTCCTCACGTCCAAGGGCATCCCGATCACGCCCGGCAACCTCTACGTCTCGCACTTCCTCGGCGAGGCAGGCGGGCCGCGGTTCATTGCGGGCGCGATGTCGAACCCGGATGCGCCGGCCTCGGCCTTCGTTGATCCGAAGGCGGTCGCGGCCAACCGCTCGATCTTCCTCAACAAGGACGGCTCGCCGAAGACGGCTGGCGAGGTCTATGCCGAGCGGACCAGTCGTTATGGCGGCACCCGAGCCCCGCAACAGGTGGCGAGCGCCGATCCGAACGCGGCCGACATGCCGGCGGTGGGTGCGCAGGAGGCCGAGTTTCGCATTCTGGGGCAGGACGCCGCTCAGGCGCCGGTTGCGGGATCGTCGGGCATCCCAGCCTCAGCGGCTCGCGCCGTCGGTCTGCCGGGTGCGGGGGGTCAAGCTCGCCAGATTGATCCGGCCCTGCTGTCTCGGATGCTCGACAACCAATTCACCGCGCCGATCGCGAACCAGATCATCGCTAGCCAGTTCAAGACCGGCGAGGATTACGCCTTCACGGCGGTGGGGGATCAGTTCTACCGGACCAACAAGCGCACCGGCTCGGTGGAGTTGGTGCCGGGGGTCTCGAAGCCGCAGACCACCGTCGTGGCGCCCGGCTCCACGCTCGTGGATCAGGTCACGGGCAGGCCGCTCTATTCCGCGGCAGCCAAGCCCGAGAGCGTCGCGGCGGGTAGCCGTCTGGTCGATCCGAACACGGGGCGGGAAGTCTACTCCGCCCCTGACAAGCCGGTCTCGGTCGCGCCGGGTGCCCGCCTGGTCAATCCGAATGACGGTCGCGAGGTCTACGCCGCGCCGGAGAAGTCGGCGACGCCTTCGTTCGTCCAGATGAACGGCCGGCTTCTGCTGACGGACCCGGACAGCGGGCAGGCCCGCGACGTGACACCGGCCGACCTTCCGCAGGGCTACCGCCCGGCGACCCCAGCCGAGCGCAAGTCCTACGGCGTCAACGAGACGACGCCGCTCGCGATCGGACCGGACGGCAAGCCGCAGAGCCTTGGCGGGCAGACCATCAACGTGAACCCCGGTGAGCGGGCGCAGGACGCCGCAATCGGCGCCGACTACGGCAAGCGATTTGTCGAGTACCAGCGCGGGGCCGGTGCCGCGGGCAGCACCTTGGCGACGATCACGACTATGGAGCGGGCGATGAACACGCCAGGCTTCTACTCGGGCACGGGCGGTCCGGCGCGTCTCGCCTTCAATCGCGGGCTGGAAAGCCTCGGCGTGAAGGACAAGGGCTCGGCAGCGCCGGCCGAGGTGTTCGACGCGCTCTCGAACCGCGTCATCCTCGACGGCCTGGGCGGCTCGCTCGGGGCCGGCATCTCGAACGGCGACCGCGACTTCATCCAGCGCACCGCCCCGGATCTCGCGAAGACGCCGGAGGGCAACCGCCAGCTTCTCGGTCTCGCTCGCTCCATGGCACAGCGCCAAAAGGACGTTGCGCAGCTCGCCCGCGATTACGCGAAGGCGAACGGCGGCCGTCTCGACATGGGCTTTGACGAACGCCTGTCGGAATGGGCCGCGGCCAATCCCCTGACGCCTGGCGGGGCACCGCGTGCGCAGGGCGGGCAGCCTCAAGCCGGACAGCCTCGGCAGGCCGCACCTCAGTCGCAGGCTGCTCCCGTCCCTGCGCAGGCCGCCCCGCCGCGGGCGCCGGCCATGCCGCAGGGCCAGCCCGCGCCGTCCGATCTTGAAGCCGAAGCACGCCGCAGGGGGCTCATTCGATGAGCGCGGGTCTGTCCGAAGTCTCCGACGCCGACCTGATGCGGATGCTGGGGCAATCGCGCTCGGCTGGGGGCGGGGCTCCCCCGCTTCCTCCATCCGCCGCGCCATCTCCGCCTGTTCCGGGTGCCGATCCCGGCGCACTGTCAATCCGCGTTCGCTCGGGCAAGGGCCAGGCGTTCGAGGGCTCGACGGGACCGCAGGCCGTGGACCTGTCGCACATCTCGGACGACGACCTGATGCGGCAGCTACAGGCTTCGCGGCAGGCACAGGCGGCCCCGGCGCCCGCTCCGGCCGAAGCGGCTCCGCCCTCGATCACGGCGGCTGATTTCAACGACCGCTTCATGGGCGACCTGTCCGCGCCGACGACGATGGCGAGCCAGGCGGACACGTCCTCGCCGCTTGGGGCTGGCCTGCGGGCCAAGGCCGACGAGGCGGTGATCGGTAAGCCGTCGGGCGGCAACGACCTCACAGCAGCGGCCCTGAACGCGATGCAGGGTGCCACGCTCAACATCGGCGGCAACGCAGCGGCCGGTCTCGCCACCGTTGCGGGTAAGCTGGGCGTGCCGGGCTACGGCGATCACTCGTTCGGCGAGTATTACGAGCGGTTCCACGACATGCTCGACGCGCACGGGCGGCAGAGCCCGAAATCGGCCCTCGCTGGCGTGATCGGCGGATCGCTTATCACGGCTCCGATGCTGCCGAGTGTGACCGGCGCGCGGGCGGCTGGCATCGGTGGGCGAGCCGTCCAGGCGGCAGTTAATGGCGGCGCCTATGGGCTCGCGGGTGAAGCTATCGACAGCCGCGACCTGGCTAAGGCCGGTGTTGCTGGGCTCGTTGGTTTTGGTGCCGGCGGCGCTCTCTCTCCGGCTATCGAGAAGCTGGGGCCGCCTGTCCTCAACGCGGCGATGCGGGCGCTCGCCCCGATCCGCGAGCGCATGGGCTTCCCGATCGCCAAGGCGGCCGGCGGGTTCACGCCTGCGGCCGAGGCCGCCCTACGGCAAATCGGTCTCGACCCGAAGCAACTCCCCCCGGACCTCGCGGGGCACCTTGAACGCGCTTTCGCCGCCAAGGGCGTGTCGCCGGCCGTCGCACGCGAAGGCGCCGCGGCCGAGTTCGGTATTCCTTTGTCGCGCGGGCAGGCCACGCAAGATCCGCGGGCGGTCTCGATGGAAGCCGACGCCCTGGCCGGCGGTCGCGGCGGTCGGGCTCAGACCATCGGCAACGACTTCGCGGCTCGGCAGTCCGCGGCGGTCGATACGGCCCGAACCGGGTTTCAGGGTATGGCGGCCCGTGGCGGTCCGATCATAGACAATCCGGCCTCGGCGGCGGAGGCGGTCGCGGATCGGGCTCGACAGGCTGCGGCCTCGAACGCCGACCAGATTGCGCGGGCAGAGGCGGCACACGAAGCCGCTTTGCAGGCGGTTCGGCCACTTGGCAGCGGCGACGCCCTCGACGCGGCCACGACAGCCGCACAGGGTATCCGTAGCGCCGCAGAGCGCAGCCGTGGAGCCTATCGCGAGGCTTATGGCGAGGTCGGCCGCATCCCCGGCAACTTCGCCCCCGGTGCGCTCGATGATGTCGGCACGGCGGTTCGGCGCTCGCTCGGGCCGGAAGTGCCGATTGATCCGGTTCTAACCCCGGCAGCGAACCGCGCCCTTGCGGACCTCGACAACCTGCCCGGCATCCTCGGCCTGCGCGAGGGCGAAGGGGCGACCCTTCAGCAGCTCGAACAGGTCCGAAAGCGCCTCGTGTCGTACTACGGCAGCACGGCGCAAAACCCGACGGATCGGCGAGCGCTCCGGGCCGTCATGGAAGGCTTCGACCAGCGGGCGGAGGATCTGTTGGCGGTCGGCCGGTTCGGAACGCCGTCCAGAGCCACAGGGGAGGCCGCTGGCGCCGTCGATGACTTCCCCGGCAGTGCCGCCCTCAACGGGCCGTCTGCGGGCGCCCTGCCATCTCCGGCGGCGCCTCGCGGTAATCCCGAGACGATGGGCCAGTTCATCGCCCGAAATGGCGGGATGGAGCTATCGGGCGACGCCCGCGCCAACGATCTGCACAAGTGGCGGGTCGGTGGCCTGCAACCGCTCGCGCGCGAGGGCGGAACGCCGATCGACGCCATGCGCGACAAGCTCGTGGTCGCGGGTTTCATCCGACCCGACGATGCGAACGGCGCCATCGCCCGCGACATCCGCGGCGAGGTGATGGAAGCGCTCCGGGCCGAGCGCCAGGGGCGGCCGACCTATCGATACGCCGACGAGGGGCGTGCTGCGGCTCCGAACCGTGAGGCGGCCCGCATCGCCGACGACAACGCCGAGCACGCGGCCGCAGTGGATCGCCAGGCGCGGCGAATGGAAATCGATTTCGAGGGTATGGGGCTCGCGCCGCGCGACCTCGACCGCGCTACGTTGCGGGATGCGGCCGAGCGCATGGTCCTGGGCCATACCGACGACCCTGTGACGGCCTACGAACAGGCGGTCGCCCGGCACGGCGAGGCGCCTCAGCCTGGCGCACCTCCCGCCCGTGCCTTCGATGATGCGCCCTTCCCCGAGATTGGACAGGGCACCAGCGTTGCGACCTCGGACGCGCTGCCGATCGGCGACACGGCGCCCGCCACGGCGTTGCGTGAGGCTCGGGGCCTGTTTCGCGAGCACAAGCAGGCTTTCAGCCCGCGCGGACCCGGTGACGATGCCGGCCGGCTGATGCGCAAGATCGTGGAGCAAGACGCGACGCCAACGGAGGTTGCGACGGCCCTGTTCGGGTCGATGACCCGGCCCGGTGAGACCGGCTTGTCGGTACGGTTCGCGACCCGCCTACGGGAAGCGCTGGGGGATGACAGCCCGGTCCTCGATGCCGTGCGGCAAGGGCTCATTGCCCGCGCGATCGACGGCAACGGGGCCGGCGATGTCGGCAGGCGCCTCGACACGCTGCTACGGGGCAACGGGCGAGGGGCGGCGAACGCCATCCTTACGCAGGAACAGCGGCGCGGCCTCGGGGCGTTCCGGGCGGCGCTGCACCAGGCCGAGCAGGCGCACCAGGCGTTGCCCTCCTGGATCTCCGACCTTTCTCGCTCGGGCTTCGATCCAAACGCGGTTGCGACGGGTCTGTTCGGCTCGGGCGTGCCGGGGTCTCGGGTCGGCTCTGCCAACTTCGCGCGGGGGCTGAAAGGCTTCCTCGGCGAGGGCAGCGAGGAATGGTCCGGCCTGCGGCAAGCCGCGATCCAGAACCTTACCCAGCCGAGCGGCCGGACCCTGACGGCGACACAGGAGGCCGACCGCGTGGCCGACTTCGTGAGCGGCAAGGGGGCGGGGCTGGCCCGCGAGATGTTCGGGGGCGAGGAGCTGGCCCGGCTCACGCGGTACGCCGCCGCGCTGCGCTCCACGGTGCTGCCGAGCGGCATCGGCTCGCCGACGGCGGGGCAGGGGCGGACCCTAGCGGCCAACCTCTTGAACGGTCTCCTTGGCGCCATCGCGTTCAAGTCCGGTCTTCCAACGGCAGCCGCGGCGCCGTTCACGGCGAAGGCGGGGCAACGCATCGTGATCGGCGGTCCTGGGGCCTTCGGCGCGTCGCGGTCGTTCGGGGGCGGTGCGCCTCAGGTCGTGCCGGACACACCGGAGCATTTCCAGCGCCTCGGGCAGGGCGCCGGCCGAGCTGCGGGACTGCTTACGGCGGATGGAGTTCCGTCGGGGCGCTAGCCGAACAGCGTCCACGCCATGCCGGCGAAGAACGCCGAGCAACCAATCATCGGGGCGAGCCGGTCGCGCATCGGCTGCCCCCGAGACCATACGAAGGCGTTCAACAGGCCATAAACGAGGCCCGCGCCCATAGCCTCGCCGCCCATGGCGGCACCAAATAGCTGCATCGTGGTCGTGATCGGGCGCCCTCCCATCGACAGGGCGAAAATCAGCAACGGCACGCCGTAGCCTAGCAACACAACCCAGAACCGCACCGGCGTCTTGCCGGTCTGCATCTCGGTTCGGTTGTCCTGCCACAGCATTGCGAACGCGAGCACGTTCAACACGGTCGCGACGGCGACGGGGCCGAGGATGTGGCCGAGCGTGAAGGCGGGAGGCATCACGGCAAGATGGCTAGCCCGAGCGCGAGTGTCGAGGTGCGTCCGGGTCCTCTTCGCCGCGCTCGTGCCACGCGGCGAAGAAGGGTCGGTGGTTCAGCTCTCGATGCGATGAAGGGCGCAGAGCTTGTTACCGTCCGGGTCGCGCAGGTATGCGAGATACATCTTTCCAGCGGAGCCCGTGCGCTCACCCGGCGGATCTTCGACCGAGGTGCCGCCGTTCGCGACGCCGGCCTCATGCCAAGCCTTGGCCTCCTTCGCGCTTTCCATGGTGAAGCCGATGGTGCCACCGTTCGCTCCGGTTGCAGCCTTACCGTCAACAGGCCTGGTGATGAGGAGGCGACCACCTCGGTGATCATAAATCAGCCGGCCATTCGCATCCGTGATGCCGGAAGGCCCACCCGTCGCGGCGAACAAGGCGTCGTAGAACGCCTTCGTCCGGGCCATGTCGTTGCTGCCGATCGTGATATGGCTGAACACTGAGCCTTCTCCGTTCCTGTGAGCGGCTTCGGCTACCGCGTCCGACCCCGAACGTACAGGCTGTCCGCCTCCGCCCGTGAGGGTGCTCTGGAGGGCTGAACTCGAAGACCCATCGCCGGCTCCGACTGTCGGGAACCGAAATACCCATTTTCGGACCATAGATTTACCGACACGTTTTCCCGACAGGATTAAGCCGTTCCGGGCCACAAAATCCGAGGGCCTGTCGAGACGCCCAAAAAACGGTCGGATACCCGACAAATCGTTCAGGTTACTGTCGACCGAAAGGAGGCTTTGGGAACGACTGCTTACAGGCTACTCTCTGGAACAACGGCGAACGGCTGAAAAAACAGGTCAGTCCTCAATGATGTAGGCGTGGCGGACCTGCCGCGTCCAAATTTGGTACGATAGCCAAAAGCGACCGCTGTCACCCCATATCGTACCGGCAGAATTTTGAACCCGGAATGCCTGTCGCTCGTCGTCGTAGCCGATCACGACCATTACGTGGCCCAGCGTGTCTGGTCCATTCTCGACCACATTGAAGGTGTCACTCGTGCGTTGATGCGCGAACCGCGATCCAACGGACATGCCGTAGATTACGGGTGTGTCATTGGCGATCAAGGATTTCACGACATCGAGATTGGCCGCATCGACGGCAGCCCAGCTCTTGATACGATATCGAGCAGCCTTAGCGAGTTCATCGGCTGTGGGTTTGCGACCACACCATCCGGGATCGAACGCATATTGTTCGATCGGTAAAGCGCCGACGTCTCGCAGTAGGTTCAACGTGTCGCTTATCGATGACAACCCCATGCAGTGAGCTTCATTGGAGACCAAGTTATAGCTGAAGCTCGGGCTGAACGTCAGGTCCTGCTGGCGCGGGTTTTTGAGGCGTCGACGGAGCTGAGATGCGGCCGCATAGGTGACGGCCCAGGAGACACAGGTATTGCTGGGGCCCTGCGATCGTGGAGGCGGCATTCTCGGGGACAGGTCGAAACGCGGCGGCAGCACGCCCCGACCTGGAGCCTCCCGAATGAGTTTCACGCTTGATGTTTCATTATCGGGGTCCCAGCCTTGTGCGTGTCCGGCGTGTGGTGGAAGCAGCCACAGCGCCATGGGGACGACCAGCCCGACGATCCAGCGCGACATCACCGTGTTGGCTCTGTGCGGCGCTGCGGCAGGACGACCTGGTTGTTCACCGCGTAGAGGAAACAGGGAAACGGCGAGGTCTTGGCGTTGCAAGCAGTGAGGGCCGCTGCCTCAGCCTCCGCGACGCTAGCGCCGTTACGCGCAGTGAAGATGGCGCCGTTAGGCCGGACTGCCATCGCCTTGGGCTCGCTCATACCACCATATCTCTGCACGACGTCGTGCGCGCCATTGGGATCGAAGAGCGGGACCCGATCGGCCTGAAAGCGCCCTGCGTAGGACAGCCGCTCCATAGGCCGCAAAGACGCTTGGCGCGGGTCGGACGCCAGCAACGCCTCGTCCGAGGCGACAAGGGTGCAGGGACTCACGTAGCTTTGCTGGCAGCCTTCAAGCGCAAGCTGCTCCGCGACCGCGATCGAGCTGACTGAGTTCCACCAGAACGGGCGGCCTGATTTTGGCTCGACAGCGATGGCCTTCGGCGACTTCAGGGTCAGGTATCGCTCGACAGTCCTGCGATGCTCGTCACGAAGCCATGGCGCCTTCGTCAGATCGCCGGTTCGATCGAGCGCCTCGACGAGGCGGCCCTCGAAGCTCGCTGATCGCGCGGCTGGCTGGGTGGTCACCGCCGCGGGTGGCAAGACTGGTGGTGAGGCGGGGGCAGCAGTCACGGCGCGGCGTCGTGCGAGATCGGCGAAGACCCCGTTCGGGAAACGAGCCAGATAGGCCTGGAAGTCGAGTGGGTCCTTGCTGTTTTGGATGCTCCGCCAGAACAGAAGCTCGGCCTCCACCGTCCCATCGCGCAGGGTTTGCTCGGCGACGCGAGTCGGTGGCGGCTTCGGGGGCTTGAAGTAGAATTCGCCTTCGAGCGCAGTGTTTTCCCATGGTAGCTGTGTGCCGTTCGACGCCTCGCGGACGTCGCGGCGGACCAGTCCAAGCAGCTGCCGGACCTCCAGACCAGGCGTCTCGATGTGATGGAGTAGCGCGGTCGTGAACGGGCTATTGCGGCCTGCGCCATCCCGCGCCACCGTACCAGGCGCAGTGGCGAAGGCCACTAAGGTTCCGGTCCCTGCCGAGACTTGGCTGAGGCCACCGCGAGGGATGTCGCGCGAGCCGGTGACCAAGCGCTTCTGGAAAGGATTGTCGCGGCAGGCATCAAGGAACAGCAGCGTGACCCGGGCCATGCCCTCAGTTTGCTCCAGCAAGCTCTCGACATCCAACGCCTCGAACCTCAGATCGCGCGGGGCCTTAAGTTCAACGCTGGTCGGCAGCAGCCAATTATGCCCACCTACCTCTAGGGCATGGCCGGCATAGAAAAACACTGCCGCTTCTGCGCCTCGGGCCGCCTCACCGAATTGCCTAATCGCTCTCTCGAATGCAGACCGATCCGGATCGAGAACCGTCTGAACCGTGAAGCCGAGCCGCTGAAGCGCCGCGCCCACGTCATTCGCATCGTTGCGCGTGTTCGCGAGCGGCGCCGCGTGCTGATAGCTCGCCACTCCGACAACGAGCGCGACCCGTTCGGCGCCGGCGAGGACAGCCTGGACGAAACCGAACAGCATTAGGCTCGCGATGAGCAAAACACGCATGACAGAGTTGGACCGCCGAAGACACACTTCTCAGGGCTGAGCTCATATCACGCCGCGACGGAATGGTTCGAGATCGTCGACGCGATGTCGACCTAGCGGCGGTACACACGGTGAAACATGGTCCCGTTCGCTGTTTCGAGGTCAGCTTGGATGAGCAACAGCGGCAAGGTGGATCGACGGCGCAACGTCTGCTCCGGGGTAAAAGGTTCAGGTCCGCTTGCCACCCTTCTGGGACTTTGCCGCAAGCAGCCTTGGGTGTCGGCAAAACGGTTGAATTGCTGATATGTTGATTTATAGGATTATTGACTGTATTGGGTGGGAATTGGTCGCTTTTTTGGATTCAGAATGGGAATTTATGCGAATGACCGGCGCATCCCGCCAGGGATCTATCACAACCCGTGAGGTAGGATGCATTAGAGAATATTGATTGAATTCACTCAGAAATTAAGTTAATAATTCTATGACTTGATTGGCGCGATATTTATCTAATTTATTAGGGATACTAAGATGTCCGGCAAGAAAAACGCTTTTAGTAGAGCTAGACCTCCCTATGAGTTCCAGCAAAGGCCTGATAATTGCTGGTCAGCGTGCTTACAGATGTGGCTAAGAGCTGAAATTGGAGTTAGTCCAAGTCAAGATCAACTCAACGGTTGCGTTGGGGATTTTTCATTTACACCTGGGCGAGGTATCGACACGACAGCTATTGGTGATATGGTCGATAAGGCCGTATCTTCTTTAACAATTTCTATGGATTACAAACTTATTGAAAAAGCAAATCAACTTCCTAACGTGAAAAATCTCCTTGTGACCAAAGGTTATATTTATGTTGCTTACCGAAGAGCGAACGGAAGTGGGCATGTGAATATAATTTCAGCGTACAATGGTGACTCATACGGCTGTAGCGATCCCGATCCGGATATCAGAAACATTGTTAGGTCAAAAGCAGAACTTTTTTCTCATTTTCCAATGTTTGTTGGATGGAGACATAGAGTAGAAGGTGAATTATTCAGTCTTTAGATTAATATATTTTTATTAATATCTGTAACTGAGTATGCTCTGCCATTTTCCATCCTTATTCCATATATAGATATAGCTGATACCCTAACCGGTATTTTGGACTAATCGAACTGGAAGGCCATTGTATGGTAGCGGCCATGAATACCGAAAAGCAAGATCCGGGAAAGTGACGGGCGCATCGGCCCAGCAGTATCGCCCGTCCTTTCAAATTTCTGACATTAAACCCGGCACAGTCGGATGGCCGAAAAACCGTCGTTTTTTAGACATACGAAAGGCATGTGCTTGACAGCTAGTGACTTGCTTATATTACAATCTATATTGGTATTTGATTTTACTACCAAATTTATTTCCTGTAGCTGAAAATTATTTATCCAACTTGAATCAGCTTGTTAAACGCGATTGTCGCCGGATTAGCTAAACGGCCTGCGACGCTTAAGCGCCATAAGACGCGTTCGACATGTAGGCCTTTAACAGGAACTACAACTAGCGTGCCTAGGCTGATCTGGTCGCGTATCGTAGCAACTGAAATCATCGCAATGCCAAGGCCGCCTGCAACGAGCTGTTTAGTCACCTCCGTACTACCGACTTCAAGCTGTCGAACTGGGTAGACCTGCTTTGCGTTCAAGGCATCCGCGACCACCTCGCGAGATCCGGAGCCCGGTTCTCTTACAATAAATATTTCGTCCGTCATACGATGCGGATCAATTGGTTCTGTCGTGTTTGCAAAACTATGCTCCGGCGAAGCTATAAGCACCATCTCATCTTTACGCCAATATTCGCTCACAATGCCAATTTCTTGGACGGGACCTTCAACCAAGGCCACATCGATTTCATGGGAAATCAGCAATTGGGTTATTGACCGTGTGTTCGCGCTTATAATACTGAGCTTAATACCGGAATACGCACGATGAAATATACCAAGATAGGGCGGTATTATATAAGTTGCGATCGTTGTGCTCGCTCCGATCCGTAATGTACCGCCGCCGAGGGCTCGCATTGCATGCAATTCTTCTTCAGCATTCCGCTCTATGGCGAAGAGAACTTTAGCATGCTGCATGAGAGCTTCGCCCTCGCGAGTCGGACGGACACCTCGTGCGCCTCGATCGAGCAATCTACACCCTACCTGAAGTTCAAAGTCGCGTACCCCCTTCGAGATTGCGGGCTGACTGATGCGTAACTCGTCAGCGGCTCGGGAGAAACTCCCGGTCTGAGCCACGGTCGCGAACAGCCGCAGAAGGTGGAGATTGAGTGCCATAACCTCAGTTTATAGCCCTAAAATTGAATTATATTTGCATGAATCATATCAAAAAGAGGAGAGTTATGGCGCGATATGGGCCTCGGATAGAAAAATGATGCCGCCTCCCCCGTTGATCGGACGAGGGAAGGAGAGAGTTCCGAGGCTCATGACGGTCCGGATGGCGCTTGCGGCGCACGCCCCGGGGCATCGATCAGGTACCGTCTGGGAGACACGCCATGCAACTCGCCACCGATCCACCTATCGGACTAAGAGTCGAACTTACCGCTTCTGATAGGGCGGTTGCTGCAGTCACGACTGACATTGCCGGACGCCTGGAGAGGCTGCCGATGTCGGCCTACCAGCGCAAGATATTCGCGATCATTGCCTCTGCGTGGCTCGTTGATCAGGTCGACGTTGCTCTCCTGACCTTCCTCCTTGGCTCCATTGTCGTCGCCTTCGGATTGACGCCGACCGAGGCGGGACAGCTCGCGGCAATGACCTTCGCCGGCCAGCTCGTAGGCAATGTGATCGCTGGAATGGCCTCGGACCGCTTCGGACGCAAAACGGTGTTCCAGGTGACGATGGTCATCTGGGGCTTTGCCAGTCTCGCAGCCGCCGCTGCGTGGAGCCTGCCCGCTCTGATGGTCTGCCGCTTCCTGATCGGGGTCGGGGTCGGCGGCGAGGCCCCGGTGGCGCAGGCGATGGTCTCGGAGATCGTACCCGCGAACGTACGCGGCAAGTACATCGCCTTCATGGAGGGGTTCTGGGCGATCGGCTACGTCCTTTCGGGAGCGATCAGCTTCTTCGTGCTGCCCTATCTCGGCTGGCGCTGGGCCTTTGCAATCGTCGGTTTACTTTCGATGGTCGTGCTCTTGGTACGACGCTCTATGCCGGAGTCGCCGCGCTGGCTCGCCGATAACGGTCGCCACGCCGAGGCGGATGCAGTGATGTCCATGATGGAGCACGAAGTCGAGCGCGCCACTGGCCGGCCGCTACCTCCCGTGGCTCCTTCCGTCACTGCCGTGGCCTCTGTTCCGGTACCGCACCAGAACCCAGTCAAGACACTATTCTCGCCAGAGTATCGGATGCGCACCGTGATGGCCTTTGGGATGTGGTTCTTCGCGCTGATCGGCTTCTTCGGCCTCAATTCCTGGATCGCGGTGCTGCTGAAGGAGCGCGGCTTCTCCATCGTTGGCTCTGTCGGGTTCGTGACGCTGATCACCGTCGGCGGCATCCCCGGCTTCTTCACCGCGGCACTGATGCTGGAGAAGGTCGGACGTAAGGCTACGACGGCGGGGTTCCTAATCTGCGCGGCCGTGGCGGCCTACGTCTACGGCAACGCCGTCGACCAGACCTGGCTGTTTGTCTCGGGCTTCGTGATGCAGTTCTTCATGTTCGGCATGTGGAGCTGCCTCTACGCCTACACCCCGGAGCTATACCCGACCCGGGCACGGGCGACGGGGGCCGGCTTTGCCTCGGCCTTCGGGCGGATCGGTGCGATCCTAGGGCCGATGATCGTCCCGGTTCTGGTACGGGACTACGGCCCAGCCACCGCCTTCCAGGTCGGCGCGGGCGGTTTTGTGATCGCCGCGATCCTCGTCTTGACGCTAGGCGTTGAGACCCGCGGCAAGGTGCTCGAAGCTGTCTCACACTAAAGCGAATTCGCCGGCGCGCGGCCTGGCGCGCCGGTCCCTTTAGCACCTGCTAGAAAGTTCAGAAAATGCCTGTCGTCGATATGCGCAGCCGCCCCACCTTCCTGCACGCCTTCTTCGGCGCCGAGCCAGATACACCGTCCTACGGCGTCGTGCGTTGGCTCAACAAGCGCGTCGGCACGCAGGAGATCGATCACTTCACCCGCGGCATGACCGTCGAGGGGTTTCGCTCCGAGATGGACGACGCCGGTATCGACGTCGCAATCATGGTGGCCCGGTCGGTACCAGGCGTCCGGATCCCCAACGATGCTCTCGCCGAGGTCGCCCGGCATGAGCCCCGGCGACTCATCGGTATCGCCTCCATCGATCCGATCGAACTTGGCCGAGACGCAGCGGTGGCGGAGGCCAAGCGCGCCGTGACGGAGCTCGGCTTCAAGGCCATCAACATCGATGCCGGCTTCTACGCGGAGGGGATGCGGGCCGACGACGATCGTTTGATGCCGCTCTACGAGCTAGCTCAAGACCTGCGCGTGCCGGCCTTCGTAATGTCGGGTCCGACCACACCAGACCTGCGTCTCAACGATCCGCTGGCGGTCGATCGCGTGGCCAAGACGTTTCCGAAGCTCCCATTGGTCTGTTGCCATGGCTTCTACCCGAACGTCGCCGAGATGGTCACCGTTGCATTCCGGAACGAGAACGTCTTCGTCTCGCCCGACATGTACACCTTCGCGGTTGGCGGAAAGCTCTATGTGGAGGCGGCCAACGGCTTCATGAAGGATCAGTTCTTGTTCGGCTCCTCCTTCCCCTTCAGGCCGATGCGTCAGGGCGTCGAGGATTTCCGCGCTCTCGGGCTGTCGGACGCGGCGCTCGACGCCGCATTGTGGCGTAACGCCGATCGGCTGCTCAATCTTGGCCTTTCCGCCTAAGGCTGTCGGTACACATAAAATATCGGGAGGCTGCGAAAGACATGCTGAGACGCGATATCCTGCTGGGTGCGGGCGCTCTGGCGCTCGCTGGACGCCCTGCGTTTGCGAGCGAAGCGGATCTCCCCTTCGGCAACGGCGACCGCAAGCTCGTGGCCTATCCCGGCAAGCGCCCGCTCTTACAGATGACCGCCCGCCCGCCGCAGCTCGAAACGCCGTTTTCCGTGTTCGACGAAGGCGTGATCACCAAGAATGATGCGTTCTTCGTGCGTTACCATCTCGCCGATATTCCGACCGAGATCGATCCCGAGACCTTCCGCGTCACGATCAAGGGTCACGTCGACAAGCCGCTGTCACTCTCGCTGGCCGAACTCAAGGCGATGCCACAGGCCGAAGTGGTCGCGGTGAACCAGTGCTCGGGTAACTCACGCGGGTTCTTCGAGCCACGCATGGCCGGTGGACAGCTCGCCAACGGCGCCATGGGGAACGCCCACTGGAAAGGTGTCTCGCTCAAAGCCGTGCTGGACAAGGCCGGGGTCAAGGCCGGAGCGGTGCAGGTCTCGTTCGAAGGACTCGACGGACCGATCCTGCCGGAGACTCCGGATTTCGCCAAGGCGCTACCGATCGACCACGCCAACGATGGCGAGGTGATGCTGGCGTTCGCCATGAACGGCGAGGACCTGCCCTGGCTCAACGGATATCCGCTTCGCCTCGTTGTGCCGGGCTTCTACGGCACCTATTGGGTCAAGCACCTCAACGCGATCACCGTCCTCGACAAGCCGTTCGAGGGGTTCTGGATGAAGTCCGCCTATCGCATCCCGGACAATCCGTGCGCCTGCACCGAGCCCGGCAGGGCGCCGACAAGCACGGTCCCGATCGGACGCTTCAATGTCCGCTCCTTCGTGACCAATCTCACTGACGGCGCCAATGTGAAGGCCGGCAAGTCCGACCTGCGCGGCATCGCCTTCGACGGCGGCTCCGGCATCAAGGGCGTGGACGTCTCTACCGACGACGGCAAGACCTGGATGCCGGCCAAGCTCGGGCAAGATCTCGGGCGCTATTCGTTTCGGCCGTGGACGCTCGCTGTGGACCTCTCCGCCGGGGCGCATGCCATCAAGGTCAAGGCTACGGGTAACGACGGCACCAGCCAGCCCATGGAGCCGCGCTGGAACCCAGCCGGCTACATGCGCAACGTCGTCGAGACCACTCGCATCCAGGCAGCTTGAGGGAGGCGGACATGATGCGTTTCATCTACGCGACCACCCTGATCCTCACGGCCGGGGGAGCCCTTGCGGCCCCGAAGACCTACACGCTGCCCGAGCCGACAGCGCAGCTCAAGCCAGCCGAGGGACATACGGCCGGCCTCGAAGCTGCGCAGGCCGCCTGCCAAACGTGCCACTCCGTCGACTACATCGCGATGCAGCCGCCGGGGAAGGGCAAGGCGTTCTGGGAGTCCGAAGTAACCAAGATGATCAAGGTCTATCATGCACCAATAGACGAGGCCGATGGCAAGGCCATTGCCGCCTACCTCGCCGCCACCTATTGAGCGCGCCCGCGCGACCGGTCTGTGTCCGCTGCTGCGAACCGCGGCCTATCGCATCGCCACGAGCTGCGTCGCGTAACTTGCGACCTGCGAGACCAACGGCACGTCGTAGACAAAGATCCGGCCGGCGACGATGAGCAGGGCTAGCCCCCAGAACACCGCGCCGCCAATCCGGCGGGCGGCCCGATCCCCGGCATCGCTCATGCAGGCGCGGGCGACGCTGTCAGCGACGGGTTCGCCAAAGGGTTCGAACGTAACGGCGAGCCGCGGGTCGGAGAGCGTACGCATGAGTGGTAAAATCGCGCTTCAAGACGCACCGTTCAACGGACGCGTCTTCCGAAGTTTCGCCCATGCGGAGAGCGTCCTTCTATCGGTGCCCGTCATGGCGCAAGGTTTCTTCCCATGGCGCCGAGACTTCGCCCCGTGAGCCCACACGCGTCTCCCGGCTCCGTGCCCGACGCAGCTAGCGGTGCTCCCGTTGCCGTCGCCACTTCCGCCACCCCGCCCCTGACGGCGAGCCATCGTGAAGAACCTGCGGCCATGACGAAGACCACGGTGCTACCGGGCATCGTTTTGTGCCTGGCCATCGCCGGCGTCTCGGTGGCGGCCCAAGCTGTAGAGGAGCGGGCACTGGAGCACCCTTACGTCGAGGCCTTGGTGGTAGCGATCCTGCTGGGCATCGCCGTACGCACCGTGTGGGCACCGGACGCGCGCTTCCGCAGCGGCATCGCGTTCTCGGCAAAGCAGCTGCTGGAGGTCGCCGTCGTGCTGCTCGGGGCTTCCCTGAGCCTCGGGGCGATCGTCGCCTCCGGGACGGCACTGCTCGTGGGCATCGTCGCCACCGTGATCGTCGGGATCGGCGCCAGCATTCTGATCTGCCGGGTGCTTGGCCTGCCGGCCCGGATGGCGATCCTGGTCGCCTGCGGCAACGCGATCTGCGGCAACTCGGCCATCGCCGCGGTCGCCCCGGTGATCGGCGCCGAGCCCAAGGACATCGCCGCCTCGATCGCCTTCACCGCGGTGCTCGGCGTGCTGATGGTGCTCGGCTTGCCGCTGTTCGTGCCGCTCGCTGGCCTCTCCGACAACCAGTACGGCGTGCTCGCCGGGCTCACCGTCTACGCAGTGCCGCAGGTGCTCGCCGCCACCGTGCCGGTGAGCCTCCTGAGCACCCAGGTCGGGACCCTGGTGAAGCTCGTACGCGTGCTGATGCTCGGCCCGGTGGTGGTCTTTTTCTCCTTGATCGCGCTCCGCCTGTCGCCGGAGCCGGGCGCGGCACCCAAGAAGGCCGGGCGGCCTGGCTTCACCAAGCTGGTGCCATGGTTCATCCTTGGCTTCCTGGCGCTGGCCTCCGCTCGCTCCCTCGGCCTCATCCCCGACGCGGCGGTCGCGCCGCTCACTCGCCTCGCCGGCTTCCTCACCGTTCTCTCGATGGCGGCCCTCGGCCTGGGCGTCGACGTGCGCGTGCTCGCCCGGGTCGGCGGGCGGGTGACGCTCGCTGTCAGTGGGTCCCTCGTAGTACTGGTCGTTGTCAGCCTACTACTCATCCGCGGTCTCAGAATCGTTTAAAGGACCAGCGAGCGCCCTGGATACAACCAGCGCGGATTGGTCCCATATTCTCGCGTTGTACAGACGACCCTATTGTCGGAAAAACGGTCGTTTTCTCGATGGTGAGTACAGAGAGATAGAAGTCGCATAGGACGAAAGAAAACGGCCGGAGCATCGCTGCGCCGGCCGTCCCCGATCGTCCTGCCACGGTGCAGCCTGTCTCAGCCAAAGTGCCCGTCGTTGAAGGCGCTGCGGCCTTCCAAAGCGCCGTTCTGGAGGAAGTGCAGCATCGGATCGATGTCAGCGTTGGCGACGTCCAGGTTGGCCGCCTCGTACGCCTTGGTGTCGAAGCTCGCAGACGGATCACGTCCCTCTTTCCAGCCGTTCACCTCGTAGTGCGCCAGTGGATCGATGTTGGCTCCCTTCACGTCCCCGTAGGCCGCGAGGTAGCCCTTGACGTCGAACACGCTGTTCGGGTTGCGGCCCTCGTGCCAGCCGTTCGCCTCGTAGTGGTTGTAGGCGAAGGCGAAGCTATCGCTGCCAGCCGCGATGGCTGCCTTGGCCACGTCCTTATTCGATAGGAGGTAGTACTCCGCGTCGAAGCCCGGATGGATGGCGAGATCGGCAGCCTTGCCAACGGCTGCGTAAGCCTGCCGGCCTTCGGCTTGTCCGTTGGTCATGTAGTGGGCGAGCGGGTCGAGGCCGGCCATGGCTACGTCCGGGTTACGGGCGAGGTAGAGTTCATTGTCGAAGTTGGCTGCCGGGTCTCGGCCTTCCTTCCAGCCGTACTGATCGTAGTGGGACAGTGGATTGACACCAGTCTTGGCTACATCTGCATTAACTGCAAGATAACCGTTGGTTGCAAAATTTGAATTAGGATCGCGGCCTTCATGCCAGCCATAATCGTTGTAGTGTTTCACCGAACTTATACCAGCAGACGCAACATCTACATAATGAGTTCTATAATAATCTTCATCAATCAGCGAAAATTGCTTTTTATCGGTATAAGTAATATCTTGTAGCAAATTCGTTTTCGTGTATCCCAAATCTTGAAGTATGTTTATATCTGTCGATGATGGTAAATTGTTAGGTCCATTGTACTCAGGTATCATTAGTTCATTTTTTCCATTTATATCGGATAGATGGCCTTTAGAAGGGACTAAACCAACTACGCCAGACCTAGGTCCTTCGAAGAAGCCCTCTTTTGTTCGCAAACTCCACATGGAATTAGCTGTCTGGCTCCCTAGACCTAAGGCATGCAACAACTCATGTGACATCACAGATGTCACGTCGTATGATTGTCCCGAAGCATCTTTTTTATCTTTCCCGCCATTATAAAAATTCTCAAATGCAACTGTATTAATGAAAATAATTATATCGCTATTTGTTGAATTGGAAGCATATTTATCAAATTTATATTGATAAAGGTAGTTCGGAATACTTATAGGATTTGATGTTACTGAGTCATATACTGTAGTTTCCTGAGCGGTGGCGGCAGCAAGAGTATTGCTAGGCAGACCAGCCTTGTTAACAATAAATATTCTTGGTTTATCAGGCAATCCGCCTGGAAGTAGTTGCGATATATTGTTAAGCGCAGCATCTATATCATTTTTTATCAAATCGATATATCGCATATCGCTGGGCGCAAAACCGGAATCTACTGCAAATATAGAAGATAATTTTCGTGTTGCTTGATCATCATCCGTGATAAATCCGTAAATAGGCTGCCTATCAGTTATGATCGAAATTGAAGTGTTATTAGTGTATACATATCCTAAACCCAGGCTATATTTTTCAACTGGTTCGATTTGTTTGTCCGCAATGGTCTCGATTTGTATAGTTTTTGAGGTGTCGCCTGGCCGGAATGCAACATAGTATTTTCCACCTTCGTATGTCACATCATTTATAGGCTTTATGCGCCAGTCCGTGTCTAGTTGTGCATTGCGCAAAGCATTGTCGGCTGTGATGTTAGTGTCAATAGCATTAGGCAGTATTTCAACCTTGATAACGCTATTTCCGGCTGGTATAGCCGAATCTAATGTGGCTGAAAATGTTGCGATGTTACCTTCTGGCACAGTGCTATTTACATTTTTCAAAGTAATAGTAGATGGAGTGGTTATTTGTATAATCTGATATTTCGCATAGACGGTGTCTTGTGAATACTCCGGCGGAGAGTAATAGCTGGCATCATCTGCATAGCTTGGCAATTTATCGAAAACACCTACAAACTTAGACGATTGATTGTAATTAGTGTTACCGACAAAACCTCCTGAGTTTCTTATGACATAACCAGATCCACCATAGAAAACGTTCAATGCTCCCGCGCTATATCCATTTACGCTTCCGTATGAAAGGTTGTCGCTGTAGGATGTAAGCGCCTTCCCATTCAGACTGTCATAATCAAAATGCGTTATTGTTGCTCCAACACCCCTAGCTACTTGAACATACATCCCAGGGGTTGAATAATCTAAGGTATATCCTTCGATCGTTTCAGTAGTTCTTCCCATTTGAGAGATTGCTTTATCAGAAACATCGAAATGGTTTTCTAATAAGAGGTATTTTATTGGCATAGCTCCACCTCTACGTAATCCCAAGCGATAGTTTTGCATTTATCAAATTTTTAATCAATCAAAAATATTTTAATTTTATGGCGCGATTTCATTGGCGAGCGTTTGTGCGCCGCCACCGCAAAGGATTTGTAATTACATTGATTGGCCACCCACAGCCATTGAGTTTGAGGCTTTCTAAGTCTGTGTGGAGTGTTGAACGAATGTATGATCGAGGAAGCTGATTTTAACTAGGCGTGTCGCAAACTGGGGTCTGGTACGTGGAATGACACCGTCTATTCCGCTTTCACCTTTTATTTGATTGGGTAAATTCGAAGTAGAGTACGGGTAGCAGCATCCGTACCCTTAACACTGATTGGGATGGCGCGAATGTGATCGACGGCTCCTATGAGAGGGGCCGATGGACTAGTTTTGGCTGACAGACGAGTAATTTGCGAAGATCACACCGCATTTGACCACCGACACGCGGGGCAAAGAGCGCGCGGACGACCGGCGGCATCGTTCCCGTACTGAAGCAGGCATCCGTATATCGCAGGGCGATTGCCGCGACAGCACTGCCGTCACACAAACGTCCGATTGCGTGACGGAGGCGAAGCAAATTGCCACCAAGGCCCGGCAAGCGCTCCACAACCCGTCATTGTGTCACCGATCCACAAACCCACGCCTCGCCGAGTTTGAGCGCGAGCTGATCCGGGCACGGACAGGGGAGGGGCTGAAGCGGGCGCGGGAATGCGGGGTGCGCTCCGGCCCGAAACACAAGCTCACCCTCCATCAGCAGCGCGAGGCCCTAGCACGGCGCGAGGCCGGCGAGAGCTGCGCGGAGATCGGCCGGAGTTACAACGTGAGTCACAGCACGATCTCGCGGCTGAAGGCTGCCCCCGGAGGCCTGCGGACCGATTCGGCCCCGCTCTGTGCCCGGCGCGCTGCATTCCGGTCCTCACTGCTCTGCTACGGTCCCGGCAGACCCAGGACACCCCATGCTCACCCTCACGTCGATCATCACCCGCAGCGTCCTCGCCGTAGCGACCGTAGGCGGCCTCGCGGCACTGGCGGATGGCGCGGTGCGATCGCAGCTCGAACAGGCTGTGCGGGGCAATCTGAGCATCGTGGGGCGTGCCCCGGTGCCGGTGCGGATCGCCCGGGCGGATGAGCGCTACGTGGCGAAGGGGCTGGACCGGAGCCGGCTCGGGGCAACCGTGCGGATGGTTGGCGCAGACGACGCGCAGTAGGCGCCTTACGGTGCGAGTGGGCCGGGGCAAAGACCCGGCCCCTCAGCCTTAACCGAAATGCCCATCGTTGAAGGCGGTTCGGCCCTCCAGGGCACCACTCTGGAGGTAGTGCAGCATCGGATCAATGTGTGCGTTGGCCACGTCCGTGTAGTGGCTCTCGTAAGCCTTCACGTCGAAGCTTGCAGATGGATCACGTCCCTCTTTCCAGCCGTTCGCCTCGTAGTGCGCGAGCGGATCGATGTTGGCCGCTTTCACGTCCCCGTAGGCCGCGAGGTAGCCCTTGACGTCGAACACCGCGTTCGGGTTGCGGCCCTCATGCCAACCGCTCGTCTCGTAGTGATTGTAGGCGAAGGCGAAGCTGTCGCCGCCGGCTACGATGGCAGCCTTAGCCACGTCCGCGTTCGACAGGAGGTAGTATTCCGCGTCAAAGCCCGGATGCACGGCAAGGTTCACAGCCGTGCCGACGGCCGAGTAGGCTTGACGGCCTTCGGCTTGTCCGTTGGTTAGGTAATGGGCAAGCGGATCGACCCCCGCCGCCTTCACGTCCGGGTTGTGCGACAGGTAAAGCTCGTTGTCGAAGTTGGCCGACGGATCGCGGCCTTCTTTCCAACCGTTGGCGTCGTAGTGGCTAAGCGGATTGATCCCAGCTGCGCGAACGTCAGCGTTGGCGGCGAGATAGCCGGTGGTCGAGAAGTCCGCGTTCGGATCGCGGCCCTCATGCCAGCCGGAGGCGTTGTAGTGCGCTGTGGCGTCGACACGCACGTTCCAGACGTCGTTGTTATGGGCGTAGTAGAACAGGTCGTCGACCAGCGCCGAGGACGCATGCTCATTCACCGTTCCGTCGGTGAAGCGATAATGTTCGAAGCCGGAGAGTACGTCGTGCGCGCCGTTTGGCCCATCGAGGATCGTGCGCCCTGCCGCGTCATAGCTGAGGCTGGCCTGCGTTAGGGTGTAGGGCAAGACTACCGTGTCGTCGCCGGCGCCTCCGTCGAGGATACTGGTGCCCGCCCCGGCAAAAAGCGTGTCGTTGCCGGGGTTTGCGTCTAGTGCGTTGAAGGTGACGCTGTTGCTTCGCCCAACGTTTCCAGCGCCGTCTGTCTCGCTGGCAACCAGCGTGTGGCCGCCCGCGCCGGCAAGCACCACGCCGAGAGACCAATGGCCGCCACTATCAACCGTCGCTCCACCAAGGAGTGTCGAGCCCTCGTAGACCTTCACCGTGGCGCCGGCTTCTCCCGATGCGTTGATCCCATTCGCCGTCTGCGTCACGGCCGAGCCTGAGAGATTGACGTAGCGGTCGGTCACGTCACCACCCGAATTGTTGATCGACACCACGGGCGGCGATGTGTCGACGGTCACTACGACAGAGTTGCTGCGGCCGACGTCGCCGGCCGCATCGCCGACCTGAGCCTGAAGTGAGTAGGATGCGTCCGGGCCGAGGCTGACGGTGGTGACCCAAGTATGGTCGGCTTGGATCGCCGCTGTACCAACGAGGTTTGATCCACTGTAGACGCTGACCGTGCCCGTAGCGCTGGCGTCTACCGTTCCGGAGATCACCTGATGGCTAGTGTTCACAGTCTCGTTTGGCGTCGTGATGCTCACGAGGCGGTGGTAACTGCCACTTGGGTCGGTGACCGTTTCGATCGAGCGCGACAGCACCTTCTCTCGATCGTTAAAGGAAATCACAGTTTGGCTAACGACGGTGTCCGAACCAGGACCGCCTGCTACGACGGAAGCCTGAGAGGTGCCATTCAGGTAGAACGTCGTTCCGGCTGCATTATCGCTGGTGAACCCTACAAGAGGAAAAGGGGTAGTGTAAATGCCGTGACCAACGTAATAAGAGGGAGAATAAGGGATTACTATATTATTAAGATATAGTGTAGAGTCTGAAGTGATGAAACTTGTCTGAGCTAGATCGCCTTTATAAATGGTAGGAATGTCTACAAGGGTACTTGAGCTGATACGAAAATTAGTTGGATTTAGACTATTTATAATGAGACTCGATATATTAGAAAATTGAACTTGAGATATATCGAATACATCACTAAAATTATAAGGACCATTAGATCCGATATATAACGTATTTACGCCACCGCCCCCAGAGATCGTATCTCCTGGATGGATGTCTGAGGGAGATTGCACATAGAATGCATCGTTCTCGGCCCCCCCGATAATAGTGTTGGTGCCTGTGCCGAGATAGACGTTAATTAACGCGCTACCGTTGGCGTCAGTCGTCGCGGTGGATTGGCCCCGGTCAAGGGTAACAACAGAACTGGTCCCGTCCCTCAACTTTAGGGTAGCGGCAGTGGTCGTCTCGTTGGTCAGCGTCACTGCCTCAAAGCCATCGAATCGTGGAAGGCTGGTCAGGTCAAACGTGCCGCTCCCGCCGAGGGCGAGGGTGTCGAAGCCTCCCCCGCCTGCCAACGAGTCGTTGAGGTTCAGTGTCGGCTGGGTGCCGTATACGGTCAGATCGTCGTCGGTTGGCAGCACCGTGTCGGCGTTCGTCGTGAGGTAGAAGCGTATCGCCATGATGTTGGGTTTCTCGATCAGACGATGACCGTCATAGTTGGCAATTTAGAGTTAAAACGTTGTCGTCTACAACAGGCATCTCACGCTCAAGTTGCCCATCTGGCTTGGGAGGGTGACCGCGCGTCAGTTAATGAGCCGCCCGAAACGCTCAGTAAAACAACGTCCTAGCTCAAGCCCACGTGACGGTCTCACCTCCCGCAATGTTCAGGCGGCGAACTCCACGATGGCGAATATGCATTCCGTGATGCGATGATGACACGCTGGGATTGACCCTGAAGCTGACCGTTCGCTCTTCTCGAATGAGCTTTTTATCCGTGATGGTCGGATTTCTGACCCCTATGCCACGGTGGGGAACTTCCCCACCCTTGGCCCTCCGCTTCATCCACGCCAGCCATTCCCGGTCGATCACTCTCACCTCGTTCGGGAGGCTCCTGGCGCCCGTGCGTCGACGTTCGCGGAACCGAGCGGGAAGCGGCTTTGATGGGCGAGACCGTCCTGCGCCGTTTCGGGGGCAAGCCCGTTTTGATCGGCTTCTGGATTGATGCGCCGGATCGATGCGCCTTGAACCGCTTGGGCAGATACTTGAGCGGTGTGCTCACCGAGATGATGAGCACGGGCAAAGTGAGGGCGTAGTCGGACATCCGACAGGCTTCTGCGCCACGATCCAACCGGCTTGCGTCCGCCATGCCGAACGCCTGCCTGCGGCTACCGCATAACTCGGACGCTTCGACCCGACGCGTGAATTCTAGACGAGGCTATGTCGGTGGGGTCGCCCGCTGCTTGTCGGCAGCCCTTTTGACGGTTCTGAAGCCTCAAATTCACAGGGTATGGAACATCAGTAGGCGTGCGCTTCGCGGATTTGCACCCTCCCCCTCGAAGCGGGAGGATGGGCGCGGCCGATCCAAATCTAGATGGGCCATCCTTCCGTGCCAGCCGCAGCCAAGCTGTCCACTCGGCCGAGACGATGCGGACCACGTTTGTGTCGTTGCGGAAGCCCGTCACGCGCCGCTCCTCGACCGTGACCATCCCGAGCTTGCGGGCCTCCCGGATGGCGTTGCGCACGGTAGTCTCAGCGACGCCGACGATCGCCGCCAAGTGTCCAACCGCTAGACGACAATCCTTCCGCCGCACGATCTCGGCCGCGACGAGGGATAGCACCGCCTGCTCCGCCAGCGTGAACCGTGCCGCGATGGCCGGTGGAATTCTACCAGAGGCCGCCCAGCGGCGACGGCGGGCCATCGAGGCATCCGTGCGCGGTCGGGAGCCGGCACGGCTCCTAAGGGCTCCTAGGGGCTTTGGGGCGTGTGTTCCGGCCTCGGCCTGCCGGGCCTCGATCAGCCCGGACAGCGCCTCAGCCTCGGCTTCCGACAAGTGCCCCTCTCCGAACGCTTTCCACAGCGCGGATGCGACGGCCGGCAACGCGGCGCGCGGAGCCGCCTCCGCCTGCCGGCGGATCTCGTAGGCGTAATCCATCGTTCACGGTCCCTCACGGGCCGCGGTCCAGGGTCCAGGCACGACTTCTCGATGCGAGAACTGGTGTTCCCGCTTGACTCCCGAGGGGAGCTTATGGCTTGTGAAAGGAAGTCACTCGGCTTTCACAGCCACTCGATTTTGACGGCCTCTCAGGTTCCCGCCTGGGGGGCCGTTGTCGTTTCAGGGTCTATCTCGCGGCGATCTCTCCTGATGCCGGCTCACGACTCGCCATAGGGCGCGCAGAAACCGGACTTGGCATGTCGGCCAGCGGGCACGGCTAAGTCAACGGTAAGGGGCAAGCCGAGGCTTGCCACGAGGCGCTGGCATCCGCATTCCGGCACCATGATCCGGTCCGACCTCGTCCTGCGCCTCGCTGCCCAGAACCCGCATCTCTACGAGAAGGACTGCCAGGCGGTGGTCGATGCCATCCTCGACCGCATCGCAGACGCGCTGGTGGCGGGCGATCGGGTGGAGATCCGCGGGTTCGGCTCGTTCTCGGTGAAGGAGCGCCAGGCGCGAGCCGGACGCAACCCAAAAACCGGAGCGCCGGTGTCGGTCTCGGCCAAGGGCGCGCTGGTCTTTAAGGCCGGCAAGGAGATGCGTGAGCGTGTGAACTTGGAGGCGAGGGCGACGACGCTGTGAGCAACTTCGGGCTAGTGCTGCCGCTGCGCATTGAGGTCGCCGAGGAGTCGGTGTCCGTCGTTGATGCTGCTGGCGTCAGGGCGTTCTACGTCTACACCTGCGCCGAGCCCGAGCGGCGGAGGAACACGAACCGCCTGTCCCCTGAGGATGGCGTCGCGGTTGCGAAGATCGCCGCGCGGGCGCTGACGGATCAGATGGAACGCGGCTGAACCCTGAGAGAGGCAGGCCCGTCCCCCGATCTGATCACGGGGTGACGGGTGCGTCGTGCATCTCACCAGCGAACCGGTCCCGAGCCCGGCTTAAGCGCTCCGTACCCGCGATCAGTTACCAACGGGTCAATGAGCGAGCCGAGTCGGGCCGGCATCCGCCTGGCCCCGGCATCATCCTGAGCCCAGCCCACGCAACACGAGCAAGCGGAACGGTGACTTCGCTTCGCTCGTGACGACGACGCCAACGGCCAAAGGCGGGCGTGCACTGATGCGTCGGCCCCTCTTCTCTGTCTTCTCTACGGTGACGACGGATCGGTGCACGGGGCTCAGGCTGCGATCTTGAGCACGTCCGGCGGCGCCTCCTGCCGAGATCGGAACGCCGCCGCGAAGGCTGCGAGATGGGGCGCCGGATCTGCACCCCGCGGGACATCCGGTAGCGCAGGCAGATCCCCAGCTTTCAGAAGCTTGTAGAACGTCCTGCGGCCGATCCCGATTACGGTCCAGGGCTTCAGCGCCTCCATGGACGAGGATCGGGGCCGAACGCCCTCCTGGTCTCGCTTTGCCTTGCGGTAGGCGGCATCCCGCGCACGGCGCTCGGCAGCAAGCTCGTCGGCGGCGCGGTCAATCGGCGATAAGAACCGGATATCGGCCGCCCGCATCTCGTCGGCCCGCAGGCAGAGAAGTTTGGACAGTGCGCGCGAGCTATGGCCAAACATCTCGTCGGAGAACCGCGATGCAGCGTGCCGGCGCCAATCGCTGATGGCGGATTGCTCGGACGCCCGCACCTTGCGCAGCGCCTCGGGTTGGATCTGCCGAAGCCAGTCCGGGTCCGGGAGAGCGATCGGGACCAAGACGGGCGTGCACCACCGAAGCCACCATGTCGTGTCGAGCCGATCAAGGCGCCGCCGCTCGGCCGCGATCTCCACGAGGTACGGCAGGGCCGCGTTGTAGTAGCTCTCGGCGTCGTCGTCGTTGCAGGGGCCGCCGTACCTCAACCCGATCAGTTTCCCGATCTGCACGAGCAGACTGGCGGCCCGCTTTTCCCGCTCGGACCGGTGGCCGACCTTCTGTGCGCCCGCCCCCTGTGCGGCTTGCTTCGGATCGTTGTCGTTCATGCTGCTCGGCGCCCGCTGGATCAAGCCTGCCGTGCATGATCGTCAGCCGGCAGACGGCGGGGCGATATCAACGGTTGGTTGAAACCGCATCGCTCGACCGATGCGCGGAAAAGGGGCTTTTAGGGGCCGCGAGTCCTCAGGCGATTGCCCTGGGGGCGCCCCTATTCCGAATAAAAAAACGGGTCTTTTTAGGGTGCACAACGAGCGGTCCGACAGGGCTGCCCTACTCCTTCCTTAGGTGCTCAGACTACGGGAAGTCTGACGCCTCGGCCTCGATCGCCATGAACTCATTCCAGACGTTCGGGCGGGCCATGAAGCCGGGCGGAAGCATGGCGTCGATCTCCTCAGGCATCAGGGTCTCGCTGGCCATCAAGGCGTTGGCTACCTGCTCGATGTGTGACGATGAACCAAGGCGCG
>NZ_BPQG01000027.1 GCF_022179125.1 Methylobacterium cerastii
GCGCGCAAACTCGGCGCGGGCGACGGGCCGATCGCAGATCGGTGGGCGTCCACATCGGGGTTCATGGGTGAGCGTCAGACACTCTCCCAACGCCCGCGACACCTGCCGCTCACCCCATTATGAAACGGGGTCTTACGCGTCCGGTGCGTCCAGAGTCTTCGCCAGCGTCCGGGCGATGGCGACCAGCGCCGTGATCATCGGGGTGGAGGGCTCGCGCCGGGGCGCCACCAGCCCGATCGTGTGCTCCAGCTCCGGCGCGACGATCGGGACCGCGCGCACGCCGACCATCGGCCCCAGCGCGTCGGCGAGGATCGCCGGCATCACGCTCGCCCACTTGAGCGTGCGGACATGGGTCATCAGCACGATCATCGAGTTCGATTCGAGCGAGGCCGAGGGCTCGCCGCCGGCCTCGCGGATCTGCTGGTCGATGATGCGCCGGTTCTGCATGTTGGGCGTGAGCAGGCAGAGCGGCAGGCGGCCGATCTCGGCCCAGGTCACGGAGGCGCGGTCGTCGAAGGCGCCGCCCTCCGCGGTGAGCAGCCGGTAGCGCTCGCGGTAGAGCGGCACGGAGATCACCCGGCCGAGCGGCTCGTTGTCGAGGTAGGTCAGCCCGGCGTCGGCCTCCAGGTTCTCGATCAGCGAGAAGATGTCGGCCGAGGTGGTCGATTCCACCGTCAGCCGCACGTCGGGGTGCTTCTCGCGGTAGGGCGTCGTCAGGCTCGCCACCATCGGCAGCGCGGTCGGGATCGCGGCGATGCGCAGGTGCCCGGTGAGGCCCCGGCGCAGGCCCGCGACATCCTCGTGCATGGCGCGGCTGTCGGCGACGATGCGCCGGCCCCATTCGAGCACCCGCTCGCCCTCCGGGGTAAATCCCTGGAAGCGCGAGCCGCGCCGCACGAGCTGGACCCCGAAGCGGTTCTCGAGCTGCTTCACGCCCGCCGACAGGGTCTGCTGGGTCACGCCGCAGGTCTCGGCGGCGCGGCCGAAATGCTGCTCCCGCGAAAGCGCGAGCAGAAAGTCGAGCTTGTCGATCATGGCGCCCTCCCCGGCGGCGTGCCGGGAAGGCTATACCCATTTCGCCGGCCCCGCCCGCTCAGCGGAACAGGATCAGCGCCTTGGCGAGCGTCGTCCACACGCCCCAGGCGATCGGGATGCCGACGACGGCCCAGGCCGCGAGCGCCGTCGCGCTGAAGCCGCCCCGGCCGATGCCGAAGGAGCCCGACGGGATCGCCCCGGCCGCGCCCCGGCTGTTCAGCGCCGCCACGTCGGCGTCCGACATGAACCACTTGGGCTTGAGCGGTCGCACCAGCAGGTTGGCGACGAAGCCGAGCGCCAGCATGCCCGCGAGAATGTACATGGTGCCGTCGTAGAGGCGCGAGCCGGTGACGCCGGCGTCGACCTGCGCCTGGCGGATGTAGTTGACCACCACCGGCCCGACGATGCCCGCCGTCGACCACGCGGTGAGCAGCCGCCCGTGGATCGCGCCGACGAACTGCGTGCCGAAGATGTCGGCGAGGTAGGCCGGCACCGTGGCGAACCCGCCGCCGTACATCGACAGGATGATGCAGAACGCGAGCACGAACAGCGCCTGCGACCCGGCCGCCGCGAAGGACGGTGCGGCCGCGTAGAGCGCGATGCCCAGCGCGAAGAAGATCGCGTAGGTGGTCTTGCGCCCGAGCTTATCCGACATAGAGGCCCAGAAGAACCGGCCACCGATGTTGAACAGCGACAGCAGCCCGACGAAGCCGGCCGCGATCGCGGCGACCTGTGCCTTCTGTCCGGCATCGAGGGCGGCAAAGCTCACGCCCGGCGCGCCGACGAGGCGGCCGCCGAAGATCTCCTGCAGCATCGGCGAGGCGATGCCGATGACACCGATGCCCGCCGAGACGTTGAGGCACAGCACCGCCCAGATCAGCCAGAACTGCGGGGTCTTGTGCGCGTCGTCGAGGTGGACCTGGCCGTTGGTGATCATCCCCGCCTTGGCCGGCGCCGGGCTCCAGCCCTCGGGCTTCCAGCCGGCCGGGGGGACGCGGTAGCCGAGGGCGCCCGCCATCATGAACACGAAGTAGCCGGCGGCCATCACCAGGAAGGTCTGCCACACGCCGACCGAGGTCGGGCCCTTGAACGCGTCCATGAGCATGGCGGCCAGCGGCGAGCCGATCAGCGCGCCGCCGCCGAAGCCCATGATCGCCATGCCGGTGGCCATGCCGCGCCGGTCCGGGAACCACTTGATCAGGGTCGAGACCGGGGAGATGTAGCCGAGACCGAGGCCGATGCCGCCGATCACGCCCGAGCCGAGCCACATCATCCAGAGCTGGTGGGTGAGGATGCCGAGCGCCGAGATCGCCATGCCGCCGCACCAGCAGAGCGCAGCCGCGATGCCGGCCTTGCGCGGGCCCGCCCGCTCCAGCCAACCGCCGAACAGGGCGGCCGAGGCCCCGAGGAAGACGAAGAAAAGGGTGTACATCCAGCCGAGGTCCGCCACCCGCCAATCGCAGGTGGTGGTCACCAGGGCGGTGGCCAGCGACATGTCCGGGCAGGCCTTCGACGCGGTGATGCCGATGGCGCGCGAGAGCGGCAGCCAGAACACCGAGAAGCCGTAGGCCATGCCGATGCAGAGGTGGATCGCGAGGGCCGCCGGCGGCACCAGCCAGCGGTTGAACCCGGGCTTCGCGATCGTGGCTTCGCGCGACAGCCAGGACGGCGTCCGTTCGGGCAGGAGGGTGACGTCGGCCGTCCGTGCAGTCATCGCTGAGGTTTCCCCTTCAAGCGGCCCTGTTGTGCGGGCCGTCTTGCTAGGAAATCTAGATGCCGCGCTGGTCCGAGACTATCCGTGGCCTACCGCAGAATGCAAAATTCATCCTTGGGCGGGTGACAAAAGTGCAGGCCCGTCAACCGGCGTCGCTCGCACCTTCGCCGAGCTTCTGCGGGTCGCGGGTGGCGGCGCGCACCGGGCTCTCGGCCTCGGTCCGGCCCTCGCGCATCGCGCGCACCACGAGCGGGTCGACGCGCTCGCCCATGGCCGGCAGGCAGGCGGTGAGGCTCGCCACCATCTTCGGCGTCCAGAAGGCGATCACGTGGTTGTGGATGCCGGTCACCGCCTCCTCGTCCGGATAGGACCGGAAGAAGGAGGCGATCTGGTTGGCCATCCGCACCAGCTTCTCGTCGCTCGTCAGCGCGCTCATCGACAGACCTTCAAAAACCTTCTGGACACATCGCGGCCCGAACCGATCGCGGGTCCCGCCTCCCAGGGGGAGAGGGTGCGCGTCGCCTTCCTACTCCGCCGCCGCCTGCGCGATGCGGGTCAGCGAGAAGTCCTCCTCGTAGAACTTCGCCTGCCAATCCGAGGGACGGTTGGTGCGCCGCACCTGCACCGCCGTCACCTTGTACTCGGGGCAGTTGGTCGCCCAATCCGAGAAGTCGGTGGTGATGACGTTGGCGCCGGTCTTGGCGTGGTGGAAGGTGGTGTAGACCACGCCCGGCTGCATCCGCTCGGTGATCTTGGCCTTGAGCGCGATGTCGCCGGACCGACTCTCCAGCGAGACCAGGTCGCCGTCGACGACGCCGCGGACCTCGGCGTCGAACGGATGGATCTCCAGCACGTCCTCCTCGTGCCAGCGCGAGTTCTCGGTGCGGCGCGTCTGTGCGCCGACGTTGTACTGCGACAGGATCCGGCCGGTGGTGAGGATGAGCGGGAACTTCGCCCCCGTGCGCTCCTCGGTGGCGACGAACTCGGTGATCATGAAGCGGCCGAGGCCCCGCACGAACCGGTCGACGTGCATCATCGGCGTGCCCATCGGCGCCTTGTCGTTGCAGGGCCACTGCACCGAGCCGAGCTCGTCGAGCTTGGCGAAGGAGACGCCGGCGAAGCTCGGGGTGAGCGAGGCGATCTCGTCCATGATCTCGGACGGGTGGCTGTAGTTCATCTCGTAGCCGAGCGCCTTGGAGAGCAGGATCGTGCCCTCCCAGTCGCCGTAGCCGCCCATCGGCGGCATCACCTTGCGCACGCGGCTGATGCGGCGCTCGGCGTTGGTGAATGTGCCGTCCTTCTCCAGGAACGAGGCGCCGGGCAGGAAGACGTGGGCGTACTTGGCGGTCTCGTTCAGGAACAGGTCCTGGATGACGATGCACTCCATCGCCATCAAGCCGGACGTGACGTGGTGGGTGTCCGGGTCCGACTGGGCGATGTCCTCGCCCTGGATGTACATGCCCTTGAAGCCGCCATCGACGGCCTCATCGAGCATGTTGGTGATGCGCAGGCCCGGCGCGTTGTCGAGCTTGGCCCCCCAGAGCGCCTCGAAGCTCTCGCGGGTGGCGTCGTCCGAGACGTGGCGGTAGCCCGGCAGCTCGTGCGGGAACGAGCCCATGTCGCACGAGCCTTGGACGTTGTTCTGGCCGCGCAGCGGGTTCACGCCGGCGCCGAGCTTGCCGATGTTGCCGGTGGCCATGGCGATGTTGGCCATGCCCATCACCATGGTCGAGCCCTGGCTGTGCTCGGTGACGCCGAGGCCGTAGTAGATGCCGGCGTTGCCGCCGGTGGCGTAGAGCCGGGCGGCGGCGCGGAGCTCGGCCGGGTCGATGCCGGTGTACTGCGCCTGCGCCTCCGGCGAGTGGCGCTCGTCGGCGATGAAGCGGGCCCAGGACTCGAACTCTGCGAGGTCGCAGCGCTCGCGCACGTAGGCTTCGTCGATCAGCCCCTCGGTGACGATCACGTGCGCCATGGAGTTGATGAAGGCGACGTTGGAGCCGGGCTTCAGCGGCAGGTGGTGCGTCGCCTTGATGTGGGGCGACTTCACCAGGTCGATCTTGCGCGGGTCGGCGACGATGAGCTTGGCGCCCTCGCGCAGGCGCCGCTTCATCCGCGAGCCGAAGACCGGGTGGCCGTCGGTCGGGTTGGCGCCGATCACCAGGATCACGTCGGACTGCTCGACCGACTTGAAGTCCTGGGTGCCGGCCGAGGTGCCGAGCGTCGACATCAGGCCGTAGCCGGTCGGCGAGTGGCAGACGCGGGCGCAGGTGTCGACGTTGTTGTTGCCGAAGGCGGCGCGCACGAGCTTCTGGACGAGGTAGGCCTCCTCGTTTGTGCAGCGCGACGAGGTGATGCCGCCGACCGAGTCCTTGCCGTAGGTCGCCTGGATGCGCTTGAACTCGGAGGCCGCGCGGTCGATCGCCTCCTCCCACGACACCTCGCGCCAGGGATCCGTGATCTTCTCGCGGATCATCGGTTTTGTGATGCGGTCCTTGTGGGTGGCGTAGCCGTAGGCGAAGCGGCCCTTGACGCAGCTATGGCCCTCGTTGGCCTTGCCGCCCTTGTAGGGCACCATGCGGATGATCTTGGTGCCCTGCATCTCCGCCTTGAACGAGCAGCCGACGCCGCAATAGGCGCAGGTGGTCACCTCCGAATGCTCGGGCTGGCCGTGCTCGTGGATCGACTTCTCTTGGAGCGTCGCGGTCGGGCAGGCCTGGACGCAGGCGCCGCAGGACACGCACTCGGATTCCATGAAGTTGGTGTTGCCGGCGGCGACACGGCTGTCGAAGCCGCGGCCCTCGATGGTGAGCGCGAAGGTGCCCTGCACCTCCTCGCAGGCGCGGACGCAGCGGTTGCAGACGATGCACTTCGACGGGTCGTAGGTGAAGTACGGGTTCGACTCGTCCTTCGGCAGGTACTTTTCCGCCGTCGGCACGACGTGGTTGTCGCCGTCGTAGCCGTAGCGCACGTCGCGCAGGCCGACGACGCCGGCCATGTCCTGCAGCTCGCAGTCGCCGTTGGCGGCGCAGGTCAGGCAGGTCAGCGGGTGGTCGGAGATGTAGAGCTCCATCACGCCCTTGCGGAGCTTGGCGAGCTTGTCGGTCTGCGTCCGCACGACCATGCCGTTCTCGGCCGGCGTGGTGCAGGAGGCCGGCGTGCCGCGCCGCCCCTCGATCTCCACGAGGCAGAGGCGGCAGGAGCCGAACGGCTCCAGCGAATCCGTCGCGCACAGTTTCGGGATCTGCGTGCCGGCGTTCATCGCCGCCGCCATCACCGACGTTCCGGCCGGGACGGTGACGTCCATGCCGTCGATGCTCAGCGTCACCGTCTGATCGCTGACGCGGATCGGGGTGCCGTAGTCGATCTCTTTGATGAGGGCCATGGACGCCTCCCTATTCCGCCGCGACGGGCAGGTCGCCCGCGCGCGAAAAGTCTTCGGGGAAATGGGTGATCGCGCTCATCACGGGCATCGGCGTGAGCCCGCCCATGGCGCAAAGCGAACCGTCGGTCATGACCTCGCAGAGGTCGGCGATGACGGTGAGGTTCTTCTCCGGGCTGATCCCGGCGATGACCTTGTCCATCGTCTCGACGCCGCGGGTCGCGCCGATGCGGCACGGGGTGCACTTGCCGCAGGATTCCGTGGCGCAGAACTCGAAGGCGAAGCGGGCCTGCTTGGCCATGTCGACGGTGTCGTCGAACACGACGATGCCGCCATGGCCGACCAGGCCCTTCTTGGCCGCCATCGCCTCGTAGTCGAGGGGCGTATCGAGCAGGTGGTCGGGGAAGTAGGCCCCGAGCGGCCCGCCGACCTGTACCGCCCGCACCGGACGGCCGGAGAAGGTGCCGCCGCCGTAGCCCTCGATGACTTCGCGCAGCGTGATGCCGAAGGCGGTCTCGATTAGGCCGCCGTGCTTCACGTTGCCTGCGAGCTGGATCGGCAGGGTGCCGAGGGAGCGGCCCATGCCGTAGTCGGCGTAGGCCTTGGCGCCGTGCTCCAGGATCCAGGGCGTGGCCGTGAAGGTCATCACGTTGTTGACCAGCGTCGGCTGGCCGAGGAAGCCCTTCAGCGCCGGGATCGGGGGCTTGGCGCGGACGATGCCGCGCTTGCCCTCGAGGCTCTCCAGCAGCGAAGTCTCCTCGCCGCAGATGTAGGCGCCCGCGCCGAGCCGCACCTCGAGGTGGAAGCTCTTGCCGGAGCCCATCACGTCGTCGCCGAGCACGCCCGCCGCGATACCGTTGGCGATCGCCTCCTTCAGCGTGGCGAAGGCCTGCGGGTATTCCGAACGCAGGTAGATGTAGCCCCGGGTCGCGCCGACCGCGACGGCGGCGATGGTCATGCCCTCGATGAGGTTGAAGGGGTCGCCCTCCATCATCATCCGGTCGGCGAAGGTGCCGGAATCGCCCTCGTCGGCGTTGCAGACCACGTATTTATGGTGCGACTGCGCCAGCATCACCGTGTTCCACTTGATGCCGGCCGGGAAGCCGGCGCCGCCGCGGCCGCGCAGGCCGGATTCGCGGACTTCGCCGACGGTGCCCTCGGGGCCGAGCCGAAGCGCGGCCTCGAGGCCGCGATAGCCGCCATGGGCCTTGTAGTCGTCGACCGAGACCGGATCGATCACGCCGCAGCGGTGGAAGGTGAGCCGCTGCTGGCGGGCCAGGAACGGGATCTTCTCCGGGTCGCCGAGGCGCAGCGGGTGCTCGCCGCCCTCCGCGAGGCCGGCATCGAGCAGCGCGTCGACGTCGGCGGGCGTCACCGGGCCGTAGGCGACGCGGCCCTCGGGCGTCGCGACCTCGACCATCGGCTCCAGCCAGAACAGGCCGCGCGAACCGGTGCGGACGATCGACACGTCGAGGCCGCGGCGCTCGGCGCCGGAAAACAGCGCCCGGGCGACGCGGTTGGCGCCGAGGCCCAGCGCGACGGCGTCGCGGGGGACGTAGAGGGTGATGCTCATGGCCGTGCTCATGCGCGCGCCTCGCTCAGAGCCGCTTCGAGGCTGTCTGCGGTGAGCCGCGCGATCGGCTCGCCGTCGACGAGGGCCGCCGGGGCGTTCGAGCACAGGCCGAGGCAGTAGACCGGCTCGACGGTGGCGTTGCCGTCGCTGGTCGTGCCATGCCAGCCCGTGCCGAGGCGCGACAGAATCTCGGCGTGGAGCCGGTCCGAGCCCATGGCCTGGCACGCCTCCGCGCGGCACAGCTTCACCTCGTGACGGCCGGCCGGGTGTGCGCGGAAGTCGTGGTAGAAAGTGATGCAGCCGTGGACCTCGGCCCGCGACAGATTGAGCGCATCCGCGATCAGCGGCACGGCGCCGGCGTCGACGTAGCCGAAGGTCTCCTGCAGCGCGTGCAGGATCGGGAGGGTGGCGCCCTCCAGATGGCTGTGCTCGGCGATGATCCCGGAGGCGCGCTGGCCATCCCAGGGCTCGAAACGCGGCATGATTTCCTGCCCAGATTGTTCCTGTTCTAAGGGACGACTGGAACAGAAATGCCGATTGCATTCAATCGTGCAGATTGGTCGTTCGACAAAGGACGCCTGTCGAAACCGGCTGTCCGACCGGACGTTTCCCTATGCAGAGGCCATCCATCAAGGCATTTTCAACGCGTCCGATTTGTCATGCTGCGCTGCAACAAGCCCCCTCATCTCGAAGCCATGGATGGTGCCGTGCAATAAACTACCGGTTTGCGCGGCATTCCGACGCCTGCTCGCCAATGGTGATCGGTTTTCGCCTGCAACCACGGGTGAGCACAGCGGAAATTTCTTTTCGCCCCCATGAAACCTTGGACCAAAGTCCGACTTGACAAACCCTAGGGGCAGCCGGGGGGCTGTCTGTCAGGCTTACGTCGGCGCTGGCAACAGGATGGACGGGGCGCCCAAGGTGACGGATTCCATGGTCAAGAGCGATCTCCACCCGCCGCACTCCGGCCCCGGCTCGGATCCGGTGCTCTACGGCGTGGCCGCGGGGTTGGCCGAGCTGTTCCCGCCGGTCACCGGGCACGCCCGCGTAGTCCACGACCGCGACCCGGTCGAGACGGACGAGCCCGAGCGCGACTGACGTTCTGCGCGATGGCCAAGCACGTCGCGCACTGGATCTTCTATAAGGCGTCGCGCGCCGTGTCCTGCCACCGCACCAGCGGGTTCGTCAGCGCCACCAGCAGCGCGTCGGCGAGCTTTCCCGCCACCGCGAAGGCGATGATCGCGGCCAGGATTTGCTCGGGCTTGGAGAATTGCTGCCCGTCGATCAGCAGGTAGCCAAGACCCTCGGATGCTCCCATCAGCTCCGCCGCGACCACGAACAGGAAGCCGAGGCCGAGCCCGGTGCGCAACGCCGTGACGGTGGCCGGCAGCACCGCCGGAAGCAGGATGCGCCTCACCTGCGCCGCCCGCGACAGGCGGAAGATCCGTCCGACCTCGACGAGCTTGCGATCGACCGAGGCGATGGCGCCGGCGACCCCGACATAGACCGGGAAGAACACGCCGACCGCGATCAGCGTCACCTTCGGCGTCTCGAGGATGCCGAACCACAGGATGAACAGCGGCACCCAGGCGAGCGAAGGCACCGCGCGCAACGCCTGCAGGCTCGGATCGACGAGCCGCCGCAGGGTCGGAAGGGTCGCGGTGAGCGCGCCCACGACGATCCCCGCCACCGCCCCGAGCGCGAAGCCGAGGCCGACGCGAACCAACGTCGCCGAGACGTGCATCCACAGGTCGCCGGAGCGGGCGAGGTCCCACAACGTCGCCGCGATCCGGCTCGGCGGCGGCAGCAGGCGCCCCTGCGCCAGGCCGGCCCGCACGGCCGCCTCCCAGCCGAGAGCCAGGATCAGCGGAAGCAACAGGCCGAGGCCCGCCCAGCCGAAGCGCGACGCGCGTCCGGCCCGTGGGGCGACGACAGGTGCAACGTTCGCCATGGGGGCGGCCGCGGGTCCGGTCATCGGGCGTCGAACTCGAGAAGGTGGAACATCGGGCCGTCGCGGGCTGGAGGATCGGCGGCTCTATAACACCGCCTGAGCCTCAGCGCCCCGCCTCGGCCACGACCGCATTGCGTGCGATCGGATGTAAGGGTTCGTTCGGCGTCGGACGAGGCGCTGGTCCCCTCTCCCAAGGGGAGAGGGGCAGGGTGAGGGGCGTGACCTCTCCGGATGGGGTACGCCCCTCATCCCGCCCTTCTCCCCATGGGAGAAGGGGCCTCGACGTGGTTCGTGGCCTAGTCCAAACCGCCGAAACGCGCATCGGGGCGGCCCCGATGCGGCTTGCGCCTACCGCGCCGCCGTCGGGTTGAAGGCCGTGTCGATCAGTCCATCGACCGCCGCCGGGACGTCGGTGCCAGCGGGGATGATGCCGGCCTGCTGCAGGGCGAGGCCGGCCGCGCGGATCGAGTCCGCCTGGGCCTTGCCGAGCGCGGGCTCGGAGAGGTCGGTGCGCGCGACCTGGCGGGCGATCACCGGCTCGGGCAGCTTGGTCGCGGAAATCAAAGCCGCCTTCAGCGCGTCGGGGTTCTGGATCGAGAACAGCCGCGCCCGCTCGTAGGCGGCGATCACCGTGCGGACGAGCTCCGGGTTCTCCTTCGCGAACGCCTCGCGTACGTCGAGCAGGCCCCAGGTGTTGGCGCTGGCGTCGCGGAAGAACAGCACGTCGTCGTTCTCGATCTCGGCCGCAGCCATCATCGGGTCGAGGCCGGCCCAGGCGTCGACGTCGCCGCGGTCGAGCGCCGTGCGGCCGTCGGCGTGCTGGAGCAGGACGAGCTTGGCGTCGCGCTCGGTCAGGCCCGCGCCCTGAAGCGCGCGGATCAGGAAGATGTGCGGGTCGGTGCCGCGGGTGACGGCGATGCGCTTGCCCTTGAGGTCGGCGACCCGCGCGATGCCGCTGTCCTTGCGGGTGACGAGCGCCGTCCATTCCGGCCGCGAGAAGGCGTAGACCGCCTTGATCGGGTTGCCGTTGATGCGTGCCACCAGGGCGGCGGCGCCTGCCGACGAGCCGAAGTCGATCGCGCCGGCATTCAGAAATTCCAGCGCCTTGTTGGAGCCGAGCGACTGGACCCACCGCACGGTGATGCCCATCGGCTTCAGCGCCTCCTCCAAGAACCCCTTGTCCTTCAGCACGAGGCCGACCGGGTTGTAGGTCGCCCAGTCGAGGCGCACCTCCTTCAACTCGGCGGCGCGGGCCGCCAGCGAGAGGGCGGGCAGGGCGAGCGCGAGGGCACCGAGGAGCGCGCGGCGGGCGAGGCGCATGAAAAGGTCCTTTTCGGATCGGGCGTTCGATCCGAGCTAGGCAGCTTCGTTCTTTATGTCAAACGATTGATCCGCCTCAAAGGACGGCCTGGTCTCTGCTTCCACGCCGAAGTGCCGGTGTCGGTGGTGCCATGGCGCGCCACGCTGGCAGCACCAGCAGTTCATGCTAACGGGTACCCATGTTCGACGCCGTCGCCGCCCTCGACAAGGTTCTGGACGCCCTGGACCGCGAGGCCCGTGAGCCGACGAAGCTCCGCGCCGTGCTGGTGCCGGAGCTGAAGCGCGTGATCGAGGCCGGCCACGCGGCCGCCGAGGCGCAGCTGCTGAAGGACCGCGACGGCATGCGTTGCGCCCGCACGCTGTCGAGCCTCACCGACGCGGTGGTGCGCGCGATCCACGACGCGGTGGTCTGGCGGCTCTACCCGAACGACAACCCCTCCACCGGCGAGCAGCTCGCGGTGGTGGCCACCGGCGGCTACGGCCGGGGCACGATGGCGCCGGGCTCGGACATCGATCTGCTGTTCCTGCTGCCCTACAAGCAGACCGCGTGGTCGGAGAGCGTCGTCGAGGCGATGCTCTACGTGCTGTGGGACCTGAAATTGAAGGTCGGCCACGCCACCCGCTCGGTCGAGGAGTGCCTGCGCGAGGCGAAGGCGGACATGACGATCCGCACGGCGCTCCTGGAGGCGCGCTACCTGTTCGGCTCGCGGGTGCTGTTCGAGGAGCTGGTGACGCGCTTCGACGCCGAGTTGGTGATGGGCACCGCCCACGAGTTCGTCGAGGCGAAGCTGCGCGAGCGCGACGGCCGCATCACGAAGGCGGGCTCGTCGCGCTATCTCGTCGAGCCCAACGTCAAGGACGGCAAGGGGGGCCTGCGCGACCTCAACACCCTGTTCTGGATCGCCAAGTACACCTACCGGGTGCGCGACCAGGTCGAGCTCGTGGCCGCCGGCCTGTTCACGGCGGAGGAGTACCGCCTGTTCGAGCGCTGCGACGAGTTCCTGTGGCGGGTGCGTTGCCACCTGCACTTCGTCACGCGGCGCTCGGAGGAGCGGCTGTCCTTCGGGCTGCAACCGAAGATCGCCGAGCGGCTCGGCTTCGGGCCGCGCGGCGGCCTGTCGGGCGTCGAGCGCTTCATGAAGGCCTACTTCCTGATTGCCAAGGACGTGGGCGACCTCACCGCCATCGTCTGCGCCGAGCTCGAGGCGCGCCACGCCAAGCGCACGCCGGTGCTCGACCGCTGGATCGGCAAGTTCCGCGACCGGTTCCGCGCCACCGCGATCGAGGCGGAGGATTTCTGGCTCGATCACGGCCGGGTCAACGTGCGCGCCGAGGACGCGTTCGAGCGCGACCCGGTGAACCTCCTGCGGCTGTTCTGGCTCGCCGACCGGCACAACCTCGCGATCCACCCGGACGCCAAGCGGCTGGCCAACCGCTCCTTACGCCTGATCGGCCACGCACTGCGCGCCGACGAGGAGGCCAACCGGCTCTTCCTCGAGATCCTGACCTCGCGGAACTCGCCGGAATCGGTGCTGCGGCAGATGAACGAGGCCGGGGTGCTCGGCCGCTTCATCCCGGATTTCGGGCGGATCGTGGCGATGATGCAGTTCAACATGTACCACCACTTCACGGTGGACGAGCACCTGCTGCGCTCGCTCGGCGTGCTGGCCGCGATCGATTCCGGCCGCGGGGACGAGCCGTTCCCCCTGGTCTCGCGGCTGGTCGGCGCGATCCACAACCGCCGCGCGCTCTACGTGGCGATCCTGCTCCACGACATCGCCAAGGGCCGGCCCGAGGACCACTCCATCGCCGGCGCGGCGATCGCGCAGAAGCTGTGCCCGCGCTTCGGCCTGACCCAGGCCGAGACCGAGACGGTGGCCTGGCTCGTCGAGCACCACCTGCTGATGTCGATGACCGCCCAGAGCCGCGACCTCTCGGACCCGAAGACCATCGAGAAGTTCGCAGCCGTGGTGCAGACGCTGGAGCGCCTGCGCCTGCTGACGATCCTGACGGTGGCCGACATCACCGCCGTCGGCCCCGGCGTCTGGACCGCGTGGAAGGGCACGCTGATCCGCACCCTCTACGACGAGACCGAGGTGGTGCTCTCGGGCGGCCACTCCGAGATCGCCCGCACCGACCGGGTCCGCCTGATCCAGATGTCCCTGCGCGAGCAGCTGCCCGACTGGTCGTCGGACACGTTCGACGCCTACGCCGCGCGCCACACCCAGGCCTACTGGCTGAAGGTCGACGGGGTGCGCCAATTCAAGAACGCCGGCTTCATCCGCCAGGCGACCGAGGCCGGCCGCACCAGCGCCACCGACGTCGAGACCGATCCGGTCCGCGGCGTCACCGAGCTGACGGTGTATTCCCCCGACCACCCGCGGCTGCTGGCCATCGTCACGGGGGCCTGCGCGGCGTCCGGCGGCAACATCGTCGACGCCCAGGCCTACACCACGAGCGACGGCTTCGCCCTCGATTCGATCTTCATCTCCCGCGCCTTCGAGCGCGACGAGGACGAGATGCGCCGCGGCCGGCGCATCACCGCCTCGATCGAGCGCTCGCTCAAGGGCGAGATCAAGATCGCCGAGCTGGTGGCCGACAAGCACCCGCCCTCCACCGGCCGGGCCAAGACCTTCCTGGTCCCCCCCGACGTGGCGATCGACAACGCGCTGTCGAGCCGCGAGACCGTGGTCGAGGTCACCGGCCTCGACCGGCCGGGCCTGCTCTACGAGCTGACCACGGCGCTGAACCGCCTGAACCTCAACATCACCTCGGCCCACGTGGCGACCTTCGGCGAGCGGGCGGTGGACGTGTTCTACGTGACCGACCTCACCGGCACCCGCGTCACCCAGCCCGACCGCCAGGCGGCGATCCGCGGCGCGGTGATGGAGGTTTTTGCCGGAGACGTGGCGGCGATGAAGGCGGAAGGCCTGGAGGCCCTGGTCGCCGCCCCGCCGCCGCGGGAGGCGTGAGGGCCACGCCGGGTTCCGATGCGGAACGGTTGCACCGCACCGCCCGCCGCCCGCCAAACCCGACGGATCGCTTCGCAATGCGGCGATCGGCGACGCGGATGCCGGCTTCGCTCGGCCGCCGTCCGGGCCGGCCGGCACGCCGTCTCCACGGAGAGTCCGGACAGCGTTTTGGTCCGAATGACATACCCAATTCCACATTCAATGACACATCCAATCTCACATCACGTTTCATATCCAGTTTCATAAGTCGGACCCTATGAGGTCCGGCGGATAGCGGCCGCCCCGCCGTCGCGGGGGCCGGATCGCGATGCGTGGTCCGCGACGCGATTTGGTGTCAGTCCACCCAGGCGATGGTGATCGGCGCGTCGATCCCGAGCACGGCGTGAACGGGACAGGCCTGTGCCGCCGCCTTCCGCATGGCGCGCTGTTGTTCGTCGAAGCGACCAGGGACGCGAGCATGCTACGCTGTGCAGAGGTGTCATCAGGCGGCGTGCCTCCGCCGGGGCCGCGTTGTGCTAGGTCTGCGCATATGCCATGGCATACGGAGCTTTGGGCAGCGCTAAAAGATGGTGCCGGGCCATCGTGGGGTCGTCAGAAAACGCCTGCGTGGGAGCGTAAGTGAGGGCGGAAAACTTTGCCAACTGGCTGATCGAGCTTTCAAACGGAGACACCCAGAGCAGCATCGACGGGCTGGTTCTGGTGAAAGAATTCCGTGCTCTCAGCCTTGCGCCCGAACAATATTTAATGATGGAAAAAGCCGAGAGCTATGCGGCGCATTCCGTTTTCTTCGAGGCCGGCCGCAACAATCGTGCGCCAGTCGCCCAAGCCTTCATCTATGTCAGCGATCACCCTGGCGAGAGCCACGAGTTCGCACTCTTGCACAAGCGTTTGTGGAGCTGGGGGGGCGTACCGCTGCTCTACCGCAAGACACCGGGCAAAGTGGAATTGTTCCGCTGTGCGAGCAAGGCCGATTTCGATCAGAAGGATACAGCGCCTAGGTACAAGGCCTACGATACTGTTAGCCTCGTCGCCAATATCGCTACGGCAGAGGCACGTGCAACTGCTTGGTGGAACTTCGAACGGCTGCGCAACGGAACCCTATGGGACGACCCTGCCGTCTGCGCGAAGCTCGTGTCGGACACAGACTCGGCACATCGCCATCTCGTTGATAATATCTTCGGCCTTTACACGAAGATCAAGGCGGGCTCCCTACTCAGCGAGGGTTTGCAGCGCCGATTGCTAATTCTTTCGCTACTGATCGCCTATCTCGACGAACGCAATGCCCTTGAGGCGGAGTATTTTGCGCAGTTTCATTCTGGCGCACGGACTTTTGCCGATGTGATGCGTGCCGGCAAGCCGGTGGTCCGCCTGCTTGCGGCGCTTGAGAAGCGCTTCAACGGGCATGTTTTCGAACTGGATGACGATCTGCGGACCGAGCTCGTCGAGAGCACGCAGCTCGCCGCCTTTGCCGATCTCATCGAAGGCCTGCATGACACGCATGGTCAAGGAAGCTTCTGGCGCCTCTATTCTTTCCGGGACCTTCCAGTTGAGTTGATCAGCAACATCTACCAACTGTTCGTGGAAGACAAGGATAGCTCGATCTACACGCCTCCGGCGCTCATCCGATTGATGCTTGACGAGGCGCTGAGCTGGGAGCGCATCGACCGCTTGATTGAGCGGGACGAGGTGATCCTCGACCCAGCATGCGGGTCGGCCGTCTATCTCGTTGAAGCCTATAAGCGGCTCGTCCTGCACTGGCGGATGCGAAACGCTTGGGCGCGACCGAAGGTCAAAGATCTGAAGGCGTTGCTGACGCGTGTCCATGGCATTGACCTGGAGCCCGGAGCTATCAAGCTCGCGGCGTTCAGCCTGTGCCTCGCTTTGTGCGAAGCGCTCGAGCCCGAGCATATCCGTAAAAGCGTCCGGCTTTTCCCTGAACTCGAAGGCGCGACGCTGCATCCAAGCTGCTTCTTCGCGGCACGCGAGCAGGGCCTAGGTCGCGGACTCATTAAG
>NZ_BPQG01000028.1 GCF_022179125.1 Methylobacterium cerastii
CGCCCGGCCCGCATCCTCGCCCCGCTGGACGCCGAGAAGCGCGCGATGATGGTCCGGATCGTCGAGGGCTATTGCGAGCACGGACGGGAATACCGGAAGGCCGAAGCCGGCCGGGGGTAAGCGCGGGGCGCGCACGAACCCCGCCGCGGCCACCGATTGCCCGGCTTCGGTGCTGTCCAAGGTGCGCGCATCCCCTCGCCCCGCCTGCGCGGAGAGGGCTTTGCCGACCTCGTCGTCGGCAAAGCGAGGCGGCAGCCGACGGTGAGGGGGCGCGCCCCGGAGGAGGCTCCTCCGTTCGCCCCCCACTCACCGCCGCTTCGGCTTCGCCTTCGCTTCCCGCACGGACGACGAGGTCGGTGCGGGCCTCTCCCCGCCCGCTGGGAGAGGGGAACCCGCGCGTCGTCCGAGGCCGTCACGAGAGGCGAAACCCCAATAGCCTGCAGAAGGCGGAGGGAAGCACGCGTCGGAATCGGACTGGCGCGAAACTAAACCTCGCTCGGCACCACCGGCCGAGCCAGCAACACAGCCGTCGCGATCCCCACCGCCAAAATCGTGACGGCGCAGGTGGCCAGGGCCGCGAACTGGCCGACGCCCTGCAGCGCCGCGCCGAGCACCGCGACGCCGAGCGCCTGGCCGCAGAAGAACGAGAACGCGTGGAGCGCCACCGCCGAGGCGCGGGCCTTGGGGGCGACCTCGGTCACCTGCACCTGGAAGGTGTTGTGCAACATGTAGAATCCGAGCCCCATGGCGACCAGCGCCGCCGCGTCGAGCTGCCAGCGGCCGGCCACGCCGATCGTCGTCAGCGCGGCCGCGCAGACGAGGCCGCCGCCGACCAGCATCCGCTGCATCCCGAGGAACCGGACCAGCAGCCCGACCAGGGCGGAGTAGATCAGCCCGCCGACGGCGAAGCCCGCGAGCGCCAGCCCGGCCTCGCGCGGGCCGCCCTCCCCCCGGGCCTCGATCAGCGGTGCGAGGTGCGGGAAGATGCCGAACACCGCGATCGCCTCGACGAACACCGCCGCGAACAGCACGCGGGCGCGGGGGTCGGCGACGATCGTCCGGTAGCGCGTGAGCGCCAGGCCGAATTCGGGGCGCCGCGGCGGGAGGCGCTGGCTCCGGTCGAAGCCGAACAGCGTCGCGGCGCAGCCGAGCACGGCGACGGCGGCGTTGATCGCGAACACCCCGTGCCAGCCGACCCGCCCCTCGATCAGCCCGGCGAAGGTCGAGCCGGAAAGCTGGCCGAGGATGACCGCGACGAGGAACCGGCCGATCGCCACCTGCCGGCGCTCCATCGGCACCCGGTCGCCCATCAGGGCGAGCGCCAGCGGGATCACCCCGCCGGCGGCCGCGCCCGCCACCATCCGCAGGCCGAACAGCAGGCGCAGGTCCTGGGCCAGGGCGCAGCCGGCGAGCGCCACGACCAGCACCGCGAGGCAGGCGGCGATGACCCGCTCCTTGCCGACCGCGTCGCCCACCGGCCCGAGGATCGGCTGGATCAGCGCGTAGGGCAGCGCGAAGGCGGTCGAGAGCAGGGCCACGGTGTGGGCGTCGCTGCCGAGGTCGCGCGCCAGCACGCCGACCAGCGGCTCGACCGAGCGCCATGCGAAGGTGCTGGAGAAGCCCGCCGCGGCGAGCACCAGGATCAGGCGAGCGGTCGAGGCGGTGGAGGCCGTCATGCGCCGTGGCTCGGGAACGCCCGGCGGCAGGGGCCGGACCGTGCCCGGCCTAGCCGACATCCGCCCGGTTTGCATCCCCGTCGCTGCCTTCGCCGGCGGACGCCGTCACCCGGCGGAGCCGACGATCCGGTCGAGGCGCATGCGCGTGATCGTCGCGATCTCGCTTAGCGCCGCCTCGGCCTCGGTGTCCGCGTCGCGGGCCAGCCTCTGCTCGAACACCTCCAGGATCGCCTCCCGGCTCCGGCCGCGGACCGCGATGATGAACGGGAAGCCGAACTTTTCGCGGTAGGCCGCGTTCAGCCGGTCGAAGCGGTCGAAGTCGGCGACGGTGAGGGCGTCCAGCCCGGCGCTGCCCTGCTCGGCGACCGAGTCCGCCGTCATCTGCCGTGCCCGCGCCGCGGCGCCCGCGAGTTCGGGGTGCCCGTTGAGGAAGGCGAGCCGTTCCGCCGCGGGCGCCGCGCGAACGACGGCGACCATCGCCGCATGCAGGGCGGCGACGCTCGCGAACGGCCGGGCCGCGTAGGCGCGCTCGGCCACCCAGGGCGCGTGCTCGAACGTGGCGGCGAGGAGCGCCACGAAGCCGTCGCGATCGAGGGCGTCGACGGCTGCGATGTCCGGCATCGGGTCCACGCGGGCCTCAGCTGCCGCGATAGGTGGTGCAGCTGCCCGGCGTGCACAGCATCGGCACGTGGTAGTGCTGCTTCACGTCGAAGATCGCGAACCGCACGACGGCGTCGTCGACGAACGGCTCGGCGGCGTCGGGCAGCGTCTTGAAGTAGTCGTCGATGTGGAACTCGAGCTGGTACTCGCCGACCTTCGCGTCGGCGGCGGCGACCACCGGGCCGTCGGTGCGCCCGTCGGCGTTGGTGGTCATCGACTTCACGAAGCGCCACCCGTCGCCCTCCCTGATCGAGAGGTCGATCCTGACGCCTGCCGCGGGGCGCCCGCGCTGCGCATCGAGGACGTGCGTGCTGATCCCGGCCATGGTTTTCGACTTTCCTGATGATGGGTCGGAGACGGCGGGGCGCCCTCAACTTCCGCGGTAGTACGAGTAGCCCCAGGGCGAGAACAGGATCGGCAGGTGGTAGCGCTGGGTGACGTCGCGGACGACGAAGCGCACCGGCACCAGGCCGAGGAAGTTCGGGCTCGGCAGCTTGACGCCGAGCGCCTGGAAGTAGGCCTCGACATGCAGCAGCAGCTCGTAACGGCCGGCCTTGAGCGCGTCGTCCACCAGCAGCGGGTCCGCAGGCCGTCCGGTCGGCGAGGTCGTCACGGTCTTGAGCGGGCGGTAGCCGTCGCCGTCGCGGATCGACAGGTCGCAGACCATGCCGGCGCCGGGCGTGCCGTGGAAGTTGTCGATCGCATGCATCGTCAGGCGGGGTCCGAGGCCCGCCTGCGAGGTCGGCGCGACGGTGAGCGCGCCGGGCTTCTGCGGCGCGGGCGGGGACGTCTGCGCGAGGGCGCCGGTTGAGGCCGCAGCCATGCCGCCGGCTCCGGCGATGACGAGGGAGCGGCGCGTGAGCAAAGGTCGGTCCAAGGGTTCGGTCCTCGCGGGAGACGGTTCGGGCGACGGTTCGGGATGGGGGCCGGGGTCGGGGGACGGCGCTGCGGGTCGCCGCTCAAGGCAGGGCCGTCTCGCCGGCGGCGGCGACCGCGCGCGCCTCGGCCTGCCGCCTGGGCGCCGGGGCGGGAATGAACGCCAGGATCAGGATGACGGTGGCGAACTCGAAGGCCGCCACGAGCCAGAGGCCGGTGGAGACCGAGCCCGTGGCCTCCTTCAGGTAGCCCATGGCGGCCGGCGCGCCGAAGCCGGCGAGGTTCGCCACCGCATTGATCAGCGCGATGCCGGCGGCCGCGGCCGAGCCGGCCAGGAACTGGCCGGGGATCTGCCAGAACACCGGGATGGCGCTCATCGTGCCGACGATGGCCAGCGTCAGGGCCGCGAGCGCGAGGTAAGGGCTTCCCGGGACGAGGAAGCCGAGGAGCGCGATCGAGACGGAGCCGCCCAGGGCCGCGAGCCCGCAATGGTAGCGCGCCTCGCCGGTCCGGTCCGAATGCCGGCCGTTGAGGATCATCCCGGCCCCGCCGCAGAGGTAGGCGCCCGACATGATCCAGCCGACTGTCGCCGGATCGGTGAAGCCGGCCTCGCGCACGATCGTCGGCCCGAAGAAGGTGAGCGCGGAGTTGGCCGTGACGATGCAGAAGAAGATCGCGATGCACTGCCAGACCCGCAGGTCGGCGAGTGAGGCCAGGATCCGGTGCTCGCGGGGGCCGAGCGCCGCCGCGTCGCGGGCGAGGTCGGCGGCGACCAGCGCCCGCGCCTCGGGCGCGAGCCAGCCGGCCTTCTCGGGCCGGTCGGTGAGGTAGGCCAGCGTGACGAGGCCCGCGAGGATCGACGGGATGCCCTCGATCAGGAACACCCATTGCCAGCCGGACCAGCCGTTGGCGCCGTCGAGGCCCGTCATGATCGTGCCGGCCAGAGGTCCGCCGATCACGCCGGCGAGCGCCGAGGCCGACATGAACAGGCCGAACACGCGGGCCCGCCGCCCGGTCGGATACCAGTAGGTCAGGTACAGGATCACCCCGGGATAGAACCCGGCCTCGAAGATCCCGAGGAGGAGCCGGAGCAGGTAGAAGGCCGGCACGGTGGTGACGAACATCATCGCCACGCAGCAGATCCCCCAGAGGATGGTGATCCGGGCGATGGTCTTGCGGGCGCCGACCCGTTCGAGCAGCAGGTTGCTCGGGACCTCGAACAGGAAGTAGCCGACGAAGAAGATCCCGGCGCCGACGCCGTAGACCGTCTCGCTGAACTTCAGGTCGCCCAGCATCTGCAGCTTGGCGAAGCCGATGTTGACCCGGTCGATCCACGACAGGATCCAGAGGGCCATCAAGAACGGCAGCAGCCGCCACGTGATCGTCCGGTACGCGGCCTCGCGCGTCGCGCGCTCGGCCGCGGATGGGATCGTGGGCACGGGTTGGACCAGGGCCGGCATCGGAGTCCGCGCGAGGGACCCGGCCTGCGATCACGGGCGGCGCCGGCCGCCGCGCGGTGCGTCCGGGCGTCGGCGCCCTGGCATGCAACCTTCGAGCCAGGGCGCGGACCGCGTCGCGGCCCGCGCGGCCCTGTTCAGAACACGTGGCGGAGGATGAAGAACAGCACGCCCGCCAGGGTGATCGCCGCCGGCAGCGTCAGCACCCACGCCAGCGCCATGTTGCGCACGGTCGACATCTGCAGCCCGGAGCCGTTGGCCGCCATGGTGCCGGCGACGCCCGAGGACAGGATGTGCGTGGTCGAGACCGGCAGGCCGTAGACCTCGGCCAGGCCGATCGTGCCGGCGGCCACGAGCTCGGCCGAGGCGCCCTGCGCGTAGGTGAGGTGGGTCTTGCCGATCTTCTCGCCGACGGTGACGACGATGCGCTTCCAGCCGACCATGGTGCCCAGCCCCAGCGCCAGGGCGACGCAGACCTTCACCCAGGTCGGGATGTAGCGCGTGCCGTCGTTGAGGAGGCCCGCATAGGCCTTCAGCGTGCCGGCCTCGGCCTCCGAGAAGCTGGCGCCGTTCTTCGGCAGCAGCCGGATCGCGTCGGTGGCGAGGTACATGTCGTTGCGCAGGTTTGAGGTCTGCGCCGCCGGCACCTGCTTGATCGCGCCGTAGTTCTTCACGTTGGCGGCGATGTCGGTGGAGAGTGCGGCCAGCGCGCCGTAGACCGCCGGCTGGTTCAGGTCCTTGGTCTTGAGGGCGTCCGAGACCTCCTTGCGGGCGGCCGCGGCGTCGGGCTGGGCCGTGGTGCCGGCGTGGCTGGCGAACACCGTGCTGGCGTTCTGCGAGGTCTGGATGAAGGCCGGCGTGGTGTCGTCGGCCATGGTGCGGTTGAGGGCGTAGGCAGTCGGCGCGGCGCCGATCAGGATCAGCATGATCAGGCCCATGCCCTTCTGGCCGTCGTTGCCGCCGTGGAAGAACGAGACCAGCGTGCAGGTCAGGATCAGCAGCGAGCGGATCCAGAGCGGGGGCGGCGTGTCGCCCTTCGGCGCCTCGTAGAGGTCCTTGCGCCGCACGGTGAACTTGAGCGCCAGCAGCAGGAGCGCCGCGGCGACGAAGCCGATGAGCGGGCTGAACAGCAGCGCCTTGAACACGCCGAGCGCCTGGGCCCAGTCGACGCCCGAGGTCGCGGAGCCCTCCGGCGCCATCAGCTGGTTGGCGAGCCCGACGCCGATCACCGAGCCGATCAGCGCGTGCGAGGAGGAGTTCGGCAGGCCGAAGGCCCAGGTGCCGAGGTTCCAGATGATCGCGGCGATGAGCAGGGCGAAGATCATCGCGTAGCCGGCGCCGGACCCGACCTGCAGGATCAGCTCCACCGGCAGCAGCGTGACGATGGCGTAGGCCACCGCGCCCGAGGACAGCATCACCCCGAGGAAGTTGAAGGCGCCCGACCAGATCACCGCCACGAGCGGCGGCATCGAGTGGGTGTAGATCACGGTCGCCACCGCGTTGGCGGTGTCGTGGAAGCCGTTCACGAACTCGAAGGCGAGCGCGATCAGCAGGGCGAGCCCGAGGAGGACGAAGGCGCCGATCGCCAGCGGCGACTGGCCGACGGCGTTCATGTCGGCGATCAGGCTGACGACGGCGTAGACCAGGCCCGCCACCAGGACGAGCAGGAAGGCGATGATCCCGCCCGGATGCATGCCGCGATCGAGCGTCGGACCCGAGGCGCGCCGCGGTTCGGCGCCCACCCGGGGCGGCGTCAGGCTGGCGGAATCGGACATGATGGATCTCGACGGCGATCGGAGTTCAGCCGCCTTCGGATAGGCGCCGCGCATGATGGTCCGGTGACGCCGTGCGCACGGACGGCCGATCCGCGCGGGACGGCGCGGTTACGACTCCCCGAAAGCCTGAAGACCGGTCGCGCGCTCAGTGCCTGCGCGGGCGGCGGGGCGCCGTCGCCGGGGTCTTGTCGCGGTTCTCCTCGACGAGCTTGCGCCAGCGGTCCAGGCGGTCGGGGTCGAGGGCGCCCTCGGCGATGGCGGCCTGCACCGCGCAGCCGGGCTCGTGGGCGTGGGTGCAGTCGCGGAACCGGCAGTCGGGCGCCAGCTCGGTGATCTCGGCGAACAGCGTCTCGATCCCCTCCGCGGCGTCGCTGACGTGGAGCGTGCGCATCCCCGGCGTGTCGATCACCCAGCCGCCGCCCGCCATCGCGTGCAGCGAGCGCGCCGTCGTGGTGTGGCGCCCCTTGGCGTCGTGCTCCCGGATCGCGCCGGTCTCCTGCGGCGCGTCCTGGCCGGGCCCGGCCAGCGTGTTGACGAGCGTCGACTTGCCGACGCCGGACGAGCCGACCAGCGCCACGGTCTGCCCGGGCCCGCACCAGGGCGCCAGCGCCGCCGCGGCGTCCGGGCTGCGCGGGTTGACGCCGACCACCGACAACCCGCGCTGGAGCGCTGCGGCCTGCCGGCGGTAGGCCTCGACGTCGTCGGTCAGGTCGCCCTTGGTGAGGAGGATCACCGGATCGGTGCCGCCCTGGTTGGCGAGCGCGAGGTAGCGCTCCAGGCGGGCCGGGTTGAAGTCGGCGTTGCACGAGGTGACGACGAACAGGGTGTCGACGTTGGCGGCCGCCACCTGCGGGACCTTGCCGCCTTCGGTGCGCCGCTGCAGCACGGTCCTGCGCGACAGCCGCCGGTGCAGGGTCAGGGTCCGCGGGTCGGCCAGGACCCAGTCGCCGACCGTCACGTCGCCGGTGCTGGCGTGGACCGGCAGCAGCAGCTCGACGGGGCCGGCGGTCGACAGGGCGGTCAGGCGGGAGCGGTGGACCAGGGCGATCCGCATCGGCGCGAAGTCGGCCTCGGCCGGCGCGCGCTGGTCCTCGAAGAAGTCGGACCAGCCGAGGCTGGCCGCGCCTTCGGTCGGCAGGGGAGCGCCTGGGGATGACAAGGCCGCGCCTGCGGCCGGGAGGGCGTGGGGATGATCGGTCACGGCTTCAGCCCATGACACGGCGCCGGCCGGCTGACCAGCGAGCCGCGGACCGGCCGAACTCGCCGAGGAGACCCGGCGACCGCCCGCGGTTGGCGTTCCAGCCCCGCCCGACTGAATGCAATATTCTCTCGGCCGACGAGCGAGTTAATTTCAACGTCCCGACAAATAATGTTCGTTTGCAGGGTGGCGCCGGCTTGCCCTAACCTCCCCGAATGCGGTTTCGCGCGGCCATCCCGTCGCGATCCGTCAAGAATAGAGCCTGACCCAACAGGCGCCGCCGAACAGCGGCAACGAGACCGGAACGGTCGTCGGCAGGGAGAGTGGCGTGAAGAAGAACAAGATCGTCAGCGCCGACGAGGCGATCGCGCTCATCCGCACCGACGACGTCGTCACGACGACCGGCTTCGTGCAGAGCTGCATCCCCGAGGCGCTGCACGCCGCCCTCGAGAAGCGCTTCGTCGAGACCGGCGCGCCCGGCAACCTCACCCTGATCATGACGGCGGGCGCCGGCGACAGCAAAGGGCTGGGCACCGGGCGCCTCCACCACGAGGGCCTGCTCGGGCGGGTGATCGCGGCGAACTTCGGGCGGATGCCGAAGGTGGCGCAGGCCGCCCAGGACAACCGCATCCGCGGCTACAACCTGCCGCAGGGCGTGATCTCGCAGCTCTACCGCGCCTGCGCGGCCGGCCAGCCGGGCCTGTTCTCGAAGGTCGGCCTGCACACCTACGTCGACCCGCGCCACGGCGGCGGCCGGGTGAACACCGTGACCACCGAGGAGATCGTCAAGGTCGTGGAAGTCGAGGGCGAGGAGTGGCTGTTCTACCGGGCCACCAAGATCGACGTCGCCTTCATCCGCGCCACCAGCGCCGACCCGTCGGGCAACCTCTGCGTCTCCAAGGAGGCGCTGACGCTGGACAACCTCGCCCAGGCGATGGCGGCGCGCAACAACGGCGGCATCGTCATCGCGCAGGTGGAGCGCATCGTCGAGCAGGGCTCGATCAAGCCCAAGGACGTGCGCGTGCCGGGCATCCTGGTCGACTGCGTCGTGGTGGCGCCGCCCGAGCACCACCGCATGAATTACGGCGTCCAGCACGACGCGGCGCTCGCCGGCGAGATCCGCGTGCCGGTGACCGGCCTCAAGAAGATGACGCTCGACGCGCGCAAGATCATCGCGCGCCGCGCCGCGTTCGAGCTGCCGCCGAACGGCGTGGTCAACCTCGGCGTCGGCGCGCCCGAAGGCATCTCGTCGGTCGCCAACGAGGAGAAGGTCACCCCCTACATCACCCTGACGACCGAGGCCGGGGCGGTGGGCGGCGTGCTGGCCTCGGGCTCGAGCTTCGGCGCGGCGACCAACGCCGACGCGATCATCGACCAGAACCAGATGTTCGACTTCTACGACGGCGGCGGCCTCGACATGACCTGCCTGGGGCTCGCCGAATGCGACGGCGCCGGCAACGTCAACACCAGCCGCTTCGGCGGCCGGCTCAACGGCTGCGGCGGCTTCATCAACATCTCGCAGAACGCCCGCAAGGTGGTGTTCGCCGGCACCTTCACCTCCGGCGGCCTCGTCACCGAGATCGACGAGGGGCGCCTGCGGATCGTGCAGGAGGGGCGCTCGCGCAAGTTCGTGGCGGCCGTCGAGCAGAACACCTTCAGCGGGCCGTTCGCGCAGGAGCGCCGCCAGCCGGTGCTCTACGTGACGGAGCGCTGCGTCTTCAACCTGACGCAGGCCGGGCTGGAGCTGATCGAGGTGGCTCCGGGCATCGACATCGGCCGCGACATCCTCGCCCACATGGACTTCACGCCGGTGATCGAGAACCCGATCCCGATGGACCTGCGCATCTTCCGCGACGAGCCGATGGAGCTCCTGGCCGACCTCCTGAACCTCAACCTGCCCGACCGGGTCAGCTACGACCCGGGCCGAAACCTGCTCTTCGTCAACCTCGAAGGCTGGCAGGTCCGCTCGAAGGGCGACATCGACGCCCTGCGGCAGGTGCTCGAGACCGCCTGCCTGAAGGCCGGGCAGCGGGTGAACTCGGTGGTCAACCACGACGGGTTCCGCATCGGCGAGAACCTCTACGACGACTACGCCGAGATGATCGAGTACCTGTCGAAGTACCACTACCTCACGACGACGCGCTACGCGACGAGCGCCTTCCTGCGCCTGAAGATGCAGGAGGCCCTGAGCCGCCGCGGCCTCGCCCCGCACGTGTTCGAGCGCCGCTCGGAGGCCCACGCCTTCCTCGAAGCCGCCGAGCGCGAGGCGGCCGCGCAGCAGGCGTTGGCCGACGTCATCCCGTTGCGCGCCGCCAGCTGACCCACGGTCCGGCGGTCGTCCGGGCCGGCTTCGGCCTGAGACCCACGCAGGCGGAACAGGGCCGGTGAGCGCCGGCCCGATCGCGGTCGCACATCCGCCCGTGGCGGGATGGCATCGTCCGGGTGGACAAGGCGGCCTTTTCACGCTTCCTAGACGGCTTCTCCCGGACGGCCCGCGGATGGCATATTCGGGATGACGGTGGCGGTGGCGGAAGGGTCATGATGGGTCCGGCGAACGAGTATCCTTGGGAGAAGGCCTCCGAGCCGGCGCCGGCCGCCGAGAGCCATCTCGCGAACGTACTGCGGCTGGTCGGCACGTCCGGCGGCAGCGTCGCAGCCGTCCCGGCGCGGCCTTCGCCGTCGCAGGATTGGTCGAAGCTGATCGATTGCGTCCGTCACGCGGCCCATCAGACCCGCGCGGTCGAGGCCGCGGTCCAGAAGAAGGAGATGCACGTCCAAGAGGTTCTCGAACGCGTCCGCGAGGATGTGAAGAGCGCCGGAGAGCGCGTCCGGGCGGCCGAGGCGCGGGTGGTCGAGATCCAGAGCCGAACCGATGCCCTGCTCAGGGCCGCGGACGAGCGGGTGGCTGCGGCGGAGGAGCGGGCGCGCATCGCCGAGGACTGGCTGTCCCGCGTCTACGACACGATCGCGAGCGAGTTCGGCCTGGATCCGGACCTGAAGCGGAGTGCCTGATGGCCCCTGTCGCGCGACGTCCCGCGGCCGCGCCGATGGCGGATGAGCCGGATGTCCGGGCGGCCGAGGCCGGGCGCGGCCGTTCGAGGGTCGCGGCCGATGCGACGGCGGCGAACACGGTCGTTCCTCTGTTCGCGGCTCCGGAGGTCGCGGGCGGACCGTCCGGACCGGGTCAGGTGGTCGATTGGCCGTCGGCCATCGCGCAGATCCGCGAGGCCGGCGCGCACCTTCGCCGGATGCACGACGTCGCGCAGGCGATGTCCCGGCACGCGCGGGCGATGATCCGCCGCAGCCTTGATCAGACGGAGGAGGCCGAGCGGCGAGCCCACACCGCCGAAGCCGCGGCCGTGGCGGCCAGCCTGCGCGCCGACGGGGCGGAGGAGCGGCTTCGGCAGGCCGAGGCGCGGGCGCGGCTTGCGGAGGATCGCGCCGCCATCGCGGTGGCCGCGGAAGCCGAAGCGCAGATCTGGCTCAGGCGAACCTATGCCTGCCTGAAGGCCGAGTCTTCGAACACCGAGTCTTCGAACACCAAGCCCGCGAAGGGCGACACGCAGACCCGGTGAAGCGATCCCGAGGGTCCGGGGCGATCGGCGCCGAGGGGAACCTTCAGGATGCGGAAAACTCGTCGCTGATGATGCCCTGAAGGCGCACGAGCCAGTCCTCGGCGGTCTGCGCCCGCTCTTCCGCGGCGAGGGTCTTCCGGTCCGCATCCGCGGCTCGGGTCCTGGCCGCCTCGCACTGCATCGCCGAGGCGTCCTTCGCGATCCTCGCCTCGGTGAGGGCGGCCTGAAGTTCGGTAACCTCCCGGCGCAACACGACGATCTCGTAGTTCAATGCGTCGATGTCCGCCGCGAACGCCTCGCGTTCCCGCTGGACTTGATACACCAGCTTGTTGGCCTGGATCTGGATGGTCTGCCGCCATGCCTCGAGGCGGTGCATGCCCTCGCTGGCCTGGGCGATGAGCCTGAGCGCCGTTTCGGGATCGAACCCCGCCGATCGCGAAGGCACGTAGAGGACGACGGAGCCGCTCTTTCCGGCCTTCGAATTGTCCGACACCATGAAATCCGACACAGGCGGGGGGCTCGCTCAGCCGGCGGCGTCGGCGTGCGACGAATCCGTTTCCTGCGCCTTCCTCTGGCCGAAGGCCGCGAACACCGCATCGTGCAGGCGCACCAGCCAGGCCTCGGCGTCACCAGCCCGCGCCTCGGCGTCGCCGGCGCGGGTCTCGGCGAGGCGGGCCCGTTCCTCCGCGCGCGCCAACTTCTGTTCCCCGGCCGCGATCTGCTGGTTAAGGCGACGCATCTCCTCGGAGGCCTGCGTGACCACGTGGTTGAGCTGCGCTTCCAGTTCGGCGGCTCTCTGCTCGCCGATGCGGATCGCCTCGCTGGCCTCCTGGATGAGATCGATGGCGGAGGACCATTCGCGCAGGGGGGCGCCGCCCCCTTCGGGCGCGCCCGCCGCCTCGCCGCCCGCCGTGTTCTCGAACGACGGCAGAAGGCTGACGATCTTCTCGCCCGGCTTGCCCGCGTTGACCTGCCACGCGCGCAGCATCATCGCGGACCCCGAAGACGACGACGCATCCTTTTGAGCAGTGTCGGACATGGCGAATTCCCGGATGATCGGTTGGGGATAGAGCCGTTCCTTGTCGCGCTGCAAGCGGGAGCGGCTCTAGGTCTCTGTTATGACGTGCTTTCTTTCGCAGGACCGGCGTCCACGTCCGCGGAAAGAACGCTAGCTGGCTTGGTCCGGATGCAGGAACGGACGCACGTTGCTCGGTTCCTGCGGGGCGGCATCGGGGCCCGGCCGCCCCATGTCCTCCTCCATGCCGCGCCAGCCGCGCCCGGAGCGCTTGAGGGCCTCGTACTGCTTCTGGAGCGTGACCCGGGTCTCCCGGGCGATGTCCAGCGCGCCCTGCACGAGGGCGCGTTCCGAGCGCTCGTTCTGGAGATCCTCCGTCAGGCGGCGCGTCGTCGTCTCGAACTCCGTCCGTGCGGCTTCCTGGCGATGAACGATCTGCTCGATCCGCTCGGTGAGGGCCGCGTTGCGCACGCCTGCCTGCTCCAGGGCGGCATCCTTCGCGGCCAGCGCCTTGCTGAGCATGTCGCATCGCGCATCGAGTTCCGCGCGCAGGCGCTGCATCTCGAGGAAGCGTTCCGTCTGACGGGCCAGATCGCTCTGGAGGGAGTCGAGGCGCCGTTCCGCGGTCGTGCGGGCGATGCTCGCCTCCTTGAAGTTGCGGTCGGCGATGCGATGCGCCTCGTCCTTCTCGCGCAGCTGATTGCGCGATTGCGTGAGCAGCTGCTCATGGGAATCGGCCCGGTTGGTCGCCGCCTCCAGCTTCATCGCCAAGCCCGCACGCTCGGTGCGCAGCGTCGTCATCTCGGCTTCGTGCTGCGCCTCGTTGCGCTCGCGCAAAGCCGTCTCGGCGGCGAGCTGGGCTTCGACGGCGCGCAGGCGCTGCCGTTCGCCCTCCGCGATCCCTTCCAGGTTCCGGTGCCGGGCCGCCAGCTCCGAGAGCTGCCCGGCCTGCTCCTCGCTCAGCCCCTGGAGCCTACGGCTTTCCTGCTCCAAGGCACTCAGGCTCTCCCGGGCGCCCAGCAGATCGTGTTCCGATCGCGCGAGGGCGCTGTCAGCGGCCTGAGCCTCCAGGCGAAGCGCCTTGTTCTCGCCGGTCAGGGCCTTGGTCTGCTCGATCTCCGCGAACAGTTGACGGTCCAGGTTCTCGATGGCGAGCGTCTTGTCGCGCAGTTCCACGCGTTGCGTGGCCACCGTCGCCTCCCCGGCCTGCAGATGATCCTCGGCCCGGCTCGCGCGGGCCAGCGCATCCGACAGTTCGCCCGCCAGGGTCGAGATGCGCGTCGACAGCTCTGCGACTTCGAGGCGGATCGTGCGTCCGGACTGGAATTCCTGGGCCAGCGACGTCTCGAGTTCCGCGATGCGCATGCTGGCGCGCGGGAGTTCGTCGCTGATGCTGATGATCGGCTCGAGGATCGACGAGAAGTCGTCCTGCAGCGTGCGGAGGTCGTCCAGGCGATCGACCATCGCCTCGATCCGCTGCCGGACGATCTCGTCGCGCTGGCCGATCGAGTCGAGCGAGGAGCGGAGGGTTTCCGACTTGGGCTTGGCGCGCTCGGTGGAGGCGGCGGCGCGGACGTCGGCCTGCGGCAGGCCTCGATCGGCCCGGGCAGCCCGTTCGGACGCCTCGCGCTGGGGCGAGGGGGAAGGCGAGGGAGCGGGCGGTGTCGGCGACAGCACGTTTCGGAAGGACGTCCAAGCCATCGCAGCGACACTTCTCCACGGCATGCCGGCCCGTTGCGAGCCTTCTGCCGCGCATAGCTAGCACTTTTTCTACAAATTAAAAAGCATGACAGTAAATTTTCGACGAAACGGCGCATGCAATATCAGAGAAAGGCATTGCCAACATTCAAGTTTTCCCAAGTCAAAACGTCCGACCGACGCTGAGCAAGGTTATGACTTGCTCGACGAGAGACTTATTCTCCTGTGGAAAAGGCGGGATCGCTTTCAGATCTGAAGAGTGCGGCCACGCCGAGACATCTCGGCGAACCTGCGGCGTTCCGTGGTTCGACCGCCGCCGCACCCTGGATAAGTCTTACACGTCGAGGTTCGCCACGCTCAGCGCGTTCTCCTGGATGAACTCGCGGCGGGGCTCGACCACGTCGCCCATCAGCTTGACGAAGAGGTCGCCGGCCTCCTCGGTATCCTTGACCTTCACCTGGAGCAGCGAGCGGATGTCGCGGTCGAGCGTCGTCTCCCAGAGCTGCTGCGCGGTCATCTCGCCCAAGCCTTTGTAGCGCTGGAGCTGCAGCCCCTTGCGGCCGAAGGCCATCACCGCCTCGAACAGGGCGGCCGGCCCGTGCAGGACCGTCGACTCGCCCTTGCGCGAGAACGTCACCGGCTCGCCGTAGATCTCGCGGAGCGCGTCGGCGCGGTCGACCAGGCGCCGCGCCTCCTGCGAGGCGATCAGGCCGGCGTCCAGCGTCGCGACCTGGCGCACGCCGCGCAGAGTCCGCCCGAAGACGTAGCCGCCGTCGGCCGCCTCGCCCTGCCAGCCCTGCTCGATGTCGTCGGCGATGGCGTCGAGGCGCTTGGCCGTCACGTCGGCCAGCACCTCGGCCTCGCCGGCATGCTCGGCCGCCTCCGGCCGGAACGCGCCGGCCAGCACCGCCTGCTCGACGACCGAGCGGTCGTAGCGGGTGTGGAGGTTCAGCAGGATGCCGCGGAAGGCGCGGGCCTCCTCGACCAGGGTCTTGAGCTGCGGCCCGCCGAACGCGGCGCCCGACGCCAGCGTCAGCGTCGCGCCCTCGACGCCCTGGTCGATCAGGTAGTCCTCGAGCGCGCGCTCGTCCTTGAGGTAGAGCGCCTTGCGGCCGCGCTCGGCTTTGTAGAGCGGCGGCTGGGCGATGTAGAGGTGCCCGCGCTCGATCAGCTCCGGCATCTGCCGGAAGAAGAAGGTCAGCAGCAGGGTGCGGATGTGCGAGCCGTCCACGTCCGCGTCGGTCATGATGATGATGCGGTGGTAGCGCAGCTTGTCCGGGTTGAAGCCCTCGCGGTCGGTCGAGGACCGCCCGATCCCGGCCCCCAACGCGGTGATCAGCGTGCCGATCTCGGCCGAGCCCAGCATCCGGTCGGCGCGCACGCGCTCCACGTTGAGGATCTTGCCCCGCAGCGGCAGCACCGCCTGGAACGTCCGGTCGCGGCCCTGCTTGGCCGAGCCGCCGGCCGAGTCGCCCTCGACCAGCAGGATCTCGCACTTGCTCGGGTCGCGCTCCTGGCAGTCGGCGAGTTTGCCCGGCAGCGAGGCGATGTCGAGCGCGCCCTTGCGGGTCACGGTCTCGCGGGCCTTGCGCGCGGCCTCGCGGGCGGAGGCGGCCAGGATCACCTTGCTCATCACCGAGCGGGCCTGGGACGGGTTCTCCTCGAGCCAGTTAGACAGGCCCTCGTTGAGCACGTTCTCCACCGCCGGGCGCACCTCGGAGGAGACGAGCTTGTCCTTGGTCTGGGACGAGAACTTCGGGTCCGGCACCTGCACCGAGATCACTGCGGTCAGGCCCTCGCGGCAATCCTCGCCGGTGAGGGTGATCTTCTCGCGCTTGGCGATGCCGGAGGATTCCGCGTAGCCGGTGACCTGGCGGGTCAGCGCGGCGCGGAAGCCCGCCATGTGGGTGCCGCCGTCGCGCTGCGGGATGTTGTTGGTGAAGGGCAGCACGGTCTCGTTGAACGAGTCGTTCCACCACAACGCCACCTCGACGCGGATGCCGTCGCGCTCGGCGCGCACCATCACCGGCTTGCTGACCCCGTCGATGGGTTTGCGCGAGCGGTCGAGGTAGCGCACGAACGCCTCGATCCCGCCCTCGTAGTACAGCTCCTCGCGCCGGTGCTCGGCGTGGCGCGCGTCGGTGAGCACGATCCGGACGCCGGAATTGAGGAAGGCGAGCTCGCGCAGGCGCTTCTCCAGCGTCGCGAAGTCGAACTCGATCATCGTGAAGGTGTCGGTCGAGGGCAGGAAGCTGACCTCGGTTCCCTTACGCCCCTCGCCGGGGCCCTCCACCTTGAGCGGAGCCACGGCGTCGCCGTGGCGGAACTCCATCGTGTGCTCCTTGCCGTTGCGCCAGATGCGCAGGCGCAGCCATTGCGACAGGGCGTTGACGACCGAGACGCCGACGCCGTGCAGGCCGCCCGAGACCTTGTAGGAGTTCTGGTCGAACTTACCGCCGGCGTGCAGCTGGGTCATGATGACCTCGGCCGCCGAGACGCCCTCCTCCTTGTGGATGTCCACCGGGATGCCGCGGCCGTTGTCCGAGACGGTGCAGGAGCCGTCGGCGTTCAGCGTCACGGTGACGAGGTCGGCGTGCCCCCCCAGCGCCTCGTCGATGGCGTTGTCCACCACCTCGTAGACCATGTGGTGGAGGCCAGAGCCGTCGTCGGTGTCGCCGATATACATGCCTGGGCGCTTGCGCACCGCATCGAGGCCCTTGAGCACGCGGATCGATTCCGCGCCGTAGGCGTCGACGAACTCGGCGGGTGGCACGGCGCCCTGGGACGGGTCGTTCGGGTTCTGGTCAGACATCAAGGTCCTCGGGCAGGCGGGTCTGAGCGCGAGGGTCCGGCGCCCGCTTGGGAGCAGCCCCGCCTGCGATTCGATCAGTCCGCCCCATATAGGCGTTCCGCCTTGAAATTGCATCGTTTCCGGGCACGCACGGCCAAGCTCGTTCCCGTGTTCTGACCGCGCCGCGTTAACGCCGGGTTAGACCTGAATCCCGCCCGCCGTCGCCACGTCGAGCCGGGCGACCGCGTCCGGCGAAAGCCGCAGGGTCACGGCGCCGACGAGCTCGTCGAGCTGGGCCGTCGAGGTCGCGCTGGCGATCGGCGCGGTGACGCCGGGCCGGGCCATGATCCAGGCGAGCGCCACCTGCGCCGGGGTGGCGTCGTGCTCGGCGGCGACCGCGTCGAGGACGCCCAGCAGCGCAAAGCCCTTCGGCGTCAGGTACTTGGAAACCCGGTTCTCGCGGGCGCGGCCGGCGGCGGATTCCGCCGAGCGGTACTTGCCCGTGAGGAAGCCGGCCGCCAGCGAGAAGTAGCCGATGACGCCGAGCCCCGCCTCGCGGCACAGGGGCTCGAGATCGGCCTCGTAGCCGCGCTCGGCGAGGCTGTAATCGGGCTGCAGGCATTCGTAGCGCGGCAGGCCCTCGCGCTCCGAAATCGCCAGCGCCTCGCGCAGGCGAACGGCCGAGAAGTTCGAGGCGCCGACCGCCCGGACCTTGCCCGCCTGGATCAGGCGTTCGTAGGCGCGCAGCGTCTCCTCCTGCGGGGTCGCCGCGTCGTCCGCATGCGACTGGTACAGGTCGATCCGGTCGGTCCGCAGCCGGCGCAGCGACGCCTCGCAGGCCTCGGCGATGCGCGCGGGCGCAAGGCCGGTGCGGCCCTCGCCCATGTCCATGCCGACCTTGGTCGCCAGCACGATCCTGTCGCGCAGGCCGCGCGCGGCGAACCAGCGCCCGATCACCGCCTCCGACTCGCCGCCGGCATGACCGGGCGCCCAGCGCGAGTAGACGTCGGCCGTGTCGACGAAGTTCAGGCCCGCCTCGACCAGGCGGTCGAGGATCGCGAACGACGTGGTCTCGTCGGCCGTCCAGCCGAAGACGTTGGCGCCGAGGCACAGGGGGGCGACGGCGAGGCCGGAGCGGCCGAGGGGGCGCTGTTCCATCGCGCTCAACCCTGCAGGAACGGGTTCGAGACCCGTTCCTCGCCGAGCGTCCCGGTGGGGCCGTGGCCGGGGATGAAGGCGAGGTCGTCGCCGAGCGGCAGCACCTTTTCCTTGATCGCGCGGATGAGCTGGTCGTGGTTGCCGCCCGGCAGGTCGGTGCGTCCGACCGAGCCCTTGAACACCACGTCGCCGACCAGCGCGAAGCGCGCATCGCGGCTGACGAAGACCACGCTGCCGGGCGAATGTCCCGGCGCATGCAGGATGTCGAAGGCCAGCGGGCCGACGGTGACCGCGTCGCCCTCGTCGAGCCAGCGGTCCGGCGTCACGACGCGGGCGCCGTCGATGCCGTAGTTGGCGCCGGTCTCGGGCAGCGAGTCGAGCAGGTAGCGGTCGGCCTCGTGCGGGCCCTCGATCGGCACGCCCAGGCGCTCGCGCAGCTCGGCCGCGCCGCCGGCATGGTCGATGTGCCCGTGCGTCAGCAGGATCTTCTCCACGCGCACGCCCTGCTCGGCGATGGCCGCCTCGATCCGGTCGAGGTCGCCGCCGGGGTCGACGACGGCGCCGACCTTGGTCGCCGCGTCCCAGATCAGGGTGCAGTTCTGCTGGAAGGGCGTCACCGGGATGATCCCGACGCGGGGCGTGCCTGGCATGGTCGTCCGTTCACGAAACTGGAGGGCGCGAGGTCCACACGTTCTAGCCCGTATCGGATCGAGCCGCACCCCACGGACGCTTGTATCCGAAATGCGACGGCTGGGCCGATTCACCGGCGCCCCGCCGGACTCCGCTGGTTGGTTGACCGCGCAACCGATACAACCTTGTGCGCAATCCTATGTCGTCCCGCGGATCCGCCCGTGCCTGTGTCCGTGCCGCCCGCACTCCTCGACGCCGCCGCACGGCCGCCGGCCGCGCCGCGCGTCGAATGAGGGCGTTCCGGCATCCGGGGCCAAGCGCCCGCGCCCGGCGGATCGCGCCGGCCCTGGCGCTGGCCCTGGCCCAGCTCCCGTCCGCGGCGGCGGCCCGGGAGCGGGCCGAGGACGGCGTCACCCTCGACACTCTGACGGTGACGAGCGAGGCCCCCGCCGGCGCGAGCCGCGCCCTCCTGGCCCGCACCTTCGGCGTATCCGCTCCGCCCGGGTCGGCGCCGGCTCCGATCGAGAACCCGGTCGGCCAGGTGGTGACGTCGGTCGGCCGCGACGGCACGATCGACGACCGGCCGCCGACGACGATCGGCGCGGTGCTCGCCAACAGCCCCGGCGTCACCGTCCGCCAGGGGCTCGGCGGCCGCGACGTGGTGATCTCGATCCGCGGCAACAACGCCCGCTCCACCGGAATCACCCGCAACATGGTGGTGCTGGAGGACGGGTTCCTGGTGACGCAAGCCGACGGCGCCTCGCGCTTCGACCTGTCGGACCCCCGCGCCTATTCCCGCATCGACGTGTTCCGCGGGCCGCAATCGGCGCTGTTCGGCAACTACGCCAGCGGCGGCGCGCTGGCGTTCCGCACCCGCACCGGCCGGGAGATCGACGGCTACGAGGTCGCGGTCGACGCCGGCAGCTTCGGCGTCGTGAACAGCGCCTTCGCCGTCGGCCAGGCGAGCGGCCCGTTCGAGATCAGCCTGTTCTCCAGCGACGCGCGCGGCGACGGCTACCAGGGCCATTCGAGCTTCGACACCCAGACCGTGAACCTGCTGGCGAGCTGGACGCCGAGCGCGGACGACCGCTTCACCCTCAAGGTGATCGACAACCACGTCTCCGCCGGGCTGCCGGTGCGCGCGTCGCTGAACCAGTTCACCCTCAACCCGTACCAGCGCGGCTGCGAGACCGCGTCCGCCGCCGCGCCCGGCTGCGCGACGGTCGCGCTCCTGCGCAACGGCGTCTCCGGCCGCACCGTGGCGGTGACCGCCGACGAGGGCGGGTTCGGGCGCGACGACCGCCGCACGGTCGTCGCCGGGCGCTGGGAGCACGACGTGGACGCGCAGACGACCTGGCGCGTCCAGGCCGGCTACGACGCGCGCTCCTACGACCAGCGGTTCTACGTGCAGGCCGGCCGCGCCAGCCTGCCGTCGCTCAACCTCGCCGCCGACCTGACCCGGCGCGGCGAGCTGTTCGGGCTCGCCGCCACCGGCTTCCTGGCCTTGGGCTACGACACCATCGACATCCGCGCGCCGACCTTCAACCGGGCGGCCTTCGGCGGCCCGCGGCTCGGCGCGCTGGTCGGCCTGCAGGAGGCGACGCAGGAGAACCTCGGCGGCCGGGCGCGGGCCGAGATCGCCGTGTCCGACCGCTGGACCGCCGTGCTCGGGGTCGGCGCGACGCGCACCGCGATCTCCGGGCGCAACACCATCTTCGCCTACACGGAGGCCGGCGCCGCCTCCGCGGTCACCCCGGTCGACCCGGCCTACGTCAACGTCGCGCCCGAGCTCGTCCTCGTCTACCGGCCGGATGCGGACTGGACCCTGCGCGGGCGGGTCGCCACCGGCTACGCGACCCCGTCGGTGGGCAACCTGTTCGTCACGCCGGCCGGCATCCCCGGCTCGAACACCGGGCTCCGGCCCCAGGAGAACCTCGGCTTCGACCTCGGCGCGGAATGGTCGCCGCTGGCGGGCGTGCGCGTCAGCCTCACCGGATTCTACGAGTTCTTCCGCAACGAGCTGGTCGGCCAATCCCCGGGGGCGGGGCTCCTGTCCTACACCTTCAACGTGCCGGCCTCCGAGCACCGCGGCATCGAGCTCGGAGCGGAGGCGGCCCTCGGCTCGGGCTGGCGGGGGACGCTGGCCTACAGCTTCGACGCCCAGGTCTACACCCGCTTCGTCGAGCGACTGGCGGCCGGCGCCTTCGCCGCCGCGTTCGACCGGGCCGGCAATCGCATCGTCGGGGTGCCGGAGCACCAGGTCCTCGCCCGGATCGGCTACGACGTGCCGGCCGGGCCGCTCGCCGGCCTCGGCGCCTACGCCGAAGCGGTGATGCAGGACGGCTTCTTCCTCGACAACGCCAACCTGCTGCGGGTGCCGGGCTTCGCGGTCCTGAACCTCAACGTCCACTACGCGACGGCGCTCGTCGGCTACGCCCGGCGCCTCGACCTCTACGGCGAGGTCCGCAACGTGTTCGACACGGCCACTGTCGGCGCCGCCAACCCGCTCGCCAATTCCCTCAACGCCGTCACCGGCCTGCAGAACGGCCGCGCCGTCCTGGCCGGCACGAGCGGGGCGATCTTCGCCGGGCCGCCGCGGACCTTCATGACCGGGATGCGGCTGCGGTTCTGACGCGCGCCCGGCGCCTTACTCTGACGCGCCGCCCTTCGGCCGGCGGAACCCGTCGTGGAGCGCCAGCATCTCGGCCATGCCGAGCGCCCGGCTGCTCCAGCGGGTCTCGGCGGTGTTCACCTGGGTGAAGCGGTCGTGCGACCGGCCGCCATAGGCGCCGAACAGCACCCGCCCCTCCGCGCCGTCCGGCGCCGGGCGGTCGATCCGGTACGAGGGCGGTCCGCCCTTGGCGGTGACGCCGATCCGCACCGCGGCGTCGCCGAAATGCTTCTGGCACATCCGCATGGTGGCGAGCACGGCGCGAAGGTAGGCCTCGCCGTCCTCCAGGTCGGGCAGCACGTCCGCGATGGTCGCATCGGGCGAAAGAGGGGGGCGTCGGGGCATCGGCATCTCGCTTCGTGCTCCCCCCTACCCTGCCGGGGGCGCAAGCGCGAGGCGTCCGCGCCCCTCAGGTCGGCTTGCGCTTCAGGAGCGCGTCGAGGCCGCCGACCCGGAACCAGTGGTAGCCGTAGCCCTCCAGGTAGAGGCAGTGGCGCCCGTCTTCGTCCGCCTCGCTCCGCGCGCCGGTGAGCAGGTCGACGAGCACGAGGCCGTCCGGCGCGGCGACGCCGGTGTCGAGAGCGAGCTCGGTCGGGCCGGGCCCGAGGTTGTGCACGCACAGGACCGCGTTGCCGCGCCAGTCGTAGCGGAGCGCCAGCACCGCCGGCCGGCCGGTCTCGAGGGCGGTGACGTCGCCCCAGCCGATCTCCGGCGCCTCCTTGCGCAGGCGGATGATGCTCTGCATCCAGTTGAGGAGCGAGCCCGGGTCGTGGCGCTGGTCGGCGACGTTGACGTGGGCGTAGCCGTAGGGGCCGTGGTCGATCGGCGGCATGGTCGGCGTCGCCGACCGGGTGAAGCCGCCCTGGGCCTCGGGGGTCCACTGCATCGGCGTGCGGGCGCAGTCGCGCTCCTTCAGGGACAGGTCGTCGCCCATGCCGATCTCGTCGCCGTAGCGCAGCACCGGCGTGCCGGGCAGGGTGAACATCAGCGAGTAGGCCAGGCGGATGCGGCGCGGGTCGCCGTCGAGCATCGGCGCGAAGCGGCGGCGGATGCCGCGGTCGTAGAGCTGCATCCCCTTCTCGGGGCCGAATTCCTCGAAGACGGTCTGGCGCTGCTTCTCGGTCAGGCGGCCGAGGTCGAGCTCGTCGTGGTTCCTCAGGAAGATGCCCCACTGGCACGAGAGCGGGCGCGGCTTCGTCCGCTCGATCGCCTTGGCCAGCGGCCGCGCGTCGTGGCCGGCCAGCGCGTAGAACGTCGCCTGGTTGATCTGGAAGTTGAACATCATGTGCATGCGGTCGGCGTCGTCGCCGAAGTAGTCGAGGTCCTGCTTGGGCAGGATGTTGGCCTCGGCCAGGATGATCGCGTCGCCCTTGCGCCATTGCAGGAACTCGCGGAAGTCGCGCAGCATGTCGAACTGCTCGGTCGGCGCACCCGCCACGTCGGCGCCCTTGCGCGCGATGACGAAGGGCACCGCGTCCATGCGGAAGCCCGAGACCCCGAGCTCGATCCAGAACCCCATGATCTTCAGGATCTCGGCCAGCACCGCGGGGTTGGCCGTGTTCAGGTCGGGCTGGAAGTCGAAGAAGCGGTGGAAGTAGTAGGCCTTGGCCTGCGCGTCCCAGGTCCAGGTCGTCTTCTGGACACCGGGAAACACCATGCCCTCGGAGGCCGTGGCCGGCTTCTCCTTCGACCAGACGTACCAGTCGCGGTAGGGCGAATCCGGGTCGGAGCGGGCGGACTGGAACCAGCGGTGCTGGTCCGAGGTGTGGTTGACCACGAGGTCGATCAGCACCCGCAGGCCGCGCTGCTTGGCGGCGTGGGTGAAGGCGACGAAGTCGCCGAGCGAGCCGTAGGCCGGGTCGACCCCGTAATGGTCGGCGATGTCGTAGCCGCCGTCGCGCTTCGGCGAGGGCTGGAACGGCATCAGCCAGACCGCGGTGACGCCGAGCCCCTGGAGATAGTCGAGCCGCCGCTCCAGCCCGGCGAAATCGCCGATCCCGTCCCCGTCGGCATCCATGAAGGTGCCGACCGACAGGCAGTAGATCACCGCGTTCTTGTACCAGAGGTCGTTGATCATGCGCGTGGCCCTCGTCGGGGTCGAAGGGGCCGCGGCGTCCGGGCGCGGCGACGGAACGGACGGACGGACGGCTACTTCCGCGCGTGTTCCATGTAGGCGCGCAGCACGGCGTTGATCCGGGTCTGGTACCCGCGTCCCTGGCCCTGGAAGAAGGCCAGCACGTCGGCGTCGAGCCGGATCGTCATCGGTTTCTTGCGCGACTCGGGGTGGAAGACCGCCTTGCTCCAGTCGATCTCCCGCCCCGCCTCGTCGGGATCGGACGCGATCGCGGCCTCGACCTCGGCATCGGTCATGGCCTTCACGGCCTCCCAGTCGGTCTCGCTCTCCCCGCGCTCAACCATCGCCTTCAGTTCCGCGGAGGGATAGCTGACGATACGCTTCCCGCTCTCCATTGCGTGCTCTCCTCATCGAGATCGCTCGCCGCGTCTCGCTCCGCCATGTCCAGATCAGGGTGACGAACAGGTCGTCCAGGATCGCGACCGTGAACTGGCGTCTCTCGCCGCGGTCTGCCATCGAAGAGGGCGGCCGCATCTCGGAAGTCGAGCCGATGCTTGAGCAGATTCGTCCGGCGCTTGGCCTCGTCCCACTCGAACATCGCACCTCACCGTAACGTGTCCATACGAGGCGTCAATACGCGGCCGCACGCAAGCCCCGAGCCTGGGAGGCTCCTTAAAACAGCCGCGTTGTGCACGCCCTGTTCAGCCGCCCGCGCCAAAGGTCGGCGTGCGCTGAGAAACCCAGCCGTGCCGGTGCCCCGGATCGCATGAACACCATCCTGATCAAGCTGTTTGCGACCGCCCTGACGCTGAGCCAGGTCACGACCAAGCCCGAGGCGCTGAAGACCCAGTTCGACCCGGCCGTGGACGGTCCGCAGGTCGTTCAGATCCTGCGCGACGGCTGCGCGCACATGCGAAAGGCCTTCGACATCGAGGACATCAACCTCGACGAGCTGATCTCCACCGCGATGGAGGACCCGACGGCCGTGGCCGGGCCGGCGGCGCCCAAGATCCTGCACGGGCTCGACATCGGCGAGCTGAATACGAGCTACAAGCAGTTCTGCAAGGGCGAGAACCCGAAGGGCTCGCCGTTCGACGCCCGCGAGGTGATCGAGTTCTACAACCGCGCGACCACCGACCTGCCGACCGCCGAGGCCCTGCGCGACAAGGCGCTGCCGGGCATGACCCGCATCCTCGACGCCTCGGGGAAGCCCTTCGCCGAGACCTTCGAGCCGAACGGCCGCCGCCTCGTCGTGCCGATCGCCGACGTGCCGCCGCTGGTCCGACAAGCCTTCATCGCCGCCGAGGACAAGCGCTTCGAGAGCCACCACGGCATCGACGAGCGGGGCGTGATCCGCGCCTTCATCGGCAACCTCGCCGCCCCCGGCCGGCCGGCCGGCGGCTCGACCATCACGCAGCAGGTGGTGAAGAACCTCTCGGTGGGCGACGACGTCACCTACGAGCGCAAGATCCGCGAGATGATCGTCGCCTCCCGCCTGGAGCGCATCCTCGGCAAGCCGCAGATCCTCGGGCTCTACCTCAACGGGATCTATCTCGGCCGCGGCGCCTACGGCATCGAGATGGCCGCCAGGAGCTATTTCGGGAAGTCGGTCGGGCAACTCACCCTGCCCGAGGCGGCGTTGCTCGCCGGCATGCCCAAGGGGCCGAACTTCTACAGCCCCGACAAGTACCCCGAGCGGGCCCGCGAGCGCCGCGCCTACGTCCTCGCCCGCCTCAAGGAGGAGGGGGCGATCACCGAGGCCGAGATGGCGGCGGCCGTCGCCTCCGACCTCGGGCTGAAGCCGGTCGAGACCGCGCGGCGCGATTCCGGGTTCTACGTGGTCGACCACCTCACCCGCGAGGCCCGCACCTTCGCCGGGCTGGATTCGCTCACCGCCCACTCCTTAACCGTGCGCTCGACGATCAACGCCGGGCTGCAGCGGGCGGTCGAGGGTGCGTTGCAGGACGGGCTGGCGAATTACGAGCGCGGCACCGGGCGCCAGACCTATCCGGGGCCGGAGTTCAACCTCACCGAGAGCGTGCGCAAGCTCCAGGCGGCGGTCCCCGCCCCCGAGGCCGCGCCGCAATCGCTGCCGGGCGTCACCGGTGCGGAGGCCAAACCTACAGAGATCAAGCCTGCCGAGATCAAGCCTGCCGAGGCGAAGGCGCCCGTCGGCAGGCCGGCGCGCGGGAAGGCGACCGTCGCCGCGCCGGCCGGGAAGCCCGTGTGGCTGCGCGCGCTCGAGAGCGCCCGGCCGGTGCTCTACGACGTGCGCTGGCCGCTCGCCGTGGTGCTGGAGACCGGCCGCAACGGCGTGAAGGTCGGGCTCGGCGACGGCCGCGTCGCGTCGCTCGATCCCGGCATCGCGCGGGGCAAGCTGCAGCCCTACGACGTCGTCCGGGTGAAGCTGCGCGAGGGCAAGGGGCCTCGTGACGAGAAGGGCCTTCGTGCCGAGATCCGGGTGAAGCCGTCCGTGCAGGGTGCGGCTCTGGTGCTGGAGAACCGAACGGGGCGCATCCTGGCGATGGCCGGCGGGTTCTCCTATCCGGCGAGCCAGCTCAACCGCGTGACGCAGGCGGTGCGCCAGCCGGGCTCGACCCTGAAGCCGCTGACCTACCTCGCGGCCCTCAACGCCGGGCTCCAGCCCAACACCCTGGTGATGGACGCGCCCGTGACCCTGCCTCCGATCGGCGGGGTCGGCGACAGCTGGTCACCGAAGAACTACGACGGCGGCGGCTCCGGGCCGACGACCTTGCGGCGGGGCTTGGAATTCTCGAAGAACCTCGTCACCGCCCGCCTGCTCCAGGGCGGCATCGCGGACAAGGCGCCGGCCAGCCTCAAGCGCGTCTGCGACATCGCGCTGGAGGCGCAGATCTACGCGGCCTGCGAGCCGTACTATCCGTTCGTGCTCGGCGCCCAGCCGGTGCGGATGATCGATCTCGCCGGCTTCTACGCCGCGGTCGCCAACGAGGGCGCGCGCACCGCGCCCTACGCCCTCGAAGGGGTCGAGCGCGACGGCACGCCCGTCTACGCCCACGCCGCCCGCGAGCCGGTGCGGATCGGCTCGGCCGACCGGGTGGCGTTCTACCAACTCAAGACCATGCTCCAGGGCGTGACCAACCACGGCACCGCGGCGGCCCTGTCGCGGGTCTCGCAGTTCGTCGCCGGCAAGACCGGCACCTCGGAGAACGAGAACGACGCGTGGTTCGCCGGGTTCACCAACGAGGTCACGGTGGTGGTCTGGGTCGGCTACGACAACGCCGACGGCACCCGCAAGACGCTCGGCCGCGGCCAGACCGGCGGCCACGTCTCCGTGCCGATCGCGTCGGCGATCTTCCAGGCGGCCTGGGCCAACGGGGTGGCCAAGACCCCGCTCGCCCCGCCCTCCCCCGAGGCGCGTCAGATGCTCGTCGACGTCTCGATCGACCCGCGCAGCGGGCAGCGCGTCGCGGGCGGCGGGTTCACCGAGCACTTCCGCAAGGCCGCCGACGGCCGCATGGCCGACACGCAGTACAAGCTGCTGCCGCGCGAGAACGCCTACGCGATGCGGCCGGACGCGGAGGACGGCGACCTCTCGGGGACCGAGGACGGCGCCGACGTGGCCGGCGACGCCTTCGGCAACCGCGCCCCCGACGCCGACCTGCTCGACCCGTTCGGCGACCGCCGCCCGGCGCTCCGCAGCCGGCGGGCGCAGGGCGACGTCGAGGGCGGCTACCGGCCCTGGCCCGGCCAGACCGCGCGTTCGCCCTTCGGCGACGACGACCTGCGCCCGCGCCGCCGCGATCCCGACTACCTGTTCGGCGACGACCCGCGCTACTGACGCCGCCCCCCCCTTCTCCCCTTCGAGGTCCTTCCGTGCTGCTGCAGCGACCCGTTCGCCTTGCCTTGCCCCTGCTCGTGCTCGCGGGCGTCCCGTCCGCGATGGCCCAGGCGACGCCCCCCTCGCCGGCGCAACCGGGCATGGCCGCGACGGCCGCGACGGCCGGGCGCATCCGGGAGGTCGCCTCGGTCGCCGCCGTCGACCCGACCACGCTGAAGCCCGGGACGATCCTGGTGAGCGACCACCGCGACACCCCCTCGGCGCCCGAGAACGGGCTGACGCCCTACCTCGACTGGGTGCGGACCAAGCCGGTGGAGGCGGCCGCGCTCTCGCCCTTCCCCGGCTACAAGGAGCCGGACTACACCACCACCGTGAACGGGGTCGCCAAGCCGCGGCACGAGGCGCTGAAGGTCTACGTCGCCGAGGGGCGCTTCGTGGTGGCACGGCCCGCCGAGGCGATCGACCTGTCGGCGCTGGCGCAGCTCGGCTTCGTGCAGGCGATGGACCCGGCGATCAAGCACAAGGCGCTCGACCCCGCCGACGTGACGCCGACGAAGGACCCGGCCGCGGCCTTCGCCCGCCGTCCCGACCGGCCGTGGTGCGAGCCGGGCACGGTGTGCATCGAGTCGCGCTACGACCTGGAGGGCAAGCTGCCGCTGGGCGTGAAGCTCGCCAACAAGCTGGAGGAGGGCGGCGCCAAGAAGATCGCCGAGTTCGTCTCGTTCCAGAGCGAGCTGCGCACCCTACCGCCCGACCGGGCCGCGAGCCTGGGGGCGCTGACCAAGGTCGACACCACGGTGACGGGCGGGCTCGAGCAGACGATCTTCTGGGTCAACCAGATCCTGCGCTTCGGCAAGTTCCTGGCGGTGTTCCAGCCGATGCCGAACGACCCGACCAAGACCGTCGTCACCACCTACATGGCGCTGGCGATCAAGGGCGACGTCCTCGACCGCAAGGCGGAATACGCCCGCGTGCCCGTGCTGAGGAACCTGCTGCCGGCGCAGGTGCTGATGGGCAACTCGAGCTTCAACACCGGCACCTCGATCAGCGCCGGCCTGCCGACCTACGCCCGCAACCGCATCGCGGCCTTCGCCGACGCCCTCGCCAAGCGCTAAGCGCCCCCGGGGCCTCGCCCCGCACCGCGGAAGGCGGCGCGGGGACCGGCCCGAACGATCGGAGACGCCGGCGGATCAGTAGCCGCGATTCACGATCGAGGGCATCGAGGGCTGCGTGTACAGGCGGTTCACGTCGGGCCGGGTCTGGGTGCCGTTGGTGTCGTTCGAGCGCCGGTAGTTGTCGGTGTTGAAGGTCTCCGCCAGGCCGCTGCGGCTGTCGGGGCCGTCGACGCTGTTGCAGGCGGCGAGGCCGCCGAGCAGGGCGGCCGCGAGGGCGAGGGGAGCAAGGGTCCGAAGGGTCGGGACGGGGCGCATCGCAGGTTCCTGGGGCGTCATCGTGAGGGAGGCGCGGGAATCGCCGGTGCCGGCGGAGGTGTCGGGCCGGTGTGGCCGCGTCAAGGCGGTGCCGCTCGCGTAAAGCGGTTGCCGGGGATCCGATGTCGGATGGCCACGGAAAAGTCACCACGGCGTGGCTTTGCGGCCGCGAACCGGGGCATTCGTGTGGAGGAGCCGCCCCACAACCCTGGCCAAGCGGCCGCGTTCCGGCGACAACCGCCGGGATGAGCCGAAAGCCTTCATGAGCAACGTCCTGCCCTTCCGCCCGCGCACCCCCGTGCAGCAACTCGCCCGGTGCGAGGTCGTCGCCGTCGCCGGCGACCTCCTCACGCTGCTCGAACAGCTCGAGGATGTGAGCGCGCGCGCCGCCGCCATGGGGCGCCCGGCCCTCGAGGTCGAGCGCACGGTCCAGCACCTGCTCGACGCGGTCGGCGCCGTCGAGCGCGCGCTCGACTGCATCGGCGAGGGCGAGCAGGCCGCGCCGGCCTGACGCCGGGCGCCACGTCCCGACCCGAATGCACGACTCGTACGGGGCATGAGAACCCGAACGAGGACGGCGCGAACGCAATCCGACCCCGACGCGAGCGCCTCTCGTAGGCTCGTCGCACGCTCGCCCTCGCGAGCCCGCCTCCCGCCCTGACACACCGAGCCGACCTGCCGACGTTGCGTGCAATGTCCGCGGAACTGTCGCGCTTAAGTTGTCGTTGAGGGGGTGTCGCAGCGCACGCGCCGTGCGGTGCGCCCCATTTCCAATGCTCGAGCATCCTCGGAGGGATCGATGACGTCGTCCTTGAACCGTCGCGCCCTCGCCGTGGTGATCGCCGGCGGCCTCGTCGCAGGCGGCGCCGCCCAGGCCCAAGCGGCCGAGATCGGCTTCTTCGAGGCCTTGTTCGGCGGGGCGCGGCCGGCCGTGCAGGCGCCCGAGCCGAGCCAGCCCGCCTACGCCGGGGCCCAGATCCGTCACCGCAGCCGCCGGGCCGCCGCGCCGCGTCCGCGGATCCGCTACGCCGCCCTGCCCGCCTCCGAGCCGTTGAAGGTGCGGATCACCGATCGCCAGAAGCCGATCGACATGAAGGGCGGCGCCGTCGCCGCCCTGATGAAGGACGAGACTCTGCGCCCCGGCGACATCGTGGTCCTGAACACCGGCGCCCGCGTCTTCACCGGCGATCCCGACGCGGCGCACACGATGCGCGACTTCGTCCCGGTGGAGCGCTCGACCTACGTCGACCGCGGCACCCGCAAGCAGCTCGCCGCCCTGATGGCGCCGGCCTCGGCCTTGCCGGCCGACCAGGCCCGAAAGTTCGTCGAGCGCCTGAAGAGCACCCCCCGCACCCCCGCGACGCTCGTGCCGCAGCAGGCCTCGATGCGGATCATCAGCCCCTGGACGGTGGCGCCGTAAGGCGCCGACCCGCTCGCCGTTCAGGTCGCCGAGGCGCCGGCGAGGCTCGCCCAGACCGTGCCGTAGTGGCAGGCGGCCGCGGCGAGCACGAAGGCGTGCCAGATGGCGTTCTGGAACGGCAGCTTGCGCCAGACGTGGAAGATGACGCCGACCGAGTAGAGCAGGCCGCCGACGGCGAGCATCCATAGGGCGGTCGGCTGCAGGGCCGAGATCACGGATTCGTAGGCGAACAGGCCGCACCAGCCGAGCAGCAGGTAGAGGCCGATCGACAGGCGGTCGAAGCGGCCGGGCAGCAGCAGCTTCACGGCGATGCCGATCCCGGCCACGATCCAGACGAAGGCGAGGAGCCCCCAGGCCATCGGCCCTGTCCCGACGAGGGCGACGAGCGGCGTGTAGGTGCCGGCGATCATCAGGTAAATCAGCGCGTGGTCGGCCCGGCGAAGCAACCATTTGCGCCGGCCGACGGGGTAGAGGTTGTAGGTCGCCGAGACCGCCAGCATCGAGACCAGTGCGGTGGCGTAGACCGCCACCGCGATCCGCTCGGATAGGCCGAGATGCTCGGTCAGCGCCATCGAGACGAGGGCGACCGCACCGGCGAGGCCGAGGAGCACGCCGAGGCCGTGGACCACCCCGTCGGCGACGATCTCGCGCGGGGTGTAGTGCCAGGTCAGACCGACCGGTCGTCCATCTTCGGCCAGGAACATCACAGCCTCCTGCAACGCGTCAAGGCTAAGCCGTTTCGATGACACTCGTTCCACCGGCAGACCACGCAGTCCCGGTCGATCGCGACTTTTCCACCGTTCAGGATCAATCTTCATCCTGAACCGGTGATGTCAGAGGTCTCCGAGGCTCCGTCAGGCCCCCCGGCCTGCGAGCGCCTCGAAGCCGAACGCCGCCACCGCCGGCCCGCTGGCGCGGGGCGCGCGCACGAGGCCGCGGCTCAGGCGCGCATGCACGGTGGCCATCACCAGCACGGCCATCGCCAAAACCTGGTGTGCGAGCGCCGCCCAGAGCGGCACGGCCATGAGCAGCGTCGCGATCCCGAGGCCGGCCTGCGCCAGGGCGAGACCGGCGACGCCGGTGGCGCGGCGCGCGACGGAGCTGCCCGGGGCGGCGACCCGCGCGTCGACCGCGTGCGCGAGGGCGACGGCGAGGAGCAGGTAGGCGGTGAGCCGGTGGTTCAGCTGGACCAGGGTCACGTTGTCGACGAAGTTCTCGATCCAGGGCCGCACCGAGAACAGGGTCTCCGCCGGCGGGATCAGCGCGCCGTCCATGGTCGGCCAGGTGTTGTGGACGAGGCCGGCATGGGAGCCGGCCACCAGCCCGCCGAGGAAGATCTGCGCGAGCACCAGAGCCGGCAGGGCGAGCGCGACCGCGCGCAGCCGCGGCGCGGCAGGGGCGACGCCCGCGCTGCGCTCGCCGGCAGCGAGCCACACGAGGCCCGCCAGGATCAGGCTCGCCATGGTGAGGTGGAGGGCGAGCTTGATCGGCGCCACCGCGGTCATGCCGGGCTGCAGCCCCGAGGCCACCATGATCCAGCCGATCGCCCCTTGCGCGGACCCGAGGATTCCGAGCGTCAGCAGGCCGAGCCCGAGGCGCCGGCTCAGCATGCCGCGCCACCAGAACGCGATCAGCGGCAGGAAGAACACCAGGCCGACGATCCGCCCGAGCAGGCGGTGGCCCCATTCCCAGAAGTACAGGACCTTGAAGTCGGACAGGCCCAGGCCCTGGTTGAGGATGCGGTATTGGGGCGTGTCGCGGTACTTCTCGAACTCGGTCGCCCAGTCGGCGGCCGAAAGCGGCGGCACCACGCCGGTGACGGGGCGCCATTCGGTGATCGACAGGCCGGACCCGGTCAGGCGCGTCGCGCCGCCGACCGCCACCATCGCGACCACGAGGGCGGCGAGGAGGTAGAGCCAGGTGCGGACGGCGCCTTCGCGGCGCGGGGATTCGGCAGGCCTCATCGGGGCGTCGTCGCTCGGATCGGTGAGAGGGAGCCACCGGGTTAGGCAAAGCCGGCGCCCGCGGCAACGTCCGGCGTTGCCGCACGCCACCCGAATCGTAGGGAAGCCAAGGGGATGGCGCCGATCCGACGCGTTGCCATCGTCGCGCCTCGGCGCTACCCCCGGGGCTCGCACGAGGGAATTGCATGCGCCGCCGCACCCGCACCCTGATCGGGACGATCGGGATCCTGGGCTTCGTCATCGTCTACGCGCCGCTGGCGATGGCTCTCGCCGACAGCCGCATCGCCGAGGCCCCGCCCCTGCTCCAGACCGTGCTCTACAGCATCCTGGGCATCGCCTGGATCTTCCCGCTGATGCCGCTGATCAAGTGGATGGAACGGCCCGACCGCTGAGGCTGCCCGCGTTTTCGCCGCACTCGGGGGCGAGAAGCGGCCGACCCGCGCCGCTCGCCTCGCAGATGTCGTTCATGCCCCTCCCGAAATCGTCCCCCGCCCTCGCCGGGTTGCTCCTCCTGTGGCTCGGCGCCGCCGCCCAGGCCCAGGGGACGCCGCGCTCGGTCGGGGAATGCGAGCGCCTGAAGAACGACCTCGCCTACAACCAGTGCCTCGCCATGTTCGGCCCCGCGGCCAAGAACGTCGCCGGCGGCTACGCGGCGGGCGAGACCCCGCCCGCCCCCGCCCTGCCCGCGACGGCGGCTGCCGCCGCCCAGGCCGACGAGGCGGTCGAGGAGCCTCGCGGCGGCCGGCGCGGGCGATACCGCGTCCGCCGCGGCCGCCAGAGCGCGGTGTTCACCGCGGGCAGCAGCGAGGGCCGCTCCTACCGCCATCGCCGCCGCCGTCGGTGATCGCGGGCCCGCGCCTCACGCCACGTTGAGGCGCCGGCCGCGGTTCCAGGCGAGGAACGGCACGCCCGAGAGCAGGCCGGAAAGCGCCGCCCGCGACTGGTGGCAGCCGTTGACCGAGACCCGCGGCAGGGCGTGCAGGTGGCCGGCATGGTCGGGGAAGAGATGGCCCGGCCGCGTCGTCACCGCGGTCTCGAAGCCGAGGTCGCGGGCGAGCCCGAATTCCCGTGCGCCGGCCGAGGTCGGGTCACCCACCGGGTAGGACAGGTGCCGTACCGGTCGCGCCAGCTCGGCTGCCAGCCGCTCGCGCCCTTCGCCGACCTCGCGGGCGACCGCCTCGATCCCGTGCTTGGCCAGCATCGGATGGCTCCGCGTATGCGCGCCGAAGGTGACGGCCGGGTCCCGGCCGAGCGCCCGCAGGTCGTCCCACGACAGGCAGAGCTCGCGGGCGACCGCGCCCGGGGCGATGCCGGCCTCCGCGCACAGCGCTGCGATCCGGTCGAGCAGCCGCGCCTCGGAGCCGCCGCGCAGGTCGCGGTAGACCGCCTCGAAGGCGAGGGCCTTCTCCTGCGGGCTGCGCGCCGGCAGGTCCACGTCGCGCGGGCCGACGGCGACGCGGACCCGCTCCAGCCGGCCGATCGCCCGCTCCAGCTCGATCCACCACAGCCGCCCGGTCTGGTCGGCGAAGTCGCTGGTGACGAAGAGCGTCCACGGCACGCCGTGGCGGGCCAGCACGGGCCGGGCATGCACGACGTTGTCGCGGTAGCCGTCGTCGAAGGTCAGCACCGCGAAGGGCGGCCGGTAGCGCGCGGCGGCGAGGCGCTCGGGCACCTCGTCGAGGCCGACGACCTCGAAGCCGCGGGCGTCGAGCTCGCGCAGGGTCGCGTCGAGGAAGTCCGGCGTGATCGAGAGCAGGCGGTTGGGCGCGTAAGGACCCGGGGCCTCCGGGCTGACGTGGTGGAAGGTGAGGATCACCCCGAGGCCGCAGGCGGCCGGCGCGAGCCAGCGGTCGGCCCCCGTGGCGGAGACGGCCCGGAACCCGGCCTCGAACAGCCGGTGGCGGTTTCGGGACGACAGCATGGCACCGCCTCGGTGGCGCAGGAACGCAACACGGGCGACGCCGTGCGCGGCGCCCCCCTTCCTTGTCCCGGTTCGGCGTAAACAAAGGCTGAGGCTCGGGCCGTGCCTGCGGCGCGCAACGATCCGTTAGCCACGCCGGCGCTTCGCCCGGCCCGACCGCGCGTTCGCGTTGCCACGTACACCCCGGCTTAGGGGCCGGTGCCCAGAAGTGGCGCCCGGGACCGATGGTTTGCCGCCTCCACGGGGGTCGGCGCGGGGGATGGGCGATGGCGGTCGTGGCAGGCGGTCCGATGGACCGGGATCTCGCAGGAGCGACCATGGCCCGCGCGCACGCTCAGTCCGGCCTGACCGCGGAGGTCTTCACCGACCTCGCGGCCGTCGAGGCCCTGTGGCGCGGGCTCGAGGCCGACCCCGCCTGCCTCGCCACGCCCTACCAGCGCTTCGACTGGGTCCGCGCCTACGCGGGAGCGACCGTCGCCCCCGGCGCGCTGCGGGTCGTCGTCCTGCGCGACGCCGCCGGCCGGCCGCGCATCCTGCTGCCGCTGGTGGTCGAGCGCCGCCGCGGCGTCGCGATCGCCCGGACGCTCGGTGGCGACCACGCCAACTACCACCTGCCGCTGTTCTCCGCCCGCGACGCCGCCGCCGTTCCGGCCGAGGACGTGATCGCGGCGCTCGGCCAGGTCGGGCGCGCCTCCGGCGTCGACGTCTACGCCCTCGGGCACCAGCCCCGCACCTGGGACGGCGCGGTCAACCCGCTGGCGATCCGCGGCGAGGCCGCGCCGAGCGACGGCTACGGGATGATGCTCGGCCCCGACCCCGAGTCGACGCTCAGGCGCGCCTTCAGCGCCGACGCGCGCAAGAAGCTGCGCTCGAAGGAGAAGCGCCTGATCGAGGCGCACGGCCCCCTCGCCTACCGCAAGGCGGCGGACGGCGCCGAGGCCGAGCGGTACCTGTCCGCCTTCTACGCGCAGAAGGCGGCGCGCTTCTCCGCCATGGGCATCGACGACCCCTATGCCGACCCGGCGATCCGCGCCTTCCTGAGCGAGGCCACCGCGAGCGAGAACCCGGCGGTGGAGGTTCACGCCCTGGTGCTGGAGGCGACCGGCCGCGTGCTCGCGACCTTCGGCGGCGCCGTCGACGGCGCGCGCTATTCCGGCATGATGACGGCGTTCGACGCCGATCCCGAGGTCGCCCGCTTCAGCCCCGGCGACCTGCTGCTCCATCACCTCGTGCGCGACCAGGCCGCCCGCGGCCGCCGCGCCTTCGATCTCGGCGTCGGCGAGGCCCGCTACAAGGCGAGCATCTGCGACGAGACCATCCCGCTGGTGGAGGTGATGCTGCCGGTGACGCTCCGCGGCCACGCCTACGGGCTCGTCGCGACGCGCCTCACCCGGCTCAAGCGCCGGATCAAGCGCGACCCGCGCCTGTTCGCCCTCGTGCAGCGGCTGCGGCGGATGCGGGCCGGTTGAAGGGCTCGTCCCCGCCATCCGCTTGGATGGGCGGGAACGGCGTCCCGGTCAGGCCGCGGACAGGCGCAACGCCATCGGCTCGGCGTCGTCCTGCGCCGTCCGGTCGTGCCGCTGCCGGGCAGGCCGATCCTGCGCCGGCTTGTCCTGGGCGACCAGCACCTGGCCCGCGCCGGAATCCTCGGCGATGGCGAACAGGTCGCCGAGGTCGGGATCGTCGAGCGCCGCGTTCGAGGCGATGATCACGCTGTCCATCAGCGTGCCGAGGGCGGCGAGCAGCTCGTGCGCGCCGGGCTCCGCCCGCAGGCGGCAGACCACCCAGTCGTAGGCCTCGGCCATCGCCTCGATGGTGATCGCCACCGAAGCCGGCTCCTCCAGCAGAACCTCGATCTCCAGCGAGCCGGCGGCGATCCGGTGGATGGCGGAGCCGCGTTCGGCCTGGATCACGTTGAGGAAGGCAGCTTCGCCGGCGACGAGGTCGGTCAGGCCAGGTGCCTCGGCGTCGGAGGCCGGGCCGTTCAGGTCGACCGCAAGCGCCGAGGCCCGGCCCGAGAGCGCCGCCTCCAGGGCCTCGACGAGGCTCTTGCCGGGAACCGGCCGGGCGGCGCCTGCGGTCTCGACCACGAGGAGGGTGCGCCCGCCGCCGGCGCGCGGGCCGGCTTCGAGGCGCGCGATCAGCGGCGCGAGATCGAAGGAGCCGGCGCGTGGCGTGGCGGGCTGGCTCGACGCAGGCGCGGCCTCGACCTTCGCCGCGGTCGGCGCTTCCGCCGGGGTGTGCTCGGCCGAGACGGGTTCGGCCAAGTCCTGTTCGGCCAAGTCCTGTTCGGCGAAGTCGGGTTCGGCCATCACGGGTTCGGCCATCGCATGCGTGCCGGCGACCGGTCCGGCCTCGGCGGCTGCCCAATGGGCGGGCGGGACGGCTTCGGGGAAGGCGAAGCGCTCCGGCCGCGCAGCCGGCGACGGCGCGTCGGCGGCCTCCTCCTCCTCGCGTTCGCGGCGACCGCCCCCCGTGGGATCGGACAGGAGGTGGCGGGCGACGACCACGCCGGCGGCGAGCATCAGCGTGAGCAGGGTCGCGAAGGCGACGATCGGCAGCTTCTTGGGGAAGGACGGGAGCTCCGGCGTCACCGCCCGCGAGATGATGCGCGCGTCGGCGGGCGTGGCGCTCTCGCCGTCGCGGGCGGCGGCCTCGCGGTAGCGCGACAGGTAGGATTCGAGCTGCTCGCGCTGGACCTTGGCCTCGCGCTCCAGGGCGCGCAGCTGGATCTCGCTGGTGTTGCCCTTGACCACCACGTCGCGCTGGCCGTCCACGGCCGCCTGCAGGCTCTCGACGCGGGAGGCCGCGATCTTGGCGTCGTTCTCCAGGGTGCGCCCGACGCGCTCGGCCGAGGCCTTGATCTGGGCGTCGAGGTCCTGCAGCTGGGCGGTCAGCTCCTTGATGCGCGGATGCGCCGGCAGGAGCGTCCGCGATTCGAGGGCGAGCTGCCCGCGGATCGTGATGCGGTTCTCCACCGTGCGCCGGATGACCTCGTTGTTGGCGACGTCGGGGATCTCGAAGGCGCGCCCGTCCTTGATCATCTCCTTGACGGCCTTCGCCCGGCCGGCGAGGTCCGCCTTCAGGATGCGGGCCTGCGACAGCTGGGTCGAGAGTTCGCCGAGCTGCTGGGCGTTGAGCGGCTGGCCGCTGGCGCCGGTGGAGCCGACGAGGCCGTTGCCGGCGCGGTAGGCCTCGACCCGCGCCTCGGCCTCAGCCACGCGCTTGCGCAAGCTGTCGATGTTGCCGCCGAGCCAGGTCGAGGCGTAGCGCGCGGTGTCGACCTTCGCCGCCTCCAGGGCTGCGATGTAGAGTTCGGAGACGGTGTTGGCGCCCTTGGCCGCCAGCTCCGCGTCCTTCGAGCGGAACTCGACCGAGAGGATGCGCGACTTGCCCGCCGGGAACACGAGCAGCCGCTCGAAATAGGCTTCCAGCACCCGGTCCTCGGCCGGGCGGTCGAGGGGGTTCTTGGCCAGCCCCAGCATCATCAGGGTTCGCTGGACCGGGCCGATGGTGCCGGCGCTCGGATCGAATTCCGGGTTGCCGACGAGGTTGAGCCGGCGGATCGCCTCGCGCGCCAGGTCGCGCGACATCATCACCTGCACCTGGCTCGCCACCGCCTGCTCGTCGATCGGCGGGACTTGCTCGGCGCGTTCGGAGGCGGTGCGGGCGAAGGCGGCCTCGCGGCTCTCCAGCAGGAGCTTCGCCTCGCCGGTGTAGCGCGGCGAGACCACCTGCACGAACACCGTCGAGAGCCCGGCGACCACCAGCGTCGGCAGCGCGATCCAGTGCCACGACCGGCGCAGCAGGGCGGGCACCTGGGCGAGATTGAGGCCGTCGGCCGGGGCGGGCCTTGCGGCGAAGGCCGGCCGTTCGATCGGGGCGGCCGCGCGCGGGGCGATTCGGGACATGGCACGATCTCTTCGCGATGCCGGGCCGCGACTGTGCCCACGCATCAACACGTGGGATCAATAGAACCTGTTAAGGTTGCTTGAGAGTTAAAGCCGGCGCGGTGCAGTGCGCCCGCCTTGGGGCGACAGAATTTCTTAACCTTAACGGATTACGAAACGATCGATCAGGCAATCACGACGGCTGTGGTGATGAACCGACGCGTACTCCTCCTCGTTCTCGCGACCAGCCTCGGGCTCGGCGGCTGCCTGCGGCCGGACTACCGGACCGCCCAGCTCGACGCGACCGGCACCGGCTCGATCGGCGCGCGCTACGCGCTCGCGGCCGGCGACAAGCTCCGGGTCATCGTGTTCGGACAGGACAACTTGTCGAACATCTACGCCGTCGACGGCGGCGGCCGCATCGCGATGCCGCTGATCGGCGTCGTCCAGATCGGCGGGCAGACCACCGGCCAGGCCGCCCGCACCATCGAGACCAAGCTCGCCGCGGGTTTCGTGCGCGAGCCGCACGTCACCGTCGAGGTCGACGCCTACCGCCCGTTCTACATCCTGGGAGAGGTCACCACCTCGGGGCAGTACCCCTTCGTCAACGGGATGACGGTCGAGACCGCCGTGGCGATCGCCGCCGGGTTCGGCCCGCGGGCGGCGCGCGACTACGCCGTGCTCACCCGTGAGGGCAAGGGCGGCCCCACCGCCGGCCCCGGCCTCGAGCCGACCAACGAGGCCGGCCGCGAGAAGCTGGTCTCGGGCATCGTGCCGATGACGTATCCCGTGCGCCCCGGCGACACGATCGTCATCAAGGAGCGGTTCTTCTGAGAGCGCGGTCGCAAGGCCGCCGTCTCGGCGATCAGTAGGACGCGCGTTAGCCGAACGTTGACCCTCGGCGCCGGAAAGGACTGCGCCCGGCCCGGTCCGCCGGCGCGGTCGCGTGCGCTTAACCGCCTGGACAGGGCCGGCATGGCAGGACAGCGGAAGCCCGCCGCACCCGCCGGCCTGGAGACGTCCGCCGTGACCCCGTCCGTCAGCCCTTCGGATGCCGAACCCCGTCGCATCCTGCACGTGTTCCGCGCGCCCGTCGGCGGCTTGTTCCGGCACGTGGTCGACCTCGCGCGCCTCCAGGCCGCGACCGGGCACCGCGTCGGGATCGTCTGCGACGCGACCACCGGCGGCGAGCGCGCCGTCCAGGCGCTCTCCGACCTCGCCCCCTGCCTCGCGCTCGGCGTCACCCGCATCCCGATGCGGCGCAACCCGCACCCGTCCGACCTCGCCTGCCTGCGCGCGGTCGCGGCTCGCGCCGAGGCCGTCGCGGCCGACGTCCTGCACGGGCACGGCGCCAAGGGCGGCGCCTACGCCCGCCTCGCTGCCGTACCCGGCGGCCGCAGCGTGATCCGCGCCTACACCCCGCACGGCGGCAGCTACAATTACCGGCCCGGCAGCCTGCTGCACCGGGTCTACATGGGCGCCGAGGGCCTGCTCGCCCGCCGCACCGACGTGTTCCTGTTCGAGAGCGAGTACGTCGCCGGGCGCCACCGCGCCTACGTCGGCACCCACGGGCGCGTCAGCCGCATCGTCCACAACGGCCTGAGCGAGGCCGAGTTCGCACCCCTGACCCCGGCGGCCGACCCGTTCGACCTGCTCTATGTCGGCGAGCTGCGCGAGGCCAAGGGCCTGCCGATCCTGCTCCAGGCCCTGGCCCTGCTGCGCGAAGAGGGCCGGAGCGTGCGCCTGCTGATGGTCGGTTCCGGCCCCGATGCCGGGCTGCTCCAGGCCAAGGCCGAAGCCCTGGGCCTTGCCGGCGCCATCGCCTTCGAGCCGGCCCAGAACATCCGCTCCGTCCTCGCCCGCGGGCGGATCATGGTGGTGCCGTCCTTCGCCGAGTCCCTGCCCTACGTCGTGCTCGAGGCGGCCGCCGCCGCACAGCCCCTGGTCGCCACCGACGTGGGCGGCATCCCCGAGATCTTCGGCTCGGCCGCCGGAGACCTCGTCCCGGCCCGCGATCCGATCGCGCTGCAGCGGGCGATCGCCCGCGTCCTCGACGAGGCGCCCGAGAGCCGCGCCGCCCGGTTCCGGACCCTGAGCGACTCCGTGCGCCAGCGCTTCTCGATGAAGCGGATGGGCGCCGACGTGCTCTCGGGCTACGCCGCTGCCTTCCGCGCCCGCCGCCCGGGGGCGTCGGCCGAACCGGCCCGCGTCGAGGCCGCCTGAGCCCGCCGACCGTCGCAGGAACGTGATGCCTGCTGTCCGCATCCCAGCGAAACGACGCCGTCGCCGTCCGCAACTTTAAACAATCCTATAGGGAGCCCTGCGATACTTCCCGGCACGAACGAAGCCGCTGAACTGCTGGGAATCGAGCGATGAGTGCCTTCGACGTCCGTGATCTCCTGAAGGTCGCCGGACAGGGCGAGACCGTGGCGGCAGGCTTCGCCGACCCGGCCCGCGTCGCGGAGCCGGTGCCGAAGATGGCGCCGCCCGCCGAGGCGGTCTCCCCCCTGCCGGCCCCGGCGATCTCCCCGGTGGTGATCGCCGGCCTGGTGCGGGCGGCGGAGTTCACCCTGATCGTCGGCCTCGGCGCGGGCCTGCACGTGGCGCTGCTGCGCGGGGTCGTCCCGTTCGGGCTGACCTATGCCGGCGCGGTCGTCGCGGTGGCGGCCCTCGCCCTCGCCGCCTTCCAGGCCGCCGGCACCTACCGGATCGCGGCGTTCCGCGCCTTCTTCAAGACCGCCCTCAAGATCTCCGCGGGCTGGATGCTGGCCTTCCTCCTGGTCGCCACCGGCCTCGTGCTCGCCAAGGTCGCCGACCACTACTCCCGCCTGTGGCTGGCGGCGTACTTCGCCGGCGGCCTCGGGCTGCTCCTCACCGGCCGGTTCGTCCTGTCGGGCGTGATCGTGGCGCAGACCCGGAAGGGCCGGTTCGACCGGCGTACCGCCATCGTCGGCGGCGGCAAGGCCGCCGAGGAGCTCATCGCCGCCCTCGAGACGCAGAGCGAGAGCGGCATCCGCATCGTCGGCGTGTTCGACGACCGCAACGACGACCGCTCCACGGACGTGGTCGCCGGATACCCCAAGCTCGGCACCGTCACCGACCTCGTCGCCTACGCCCGCACCACGCGCCTCGACCTGATCGTGTTCACGATCCCGATCTCGGCGGAGGGGCGCATCCTGCAGATGCTCTCGAAGCTCTGGGTCCTGCCGATCGACATCCGCCTCTCGGCCCACGCGACCAAGCTGCGCCTGCGGCCGCGCAGCTATTCCTACCTCGGCTCGGTGCCGGTGCTCGACGTGTTCGACCGCCCGATCGCCGACTGGGACGTGGTGATGAAGACGGTGTTCGACCGCACGGTCGGCCTGACGATGCTCGTCGCCCTCGCTCCGGTGATGGTCGGCGTCGCGCTCGCGGTGAAGCTCACCTCGCGCGGCCCGGTGTTCTTCCGGCAGAAGCGGCATGGCTTCAACAACGAGTTGATCGACGTGTTCAAGTTCCGCTCGATGTACGTCGACGCGTGCGACGCCACCGCGGCGAAGATGGTGACCAAGGGCGACGCCCGCGTGACCCCGGTCGGGCGGTTCATCCGCAAGACTTCGCTGGACGAGCTGCCGCAGTTGTTCAACGTGATCAAGGGCGACCTCTCCCTGGTCGGCCCCCGCCCCCACGCGCTGCAGGCGAAGGCCGCCAACACGCTCTACGACCAGGTCGTCGACGGCTACTTCGCCCGCCACAAGGTCAAGCCCGGCATCACCGGCTGGGCCCAGGTCAACGGCTGGCGCGGCGAGACCGACACCAGCGAGAAGCTCCAGCGCCGGGTCGAGCACGACCTGTACTACATCGAGAACTGGTCCGTGCTGTTCGACTTGCAGATCCTCATGACCACGCCCTTCGCTTTGTTCAAGACCGAGAACGCGTACTGACCGCGCCCGGGCGGCGGCACCGTGAAACGCAGAAAGGGCGGCTCGCGAGAGCCGCCCTTTCGCTTTCGGACACGGATGCGCGGGCCGCCTACGGCAGCGCGCCGGCCTTCTCCTTGGCCTTCATGATGGTGTCGCGGCAGGCGTCGGCCTGGCCGGCCTTGTCCTCGCCGCGGGCCTTCTCGACGAGGTCGCGGGCTTCCTTGACGCCGGCGGCGGTGGGGGTCGCGGCCGGATCGCTCGGCTTGCCAGCGGGCGGGGTCGGAAGCGCCTTGGGGGAGTTCGACGAGGTCGGACCGCCCGGCGGCTCCTTGCCGGTGACCTTCTCGGCGCCGGCGCTGTCGAGGCGGCGCTCGAGCGTCGCGATCTCCTCCGAGCAGGAGCTGGCGAAGGCGGGCGCCGCGGAGGCGAGGAGGAGGGCGGCCGAGAAGGCGTGGACCAGTCGCATGGAGTCTCCCTGAAGCATGGCGCGCGGGCCCGCGGCCCGCGTCGTTTCGGTTGCAGAGGGCAAGCGACGAAGCGCGGCCGTGTTCCGGTGGCGTGAGGCCGCAGTCCGGCCCCGGGCCGGCACGCCCCGAGACGCGAAAGGGGCGCCAAGACGCGAAAGGGGCGCCAAGACGCGAAAGGGGCGCGGACCCTGCGGCCCGCGCCCCTCCCCTCGCCTGTGCCCGCCCGATCAGTACTTGCGGATCAGCGGCTCCGGCATCGGCACCGGGTCGGCGCCGAAGGCGTAGCGGATGCCGCCGTAGATCGAGAGCGGCTGCGCCAGCGTCGTCGTGCGCGGGTCGTTGATGGTCAGGTTGCCGGCGATCGGGCCGCGCTCGGCGAAGGTGCCGAAGTTGGCGTAGCGGTTGTTGGTCAGGTTGGTGATCAGACCGAAAACCTGAAGGTTCGGCGTGACTTGGTACGTCGTGTTGAGGCCGAGCACGAGGTAGGCCGGCAGCTTCGGGTTCAGGTTCGACTCGTCGCCGCGATAGTAGGCGGAGGAGAAGGCCTGGAGGTTCATGCCGAAGCGCCAGCCCGGCAGGACGAGGTAGTCGAAGCCGACCTTGAACTGGTGGTTGGGGATCAGCGGCACCTGGTTGCCGCGGCGGACGGCGATGGCGCCGTCGTCGGCGAGCGGGTTGTTGGGCGAGGACAGGGTGCCGTCGAACTGGAAGGTGGCGTCGATCAGCGCGTAGTTGGCGTAGACCGAGAGGTCGCCGCGAGTGTATTCGCCCGCGACCTCGATGCCCTGGCGCTGGGTCGCCGGCACGTTGACGAAGTAGCCCCGCGCCGCGTTGCCTGGCGTCGCGAGCTGGATGATGTCGTTGGCGAGGTCCGTGCGGAAGGCGCCGACCTTGTAGGTCACGAGCCCGCCGTCATAGAAATTCGGGATCTGGCCGCGGACGCCGACCTCGTAGGTCTGTCCGGTGACCTGCTTCAGGGGCGGGTCGGCGACCAGCGAGTTCGGCAGGAGGCACGGCCGGTCCGGGTTGGAGCAGGCGGTCTCGAGCGGCGTCGGCGCGCGGTTCGATTCCGAGTAGCCGCCGTAGAGCGACAGGCCGGGGGTGAAGCGGTAGGTCAGTCCCGCCAACGGGTTGATCTTGTTGTAGTAGTAGGTCCCGTTCACGTCCGGCGAGAAGCCGGTCTGGTCGTTGGTGGTCAGGCGGGCGAAGTTCAGGCGCGCGCCGGCGGTGAGCGACAGCGCGTCGGTCACGTCGAACGTGTCGGTGGCGTAGAGGCCCATGTAGAGGTTCGAGCCGATGACGTTCGAGGGCGCGATGCCGAGCGCGGCGGCGGTGCGCAACTGCGTGGTGCCGAGCCCGGGGACGGTGCCGTAATACGGGTTGTTCGGATCGGTGGTGACCGACAGGTTCGGGTTGATCACGCCGAGCGTGCTCGCCGACTTGAAGCTGAACTCGGCCACGTCGATGCTGCCGCCGACGACGAAGCTGTTGCCGAAGCCGAACACCTTGTCGCGGTTGGCCGCCTGCAGCGAGCCGCCGTAGCTCGTGGCCTCGGTCTTGGTCACGTCCAGCGTGCCGTAGGGGACGCCCGCGGTGAACGGGATCCGCTGGTTGTTCGCCCCGAGGATCGTGAACTGGTTGCGGAAGGCGAGCTGCGACTGGCCCGCCGCGCGGGTGAAGCCGTCATCCTCGAAGCAGAGGAAGCCGCGGTTGCTCGATTGGCGGCTGCAGTTCTCGAAGTTGCCGTCGTTGCCGTCGACGTAGGTGTTGCTGAAGCGGCGGAAGTAGGCGTTTCCGGCCAGGTCCCAGGTCGGCGAGATGTCGACGCGGCCGGTCAGCTGCATCGTGCCCATCTCGGTCGTCGTGGTCTGCGGGTAGGTGAAGATCGCCCGCGGGTCGACGTGGGTGAAGTCGACCGGGGTCGCGGCCGCCGCGCCGAAGAAGGTCCGCGCGAAGCCGCCGATCAGGTGGAACTCGGAATCGAGGGTGCGGTAGCCGAGGTCGGTGTAGAGGCGGCCGATCGTCGAGGGGCTCTCGTAGCGCCAGCCGCGGTCGTTGAGGCCGTCGCCGTTGAAGTAGAAGCTCCACGGCCCGATCACCTTGCCGTATTCGAGGCCGCCGGCGATGCGGCCGTCGGAGCCGCCGAGCGCGGTGACCTCGGTGCCCTGCCAGGTGAAGCCGTTCTTCATCTGGATGTTGACCGCGCCGCCGATGGCGTTGAGGCCGAAAACCGGGTTGCCGGTGACGATGTCGATGCGCTGGATCGCCGTCGGCGGGATCAGGTCGAACTGGACGGTGTCGCCGAAGGCTTCGTTGATGCGCACGCCGTTCTGGTAGACGGCGAGCCCCTGCGGCACGCCCTGCACGGGGGAGGCCTGGAAGCCGCGGTAGTTCACGTCGGTGCGGTTCGAGTTGCCCTGCGAGTCCGACAGGTTGAGGCCGGGCGTGCGCCGCGCCAGCGTCGCCACCGCGTTGAAGGTGCCGCGATCGATGTCGAGGTCGGCGGCCGTGACGGTCTCCACCGTGCTCGGGATCTTGTAGAGCGGCTGCTCGCCGCCGCGCAGGCGCGGCGATCCGGCGGACGAGACAGGCGCCGCGCTCGGCGACACGATCGGGGTCGCGCCGAGCGGCGGGGCGGCCCGCGTGGAGCCCGAGCCCGAGCCGCCGACCGGCGTCGTCGACACGACGCTGATCTCCGACAGCGTCACCGAACTCTGTGCGTAGGCCGCACCCGGCAGCAACGCCACCGAGGCGATCAGGCTTCCACGAAGCGCCCGCATTGTCATTCCCCAACCCCGAACCGACGAGCGGCGCGCCCCCTCTGCGGCGGGCTTACCCAGCACTGCTCGCCTTGCACTGCTTGAGCTGCACTCATGCAAGGCGCGTCGGGATCGGACAATCGCGGGACGACCGTGATCCGGCGGAAATCGCCGCTCACGGCGCCGTTACACGCCGAAACGGACGACCCGTGGTTCGCGTGCAACAGATTTTCTATGTCTCATCAAAGACTTAGGGAGTTTTCGGCAATGCTGCCCGGGAGGAATCGGCAACCCGGTTCCGGGTCGCCGGCTCTGGCTTCAAAGCCGGGCCTGGATCTTCTTGGCGATCTCGCCGAGTCGCTGCTCGAGGAGCTGCGGCACCTCGCAGACGTAGGTCAGCGACTGGCTGCGCTCCTGGAAGATCCGCCGGTCCCAGGCGAACTTGGTCTCGATCTCGGATTGCTCCTTCGAGACCTCGCGGGCGTCGGCCGCGCTCGGGCCGTCCTTGGTCTGGCTGATGGTGTCGGCCTCGTCGCGGATGCGCTCGGCCATGCGGCGCTGCCCCTGCGCGTAGCGCGCGATACCGCCCATCACCTTGTCGCGCTCGCCGTTCACCACCTCGAACACCCCGGCGTAGACGAGGGCGAGGCCCTTGGCCTTGTCGGCCGCCGGCACCTTGGCGACGTAGGCGTCGAGCAGCGGGTCGACCTCGTTGAGCTCGGTGCGGCGGGAGGCGAGCTTCTGGGCCAGCACCGCCGCGTCGTCGTCGTCGCCCCAGGCGCCGGCTCCGGCGATGTCCGGCCCGGTCCAGAACTGGCCGGGGCTCAGCGTCGCGACCTTGCGCTGGACGCAGGGCCAGTCGGGATCGGTCTTGGGTTGGGCCAGCACGGGGCCGGCGAGGCAGGCGAGGGCGACAACCGCCGCAGGGAGGATGCGAAAAACGATCATGACGGGTCTCCGGCCGGGCCGCCACGCCGGGCCATGATGCCGCGGCCGGGATCGTAGGCGACGACGGCGAGGGTGAAGAAGGCGAAGGTCACGCCGAGCACGACCGCGCAGGAGACCGGCTCGAACTGCCCGTAGAGGGCGAAGCGCACGAGCTGGACGGCGTGGGTGAAGGGGTTGCACTCGCAGATCCAGTACAGGGTCTCCGAGGATTCGCGGATGCGCCACAGCGGGTAGAGCGCCGAGGAGGCGAAGAACATCGGGAAGATCACGAAGTTCATCACGCTGGCGAAGTTCTCGAGCTGCTTGACCATCGACGACAGCAGCAGGCCAATCGACCCGAGCATCAGCCCGGCGGCGATGAAGGCCGGCAGCGCCGCGAGGTAGCCGACCGCCGGGATGTCGAGGTCCCAGAACCAGGCGATGGCCAGGAAGGCGTAGGCCTGCACCACCGAGACGGTGACGCCGGCGATCAGCTTGGCGAGGAGCAGCAGCCAGCGCGGATACGGGCTCGTGAGCAGCACCTTCATCGAGCCGACCTCGCGGTCGTAGACCATCGAGAGCGAGGATTGCATGCCGTTGAACAGCTGGATCATCACCGCCAGCCCCGGCACCACGTAGACCTCGTAGAGGACGTAAGTCTGGTAGGGCGGCTCGATCGAGACGCCGAGCGTGTTGCGGAAGCCCGCCGCGAAGATGAACAGCCAGACCAGCGGCCGCACCAGCGCCGAGAAGAACCGCTCCTTCTGGTTGAAGAAGCGCAGCAGCTCGCGCCGGACGATGCCGCCGAGGCAGATCAGGTAGCCGACCGCGTCGAGCCGCCCGAGATGGGCGGTCTCTCGCGGCGCGACCGGGCTCGTGGGAGAGGCGATCGTCGCAGACGTGCCGACTGGCGTGCTCATGCGGCCTCCCTGGCCGGCTTGGCCGGCTCAGACACGAGCCGGCGGAACGCCTCCTCGAGGGATTCGTCGGCCCGGCCGATGGTGCCGGCCTTTCCCCGCGCGACGATGCGGCCCTTGTGCAGCACCACGGCGTCGTCCTCGGGCGCGATCTCCTCGAAGATGTGGGTCGCCCACAGCACCGAGAGCCCTTCCTCGCGCACGAGGGCGCGGACGATCGCGACGATGTCGGCGCGCGATTCGAGGTCGAGGCCGACGGTGGGCTCGTCGAGCAGGAGCAGGCTCGGATGGTGGACGAGGGAGCGCGCGATCTCGATGCGGCGCGATTGCCCGCCCGACAGCGTGCGCACCTTGTCGGCGCGCCGGTCCGTCAGCCCGACCCGGTCGAGCAGCCCCGCGATCCGGGCCTTGGCGGCCTTGCGCGGGATGCCGTGCAGGGCCGCGTGATAGAGCAGGTTCTGCTCGACGGTGAGGTCGGTGTCCAAGGTCCGCGCCTGGAACACCACGCCGAGGCGGGCGAGCGCCCGCGACGGCTCGCGGTCGAGGGCGTGGCCGAAGATCGCGACCCGGCCGTCGCGGTTGTTGTAGAGCCGGGTGATCAGCGAGAACAACGTGGTCTTGCCGGCGCCGTTCGGCCCGAGCAGCGCCATGAAGCGCCCGCGCTCCACGGTGATCGACACGTCCGACAGCGCCCGGCGCGCGCCGAAGCTGTGGCTGACGGAGGCCACCTCGAGCGCCGGAACCTCGCCTGTGGCGCCCGCGCCCACTGCGCCCGCGCTCATCGCGCGAGCGTCCGCTTGGCGTCGCCGACGGCGTCGAGGCACTCGTCGAACTCGCCCTCCCCCTGCTCGCGCTCGGCCACGCGCAGGGCCTTGCGCAGCTTCGGCAGCGCCGCCTCGGGCGGGCCCTTGGCCAGCGCGTCCTTGATCAGGGCGATGCCGTCGGCGCAGGCGGCCTTGTCGTCGGCGAGGGCGGGGCTGGTCAGGAGGAGGCCGGCGAGGACAAGCGCGCGCATCATGTCACGGTGTGTCATTTCACGGTGATCGTGCCGGCCACGCCCTTCGCTTCGAGGCCGCGGGCTTCCCAGGTGTACTTGCCCGGCTTGATCGCCACGAACTCGATCGCGATCTCGCCCGGGTCGTCGAACTCGAAGTGGTCCGGCGGGCCGCCGCCGTGGATCTCCTTGTGCTCGATCACGATCTGGTTCCACCAGATGTAGCGGAAGAACTCGGTCGCGTAGAACTTGTATTCCTGGTGGCCCTTGGCGACGATCCGCAGCCGGTAGGCCTTGCCGGATTCGAGCTCGATGTCCTTGTTCTCGACGACGAAGTCGTTGCCCTCGTCGTTGCCGAGGACGAGGTCGGGCAGGTTCTCGCGCTTCTTGGTGAGGTCGAGCGCGAGCGCCGGACCGGCCGCGAGGATCGCGGCCAGCCCCAAAATCGCCGATCCCGAAACCGCCCGTCGAAGTCGTCGTGTCATCCGGTTCCCCCCGCGCTGCCGTCGACGGCAATCCTGCGTGCGAAAAAGGTCAGTTCGGCGAGATCGCCACGCCCCAGGGCAGCAGGCCGACCGGGATGCTCTTCACCACCTTCTCCGCCGCCACGTCGATCACCGAGACGTCGTTGGAGGTCCCGTTGGTGGAGAACAGCATCGCCTGGTCCGGGGTGAAGGCGAGCTGCCAGACGCGCTGGCCGACCGGCAGGTACTTCTGCACGTCGTAGGTCTTGGCATCGATCACCGCGACGCGGTTGGCCGGCCCGAGCGCGACGAAGGCCTTGGTCCCGTCCTTGGTGATGCGGATGCCCACCGGCTGGATCGCCTCGTCGTTCACGCTCGGGATCTTGAAGGTGATCTTCTTCACCACGCGGCGCGCGGCCACGTCGATCACGCTCACGGTGCCGCCGACCTCGGCCGAGACCCAGAGGAACTTGCCGTCGGCGGTGAACTCGGCGAAGCGCGGGCGCGCGTCGACGAGCACGTTGTCGATCACCTGGAAGGTCTTGGTGTCGATGAAGTGGGCCATGTTGGTGGTCTCGGAGGTGTTGACCAGCACCTTTCCGTCCGGCGACAGGCCCATCCCCTCCGGCTCGACGCCGACGGGGATCTCGGCCAGCACCTTGTTCTTCTCGATGTCGATGATCGTGACCTGGCTGTCGTCCTCGTTGGCGACGTAGAGCGGGTTGCCGCTGCGATCGAGGATGAACTGCTCGGGGTCGGGGCCGGAACGGAGCGAGCGCACCACCTTGCCGGTGGCGGCGTCGAGCACGTCGATGCGGTCGTCGTCGCTGGCGCAGACGAAGACCTCCTTGCCGTCCCGGCTGACGGTGATGCCGCGCGGGCGGCGCCCGACCTTCCAGGTCCCGGTCACCGCCATCGTCGCGGTGTCGATCACGCTGACCGAGTTGCCCTTCTCGTTGGAGACGTAGACCGTGTAGGCCTCGGCCGGCGCCGAGCCCAGAAGCGTCGCGCCGAGCGCGGCGAGCCCCAACCCTGCTTTCACGCAGCGGTCCATTCGCGATCCTCCCCCTCGTGTCTCGCAGGCTTGGCGCTCTGACGGCGCCGAAACCCTATTGCCCGACAGTGTAGTGCGTTTCGCCCGCGTGGCGAGGGCGGCGGAACGGCGCGTTCCCCCTGCCCTCAAGCGCGGTCACGGGAACTTGCGTGGTCACGGGAACTTGCAGGTCGTCTCGGGCAGGTCGGTCCCGAGGGTGTCGAGCGGCGTGCGCTGGTGCAGGAAGCCCTGCTCGGGCGCCACCGAGACCAGCGCCTTGGGCTGCACCACGATCAGCGGCTGGCGCAGCTGGTGGTCCCAGGGGCGGAAGCTGAGCGACACGCCCTTGTAGGCGGGCAGGCCGAAGGCCGGGTCGACGAGGGAGGCGGCGAGCACCGACGGGTCGGCGCTCTTCTTGGCCGTCCCGGCGTCGCCGACGACGCGGACCGCGGCCCAGACCTGGTAGTCCAGCGGCCGCATCAGCCGGCCCGACAGGCGGCGGAAGCGGTTTTGCGCCTGGGCGGCGCCCCAGGTCTCCAGCACCGGCGACCAGGTGGTGGCGATAAGCCCCTGCGTGCCGCCGACGGGCCGCGGGTCGACGGTGCGATAGGGGACGTAGTCGCCCCAGTCCGCCTCCTCGTCGGCCACGATCGCCATGTCGTAGTCGAGCCCGCGGGTGAAGACCATCGCCTCGGCGCGGGTCGGCGTGTCGCCCCGCGCCTTGGCCAGCGGCCCGAAGGTCCAGGGCTTCTCCGCCGTGACCTTGAGGGCGAACTTCCTCGCCGAGTTGCGCATCGCGTCGGCGTAGAGCTTGTCCGCGTCGGTCGGGCCGACGATCAGGAACACCTTCCGCCAGCGCATGACGGTGAGGTACTGCGCCAGCGCATCGGTCTGCATCGCCCGGCTCGGGGCGATGTGGAACACGTTCCTGCGGCAGTCGGCGCCGCGCAGGCGGTCGTCGGGCGCCGCGGCGTTCAGGACGACAGCTCCCTTGCCGTCGGCCTTGGCCGCCTCCGAGACGGCGACCACCTCGTCGGCCGGCAGCGCCAGGACGAGGAAGCGGATACCCTTGCCGAGCAGCGCCTTGGCCGCGTCGACCGCGGAGGGACCGCCCTCGGTGAGCGCGATCTCGTCCAGCGCGTAGCTCTGCTTGGTGAAGCGGCCGGTGGTGTTGTTGTCGGCAATCGCCATCTTCGCGCCGGCCAGCCCCTCGTCCTCGGGGGCGGCCTCGGCATCGTAGGAGGACGGCGCGGGCTGCGGCCGGTAGATCAGGCCGACATGGGTGGCGGCCGCCTCCGCGGGCGCGGCCGGGGCGGCGGCGGGTTCCTGCGCCATCGCCGGGCCGGCGAGACCGAGGGCGACGAGCATCGCGGCGCCGAGGGAAGGTGCAGGATCGTGCAGGATGGCGAGCATGGGGGCGAGCCGTAACAGCATTCCGGGGGCGGACTCAAACGCTAAGCGCATGTCGGTCCAAACGTTCAGCGCGCACCGATCATTGCAAAAACAACCCGCCGCGCGACCTTATGCCGGGAAGCGGCCGGCGTTGCGGTCGTCCCCGATGCCTCCGACCGGAGTTCCGTCATGATCCCACGCGGCAAAATCGTTCGCGGTATGATGCTTCGCGCGGCGGTGCCCCTCGCGCTCGCCGCCGCCTGCCATCCGGGCGCGGCGGCGGCCGACCCGATGAAGGCGGCGATCTTCCCCGTCGAGCTGTTCGATCCGGGCGTCGTCGGCGGGCGCAAGGCCCGGCCGGACGAGGTGCGCAAGCTCGCCCTCGTCACCGAGGAGCTGCGCAGCGCGCTCAAGGACAAGGGCGGCCTGGAGCCCGTCGACACCGCGCCGCAGGCGGCCGAGGTGAACAAGCAGGGGCCGCTCCACAAGTGCGACGGCTGCGCCGCCCCGATCGCCAAGGCCCTGGGTGCGGATCTCGCCGTGACCGGTTATGTGGAGAAGGGATCGGGCCAGATCTTCAACCTCAACGTCGCGATCGCCGACGCCGCCACAGGCAAGGTGGTGCGCGGCGGGCAGGTGGTGATCCGGGCCGACACCGACGACACCTGGACGCATGCCATGCGCTGGATCGTCAAGAACCGCCTTCTCGCCGAGCCCCTGCCCGGCAAATCGTGATGTCGTCCGGCGTCCGCGCCGCCTCCGAGCCGTTCCCGTTCAGGTCGCCCGTGTCCGAGTCCGCCATTTCCGTCTCGACCCATCCCCTACCCCGCCTCCTTGTCAGCGTCCGCGACGCCGCCGAGGCCGAGGTCGCGATCCGTGCCGGCGCCGACCTGATCGACGCCAAGGACCCGGAGAACGGGGCGCTCGGCGCCCTGCCCGCGGAGATCGTCCGCGCCGTCGTCGCGCACACCGCCGGCCGCGCGGCCACGAGCGCGGTGGCCGGGGAGCCGGCCCCGGCGGAGCGGCAGGCCGCGATCCGCGCCATGGCGGAGACGGGCGTCGCCTGGGTCAAGGTCGCGGTTCGCCCCGACTGGCTCGCCGACGTGTCCGCCCTGCACGCGGCCGGCGCCGCCGCGCCCGGCCGCCTCGTCGCCGTGCTGTTCGCCGAGGACGATCCCGAGCCGGACTGCGCGCCGCGCCTCGCGGCGGCGGGCTTCATCGGCGCGATGATCGACACGGCGGTCAAGGACGGGCGCCGGCTGCCCGACCTCATTGACAGCGAGCGCCTCGCCGCCTTCGTCGCCGCGGCCCGCATCGCGGGGCTGGTGTCGGGGCTCGCCGGGTCGCTGCGCGTCGGCGACATCCCCGGCCTCGCCGCCCACCGGCCGGACTATCTCGGGTTCCGCGGCGGCCTCTGCCGCGACGGCGACCGCCGCAACGGCCTCGACGCCCAGCGGCTGTCGCAAGCCGTGCGGGCGCTTCGCCGGCCGGCCGCGCGAGACGCGGCGTGAGCGTGCGCACCGTCGTCAAGGTCGGGGGCAGCCTCTCAGCCGACCCGGCACGCCTGCGGGCGCTGCTCGTCGCGCTGGCGGAGGGCGCCTTCGGCCCCTGCCTCGTCGTCCCGGGCGGCGGCGAACACGCCGACGCGGTCCGCGCGGCGCAGCGGCGCGACGGCTTCGACGACGCCGAGGCGCATCGCCGTGCGCTCGACGCAATGAGCCGCATGGCGGACTATCTTCACGCGATTGAGCCGCGCCTTCCCGTCATCGCCCTCGCCTTCGAGGACCAGCGCCTTCAAGAGCCCGGCGGGGCCACCGAAGACACGCGGGTGGAGCCTCGCGGCCCCCTCTCCCATGGGGAGAGGGGACCCGCGCTTCGATCCGAAACCGCTGCGACAGGCGTGAAACCGTCCATTCGGACGGTGACGCGCGAGGGCGCCGGCTCGCTTCGATCCCACATCTGGGACCCCGCAGCCCTGCGCGCCGGCCACCCCGACATCGCCGAGACCTGGGACGTCACCTCGGACAGCCTCGCGCTCTGGGCGGCGACGCAGCTCGGCGCCGCCCGCTGCATCCTGGTGAAGTCCGCCGACGCGCCGGCGGGTGCCGACGCGCGGGCGCTCGCGCGGATCGGCCTGGTCGACGCCGCGTTCCCGGCCTTCGCGGCCCGTTACGGTGGCGCGGTCGCGATCCTGGGGCCCGCCGGCGAGCGCGCCGTCCACCTCCGGGCCGCCGCATGAGCGGCGCGCCCGAGCACCTCGTCTTCGTCACCGGCAAGCTCGCGCGCGCCCGGCTGGAGAAGGTCGCGAGCGCCCTGCCCCCCGAGCGCTTCGCCTGGAGCATCGCCGATTCCGGGGTGAAGGTCGCCGCGCTGATGACCGAGGAGATCATCAAGCGCCGCGTCACCCTGCCCGACGGCGCCACCCGCATCGTCCTGCCGGGGCGCTGCCGGGCGAACCCTGAGGCGCTGGCCGCCCATTTCGGCCTGCCGGTGGAGCGCGGCCCCGACGAGATCGTCGACCTGCCGGCCCATCTGGGCTTGGCCGGCCGCAAGGTCGACCTCTCGCGCCACGACCTGCGCATCTTCTCCGAAATCGTCGACGCCTCGAAGATGAACGCGGACCAGGTGGTGGCCAAGGGACTCGATCTGGCGCGCCGGGGCGCCGACGTGATCGACCTCGGCGGCCTGCCGGACACCGACTTCCCGCATCTCGAGGCGTGCGTGCGCGGGTTGAAGGCGCAGGGGCTGAAGGTCAGCGTCGACTCCTTCTCGATCGACGAGCTGCGCCGGGGGGCGGCCGCCGGGGCCGACTTCCTGCTGAGCCTCAACGAGGAGACCCTCGACCTCGCCTTCGAGACCGACGCGGTGCCGATCCTCGTGCCGACGCGGCCCGACGACCTGCCCTCCCTCGACCGCGCCATCGCGCGGATGGTGGCGGCGGGGCGCCCGTTCATCGCCGACCCGATCCTGGAGCCGATCCATTTCGGCTTCGTCGACTCGATCGAGCGCTACCGCGCCACCCGCGCCCGCTGGCCCGACATCGCGATGATGATGGGAACCGGCAACCTCACCGAACTCACCGAGGCCGACAGCCTCGGGATCACCGCGCTGCTGGTCGGGATGTGCTCGGAGCTGTCGGTCGGCAACGTCCTGATCGTGCAGGTCTCCAACCACACCCGCCGCACGGTGGAGGAACACGATGCCGCGAGGCGGGTGATGTACGCGGCCAAGGCCGACGCGGCGCTGCCGAAGGGCTACGGCCGGGCACTTCTGGCACTTCACGACAAGCGTCCCTTCGTGCAAACGCCCGACGAGATCGCGGCGCTGGCGGCCCAGGTCCGCGACCCGAACTACCGGATCGCGGTCGCCGAGGACGGGATCCACGTCTACAACCGCGACGTCCACAAGGTCGGCACCGACGCGATGGCCTTCTTCACCGATCTCGACGTCGCCAGCGACGGCGCCCACGCGTTCTACCTCGGCGGCGAGCTGACCAAGGCCGAGACCGCGTGGCGCCTCGGCAAGCGCTACGTGCAAGACGAGCCGCTGGACTGGGCCTGCGCCGCCGACGCCGATGTCGAGGACACCACCGCCTTCAAGAAGGCCGGCCACACCAAGCATTCCGGGCCGGACGCCCTGCCGGGCGCCCGCGACGCGCAGGTTCCGGTCGAGGCCGGCGCCTCGGCGCCCCGCACCATCGCGCCGGAGGAGGCCGCGGCCGAGGCGTCGGTGTCGGCGACGCCCGAGGCGCCCGCGCAAAAACTCGTCTGCGGCAAGCTCGTGCCGGCCGGGGAGGCCTGAGCCGGTGCCGCTGATCCTCGAGACGATCGTCACCACGCTCTCTCCCGAAGGCGCCCTGCACCTCGTGCCCTTCGGCCTGATCGCGGAGGGCGACGACTATGTGCTGGCGCCGTTCCGGCCCTCGCCGACGATCCTCAACCTCGACGTCGACCCGTACTTCTGTGCGTCGAGCCCGCGCGACGTGCGGGTGATCGCGGGCGCCGTCACCGGCCGCCGCGAGTGGCCGACGGTCGCGTGCGACAGGATCCGCGGACGGCGCCTCGCCGACAGCTTCGGCCACGCCGAGTTCGCGGTGACGTCGGTCGAGGCCGACGCGACCCGGCCGCGCTACCGCGGACGCCTGGTCCACGCGGCGGCCCACGCCCCGTTCATAGGCTACAACCGGGCGCAGGCCGCCGTGCTGGAGGCGGCGATCCTCTCGACGCGGCTCCACATGCTGGCGCCCGACAAGGTCATGGCCGAGATGCGCTATCTCGCCATCGCGATATCCAAGACGGCCGGCCCGCGCGAGCGGGAGGCCTGGGACTGGATCGAGGACAAGGTCGCCGCCCACCTCGGGACGGAAGACCGCATCCTCGCCGACACCGACGCCGCACGAGACGGCGAAGCCTCAGGAGTGACATGCTGATGAGAAGACTGGCCCTCACGAGCGCCGTGGTGATCGCCGCGCTGGCGGCGACCACGGCCCAGGCCCACGGCCCGACCCGCAAGAAGGTCGAGGAGACGGTCGAGATCAACGCCAGCCCGGACAAGGTCTGGAAGGTGATCGGCAACTTCCAGGACATGAGCTGGCTGCCCCTGGTCGAGAAGACCGAGGGCAAGGAGGGCAACACCCCCGACAAGGCCACCCGCGTGCTGACGCTCAAGGGCGGCGCCACCGTCGAGGAGAGCCTGTACAAGTATTCCGCCGAGAAGATGAGCTACTCGTACCGGATCACCAAGGTCGACGTGAAGACCCTCCCGGTCAACGACTACTCCTCCACGCTCAAGGTCGAGGCCGACGGCGACGGCAAGTCGAAGGTGTCGTGGGACGGCGCGTTCTACCGCGGCTACATGAACAACGACCCGCCGCCCGAGCTGAGCGACGAGGCCTCCCAGAAGGCCGTGCGCGGCCTCTACCGCACCGGCCTCGACGCCCTGAAGGCGCAGGTCGAGAAGGGCTCTTGAGCCGTTTCACGACGACGCGACGCGGAGGCCGGCCGGGTGCCGGCCTCTCGCTCGCCTCGGTCCTCGCGCTGGCCTTGGCCCTCTGGCTCGCCCCGTTCGCCGCGCGCGCCGCCGAGGCGGTCGTCACCGTGCAGGGCGACAACGCCGTCGACGTGATCGACCTCGCGGCCGGCACGATCCTGCAGCGCATCCCGGTCGCCGGCTCGCCCGCCGGCATCGCCTTCTCGCCCGACCGCACCCAGGCCTACGTGACCTGCCCGGACGCGCCGGGCATCGCCGTCATCGACCTTCCCACGCGCAAGGTCGTGCAGGTGCTGACCCTGCCGGGCGGTCCCCTCGGCATCGCGGCGAACCCGAAGGGCGGCGCCGTCTACGTCGCCGACTGGTACGCCAAGCGGGTGTTCGTGCTGGTGCCGGGCGAGGCGGGTCTGAAGCTCGACGGCGAGATCGCGGTCGGCGCCTCGCCCTCCGGGCTGGCGGTGACGCCGGACGGCGCGACGCTGCTGGTCGCCAACCGCGAGGCGGACACGGTCTCGGTGGTCGACCTCGCGACCCGCCGCGCGACCGCGACGATCGCCGTCGGCCACCATCCGTTCGGCCTCACGATCGATGCCGACGCCAAGCGCGCCTACACCGCCAACGTCACCGGCGACGACGTGTCGGTGATCGACCTTTCCGCGGCGCGCGAGGTCGGCCGGGTGAAGACCGGCCAGCGCCCCTACGTGATCGCCCTGACGGACAAGCGCGGCTTCGTCACCGACCAGTATTCCGGCACCGTCACGGTGTTCGACCGAGGCACGCTCGCCCCCGTGACGCGGATCGAGGTCGGCGACCACCCCGAGGGCATCGCGACCACCGCCGACGGCCGCTCGGTCATCGTCGCCAACTGGGGCTCGAACACGCTCTCGGTGATCGACGCCGAGACGCTGACGGTGACCCGCGAGATCAAGACCGACGACAGCCCGCGGGCGTTCGGGGACTTTTTGCGTTAGAGCATTTTCCGTGATCTCTGGATCACGGAAAATGCTCTAACTTGTTGTGGGGTCGCATTTTCTTCACGCGAGCCGGCATCCACCTCGCTTGAAAATGCTCTAGCAGGCTGCTGAAAAAGTCCCGAGATGGAGAAAGACGTTCTCCTGCCGCAGGCACTCGCGGGCCGAGCCCCCACGATCGAGAACCGTCGAGACGCGAGAACCGCCCCATTCTCTAACAAATGGTGTGATTCGGAGATGATTGTTCTACCTCGCCCGACTTTTTCAGCAGCCTGCTAGGGACCGGTGCGTGCGGTTCGGACGTCACGCGCCCTCCCTGCGAGGCGATCAAGCCGCCTCGGGCGGCTCGCCGTCGTCCGGGGCTTCCGGCGCGTGCAGCATGTCCTCCAGCTCGTCGATCAGCCGGTCGATCTGGTCGGGGGTCGCCAGCACCTTGACGGTCTCGCCGTCCTCGGTGGCCAGCGCCAGCTCGATATGCGGGCCGACCCGGGCGGTCAGGACGCGGGCGAGGATCTTCAGGGCGGTCATCGAGCTTCCTTCGTGGGGGCGGGTTCGGCGGAGAGCAGCGCCACGGCAAGCGCCGGGCCGCAGGTGGAGGCCCAGTCGGGGCGGCCGGCGATCCGCTCCGCCAGCACCGCGGTGAAGGCGAGGCAGCGGCGGCCGAGCCGCTGGGCCAGGGCTTCGACCAGGAACGCGCCCGCGCCGCAGGCGATCAGTGGCGCGGCGGCCGGCATGTCGGGGCGCGAGAGCAGGCCGGCGGCGGCATCGTGGAGCAGGCGCAGCTGCGCCTCGGCGAAGTGGCGGGCGAGCGCCCGCCAGGCCTCGTCCGTCCCCTCCCCGCGGTCGCGGCCGATCATCCGCGCGAGCCGCGTCTCGCTCTCGGTCACCGACTTGCCCTTGCCGTCGCCGCTCGCCTGCTGGTCGGCCCCCTCGGGCAGGTCCCCGGTGATGCGGTAGACATCCGCCGCGTGCGAAAAGGTCTCGGCCATCAGGCGGGTGCGGCGGCCCTGGAACGGAGCGTGGTCGGCGAGCGCCAGCAGGGGCGTGCGCACGACGCCGGTGTAGACGAGCTCGCCCGTCTCCAGCCGCTCGGCGTCGCCGTAGCCGGCGGCGGCGGCGCGGCCCCCGACGATCGGGATCAGGTCCGAGGTGGTCGAGCCGACGTCGACGAGCAGCGCGTCCGGCACGTGCCGCCCGAGCAGGGCCGCGGTGGCGTGCCAGTTCGCCGAGGCGATCGCGGCGGCGTTGGCCTCCGCTTCGGCGGCTGCGACGAAGCCCGCGCGCCCGGCATAGATCGCGACCGCGCCGGACAGGTGCCCGGCCGCCCAGCCCGCGAGCTGCGCGACGCCGTCCGTGCGGTCGGCGAAGCAGTCGGTGAGCTCGCCGGTCATCGTGACGGCGTGCGCCGCCTCCCCCCGCGCCCAATCGGGCAACCCGGCGAAGGTGTCGTCGAGGGCCGGCAGCCCGCGCCAGAGCGGGCACGGCGCCTGCACCACCGCGCGGACGACGCCGCCCTCGACCAGCGCCGCCTTGACGTGCACCCCGCCGAGATCCCATCCGATCGTCCTGGCGGGGTGGGGGAGCGCGGCGGCCAATGGCGATCTCATTGATGGGCGACGAAACCGCGCGGGCTTCGTTCGCGGTGATTCCGGTGATCGACCTGCGCCACGGACAGGTGGTGCGGGCGCGCGCCGGCGAACGGCACAGCTATGCCCCGATCGAGACGCCCTTGGCAAAGGGCTCGGCGCCGGCCGACGTCGCCCGCGGCCTCCTCGACGCGGTCTCCGGGCCGACCCTCTACGTCGCCGACCTCGACGCGATCATGGACGGCGCGCCGCCCGACCTGCGGGCGCTGGAGGCGATCGCCCGGGCCTGCCCCGGCGTCGGCCTCTGGGTCGACGCGGGCTTCGCCGAGGCGGCGACGGTCGAGGCCTTCCTCGCGGCCGGGCTCGGCCGCCCGGTGGTCGGCAGCGAGAGCCAGGCCGACGAGGGCCTCGTCGTACGCCTCGGGGACCGTGCCGTGCTCTCGCTCGACAGCCGCGGCGCGACGCGCCTCGGGCCGGCCGGCCTGCACGCGGATGCCCGCCACTGGCCGCCCGAGGTGATCGTGATGACGCTGTCGCGCGTCGGCGTCGGCTCCGGGCCGGACCTCGCCGGGCTGGCGGCGGCCGCGCGCCTCGCGCCGGACCGCCGGATTTACGCGGCCGGCGGCGTGCGCGGCCCCGACGACCTCGCCGCGCTGGCCGGCGCCGGCGTCGCGGGCGCCCTGGTCGCGTCGGCGATCCACGACGGGCACCTCAGGGCGGAGCACGTCCGGGCGGAGCACTTGCGGGCGGAGCACTTCCGGGCGGAACATCTGCGCGCCGGGCGCCTGGCGTGAATCTTCCCGGTCCGCCGCGCCGCTGTTAGGGTGGCGGCCGACCCCCGTTGGCATTCGATAGACCGGCAAGGACGATGGACAGATTCAACACCCTGGCGGGCGTCGCGGCGCCCATGCGGATCATCAACGTCGACACCGACCGGATCATCCCGAAGCAGTACCTCAAGACGATCAAGCGCACCGGCCTCGGCAAGGGTCTGTTCGCCGAGATGCGCTACCGGGACGACGGCTCCGAGAACCCGGACTTCGTCCTCAACCAGCCGGCCTACCGCAACGCCAAGATCCTGGTGGCGGGCGACAACTTCGGCTGCGGCTCGTCGCGCGAGCACGCGCCCTGGGCGCTGACCGATTTCGGTATCCGCTGCGTGATCTCGACGAGCTTCGCCGACATCTTCTTCAACAACTGCGCCAAGAACGGCATCCTGGCGATCGTGGTCTCGCCGGAAGACCTCGAGAAGCTGTTCGAGGATGCCGAGCGCGGCGCCAACGCCACCCTCTCGGTCGACCTCGAAGCCCAGACCATCCGCGGCCCGGACGGCGGCACGCTGCACTTCGACATCGATCCCGGCCGCAAGGAGAGCCTGCTCAACGGCCTCGACGAGATCGGCCTGACCCTGAAGCGCGCGCCGAAGATCGACGCCTACGAGGACAAGCTCGCCGCGCGCGGCTGGGCGTGAGGGGGCGCGGACGGCCTGCGGATCGTCCGGCGCCCTCGAATTAAGCCTGGGTTAACCGTTCCCTCCCAGGCTCCCACGCTTCGGACACCATGCGAGCGACGACGATGCAGCGATCTCCCCGGCAGCGCTCCTCCCGCAGGCCGATCCTGCCGTGGATCGCCGTCGCCTGCCTCGCGACGACCGGTGCGCGGGCCGACTTCCAGTCCTGCCTCGCCGGCCTGCAGCAGCAGGCGGCGGCGCAGGGCGTCTCGGCGCAGGCGTTCCGCAGCGCCACCGACGGGATCGCCTTCGACGACAAGGTGATCGAGCTTTCCCAGGCGCAGCCCGAGTTCAAGACGCCGATCTGGGACTACATGGCCGCCCTGGTGGACGACGAGCGCGTCGACGACGGCAAGGCGGCGATGCGCCAGCACGGCGCGGCGCTCGCCCAGGCCGAGGCCCGCTACGGCGTCGATCGCTTCACCATCGCCGCGGTCTGGGGCGTGGAATCGAACTTCGGCAAGAACCTCGGCAAGATGCCGCTGGTGCAGTCGCTGGCGACGCTGGCCTGCTCCGGCAACCGCCGGCGCGACTTCTTCCGCGGCGAGCTGATGGCGACCCTGAAGATCATCGCGCACGGCGACATCGAGCCCGCGCGCCTCAACGGCTCGTGGGCCGGCGCCTTCGGCCAGACCCAGTTCATGCCGACGACCTACCAGCGCCTGGCCGTCGACCTCGACGGCGACGGGCGCCGCGACGTGGTCGATTCCGTGCCCGACGCCGTCGGCTCCACCGCGAACTTCCTGCACGTCGCCAAATGGTCGAACGGACAGGGCTGGGGCTACGAGGTGAAGCTGCCGGCCGGCTTCAACGCGGGCGCCGCCGGGCGCAAGAACAAGAAGCCGGTGGGCCACTGGGCCGCGCTCGGCGTCAAGCGCGTCGACGGGCGGCCGCTTTCCGCCGAGGGGCCGGTCGGCATCATGATCCCGGCAGGGGTCGAGGGGCCGGCCTTCCTCGTGACCAAGAACTTCGACGCGATCTACTCCTACAACGCCGCCGAATCCTACGGCCTCGCCATTGCCGTGCTGTCCGATCGCCTGCGCGGCCGGGCCGGCATCCAGGCCGAGTGGCCGACCGACGACCCGCCGCTGTCGCGGGCCGAGCGCCGCGACCTGCAGGCCCGCCTGACCGCGCGGGGCTACGACGTCGGCGAGCCGGACGGCAAGGTCGGCGCCAAGACCCGCGACGCGATCAAGGAGGTCGAGCGCAGCCTCGGCATGCCGCAGACCGGACGCCCGGGCGCGAAGGTGCTGGAAGCCTTGCGCCGGTGACCCGGCGCCTGATCGGCTCGGGCTCGCCGTTCGAGGCGGCCTACGGCTACTCGCGCGCGGTGATCGACGGGGGCTTCGTGTTCGTGGCCGGCACCACCGGCTACGATTACGCCACGATGACGATGCCGGAGGACGCCGCGGCGCAGGCCGAGGCGTGCTGGCGCACGATCGCCGACGTCCTCGCCGAGGCCGGGTCCGGCCTCGGGCGCATCGTGCGGGCGACCTACCTCGTCACCGACCGGGCGGATGCCGAAGCCGTGCTCGCGGTCTGCGGGCGCGTGCTGGCCGAGGTGCGGCCGGCCGCGACCCTGCAGGTCGTCGCCGGCCTTCTGCGCGCCGAGATGAAGGTCGAGATCGAGGTCACGGCGACCGTCGGATGACGGCCGCCGATCCCAGTTGGTTTAAGAGTGCCCGATCAATAGGGCCGGCCGTAATAGGGCCGGCGGACCGGACGGTAGCGGTCCTGGACGGGGCGGGCGTAGCCGTCGCCGTAGGCGCCGAGATAGGGATCGAGCTCCGGCGCGCGGTAGTTGCCGCTGTTGACGCCGGCCGAGCGGTCGTTCCCGTTCAGCGCGGCATAGGGCGAGAGTCCGCTGCCGCTGTCGCTCCCGCCACCGCCGCCACCCCAGGCGAACACGGCACCGGTCGAGCCGAGAAGAAGGCCCGTCGCGAGCGCGGCCCGAACCGCCTTGGTCGTCGTCTTGCGTGTCATCGCTTCGCGTGCCCCGATCGACGTGCCTGCCATGATCCTCTTGCGATCTCGCTAGAGGATGGCTTGAGGCTGGAAAACCGATTTCCTCGACTGGAAGTTCCGCTGGCGCCGGGGTGACTGGGACGTACGGGTCGTCGATCGTGTCGCACCTGCGCCATGCGCCGGTTGGTCCACACCGAGTCGCGCGCAGGCTGAGTGCGCGTCCACCGGAATGAAGGCGGCCGCCCGTCCTGGCCTGATGGGCCGGCCTCAGCTCTTCGCGACGGGCCCGGCTTCCGCGAGGTAAGCCCAGGCGGTGGCCTCGTCGGCGAGGTCGAAGGTCTTGGTGTCGACCGGCATCACCGTCCCGGAGAGCTTGATCATGGCGCGCGCGAACGACGGCGCGCCGACCACGACGTACTTCCGGATGTGGGCCACCGAGCGCACCATCACCTGGCTCGCGTAGCCGTCGAACCGCGCCCCGAGATCGGTGCCCTCGTAGTTCGACATGATCAGCAGCATGTCGAACCGGTCGACCGTCTTCATGGCCGCGTCGGCGATGGACGACATCCACGCGATGTCCGGCTCGGTGATGCGGTCCTTGATCTCGAAGGCGAGAAGGTCGGCGCGCGGGGATTCGCGCTGGATGATGGAACCGTCCGGTGCTGCGTTCACGCGCCCCTCCCAGGGTCTGCCGTCGTCAGACGATGCCGCTGGCCTCGTACGGCCAGGGCAGGCCGAGATGCGTCGCGACCTTCTCGGCGTCGTGGCCGACGGCGTCGACCGCCGCACCGAGCTTCTCGACGGGAACCTGGAGCTTGCGCGCCCAGTAGGCGGCCGCGTCCGGCGTCGAGAGGTTGACGGTCTGCGGTTCTTGGGTTGCGTCGGGCGGCATTCGGGTCTCCTGCCTCCCCCAATGCGGGAGCGCACGTCCGGTTCATTCCCGCCGGCGCGGGCCCGGCGTCTCCGGCGGCTTGCGCCCTCGCGCGGCACGCATCGCGCGGGGCCGGACCTAAGGAACAGCCCCTGGGCGAGGCGGTTGGCAGGTACGACTTATGGAGTACCGTGCATGGATGTCTGGCAGCTCATCGGACGCGATCACGCGAACATCGAGCATCTCATCCACGACGCGCCGAGAGCCTTGAACGGACCTGGCGTCGTCAGGAGCCGGGAGCGACTCCTCGACCACCTCGTCGACGCGCTCGAAGCCCACGCGCAGGCGGTGTCCGTCGGCCTCTACGCCCCGCTCGGCCGGCTGCCGCAGACCCGGCGGCTCGTGGACGAGCTGTCGGACGGGCACCGGGCGTTCATCGGCCAGCTCTCCGACCTGGCGCGGCGTCGCCGCAAGACCTCCGAGGGCTGGCTGAACGACTTCGAGGATGCGACCTACCTCGTGGATCAGCACCTCCATCGGCTCAAGCACGAGCTGCTGCCCGCCGCCCGCACGCTGCTCTCCGACAGGCAGGCCGACGACGCGGCGCGGGCCTTCGTCCAGGCGCGGCGGTGGGCGCTGCAGGCACGGCACCCCGAGCCCGCCCCGCGGAGCGAGCTGGACCTCAAGGTCATCGTCTGCACCCTCGCGGTCGGCGTCGGCTACCTCCTGTGGCAGAGCGGGTTCCTCGGCGGGAGCAGCCGTACGCGCGCGAAGGGTCGCCCGGCGGCCGACGGCCCGGTGCGGCGCCGGGAGCGCATGCTCGACGAAGGGCTCGAGGACACCTTTCCCGCCAGCGATCCGATCTCGGCCCAGCGGTTCACCTAGCAGAGGTGCGTGAGGCCAGATCGGCCGCATTCAGCCTCCTCTGTTCGTCGAACGCGTGGATGTCCTGATTGAGGAGAGGGTCATGCCGGACTTGGCGACATCGGACTTGGCGACATCGCACTTGGCGACCTCGGACTTGGACGCGAAGCGCGAAGAGATCGCCGCCCATTTCGCGCGCGAGCTCGGATTCGACGGGCTCGCAGGCTTGAGCCCGTCCGACCGGGCCCGCGTCGACCGCCGGACCGCGGAGGCGATCGACGGTTGCGACCCGGCCGCGCCGGAACCGGTCGACGGCTCGGGCGCCGACGATGGGATGCGCCGCCACCTCGCCGAGTATCGCGGCCTGCTGCAGCTCCGGACCGACGCGGCCAACGTCCGGCTGGCGGAAGCGGGCGAGGTGTTCGCTCCTGAGGACGACGCCTGACGGGGGCCGCCGGGAACGATCGGCGTGGAAAACCAGCCGTGCGGAAAACGAGGCGGCGCGTGCCCGGGCCGTTCCGCTGCGATCCGGTCCGTGCCATCCTTTCCCGAAACGGAGGATGCGTCGGATGCGGCGATGGCTCGCGACCTTGGGGCTTGTGCTGGCATGCGGTGCCGGCGTGATCGCCTTGGGGGGCTCGGCGGTGGCGCAGGAGATCAAGCGGACCGAACTCGGACGCTCGCCCGTCTCCGGCGACGACACCCGGGAGATCGTCATGCAGCTGGTGGAGTTCCCGCCGGGCGCGACCTCGCCCCGCCATTTCCACAACGGCGAGGAGTCGTTCTACGTGATCGAGGGCGGGACCGTGCAGGTGGCCGGCAAGGAGCCGAAGGAGCGCCCGGCGGGCGAGCGCGGCATCAACCAGCGCGGCGTGCCGCATGCGGGCTACACGGTGGTCGGCGACAGGACGATCAAGATCCTGTCGGTCTACGTGATCGACAAGGGCAAGCCGCTGCAGGAGCCCGCGCCCTGATCGCAGGCCGGCACCGACTCCATCCAAGCCGGGGCGCACGCTCCGAACATCCCCAGGTGAAGGGCGACAGGACATGAACGACACGCCGGATTTGGATCGCGCGGCCCGCGCGATCGCCGAGAACGTCTACGCGGCGTTCTGCCGCCAGGCGACGATGCCGGCCCACCCGCTCGAGGAGCAGACGGTCGTGACGCGGCTCGTGGAGGCGATCCGCCCGCAGGTCGGCGGCGCCCCGGGAGCGATCGTCGAGGCCGCCAACGCCGCCCTGTCGGCCTGGGAGCAGCGCGATCCGGACGTGCGCGGTCCGCGCGTCGTCGCGGTCGATCCGGCCGACGGCTCGGTGACCCTGGGTTAGCGGTCGAAGCTCGGCACCCGTCTCCGGGCGACCTGCCCGGACGACCTGGATCGCCGAAAAGGAGCCCCCAGCATCGTGCCTGCCTTCGCTGATGGAGACGCCGCGATCGGTGTCGGGCTGGCCTTCGTCGCCGGCTTCGTGGACGCCGCCGCCTTCATCGCCCTGACCGGCCTGTTCACGGCCCACGTCACCGGCAACGTCGTCCTGATCGGTGCGGAGCTGGTCTCGACCTCGACCGGGGTCCTCGCGAAGCTCCTTGCCCTGCCGACGTTCATCCTGGCGGTGGCCGTGACCCGCCTCATCGCCCTGGCCCTCGAGCGGAGGGGGGCGTCACCGCTGCGCCCGTTGCTGGTGCTTGAAGCCGCCGCGCTGATCGCCTTCGCGATCGTGGGCGCGTCCCTGTCGCCGCTCGGCTCGCCGGACGGCGCGAAGGCGATCGGCGTCGGCATGCTCGGGGTCGCCGCCATGGGCATCCAGAACGGCATCGGGCGTCTGGTGATCGGCCACCTGGCCGCGACCACCGTGATGACCGTGAACGTCACGCAGGCCGTGATCGACCTGACCGACCATGCCTGCGGGAAGACGCTCGGCGCGCCGGCCGCCACCCGCCTTCGGCGCACGCTGTCGGCCGTGCTGGCGTTCGCGGTCGGCGCCCTGGCGGGCGCCTTCGGGGTCGCCGCCCTGTCCTTCGCCTGCGTGCTCGTGCCCGCCGTCGTCCTCATCGGATTGCTGTTCGTCCCGGATCGCGAACCGAGTCCGTGAACGGCCGCCATGGGCCGGACGCGCGCGCCTCGATACCCGGCTTGGACCACCCGCGCTCGGACATGCCCTCACAGCCGGGCTCGCAGTCCAGGCGTCCGTGCAGCGCCGCTCGGGGTTGCCGAAGCGCGGGCGTCACGCCGTCTCCGCATCCCGCATCGAGGGCCGACGCCGGAGGCCGCGACGGTCTGAGCCGGCGCGCGTCGGCGTCCGGCCCCTGGTGCCCGGAGCGCCGGAGCCCTAAAGCCCAGGCATGCTGACCTCACCGACGACGCGCCGCCCGCTGGTCCTCGCCGCGGTGATGGCGGCGATGTTCATGATCGCGATCGAGGCGACGATCGTCTCGACCGCGATGCCGCAGATCGCCGGGCAGCTCGGCGACCTCCACCTCTACGCCTGGGTGTTCGCCTCCTTCCTGCTGACGCAGACCGCGACCACCGTGGTGTTCGGCAAGCTGTCCGACCTCTACGGGCGGCGCCCGGTGCTGCTGTTCGGCATCGCGGTGTTCCTCGCCGGCTCGCTGCTGTGCGGCTTCGCCTGGTCGATGCCGTCGCTGATCCTGTTCCGGCTCGTGCAGGGCGTCGGCGCGGGCGCGATCCAGCCCGTGAGCATGACCGTGGTCGGCGACCTCTACTCCGCCCGCGAGCGCGGCCGGGTGCAGGGCTATCTCGCCAGCGTCTGGGGCGTCTCCTCGGTGGCCGGGCCGCTCGCCGGAGGCCTGATCATCGGGCACCTGAGCTGGCCGTGGATCTTCTGGATCAACCTGCCGGTCGGCGTCCTCGCGGCCGCCCTGTTCCTTCTGTTCCTGCGCGAGGAGGTGGAGCGCAAGCGGCGCCGGATCGACGTGATCGGGGCCGGCCTCTTCACGCTGGCGATCGCCGCGCTGATGATCGCCCTGACCGAGACCTCGACCGCGCCGGCCGTGGCGACCGCCTCCGGCCTGACCTTCCTCGTGGCGATCACGCTGTTCGTGCTGCAGGAGCGGCGGGCCGCCGACCCCATGCTGGATTTCGCGCTCTGGGGGCAGCGCTCGATCCTCACCGCCAACGCCGCGACGCTACTCTCGGGCATGGCGATCATCGGGCTCACCGCCTTCCTGCCGATGTACGTGCAGGGCGTGCTCCGGCAATCGCCGCTCGTGGCCGGCTTCACCCTGACCCTCATGGTGCTCGGCTGGCCGGTCGGCGCGACCACGGCGGCGCGCAGCTTCGTCCGGTTCGGCCTGCGGCCGGTCCTGCTGCTCGGCGCCGCCCTGCTGCCGATCGGGGCGTCGGCCTTCGTGGCGTTGGGCCCGGAGACCTCGCCCGCCGTCGCGGCGGCGGGGTCGATCGTCATGGGCCTCGGCATGGGCTTCCTGTCGACGGCGGCGATCGTGATCATCCAGGACAGCGTCGCCTGGGCGCAGCGGGGGGCCGCCACCGCCTCGAACATCTTCGCGCGCAACCTCGGCTCGACGCTCGGCGCCACCGCCCTCGGCGCCGTCCTGAACTACCGCCTCATTCATCCGGACGGCGGGGCCACGGTGGACCCCGACCAGCTGCGCCGCCTGCTCGACAACCCGGCGAGCCTCGGCGGAGCCGGCGAGGCGGCCCGCATCAGCCTGCAGCACGCCCTGCACGGCACCTTCTGGACGGTCTTCGCGGTTGCGCTGCTGACGCTGCTGACCGCCCTGCTCGTCCCCCGCGTGGTGATCGCCGACGCCGTGCCGGCCGTCGCGGAGTAGCGAGCGCCCGATCCGGACCGCGCGGACGGCGTCTCACGCGGGCCGGGCCGTGTCCTCCTGCCGGACGGCGAGGCGCAGGAAGCTGACCACGCTGGCGATGGCGGCGAAGGCGCCGCCGAGCCCGAGCGCGAGCGCCGGCCCGTGCGCATCCGCGATCGCGAAGCAGGCGGCCACGAGGGCGGCGCCCATGGTCTGGCCGAGGAGCCGCGAGGTGGCGACGATGCCGCTCGCGCCCCCGGACCGCGCGGGCGGCGCGCTCGTCATGATCGCGCGCAGGTTCGGCGCCTGGAAGAAGCCGAAGCCGCCGCCGCAGATCGCCATCCGCCAGCCGATGTCCACGACGCTCGGGTTCGCCGGAAGTCCCGCGAGCAACCCCATCCCGAGGGCGAGGATCGCGAGCCCGATGCCGCCGAGCAACCCGGGCGGGTAGCGGTCCGAGAGCCGCCCGGCGAGCGGCGCCAGCAGCGCGACCACGACGGGCCAGGGCGTCATCAGGAAGCCGGTCTCGACCTGCGTGCGCCCGAGCGTGTGCTGGAACAGGAACGGCAGCGAGACGAAGGCGAGCCCCTGCGCCGCGAACGAGCACACCGACGTGGTGGCCGAGAGGGCGAACAGCGGACGCCGGAGCAGGTCGGCGGCCAGCATCGGCGCGGGATGCCCCGCCTGCCGGCGCAGCAGGAGCAGGAAGCAGGCGAGCGAGCCGACGGCTTCCGCCAGGATGCGCCAGAGCGGTCCTTCGTGGGCCGCCTCGCCGAGGGCGAGCACGAGGAGCGCGAAGGCGGAGGCGTTGAGCAGCGCGCCGACGACGTCGAAGCGATGGCCGGAGCGCCCGGTGTCCGGCAGCGCGGTCCAGGCCAGGAGCAGGGCGACGAGGCCGATCGGCACGTTGACGGCGAAGAGCCAGGGCCAGGGCGCGGCGACGAGGATCAGCGAGGCGACGGTCGGGCCGACCGCGAAGCCGACGCCGACGACGAAGGCGTTGAGGCCGACGCCGCGCCCGAGCTGGTCGGCCGGATAGATGAAGCGGATGAGGGCGATGTTGACCGCCATCAACGCGCTCGCGCCGACGCCCTGCAGCACCCGCGCCGCGACGAGCGTCGGCAGCGACCAGGCCAGGGCGCAGACGAGCGAGGACGCGGTGAAGAGGATGAAGCCTGCGATGTAGATCCTCTGCTGGCCGACGATCTCGCCGAGCGCCGCGATCGGCAGCAGCGTCGCCACGACGGCGAGCTGGTAGGCGTTCACGATCCACACCGAGGCGCTTGGGTCGACGCCGAGGTCGGCGGCGATGGTGGGAAGGGCGGTGTTGGCGATCGCCGTGTCGAGGGTCGCGAGGGCGACGCCGGTGAGCACCGCGACCATCGCCCGCCCCCGTCGCGCCGGCGGCAGGCCGTCATGGGCCGGAACGTCCGACGGGGCGATCGGTGAGGACATCGCGTGGGGATCTCGCGGGGGTGGCGGCGTGCTGCATGCGACCGTGGGCGGCACCTTGGCAAGAGTGCCCGGGGCCAGCGCAACCAGGGCGAGCGGTGCCCCATCGCGAGACGCGCCCGCCCCGCCCCGTGGAGGCCGCCTTAACCGCCCCGCGCCATCCTTCGCACGAGCCGCGTCGCGTATCGGCTCACGCTGGTGAGATCCGGGGTTCCCCCGCCCCGTGAGCAGATCGGGGCGGGGCCGAACCGTGGGCGTGCCCCCGAAATGGGAACGCGGCCTGCAACGGTGGGTCGGCCCTAATCCTGTGCCTGAGGGCTCGCCTCGATCCGCCGTGGCTCTCGATGCCGTGGCGGACAGGCGGGTCTGTCGCGTCCGGCCGAATGGGAGCGGGCGCGCGAGCGAAGGGCGGCCGCGCCCGGCGAAGCGCACGACATCCCTTGCTGTCGCGCTCCGTTCGCGGTACGCACCATCGGCGTCGCCGACGGGCTCGACGGATGAATCGTTCAGCCGAAGTACACGTCGTATCAACGGCTTGGGCCTGTAGCTCAATGGTTAGAGCCGACCGCTCATAACGGTCTGGTTGCAGGTTCGAGTCCTGCCGGGCCCACCACCACCCACGCAAGTGCTTGTGGTAGAGCAACATCCTGATACGAAACGGCTTTCTTGGCGCGACTGTGACACAGGACTGTGACACATGGCGGATGAAACCGTGGCTCGACAACCAAACCTTACGCTGCGTGGTGGAACGTTCTATTTGCGGATGAGGGTGCCTCTGGATGTCGCGGAGCCCGGTGGCCGGACTCATGTTGTCCGCAGTTTGCGAACGAAGGAACGGCGTCTCGCGATCACGCGCCTTCGTATCGAGCAAGCCCAATTAGAGCGGGAGTTCGAGGCCGTTCGTCGCCAATCGGCTGAGGATCTGTCGGTGCGGCGCGCTCTCGCGTCGGGTCGTCTGGAAAAGTTGGCGTCCCGCGAGATTGAGACGCTCGCTACCCGGTGGTTCGAACACGCCGTGCAACGCGTTTCACCGGGGAGCCGAGACGTAAGTGAGACGCGCTTCACCGACTGGGATGCTGTCCTTGAGGAGGTGAAGGCTGACGGTGAGCTTCTGACTAGCGCGGACCCAGAGGATCACGCGCCGCTCGTGGGCCACGTCGTCGATGCGGTCTTGATCGCTGCAGGTGCCCCTCCGGAGACCACTACAGGCTCCCGGATACGCCGCCATGTACAGCGCCCGCAGGTGGACCGGACCACGAGGCAGTATGTCGAGCTGGCGGCCCTGGTGCGACGTGGACTGATCGCGCTCAACCGAGATGCCATTGTCCAGCTGAGTGGTGAGGGCAGCTCATCCCGTTACCAGGGGGCAACGGAGGCCTTGGGCGTCGTGCCCAGCCGCACTTTGAATGAGTTGATCGCGGCCTTCGCGAACGATCCTGGCCGGGGGCATAGGACTGGTAAGACCGATGCCGACTACGGCATGATCTTCCTTGCCCTCAGGGAAGTGATCGGCGGCGATACCGATGTGCACCGCATCTCGCGCGACCACGCCCGGTGGGTACGGGATCTGTTTCAGGCCCTGCCACCCAATGCCACAAAGCGCTTCAGGGGCAAGACCCTTACTCAGGCGGCTGAGATAGCGACGGCGGGCGCGCTTCCAACCCTCAACACACAGACCGTGAACAGCCACCTGACGAAGTGCGCAACGCTCTTCAACTGGGCCGTGCGTGAGGAATGGATCGCGAAGAACCCTGCGGCCGGCCTCGCGATCGATGAAGCTCATCATCGACGCCGCGAGCCCTTCTCACCTGACCAGCTGCGGGCCATCTTCACAGCGGCGATCTACACAGGGTGTCGAGACGACGAGGCAGGATATGCCCGGCCCGGTCCCAACCATCCGCGCCGCGCCCGTTTCTGGGTCCCGCTCCTCTCCTTGTTTCATGGCCTTCGGCTCAACGAGGCGTGCCAGCTTCGTCCGCACGATGTGACCGAGCGCGACGGCGTCCCCGTCTTCCTAGTGCGAGCCGGCGAAGCGGATCAGCGAGTGAAGAGCAAGGCCGGCACCCGGATTGTGCCATTGCATCCTGACATCATTGAGCTTGGCTTTCTGAGCTTTGTCGCTTCCGCCCGCGAGCGAGGGGATCAACGTCTCTTCCCCGAGCTGCGCCAGGACGCCCGCGGCTACTTTTCGGACGCCTTCCAAAAATGGTTCACCCGTTTTTTGGCAAGCTGCGGTGCCGCGCGCTCCGGCACCACGTTCCATTCCTTCCGTCACGGCTGGGCTGACCGGTTGCGCGAGGCCGGCGTCCCTGAGGATCGACGGCGGGCACTCGGAGGATGGGCCGATACCGGCGTTGATGCGGGTTATGGGCGGGGTTTCCCGACCAAGATGCTCGCTGCCGACATCGCGGCTGTGCGGTACTCCGGCCTTGCGCTGAGCCACCTCGAAAGGAACTAGCGCGAGGTGTTATTCAAGGCCTCGCTTGTGAATAAGCATCGAGGGTTCGCCACCCCCAAATACAGCTGAATATGCTGAAATCAAAGCTGAATCTTGCTTGGGGGTGGGGTACCATCGGCGCCGATCGTGCCTCCATCCTTTTGTCAATTTTGCAGATCGATGTAAGAGTTAGCTTCGATCTTGCCGGGGTCATTCTTCGAAGTCGATTCACGCCCGGTGAGTAGCGCGTAGTGCGTAACGCTACTCGTTATGCGCTATGCGTAGGCATGATACGGTCTGGAGAACAGGCCTTGGTATCGGCTCAGCTTTCAGGCATCTCCGGCACCTCGGTTGCAATCTCGCTTGAGGCCCCGGTCGTCAGCCGGGTGACCATCCGCTCCAAAGTCGCGCGGTTCTTTTCGTCAGTGGTCGCGACCCACTTCCTGAGGGCGGCGGATACCACGTGGTAATGCTCGCGAAGCTCCTTGACCGGGCCCCACTTCTCGCCATCGGCAAGCAGGCAGCGCTCGATGATGGCCGGCAGTGTGTCCTCGTGGCCGAGCCGGCTATCGCGAAAGTTCGCCACGACCGGCCAGAGTTCACCAGTCCCGATGGACCGTGTGATCATCCATCCTCGCTCGCGGGTGTCGAGCAGCCAGTCCGCGGTGAGAGGTATTATCGTGACATCTCGCCGTTCGTCGTAATCGACGTAGGCATCCTCTTCATCGGGCGGATTGAGCAGTGCGTCCATCAACTGCCAGGCGCCCTGGACCACCTGACCGCCGACCTTGATGTCGACGCAGTTCCAGCCCGGTCCCAGGCGGTCAGCCTTGGACTGTCTGACGACGGTGTGCCCATTGCGGCTGCTCACCACGACCTCATGCCGATAGATGCCTACGGGGCCGGTACCGTTCTCGAGCCGTCCGATGCCCAAAGAGAACACCTGGCGGGTCGAGACGGTGCTTTCGAAGAAGCGGTGGTGCTCGTAGAGTCTGTCGAACTCCGCGTCAGGCAGGCGTTTCCCGGCCGCGTTGTCTGAGACCACGACGACGACGGCCTGGGGATCGGTCTTGAGCCACCTCGTGGCGAGCGTCACGGCCGGGAACGCATCCTGAACCCACCACTCGAACTCATCGAGCTGCTTGAACGCAAGGCTGTCACCGTCTCCTACGGGGAGTATCCGATGCCGTTCGATGACGTCGAAGTACCCATCCAGGGGATGGACCTCATCGAGGGGAAGGCGGAGGAGGCGAAGAACCTCCGCGACCTCATTGGCCGCGCGCCGCTCCTCATCACCGACGTCTTCCGCACCCGGCCAATGGCTTGAGCCGCGGGCGAGTTCGATGACGGCCTGCCGCTCGTCGGTGCCTGCCTGCTTGGCTGCTTCGACGACGATCTGGTGGTAGCGCACCGGCTTCCCGGCCAGATGGCGGTTCGGATACCGGCTCCGGAACTGGGCCAAGTCCTCGATGCCTTTCGGAAGCCTGTACTCCTGGAGTGCCTTGCCCAAGGGACGGCCAAAGACCCTATCGGCGAGCTTCTTCACATCCAGTCGGCCCGCAGCTTCGAGCCGGCCGAGATAGTCGCGCAGGTTGCGGGCGAGGACGAGCCTGTCCTCCCACCGCATCTGGGTGTTGGACGTCAGACGAGGTGCGAGGATCTTGATGAGCTCGTCCCTTCGGCCGACCTCGGCCAGGCTCGCCCGCTCGACGGTCGTCCTGGGCCGGTCAGGGGTATCCTTCGGCTTGGGGAAGTCGATGATCACCGCGCCGGTGTTCTGGTCGTGTTCGCTCACGGCGTGCCTCCTCAGCGACGGTTCAGGATGGTGATAACGAAGCCGTCGTTCTCGGAGACGACGAGCTCGATGCGGCTGGCCCGGTCGACGAGTTCGGGCGGGGTGCCTTCTCCGACGAGGTCGCGGCAGGCACGGGATGTCAGGCTGACAGCGCGCCGATTGCGGCCAGCGGGGCGCTCGCGGTCCCCCGCACGATAGACGAGGTCGAGGGCGTCACGACGCTTGCCGCGCTGCTGGGCACGACGGTCGGCGTGGGCGGTGAAGCGGGTGTTGACGGGGATGTGGGGCACGAGAAACTCCTGTTGCTGGAGGAGGTTATGCCTCAACTCGTGAGCCGCCGGTGTCCCGGAATGCTTCAGAAACCATCCTGGCATCCGGACATCTTAGTTCAAAAATCCGGACGTTTTCATCAGCTTTTCCGGACATGAAACCGGACTTGCCGTGGCGGCGTGGTTCAAAACGGCTTGGAAAACCAGCTTCAAATTTACCCGGTCCTCGGGTTCGTCGCTTGACCGAAGCTGAGCCGTATCGATCTTTTATGGGGTTATCTGGAACGAGAATTCGCGGTGGCTGGACACGAAAAGCTTGCCGGAGCTTCGGGCTCGGCTTCTCGGATCGCCAAGTTTCGGCCACCGCAACTTCGAGACCCTGACCTGACCGGCTGGCTTTGGACCGAGCTGAATGCCTCCCTCCTGCAGCATGTTTACGCGAGGAATGACCCAGTGACCGAATATTCAGTTGACAATGGATCGTGATTTTTGCTGCCAATTGATCTTGCACGTGGTATGTATTTCAGTAGAAAATTCCACAAATAACTTGCGCGCCTAAAAAGATGGTCATAGTAGGTTCATGCCGAACCGACGTAGCACCGAAGTGCGGGGAACGGCAGCTTTTAAGGTATGTTCCTCGCGCGATGAAGTCGGAAATGTCGAAATCACAGGTAGTTCGTATGGTAGCTCCACGGGAGCTTCTTGACGAAATCGACGCGCTTGCTGCCCGACGAACATCAGGTGTGCTAGGATCGCGTATTACCCGGTCTGAAATCATCCGAACGGCGTGTCGCGAATACGTCCAGACCCAATCCCGTACCGCCAGTGCAACGCGTTGCACGGCATCACAATAGTAAGAGTTGCTGCTGACCCTACGGCACTGCCTTCCAGGGATCCTGCCATCTGCTCTGGAGGCCGTGTTCGGTTTCGACCTCGATATCACCCCATTCGCCCACGCCGCTTAGACGAGTACAAATCATGAACACTCAGTACATTGAAGAGACCTCGCCGATCCCCTTCACGCCCGAATTGCTGCTCGACAAGCTGCCGGTCCCGATGCCTAGCGATGTCCGACCGATTGACGCACCTTGGGACGCAGTCTGGTCCGAGATGGAGCTTCGCGGGACGCTCATCGCTGCGCACCAAGTCCTGGCGATGGGCCGACCCATCGCGGATGTCGCGGCGGAACTGGGGCGCGTGCCAAGTTGCGTGATTTCCGCGTTCAATCACCTCTTGGATGCGCTCCGCATCGCGGTCGCGGATCCTTCGGCGCCGTATTCATCTTCGTCCAGCAACTCGATCCCGATCTAGGAGCGCTCATGGACACCGAGGCACCCGAGGATGAGGTTTCCAGGTCGCCAGCATCACCGCGAGCGCCAAAGCTACGGCGCCCGCGCCGACCATGATCTGACGATCCGCGGTTTCGAAACGAAACGAGCGGGTATCGAAACCCGGAGACATCCGATGCCCCGCCCCTGCTCCATCTGTGGCCATGCCCATCGAGCCTTGATCGACGCCGACCTCTTGGCCGGCGCTTCGCTTGACGACGTGCTGGCGCGGTTCAGCCTCCCATCGCGGTCCGCGCTCCAGCGCCATCGTGCCTCGCATCTTGGCCGAGCAGTAACGTTTCATCTACCGCCGACATCCCAGGCGGCAGCCCCGGCCTCTACGTCGAGCCCATCCGTCCCGGCGGACCCAGCTGCCTTGTTGGCGCAGCTCTTCGCACGAGCGACCGAAGGCTTCGGCCCGTCCCTGCAAGACTACGCCCGGCTGACGGTCGACGGCCTTGCTCACACCTATGCCGCCGCTTATGCCGAGGGCGACCATGGGATTGCCGTCCGGGCTCTTCGCGAGCTGCGGGCGCTGCTCCAATTTTACGCGCTCGTCCCAGTCGACCGGCTCAGAGCACATGCTGGCTGGCACGAGCCCCCGGTGCCGCGCGACCCGATATTTGACCTCGAACGCCTGTTGCTCGCCAGTGTCGCGGGTTCGACTGCCGAGGAAGCGGCTGCTCTCGCTGCGCTTGACGCCCGTCATCCTGGCTTCGCCGCAGACTGGCCCTCGTTCCAATAGGCCTTGCTATAAGGGAACGTTCCAAACGCAGGTCTCAGCAGTTCCGTTGAAATGGTTTTTGATATTTGGAACAGATTTTGTTACACATCTAAGACCATAGTGGAACGAAATGGACCGAAACGCGCATGCTCGTCGGATACGCTCGCACTTCGACACTGGAACAGGACGCCGGTCTGGAAGCCCAGGTGCGCGACCTCAAGACCCTTCGCTGCGAGAAGCTATTCTCGGAGCAGGTCTCGTCGGTAGCTCCGCGCAAGGCGCTCGATGCCGCCGTGGAGTTTTGTCGGGAGGGCGACACGCTGGTGGTGACCAAGCTCGACCGCCTCGCCCGGTCTGTAACGCACCTGGGCACGATCATCACCGCTCTAGAGACGAAGGGCGTCGCGCTCCGCATCGTCAATCTCGGCGTGGATACCGCAACCCCGACCGGCCGGCTGATGCTCAACGTCCTCGGCGGCGTGGCGCAGTTCGAGCGCGAGATCATGCTCGAACGGCAGCGCGAGGGTATCGCCAAGGCCAAGGGCGAGGGCGCGTACAAGGGCCGGAAGCCGACCGCGCGGGCCAAGGCGGCGGAGATCGCGGCCCTGGCTGCCGAGGGCCTGTCCATGGCCGCCATCGCCACCAGGCTCGGGATCGGCAAGGGCAGCGTCCATCGCGCCCTCAACCCGAAGCCGGCCGACGCAGCACAGTGAAACGGTGCAACGCGTTGCACGGCCCCGGCCCTGTCGGTGCATTTAATAAAGCGGCACAATCCCTATGAGCACCCCGACGCCTGCCGGTCCGGCCCCAACCGGAAAAAAGAAAAACCGACCCCATCAACTCACGTCGCGAAGCGGCGGGAGGGGTTCTTCCGAAGGCGTAGTGCGCAACTGCGCAGAACGGGAACCGCCCGCCCGTAGCCCGTTCGAAAACCCGAGTCAGGGGCAGACGCGCCCTGTCAGGATGCGCACGCGGCCGATCCTGAAACGGATGGACGCAAGCCGGGAATTCGACTTCCTGTTCCCATGCCAGGATGCCCGGCACGACTTCGTTGAGGTCGAGTTCACGGCTAAGGTAAGGGGAGCACCCCAAGAGCTAGAAACGGTGTTGCGCCGCCTCGGCGGCCGCCGTGAGACCGACGTGCTGCGCCTGCGTCCGCGGAGCAGTCAGTCGTGGCACCTCGATACACGCCCGGGCACGGCGCTGTTCGAGGCTACCGGCACAGTCGACATCCCGACCGGCCAAAACCTTCTCATCGTCACCTTGCGCGTTCAGCTCAACCCAACACGGTTTCTCGCGCACCAGCCGGACCCGACCCCCGGCACAATTCATCTACGCCCCCCGCTCGAGGCCTTGCGACCCAACCCAGCGGTCGCGAAAGCGCTCTCAGGTCAGACCCTGGACGGGGGCGACAACGTCTTGACCACGCCTGCGCAGGTTCCGGCGTTCTGCGACCGCGATCCATGGTGGACCGGCATCCTGCGCACGTACACCGACAAGGTCCGCACCTTCCTCGTCGATCGGATGGTCCCTGCAGAGTCGCGCGCGCAGCTCGACCGCGCCGGGTTCGGTCCCATCCGCAAGTGCGAGGTGCAGTTCGAGTTCTTCCATCGGGACGCGCTGTCATGGGCGGCGGCGTTCTGCGGCGCTCTATGCGCCGCCGATGATGCATCCGAGACCCGGACATTCGTGGGAACCGAAAATGCCCGCAATGCAACGGTCGGCTACCTCAATCTCACCAAGAGCATCCGTCTCAAAGTCTATGCAAAAGAAACCCAAAGAATCAGAATTGAGATCGTTTTTTCCCGATCTTCACGCATAACTCAAGCCTTGAAAAGGCTTAAGGCATCGTCAAATGCTGGGATCGTTGATAAACTGCTACTGCTTCGTGATGAGGCGGTGAAGCAACTGCGGAAGACATGGACGACGATCATGGATGTGACGCGCGACGGCGACGCAAATGCCGAGATGTTTGACTTCATGTCGAAGCTGAACAGCCGGGTTCCAGAACAGAATCGGCGGACCATGCTGTCGTTGCTCGGCAACCATCGTCGCGTAACAGCCACCCCAGCCGGTGGGCTCGCTCCAGAGGCTGTGTGCCGTGGGCTGGTCCGGGAGGGTGTCTTGATCCCGGCCGGCATCGTGACCCGTGGTCCGGCCCGCTACGCGCTCGCCCCGTCCTGGTCGGCCATGTTCGATCGGTTGCTCGGCCGGTCCGACGCCGTCACGACACTGCATTAAGGGTTGGCCGTGCAACACGTTTCACTGACACCGCCCACCCTGTCGCTGGATGCCCTCTGCGCGGGGATCGTCGCGCTGCATCGGAACCCAGTCGGCCTCGATTGCATCGTGCTGATGGTCGAAATCGACCGCCTTGTCGCCCGAAGCATGCAACCCCACGCCTAGATTCTGCGCCGCGTGACCGGGTGGAGCAAACTGGCAGTGTGGCGACACCTCGAACAAGCCGAAAAGGCCGGCTTGGGACGCTCGCGGCACGTGCGTCGGCTCTGCCGTCTCGCGCCGACGGTCACGCCGGCCGGTCGCGCTGTTCTCGCTGACGCTGCGAATGGCCTGTCCGGCGAAAAATGCGGCGCCCGAAGCCCCTTCTGTTGAAAAGGCGGCGGATGAAGCGCCAGCCCCCGTCAGGATGCGAAATTGCCTGCCGCGCATGTTCGCAGCTGCCGGATAAGGGGGGGCTCACACAGAGCACCCCGGCACTCAGTGCTTGGTGGGAGGGGCAGCAAATGCCGGGGGGGGCAGATTGACCAGGGGGAGGTGCAAATTTTGCACTGGGGGTGGTCAGATTGACCACCGGTAGCGTTTACCGGGGCCTCCCCTAGCTGGGGTCAAAACACAACTCCTAGTGGTGCGAGTCTAACACTTGGTGCCCGCGCTTTGCGGCCTGGATGATACGATCCGGGTCGGCGGTCCAGACGAAGGGCTTCGGATTACCGTTGCTCTCGGCGATGAAGCGTTTGATGGCGGCCTGCACCTCGATCAGCGATCCGAACAGTAATTACCCACCCCCATGATGGTAGGGTTCAGGCGCCAATGGTTTTGAGGATGGTGCCGAACGAGCCACTGCCGGTGAGGCGCGCGGTATCGACGACGGTGCGGATGGCGGCCTCGCCCTCGGCGGCCCACATCGCGCGGTAGCCGTTGGTCATCTTCCTCTGGATCACGGCCGGACGCAGCAGCCGTTCCGAGCCGTTGTTGGTCGGTTCGACGGCACCGGGATGGTCGAGAAACACCAGAAGCTGACGGCGCGCCCGGCCGATCTTGGCCTGCAGGTCGCGGGTTAGGTCGCAGCGGCTCGGCGTGGCGAGGATGGCGCCCAGTTGCCGATCCAGGCTCCGGCGTTTGGCGGCCAGCGTCGAGG
>NZ_BPQG01000029.1 GCF_022179125.1 Methylobacterium cerastii
TCGCCCCTCGCCCCTCGCCCCGCGTGCGGGGAGAGGGCTGCGACGACCTCGTCGTCGTCGCGGCGAGGCGGCAGCCGAGGGTGAGGGGGCGACTCGGAAGAGACTCTTCCGTTCGCGCCCCCTCACCGTCGCTTCGCCTCCGCTTCCCGGCTGCACGACGGCGTGCAGCCGGGCCTCTCCCCGCAAGCGGGGAGAGGGGGAACTCACGCGTGATCCGAGGCGCTGACGAATCGAGCTCCCGCAGAGGGGGAGGGAAGACCACTTTTCGGCGGAGGCGAGATTCGACGAAGGCGAACCCAGCCTAGGCGGCATCCGCAATGGCGAAGAGCGCAGGGTGCACGTCGCCCTCCTCCGCCACAGGCTCGGCCCGCGCGCCGTCCGGGAGGGCCGGCCCGAGCAGCCGCAGAAAATCCTCGGAGGCGGCGATGTCGAGGTCTGCGGCCTTGGCGCGGGTCTCGAGGCGGGCGAGGGTGTTCATCGCTGGGCCGAGCACGGTGTATTCGGCGCGCAAGCCGTCGTCGAATACGCCGACCAGGAGGTCGCCGGCATGGAGCGCGACGACCACGCGCAGCGGGAAGTCGCCCGTCGCGGCGCGGTCGCGGTTCAGCGCGGCGAGACGGGTGCGGATCGCGCGGGCCGAGGCCAGCGCGCCGCGGGCCTGCGCCACCGGGCCGCCGACCACGAACTCCGCCAGCACGGCGTCGCCGACGTACTTGTCGACGATGCCGTCGTGCTCGGTCACGGCCGTATGCGCCAGGGCGCGGACGGCGAGCAGCGCCCGCACCATCGTCTCGGGCGGGTGATCGCGGCTCAGGCGCGAGAAGCCGCGGATGTCGAGGGCCAGCAGGCAGGCATGGCGCCGGCGGGCGGTGCCGAGGTCGCCGTCGCGGGCGAGCTCGGCCGCGACCCCGTCGGGAACGAAGCGGGCGAGCTGCGCGCGCTCGTGCTCCAGGCGCACGGCCTCGCCGGCGGCGTGGCGCAGGCGCGCGATCCCGTCGACCACCACGACGCCGGCGGCGAGGAAGGTCAGCAGCCCCGGCGCCTGCTCGGCAAGGTCGACATGCGGCCCGAGAAAGCCGTCCGGGTCGACGAGGCCGGCCAGGATCGCGGCGCCCCAGGCGAAGGCGACCGTGCCGGCAAACAGCGCGGTGTGCCAGACGCGCATTCTGAGCGCCGTCTGGAGCAGGAGCAGGAAGGCCGGCAGCTGGCTCACCGCGTCGGCGCCCCCGCCGGTGTCGGCGGCGCCCGCCAGCATGTGCTCGACGATGACGTAGATCGCCAGCCCCGCGTTCAACGCGGTGCCGGCCCAGGCGAAGCCTTCCGCGTGACGCCCGTCCCCGCGCTCCGCCCGACCGAACCAGACCGAGCCGGCCGCGTAGAGGCCGAGGATGAACCAGTGGCTGAGCGCGTGCAGCGAGCCATCGTAGACCTGGGCCGCCATCAGCAGGACGAGCACGATCACCACGCGCAGGACCAGCAGGCGGCCGCCGGTGGCCCGCTGCGTGAGCCGCAGGACGGTATTCTCGTCTCGTGCGGCCTGCGCCGCCCTGTCGTCCCTCATGACGCGTGCGGCGCCTACCCGGCCCGGCTGAGCCGGCGGGCGCCGGCGAAGCGGTTGAGGAAGCGCGGCTCCTTCTCCGGCGCGACCCGGATGGCGAGGTGCAGCGTGCCGCCCTCCTCCATGCGCCGGTCGAGCACCTCGGCGTTCTCGTAGAGCCAGTGCAGGGCCGCGCCCTCCTCCGGCCCGAGGATCACTGCGAACGTCGAGCGCGTCCGGGCGATCCGCGCCTCGATCCGCGCGGTGAGGGCCGAGAGCCCCTCCCCCGTCAGCGAGGAGACCAGCACGGGGGCGGCGCCGTCGCGGTCGTTGCGGTCGTGGGCCGAGAGGTTGGTCAGCCGCGTGCGCTCGCCCTCGTCCAGCAGGTCGGCCTTGTTCCAGACCTCGATGATCCGGTCGGCCGACATCTCGATCCCGAGCTCGCCCAACACCGTGCCGACGTCCTCGGCCTGCGCCTCGGAATCGACGTGGGCGACGTCGCGAACGTGGAGCAGGATGTCGGCCTCGATCACGTCCTCCAGCGTGGCGCGGAAGGCGGCGATCAGCGCGGTCGGCAGGTCGGAGATGAAGCCGACGGTGTCGGACAGGATCACCGTCTCGCCGTGCGGCAGCTTGGTGGCGCGGGCCGTGGGGTCGAGGGTGGCGAAGAGCATGTCCTGCGCCACCACCTGCGCCTTGGTCAGGGCGTTGAACAGCGTCGACTTGCCGGCGTTGGTGTAGCCGACGAGCGCCACGATCGGGTAGGGCACGCGCGCCCGGCTCTGCCGGTGAAGGCCGCGGGTGCGGGTGACGGAATCGAGGTCGCGCTCGATCCGCGTCATGCGCTCCTGGATCATCCGCCGGTCGGCCTCGATCTGGGTCTCGCCGGGGCCGCCCAGGAAGCCGAAGCCGCCGCGCTGGCGCTCCAAGTGGGTCCAGGACCGCACGAGCCGCGACTTCTGGTAGGCGAGGTGGGCGTGCTCGACCTGGAGCGTGCCCTCCCGCGTCGAGGCGCGGCGGCCGAAGATCTCGAGGATCAGGCCGGTGCGGTCGATGACCTTGGCGCCGAATTCCTTCTCGAGGTTGCGCTGCTGCACCGGCGACAGGGCGCAGTCCATCACCACGAGACCGATCTCGCTGGCCTTGATCAGGCCGGCGATCTCCTCGACGCGGCCCTTGCCGAGATAGGTCGAGGGCCGGATGCGGGCGAGGCTGAGCGGGATCGCCTCGACCACGTCGAGCTCGATCGCGGCGGCGAGACCCACCGCCTCCTCCAGGCGCGCCTGCGTCGAGCGCGAGACCGGCGCCGGCCCGTGCGGCGATGCGGCGGCGGTGCGGCTGAGATAGGGACCGACGACGAGGGTGTGGGTCGCGGCGGCGATCTCGCCTTCCGGCGCGGCCATCGCCTGCAGTCGGGCCTCGCCGGAGGTCAACGTCTCGGTCATGGAATCCTTGGGCCGCCACCCTGCGTCAGGCGGCGGCGTGATGCGTGTCGGGACCCTTCAGATGGGGCGCCGCGGGCAGCGAACCAAGATGGCGCAATGCGCGTGTCGACCGCGGGCCGGCTCACGCCTTCTCGGGGGCGGTCTCGTCCGGCTCGAACAGCTGCACGGGATGACCCGGCATGATCGTCGAGATCGCGTGCTTGTAGACGAGCTGGGAATGGCCGTCGCGGCGCAGAAGCACGCAGAAGTTGTCGAACCACGTCACCACGCCCTGCAGCTTGACGCCGTTGACGAGGAAGATCGTCAGCGGAATCTTGTTCTTGCGGACATGGTTGAGGAAGGTGTCCTGAAGGTTCTGTGCGCGTTCGGCCGCCATCTTCTTATCCTTTGTTATCTTGGCGCCCGCCTTCGAAGGCGGGTTCTCGATCTTGTCGCGCCGTCGATCCCGCCACCGCTTCGCTGGTCTTGGAGGAGCCTGCGGCGGACCGGATCTTCATATTACGCGTTCAATTCCCCCGTCGATGCAAGACCCGAACCGGGTCCGCATGCGACGAAAGGGGGCTGGTTCTCACCGCGGCCGCCATGCGTCCGCAAGGGGCTCAGGGGCCGATCCCCAGGGACTTGAGCTTCCGGTGCAGGGCCGAGCGCTCCATCCCGATGAATTCCGCGGTGCGGGAGATGTTTCCCGAGAAGCGGGCGATCTGCGCCACGAGGTACTCGCGCTCGAAGATCTCCCGCGCCTCGCGCAGCGCCAGGCTCATCAGCTTCTCGCCGCCGGCCCCGTTCGGGGTCGTCGGCACCAGGGCGCCGATCTCGGAGGGCAGCATCTCCGAGGTGATCTCCTGGTCCGGGTCGGCCTGGGTCAGGATCATCAGCCGCTCGACGTTGTTCTTGAGCTGGCGCACGTTGCCCGGCCAGTTGTGCGATTGCAGCACCGCCATCGCGTCCTGGCCGATGACCCGGCGTGGCAGCCCGGTCTGGGCCGAGATGTTGTCCATGAAGAACTGGATCAGCTCCGGCACGTCCTCGCGGCGCTCCGAGAGCGAGGGCACGCGGATCGGCACCACCGAGAGCCGGTGGAACAGGTCCTCGCGGAAGCGCCCGGCGGCGATCTCCTCGGCGAGGTCGCGCGACGACGACGAGATGATGCGCACGTCGACGTGCACGCGGGTGGTCCCCCCCACGCGCTGGAAGTTCTGATCGACGAGGACGCGCAGGATCCGCCCCTGCGTCTCGCGGGGCATGTCGGCGACCTCGTCGAGGTAGAGGGTGCCGCCATGCGCCTCCTCCAGCGCGCCGACCCGCCTGCCCTGCTCGCCCCCGGCCTCGACGCCGAACAGCTCCGATTCCATCGTCTCCGGCAGGATCGCGGCGGCGTTGAGCAACACGAACGGGCCGCTGGCCCGCGCCGAGGCCTTGTGCAGGCCGCGCGCCGCGAGCTCCTTGCCGGAGCCCAGCGCGCCGGTGATCATGACCCGGGCGTTGGTCGGGGCGACCCGGTCGAGGGTCTGGCGCAGCTGGTTGATCGCGACCGAGCCGCCGACGATGCGGTTGGCGGTGCCGGAGCGTGCCGTGAGGTCGCGGACCTCGCGCCGGAGGCGCGAGGCCTCCAGAGCGCGCTCGGCCACCAGGATCAGCCGGTCGGCCTTGAACGGCTTCTCGATGAAGTCGTAGGCGCCGGCCTTGATCGCCGAGACCGCGGTCTCGATGTTGCCGTGGCCCGAGATCATCACCACCGGCAGGTCCGGATGGGACGCCTTGATCAGGTCGAGCACCTGCAGGCCGTCGAGGCGCGAGCCCTGCAGCCAGATGTCGAGGAAGACGAGGTGGGGGCGGCGCGACTCGATCGCGGCCAGCGCCTCGTCGGAACTGCCCGCGGTGCGCGAGCGGTGGCCCTCGTCGTCGAGGATGCCGGCGACCAGGTCGCGGATGTCGGCCTCGTCGTCGACCACCAGGATATCGGCGCTCATGGCTGCATCTCCGCAATCATTCGGGGGGCCGTCGACGCGGCGCCCTTCTCGTCAGGGTTGGCGCGGGCCGGGCCCGCGTCGTCCGCGTGCGGCAGCGCCCGGGGCACGCGCATGCGCACCTGGCCGCCGCGGCCGGCGGGGTTGTCGTTCAGCTCGATCCCGCCGCCATGCTCTTCCAGCACCTTGCTCACGATCGCCAGACCGAGGCCGGTGCCGCCTTCGCGAGTCGTCATGTAGGGCTCGAGCAGGCGCTGGCGCCCCTCGGCGGGAAATCCCTTGCCGTTGTCGGTCACCGCGATCGTGGCGAAGCCCTCCTCGACGGTGAGGCTTAAGGAGACCTTGCCCTTGCCGAGCTCGGCCTCGGGCACCTCGGCCACCGCCTCGACGGCGTTCTTGAGGATGTTGGTGATCACCTGGCTCAGCAGGCGGATGTCGAAGGCCGCGGTGATCTTCTCGGCCTCCGCCGTCCCGGTGCCGCCGACGCCGTGGGCGGTGAAGGCGAAGTCGATGTCGGGATGCGCCACCCGCATCATGAACAGGTTCTGCTTGGCGATCTCGGTGAGGTCGTTCTCGGCGATCGCGGGCTTCGGCATCCGGGCGAAGGACGAGAACTCGTCGACCATGCGCTTGATCTCGTCGACCTGACGGATGATCGTCGCCGTGCACTGGTCGAACACCTCCTTGTCGGCGGTGATGACCTTTCCGTACTTGCGCCGGATGCGCTCGGCCGAGAGCTGGATCGGGGTCAGCGGGTTCTTGATCTCGTGGGCGATGCGGCGGGCCACGTCCGCCCAGGCCGAGGTGCGCTGGGCCGAGACGAGGTCGGTGATGTCGTCGGCCGTCACCACGAAGCCGCGCGCCCCGCCCTGCGCCTGCTCGCTGGTGACCCGCACCGCGATGGTGCGCTCGCGCCCGCCGCGGGTGAGCTGGATCTGGTGCGCCTGCGCGCGCTGGCGCCCTTCCGTGCCCGGAAGGAGCGGCGCGAGCTCCGGCACCGCGTCGGACAGGCGCTGGCCGACGAGCGCGCCGTCGGCGAAGTCGAGCATCCGCTCGGCGGCCGGGTTGGCGATGGTGACGAAGCCGCCGGCGTCGACGCCGACCACGCCGGGCGAGACACCCGACAGCACGGCTTCCGTGAAGCGCCGGCGGCGGTCGATCAGGTCGCTCGCCGCGGTCAGCCCGGCATGCTGGCGGCGCAGCTCCTGCGTCATCTTGTTGAAGCTCTCGCCGAGGTGGGCGAGGTCGCCGTCGGTCTTCCGCGCCGGGACCTGGGCGTAGAAGTTGCCCGAGGCGACCTGGTCGGCGGCGTTGATCAGGCGGCGGATCGGGGCGACGAAGCGGTTGGCGAAGTTCATCCCGAACCACACCGCCGAGAGCAGGGCGATCAGGGCGATCAGCACGAAGATCGAGGCGAAGGTCACCTGGATCGAGGTGCGCAGCGAGTCGTAGGTCAGGTATTCGGCCGCCGCCGCCCGCGACACGCCGGGGAAGTCGATGGCGAGCTGGTTGACCTCGCGCTGCACCAGCAGCACCGCGTCGTCGTAGGCCGGCATCCGGAACATCGCCGCGAAGACGCGGCCCTCGGTCGGCAGCAGGCAGATCGGGTCGCTGGACTTGGCCGCGTCCTCGAAGGCGGCGGCCGAGGGCAGGCGCGTCGTCTTCAGCACGTCGATCTTGGCGCGCGCCACCACCTCGTTCGGCCCGCGCATGATCTGGGCGACCGGCAGGCCGAGGTTGCTCGCGCGGGTGGTGAGGAAGTTCTCGAACCAGTCGCGGTTGACGTCGAAGTTCGGCCGCGCTCGCGTCAGGTCGTCGTTGAGGATGCGGATCTCGCGCGCCAGCGACTGGCACTGGTTCTCCTGGTAGGCGTCGGCCACCTCCACGGACTTCAGCACCACGTCGCGGACCCGGTCGGTGAAGCCGAGCGAGAGGCCGCGGTCGATCGTCACCGAGGCGACGACGGCCAGCAGGCAGGTCGGCAGGATCGCGATCAGCGAGAACAGGCCGACGATGCGGGTGTGGAGCCGGGCCACCGCCGCGTTGGCGCGCCGCGCATGCAGGAAGACCCGCGCCTCCCAGGCGATGATCACGGCGAGCCCGAGCACCAGGGCGACGTTGATCGCGAGCAGCGTGACGCCGATCGTCGGCGTCGGCGTCACGCGGATGACGCCGGCCAGGATCAGGAAGGTGGCGATCGCCGAGACCAGCGCGGTGACGACCACCACGGCGCCGATCCAGCCGGGCCCGCGCGGCCCCGGCCGCATCGCGTCGGGGGCGGCACCGGCCTCGTCGGGCCTTGCCGGCGAGGCCTCCGAAGGGGCGCTCAAAGCCCTGAATCGCGAAAACGGCATGGCTGATGCAGGGCCACAACAGTGTGGCGAAATTATTACGAATCGGGCACGGGATGGGCGCTGGCGACCGCGCCGGGCTGGTCCGACCCGCGACGCTTCGGCCTCGCGGCCGGTGCTTGGACCCCGCGCCGGACGATGCTATCCCGATCGACGGAGGCGAACGGGGTCTGGTGGCCCTCCTGGTCTTCAAAACCAGTGGTACGCCAAAAGCGTACGGTGGGTTCGATTCCCATCCGCTTCCGCCAAGCGTCCTCCCGCCCGCCCTCGTCGAACCGCCTTTCGCGATGGCGCGCCTCACGCCTTGGTGCGGGAGCCCGTGGAGTCTAGGACGCCCGGACCTTGGTTCCGGACGCGGTCCCGCTCATGTTCTCGACCCTGATGGTCGTGCTGCCGATCTTCGCGCTGGTCTTCGCGGGGTGGCTGATGCGGCGGTGCGACGTGCTCGGCGACGGCGCCACGGCCGAGCTCAACCGGTACGTCGTCTACCTGGCCCTGCCGGCCCTGCTCTTCGACGTGATCGGTCACACCCACGCGGCCGAGATCTGGCAGCCGGGCTTCATCGCGGTGTTCGGCCTGAGCAGCCTGATCGTCTTTTCCGCCACCGTGGCGTTCCGCCTGCGCCGTCCGATGCCGCTCGCGGACGCGGCGATCGACGGCCTCAACGCGGCCTACGCCAACACCGGGTTCATGGGCTTTCCCCTGGCGCTGGTGGCGCTCGGCCCGGCGGCGCTCGCGCCCACCACCATCGCCGCGATCATGACCGTCTGCGTGGTGTTCGCGGTCGCCATCGTCCTGATCGAGATCGGGCTGCAAGGACAAGGACAGGGCCGGCGCGCGGAGCTGGTGCTGAAGGTCGCCCGCTCGCTCGTGCGCAACCCGCTGCTGATCGCCCCCGCCCTCGGCGCGCTGGTACCGCTTTCGGGGGCCTCCGTGCCGGCGCCCGCCGAGACCTTCCTGAAGCTGCTCGGCGGGTCGGCCGCCCCGTGCGCCCTCGTGGCGCTCGGGCTCTTCCTCGCCCGCCCGCGCACCGGGGACGCGCCGCCCGCCGCCGCGACCGCCCTGCTCGTCGGGCTCAAGCTCGTGGTGCATCCGCTGCTGGCCTACGGCCTCGCCCGCGCCTTCGGCCTGCCGCCGCTCCTGCTCCACACCGCCGTGCTGATGGCGGCGCTGCCGACCGGGACCGGGCCGTTCATGCTCGCCGAGTTCTACCGGCGCGAGGCCGCCGTGACCTTGAACGTCGTGCTGGTCTCGACGGTCGTCTCGATCCTCACCGTCTCGGGCTACCTCGCCGCCATCCGCTGAGCTGTGGCCGCACCGCAACGCCCAGCCCGGGAGCGACGCCCGGCCATCGATCTCGTCTTGTTATGATGTTACATTCACGCAATGTAACATCATAACGTGATCTGACGGGGCGTGATGCGAAGCGGGCAAGGGATACTCCAAGGGACGCTTCAAGAGACGGTCCAAGCGACACTGTGGGCGGCGCTTCTGGGCGTCGGCCTGCTGCCGGCGGCGGCGCGTGCGCAGGATGCGGTCGCCCTATCCGAGCTCAGCGTCACCACGGCGAGCCCGATCCAGCCCGGTCCGAAGGCGCCGCCGGATGCGAGCCTGCCGGCCGGCATCCTGCCGGTGGCCGTCGACACCTTCTCGCCGGTGACGGTGGTGACGCGCGACCAGATCGCCCGCGAGCAGCCGCGCACCCTCGGCGACGCGCTGATGGACCGGCCCGGCATCTCGGCCTCGACCTACGCCCCGGGCGCGGCCAGCCGCCCGATCATCCGCGGCCTCGACAACAGCCGGGTGCGAATCCAGGAGAACGGCGTCGGCATCCAGGACGTCTCGGAACTCGGCGAGGACCACGGCGTGCCGATCAACCCGCTGGTCTCCGACCGGATCGAGGTGATCCGCGGGCCGGCGACCCTGCGCTACGGCAGCCAGGCGATCGGCGGCGTGGTCTCCTCCGAGAACAACCGCGTGCCGACCTTCATCCCGCCGCGGGGCTATGCCGGCCAGGTCACCACCGGGTATTCCAGCGTCGACAACGGCCGGCTCGTGGCCGGCACGGTCGACGCGGGCTCGGAGAACGTCGCGGTCCACGCCGACGGCTTCAGGACCGGGGCCGACAGCTACGACACGCCCGCCGGCCTCCAGGCGAACTCCGCCAACCGCTCGCAGGGCGGCGCGGTCGGCATCTCGGCGATCGGCGACCGCGGCTTCGTCGGGATCTCGTTCAGCCACTACGACGCGCTCTATCAGATCCCAGGCGGCGAGGCGGCCGACAGCCGCACGCGCCTGAACCCGAACCAGGACCGGGTGCTGGCCCGCGGCGAGTATCGGCCGCTCGAAGGACCGTTCGAGGTGATCCGGTTCTGGGCCGGCGGCTCGGTCTACAAGCACCAGGAGATCGGCCTCGGCGAGGACGGGATCGACGGGGTGCAGGCGACCTTCAAGAACCGCGAGGCCGAGGGCCGCGTCGAGCTGCAGCACGTGCCGGTCTTCACCGCCCTCGGCACGCTGACCGGCGCGCTCGGCCTCCAGGCCGGGCGGCGCGAGATCGGGACCTCGGGCGAGGCGGGCACCCTGCTGGCGCCGACCGATTCCCGGTCGAACGCCGCCTACCTGTTCGAGCAGCTCGACATCGGCCACGGCCTGCGCTTCCAGGCAGCCGGGCGGATCGAGGGCGACCGCTCCACCGGCACGGCGACGCGGTTTCCGGGAGACTACCTGCCGGTGGCGGGCGAGGACCCGCTGGCCTTCGGCCGCCGCCGCCGGTTCGCGCCCAAGAGCCTCAGCTTCGGCGCCCTGCAGGACCTGCCCTACGGCTTCGTCGCGAGCCTGAACGGGTCCTACGTCGAGCGCGCGCCCACCGCCTTCGAGCTGTACTCGCGGGGGGCGCACGACGCGACCGCGACCTTCGAGATCGGCGATCCCGACCTCAGGAAGGAGCGGGCGCGCACCGTCGAGGCCAGCATCCGCCGGGCGGAAGGGCCGCTGCGCCTCGACGCGACGGGCTACGTCACCCGCTACACCGGCTTCATCTACAAGCGCGAGACCGGCACGCGCTGCGGCGACGCCTTCGCCTCCTGCGGCTCGGACGACGACCTGCAGCAGATCGTCTATTCGCAGCGCAACGCCACCTTCTCCGGCGCCGAAATCGGCGCGCAGCTCGACCTGATCCCGGTGGGCGACGGCTGGGCCGGCCTCGACGCGCAGTACGACTTCGTCCGCGCCCAGTTCGACGACGGCACCTACGTGCCGCGGATCCCGCCCCACCGGGTCGGCGGAGGCGCGTTCGTGCGGGCGGACGGGTGGTACGCCCGCGTGTTCCTGCTGCACGCCTTCGCCCACACCGAGGTCGCGCCGCTGGAGACGACGACGCCGGGCTTCGACGACCTGCGCGCCGAGGTGAGCTACACCCGGCCCCTCGACCCGGCCGTCTACGGCGCCAGCGCGGTGACGCTGGGCGTCGCCGGCCGCAACCTCCTCGACGACCGCATCCGCAACTCCGCGTCGTTCAAGAAGGACGAGATCCTGCTCGCGGGCCGCAACGTCCGGGTGTTCCTGACCGCACGGTTCTGATCTTGGGGACGCAAGCGATCCCCGCCCGGCGACGCCTCAGCGCCGGGGCCTGTCGGGGGAGGCCGGCTTCGGCTTGGGCGCCGGCAGGTCCACGGCGCCGGCCGTCGTCCACTGGCACACCGCGGTGCCCTGCAGGGCGAGGCAATCGTACTGCGCGCCGCCGAGCGCGACGTGGTCGGCCAACGCCGCGACCCGGTCTCGCGGGTACGCCGTGCAGCCGAGGTGCTCGGCCTTGGCGTCGGCCAGGCGCGCGAGGGCGGCGGCCTCGTCGGGCGCCTCCCGCCGCAGGAGGCGGTAGTTCGCCAGGGACGGGCAGGCGATCACCGGCGCGGCGACCGGCCCTTGCACCGGGGCCGTGGCCTTGGCCGGCCTGGCCGGCGCCTGGGCTCGGGCAGGCCCGTACACGGCGAGCCAGGACAGGGACGTGGCGAGCAGGATCGCGAGACGCATCCCTCTTCCTAAGCGCAGCCCGGCAGCGCGCCAAGGCCGCGAGCGCCGCACGGCTCGGGGCCCGGGGCGTCGCGACGGGGGCGGATTCAGGCCTGCGCCCGCAGCTTGGCGAAGCGCTTCACCGCCCGTTCCCGGCGCACGCGCGAGAGCCGCGCGATCCAGAACACGCCGTCGAGCTGGTCGATCTCGTGCTGGAGGCAGGCGGCCCGGAACCCGTCCGCCGCCTCCTCACGCTCGATCCCGTCGAGGTCGTGGAACCGCACCCGGATCGTGGCCGCCCGCTCGACCGGCTCGGACACGCCGGGCATCGAGACGCTGCCCTCCCGGGCGGTGGCGCGCTCGGGCGAGCGCTCGACGATCTCCGGGTTGACGTAGACCGTGGCCGCGCCACCGGGCTCCGGGCGCAGCACGACGAGGCGCCGCCGCACCCCGAGATGGGCGGCGGTCAACCCGGCCGCCGCGGCCGCATCGAGGGCCTCCGTCACGTCGCGGGCGAGGTCGCGCAGGTCGGCGTCGAAGGCCCCGACCGGCTCCGACGGCAGGTCGAGGCGCGGGTCGGGATAGAGGATCAGCGGACGGGCGGCCATCGGGTCGGGATCTCGCGGCTCGGGGGGACGGGCAATTCGGAGGGGATACCGCAACGCCGCGGGGAATGCCGCGTTGGGCTCCCGTCCGCACCGCCGTCCCCGCAGGCGCGCGGGGGCAACCTCAGCGATGAGATCGAAAAAGCGCTTGTGCGGTGCAAGAGGCACGCGTAGGGATTTCGCGCAACACGTTTCGGGAGAATTCGGCAATGACCCTTCGTCTTTCCAACAGCTTCGCCGCCCTCGTCCTGGCTACCGCCACCCTGGCCGCCCCGGTCGCGTTCGCCAAGCCGATGAGCGGCGCGCAGGCCGTCAAGATGATCGACACCGACAACGACGGCACCGTCGACATGAAGGAGATCGAGGCCACCGCCTCGGCGACCTTCGACCGCCTCGAGAAGGATTCCGACGGCACCCTCGACAAGAAGGAGCTGAAGGGGCGCCTGAGCGTCGCCGGCCTGAAGCAGGCCGACCCGGACATGGACGGCACGGTCGACAAGAAGGAATACCTCGCCGCCGTCGCCGACCGCTTCAAGGCCGCCGACCCGGACGGCGACGGCACCCTCGACGCCAAGGAGCTGAAGTCCCCCGCCGGCAAGGCCCTGCTGACGCTGATCAAGTAAGTCTCCCGGCGCGACCCTGCGGGGTCGCGAAGCTGACGGCCCCGACGAGCCGCCCCGGAAACGGGTGCGGCTCGTTCGCGTTCGGACGGCGCTCACGCCGCGCGATGGGCCGTGCGAGTCGCGCGGCATGCGAATTCTGTTGACGAATATCAACCACAGGATGCAATCTGCCGTCGTCGTGGGGGCAGGTACAGCATGAGCATCGATCACCCGAAGGTCGCGGTCCAGCCTTCGCTCGTCGCCGAGATGCGCGAGATCATCGAGGAGACCCGCAAGACGGTCGAGGCCTCGCAGGCGGTCCTCGATCGCTGCGCGACGCCGGTCGCGGAGGCGCCGGCGCCCGAGGCGATCGACCCGGCGGCCGAACGGGTCGGCCTGCTCGAAGGCATCGCCGACGGCCTGATCGTCGCCCACGAATATGCCAAGCTCGACGACGACGCGGCGACGCTCGCCCTGGTCGAGAAGGCGATGCTGCATGTCGGCCGCCGCCTCGCCCAGGCGATCGGCCCGAAGAAGGCCGGCATCGCCTGCCACTAGGGCATCTTCAAGCGAGGCGAATGCCGGCTCGCGTGAGGACGATGCGACCTCGCAGCCGTTGAGAGCATCGTCCGGCGAGGCGCCAGCGTGGCCCGGCGTCAGTACTCCCATTCCGCGCCGACGCCGACGCTGGTGCGGCCGTCGCTGCCGGCCTCGCCCTGGATCTTCACCCGGCGCGTCACGTCGTAGTCGATGGTGGCGCCGGTGTCGGCGGGCTTCGCGCCGGCCTTGATGCCGACGCTGAGGCGGTCGCTGAGGTAGCGCGAGGCGCCGAGGGCCGGGCCCCCGCTGGTCCCGGTCGAGACGTCGAGGCTGTCGAGGCCGAGGCCCTTGCGCGCCGCCTCGAACACGTCGACGCCCCCTGCCCCGCCGGAGAGCTGCGACACGGCCTGCGCCAGCTGCAGCGCCTGGAACGGCGACAGGCTGCCCGACGCCTTCTTGAACAGCAGCCGCGACAGCACCTCGTCCTGCGGCAGGCTCGGGTCCGAGGAGATCGCGAAGACCGGGCTGTCGGCCGGGCCCGAGACCGCGATGCGGGCGGTGATGTCGGTGGCCTTGGTCTCGGCGATGAAGTCGAGGTCGGGCGCCGCGATCGCGCCGCCGAAGGTCACGCGGCCGCGGGTGAAGTCGAGGCGCTGCCCGATCACCGCGAGGCGCCCGCGCCGAAGCTCGAACGCGCCGTTGGCGGTCGGGTCGCGCGAGGTGCCGGTCACGCGCAAGCTCCCGCCGAGTTCGGCGTCGATGCCGCGCCCGCGCACGAAGATGCGGTTCGGGGCCGACACCGCCACGTCGAGGGTGGCGTCGAACGGCACGGCGGGCTTGCCGCGGCGCGGGCCGCGCTTGCCGACGGCGGCCACCTGCGCGCCGCGCGCGGCCTTGGCGTCGAGCCGGGCGCGGATGTCCGGCGGGGTGTTGATCCGGCGGATGCCCGGCAGCGGCTGCACCGTGGCGGGCAGCCGGTCGGGCACCGACACGTCGATCGAGACCACGTCGACGCGCCCGGCGATCCGCGGCGTGCGCGCCAGCGGGCCGGAAAGCGCGAGGTTCAGGCTCGCGACCGCCGTCATCAGCGGACTCGAGATCAGCTCGGCGCGTTCGCCCGCGATGCGGATCGTGCCGGGAAAGCCGGCCTGCGGCTCGAGCGCCACGCGACCGTCGGCCCGGAGCTGGCCGCCGTTGCGGGTCGCCAGGGTGAGGCGTTCGAGGACGATCGTGTCGCCGCGCCCCGTGGCGCGGCCCTCGATGTTGGTGAGCCGGATGCCGTTGAGCGGGTCGGCGAAGCTGCCGCCCACGAGCGTCGCGCTGCCCTCCGCCCGCGGCGCGGCCAGCGTCCCGGCCACGCCCGCGTCGATCGTCACGCGGCCTGCGACGCGCTGGCCGCCGACGCTGAGCAGGCTGTTGGCCAAGGCGGCGTCGAGCGTTCCACGCGCCTTCACCGCGAGCTCGCCGCCGGCCCCCGCGGGCAGCGAGCCGGACAGGGTCATCGCGACGCCGGGGCCGGCGGTGATGCGCCCGTCGAGCCCGATCCGGCCGTCGCCGAGGTCGCCCGAGGCCCGGGCCTCGATCGGTGGCAGGCCGGCCTTGCGGGTCTCCGGCGTGACGAGGCGGGCGACCGTCAGAGCGTAGTGCCCCTGTGGACGGTCGGCGGGCCCGCGGATCGCGGCCTCGCCGTCGAGGGTGCCGGCGAGCGTCAGGCCGGGCGAGGCGATGCGTGCGAGCGCCAGCGGCAGGGCGCGGATGCCGACCGTCAGGTCGTTGTCGCGCCCCGCCCGGCCTGCCACCGTGACCCGGCCCGTGCCGGCGGCGATGGTCAGGCCCTCGATCCGGGCGCCGTTCCCGTCGAGGGTAACGGTCGCGGGGCCGGCCAGCGCCAGCCGGTCGGCGCCGCGTGCGGCGGAGAAGCGGATCAGGTCGATGCGCGTCGCCTTGTCCGCGCCGTCGCCGGGGCCGACGCGGGCGGCACCGTCGAGGTCGAAGCCGCGGGCGCGCGCCTTGAGCGCGAGGTCGGTCGCAGCCGTGGAGCCCGTCGCAGTCAGGCGCACCGTGTCGAGGGTCTGGTCGGCGGCGACGAGCCGGTCGGCCTCGACGCGCCCATCGATCCGCGGAGCGCCGCGCAGCTCCGGTCCCAGCAGGTCCTGCCCCTTCAGGTCCGCGTCGAGCCGGGCGAGGCCGACCGCGCCGGCCTGCAGCCGTTCGCCGGTCGCGCGGATCGTCGCGTCCTGCCGCCCACCCGCGCGCGACAGGGCGATGTCGGCGTCGAGGCGGCCGGTGAGCCGGGTCAGCGCCAGCGGCGTGAGGTCGTCGAGGTCGCCGGCCTTGAGCTGGACCGCGCCCTCCGTCAGCCAGGTCGCGGCGTCGAGGGCGGCGTTCCCGGCGAGGCTCACCGAGCCGAGGCCCAGGCCGAGCCGGTCGAGGCGCCAGTCGGCCCCTGCGCGCGCGAGGTGCGCGCCGCCCTGGAGCGGCTTGCCGCCGACGGTGCCGCCGACGGCGACCGTGCCGTCGAGGGCGCCGGTCAGGTCCTTGAGGGTCGCCTCGATCCGCAGCGCCCGCACGGGGCGGCCCATGCCGCTGGCCTGGTCCGCGCTGATCAGGGCGAACAGGTCGGGCCGTTCGAGGCTGCCGGAGAGCGTGCCGGAGAGGCCCGCCCGGCCGGAAAGGTGCTCGTCGAGGGCGGACAGATCCTTCAGGTCGACGTCGAGCCGGGCGTCGGCGACCCGGGCGGTGGCGCGGCCGTCGAGGCGGCCGACGACGGCGGCGCCCTCGAGCTTGGCGGCGTCGAAGGCGTAGCCGTCGTAGACCTGCGACAGGCGCCCGGTGACGCGCGGCTCGGTTCCGAGCAGCCGGTCGAGCACGGGGCGGCCGAGCGACAGCGCCTCGGTGCGCAGGTCGAGGTCGGCGGTGACGGCCTTGCGCGCCGGATCGCCGTCGAGCTTGGCCGTGCCGGACATCCGCCCGGCGAGCGGCCGGCCGGCGAGGTCCGAGAAGGCGGTAAGGTCGGACAGGACGGCCTCGACCGTGCCGGTGAGGGTGTTGCGGCCGACGCGGCCGGCATAATCCGCCCGCATCGTCGGCGCCTCGACGTGCAGGCGCGAGACCGCGACCACGTTGTCGGGCTCCAGGGTGCCGCGGAAGTCGAAGGCGGCCTTGGTGCCGAGCGCCCGCCGCAGGGCGGGGTCGGGCAGCGTCAGCCCCTCGACCCGGGCGTCGGCGCTCAGGGCGAAGCGGTCGGCCGCTTCGGGCTCGGCCGAGAGCCGGGCCTCGACGAGGTCCAGGGCGCTGTCGCGGGTGCGCAGGCCGGCGGCCTTCAGGCTACCCGCCACGCGGGGCCGGGCGAGCGGCCCCTTTAGGCTTCCGTCGAAGACCAAGGTCTTGAGCTCGCTCTCGGCGGCCCGGGTCACCCCGCCCTCGGTCGGCACGGCGCGGGCCTGGAGGGTGAAGTCGGCGTTGCGCGCCGCGTCGAGGGTGCCGCGCGCGTCAAGGCGGGCAGTGCGGGACGCCAGTTCGAGCCGGTCGATCCGCAGGGCGCCGCCGTCGGAGAAGCCGAGCGCTCCGTCGAGCTTGGTCGTGCCCGAGAACACCGCGGCGGCGGGGCCGGGCAGCAGCCCCTCGATGCGCGCGGCGAGGTCGAGGGCGAGCCGCCGCTCGGACCCGACCCGCGTGATCCGGGCGCCGCCCTGCGCGCCGATGGTTTCGCCGGCGGAGAAATCGAGGCGGGCGTTCCACGCATCCAGCGTCCCGCGCCCGTCGAGGTCGAGGTCGACCGGCGGGGCGCCGGGCATGTTTAGGCCCTTGGAGAGCAGGCCGCCGGCCGGCTCGTTCAGGGCCGCCTTCACCTCCAGGCGCTCGCCCTGCGGCACGAACAGCAGCTTGAGGCCGAACCGGCCGCCGGCATCCTGGCGCTGCACCGCGGCGTCGAGGTCGAGCCCTTCGGACGGCGCGCCGAGTTTCGCCCGGCCCTTGGCCGAGAGCCGCGCCGGCTGGCCGGCGATGCCCTCGCCGAGCACGAGGTCGGCCAGGGAGAAGTTCTTGATCTCGACCTTGACCGGAAGGTCCGGCAGCAGGGTTCCGTCGGGCTCCGGCGTCGCGACGACGGCGGCGGGCACCGGGCGCCGCAGCACGTCGAGCCTGCCGACCTCGAGGGTGTCGACCTCGAGCCGGCCGGACAGGAGCGCGAGGCGCCGCCAGACGATGCGCGCCCGGTCGAGCTTGAGCCAGACTCCGTCGCGGTCGCTGATCGCCACGTCGCGGATGACGGCGTCGGACGACAGCGCGCCGTCGACCGCGCCGATGGCGACGCGCGACGACGGGGTCGAGAGCGCCCGCGAGAGCAGGCCGCCGAGCACGGTCTTCTCGGCCTCGTCCGCGGCGTGGGTGACGGCTGCGGGAGCGGAAAGCCCGACGACGAGGAGCGAGGCGGCGAGCGCGACGCGCGTTCCGCCCTGCCCCACGGGACGGCGGATCCCTGCACGGCGCAACGCCGCCGGACCGAGCGCGGGCCCCCTCTCCCGGCCGGGAGAGGGTCGGGGTGAGGGATGAGAAGTGTCCGGAGCGGTCACGCCCCTCGCCCCAGCCCCCTCCCCCTGGGAGAAGGCGCCGCGTCGCGTGTCCCAGATTCCCATCAGAACGACTGCCCGAGGCTGATGTAGAGCGCGACCGGGCGCTCGTGGTTGCCCTTGATCCGGTCGAGCGGGAGGGCGACGTCGACGCGGATCGGGCCGATGCCGGTGTAGTAGCGAAGCCCGAGGCCCACCGCGGTGCGGATGCGTTCGTCGAAGTCGGGGAGCGAGCCGGCGAACGCGGTGCCGGCATCGAAGAACGGCACCACGCCGATCGTGTCGGTGATCTTGATCCGGGCCTCGAACGAGGCTTCCAGCAGGCTCCGGCCGCCGACCGGCAGGTTGAACGGCCCGCGCGGCCCGAGCGTGCGATAGGGGAAGCCGCGCACCGAGCCGCCGCCGCCGGCGAAGAACCGGATGTTGGCCGGGATGTCCTCCAGGCTGGCGCCGGAGATCGAGCCGAAGCCGAGGCGGCCGGCGAGGATGTAGCGCGCCTCGTCGTCCAGCGCGTAGTAGGTCGAGCCCTGCGCCTTGGCGACGAAGATCGACGGATCGGAGCCGAGGAAGCCGGCATAGGGCGTCGCCGAGGCGGTGAGCCGGACACCCTTGGTCGGGTCGAGCAGGTTGTCGGTGGAATCGTAGGACACCGAGACCGGGATGCCGACCAGGCGGTAGTCGACCTTGCCCAGCGCGTCCTGGGCGCGGCCCGCCTGCCCCTCGACGCCGACCTGCGCGTAGAACGTGTCCGAGAAGCGGTGGCGGACGCCGAGCGTCCCGCCGGCGGCGTCGGCGACGTAGCTCTGCTGCGCCTCGCGGCCGGCGAAGAGGTTGGCGATCAGGTCGTTGCGGGTGCCCCAGAGCGCCGGCTTGACGAAGGTGGCCGACAAGCGCCCGCCGAGCCCGTTCGACTCGATGCCGGCGAGCTTGCGCTGCGTCGCGTAGAGGTCGTTGCCGAGGTAGAACAGGTCGGCGTCGAGGCGGATGGTCTCGCCGCCGCCGAACAGGTTGCGGTTGGCGTAGGTCGCCCGGATGCCGGGGCCGTCGACGGTGGAGTAGCGCGCCGAGACGCCGATCAGGTTGCGGTCGCGCTCGGTCACGTCGACGAAGATCGGCAGGTTGCCCTGCCCGTCCAGCGCCTCGCCCTCGCGCACCCGCACCGAGCCGAGGCCTTCGACCTTCACCAGCGCCCGCCGCATGTCGGAGAGCGCCTTGGGCGAGTACGGGTCGCCCGGCTCCGCGTAGATGAAGGAGCGCACCACCGCCGGGTCGATGTCCTTCGTGCCGCGCACGGCGACCGCGCCGAGGCCGGCGCGCGGGCCGGGGTCGACGGTGAAGGTCACGTCCATGACGTGGGCGGCGTCGTCCACGACGGGATCGCGCGACACCACCTCGGCGAAGGGGTGGCCGCGCTCGCGGAAGCGGTCGACGATCTTCGCCTCGCGGGCGAGCACCAGGCTGGAGCGCGCCGGGGTGTCGTCGTCGACCCGGGTGAAGCGCGGCGGCAGCACGTCTTCGGGGAAGGCCTGCCCCTGCGGATCGCGGACAGTGACGGTGCGGATCGTGTAGAGCGGCCCGGCATCGACCGCGATGCGGACCGGGACCAGGGCGCGGGCGCGCTCGGATTCCGCGGCGCGGGCGGCGGCGATCAGCGAGGCCTCGCCGCCGAGCACCACCTCCTCGATCCGCACGGTGACGCGGCCGGCGTAGTAGCCGTAGCCGGAGAGCGCGTCGGGCAGGCGCCGGATGTCGGCCTCGGCGCGGCGCACCAACCCCTCCCCGTCCGGCGGCGGCTCGCGGCGCAGGCGGTGCAGGGTCGAGGTGTCCTCCAGCGTCTTCTCCAGGTCCGAATCGTCGGTGCCCTGGATCTTGAGCGCGTAGGGCAGCGCCGCGGCGCTCGGGGCCAGGGGTTCCTCCTCGGAGCCGAACAGCCCGAACAGGTCGAAGGCCGCGGCCGGCGCGGCGGACAGCGACAGGCCGGCGGCGACGATGGAGCTGAGGACGGCGCCGGCCCGAGCGCCGTCGCGCGTGCCGTTCCGAACGCGCGGTCGGTCCCGGTTGCGTCGCGTCACGCCCGGCGGCCGGCCGTGCGCTGCAGGTTCGCGGCGTGCGAACGATCCGTCGCGATCATTTCGAAGTCCCCCCGTTGCCGCGATGCCGATCATGCCACGGCAGGCCTTAAGGAAGGCCGCCGCCGGTCCCCCGCCCGAGCCGGATCCGGGGTCGATCGGGCGCGGGGTCGATCGCCAGGACCCCATCGCGCACGCGGTCGAGCCTATCTGCCCGGGCCGGCTGCGGCAACCTTCGGCGGGCGCCGCGACGGTCGGCGCCACCGTTGGCCGCACTCTTGTCAGACGCCCGGGCGCGACCTACCTCTGCGACTGCGTCGATGCTTGCCGGCCGCCGCCGGGTTGCTCCGCCCGCTGTCCCTTTAGCCTCTTGCAAGGGCGTTGCTTCGACTGACATTCCATCTCGACATCCATACTCCCTCGCCCATCCCCACGCGTGGACAGCCGCTCGGGCCGGCGGGGTCAACACATCTGATACGACGGAGGTAGGCGCCATGAGCACGGGCACCGTGAAGTGGTTCAACGAGACCAAGGGTTACGGCTTTATCCAGCCGGATGACGGCGGCAAAGACGTGTTCGTCCACATCTCGGCAGTCGAGCGCGCCGGCATGCGCAACCTGATCGAGGGCCAGAAGCTCTCCTACGAGATCGAGAACGACAAGCGCACCGGCAAGCAGTCGGCCGGGAACCTCCAGGCTGCCTGATCCGACGGACGACGCCTCCGGACTTGAAGTCCGGGGGCGTCAACCTAGTCACTTGCTGTCACGGCGCTGCGGCATTTCCGCATCAGTGGCTGGATTTGGGTGGCGCGACGACGATTTCCGCGCTTCGTCACGATTTCCCGATGACGTCCAGGTTGCATGCCGGCAAGCGCTCGGTCATTGGCTTTTTCGATCCGCCGCAGGGCGGAAGACGCTTTGCTGCAGGGCCCGTTCCCCCGGCCCCGTCCCACGGATTGATCCGGCGCGGACGCTCCCGAAACCCCGAAGTGAGACACCGTACGAGAAAGGTCAGATGAGCGCATTCGACTATCGCAATTTCGACGACCGCCGTCAGCATTCCGCAGCCGCCAAGGCTGCCCTGCTCGCCAAGTTCAAGGCGCGCCCCCCGGCCGACGACCCCGAGATGATCGCCAAGGCCAAGGCCCGCGCCGAGCTCGTCCAGGCCCGCGAAACCCGCACCCGTGAGCGCGAGGCCGCCCGCATCGCCGCCGAGAAGCAGGCCGCGGAAGAGAAGCGCGCCCGCGAGGAGGCCGAGCTTTCCGCTCAGATCGCCCGCGAGGCCGCCGAGGCCGCCGCGCTGCAGGAGCGCAAAGCCTCCGAGCTCGCCGCGAAGAAGGAACTTCGCGATGCCCGCTACGCCGCCCGCAAGGCCAAGGTGAAGACCAAGCGCTGAATCCCGGACGCGCCAGCGCATCCGGCCGCCACACGACGCCGTCCGTTAGCCGCGGACGGCGTTGCCGTTTTCCGAGGAGGGCAAGCCGCCCTGTCCGTGGATGCCGAAGGAAAATCATGATCGCGCGGGACGTCCGACATCGTGCGCGCTGGGCCGCGATCTGCTTCACCGTCCTGCTCGTGACGCCGGCCCACGCGGAGCCTGACGACCGGATCGCCGCCTGCGACACGCTCGTCTCGCTGCGCCTTCTCGCGACGGCCAATCCCGATCGCGCGGCCGCCCTCGCCGCGGCCGCCGGCCGGCCCGGATGCAAGGCAGTCTCCCGCGCGGACGTCGGGGCCGTCGAGCATCGCGCGATGATCGGTGGCGCGCCGTTCGAATGCCTCGCCGTGAAAGGCGAGTCGGCCTGCCTCTGGGTCCAGCCTTAGCGACCAGACATTCGGATGGTCGAAGCCACGGCTCGCCGTGGCGGCGAGCGCATCGGGGGCTCGGGCCGAACCGCCGATCCGGCTTCGAGGACGCCGCCGGCATGCGCTGGTCGAAGCCGATGACTTCAACACGCAAGCATCGCCGGCGCCGTCGCCGACGCGATTCCGGGCGTCAGGCGCTCAGCGGCGCGCCGATGCGGGCGCGGAGCTGGAGCCGCAGGTTCTCGTTGGCCAGGTTCTCGTGGGCGTTGCCCTCGGCGTCGAGGGCCGACATCAAGCGGAGGAGTTGGCTGATCGGCGTGGCGCGGCTCTGGACCGCCTCCGCGATCCGCTCGTGGAGGGGCCTGTCGATGCAGGGGATCCAGGTCTGTACGCTGGTCTCGGCCGTCTGTTGCATGATCCGCCCCGTCCTCAGAAGGATCCCAGGAAGTTCCGGCGGGGTGGCTACGCCTTTCGCGCCGCCGGCGCCAGCCTTATCGCGCGCTGTCCGTAGCCGGCGCGAGACTGCGTCGCATCCCGGCCACACGCATGCCAGGAATGCGGGGACAAGAGTGGGCAAGCTGGCGAATCACCCGTCGCCGGGCTTGCGTTTCGCCAGGGGCGAGGCCTCGAAATCCGCGAGCAGATGCTCCGGGCTGCGGTAGATCGCGATGCAGCCGGCGGCCCGCAGGTCGGCCTCGGGGAAGCCGCCGCACAGGAGCCCGATCGTGGCGAGCCCGGCCTTGCCGGCGGCCTGCGCGTCGTAGGGCGTGTCGCCCAAAACCACGATCTCGCTGCGATCGACGTCGTCGAGCCGCTTCAGCGCCGCCTGGAAGATGTCCGGATGGGGCTTCGAGCGCTCGGCGTCGTCCGAGCTGGTGGCCGCGTCGACGAGGTCCTCGATGCCGAGCACCTTCTGGTAGTGCTCGACCTCGCTACGCTTGCCCGAGGAGGCCAGCGCGATGGTCGTGCCGTCGGCGCGAAGCCGCTCGAACAGGGCGCGCACCCCCGGAAACGGCTTCACCCGGTCGCGGTAGTCCCGCTTGAACAGGTCGGAGCGGTAGGCCTCGATCGTCTCGCCCTGGTCGCGAAGCTGCGCCTCCGACAGGAAGACCGGCATCAGCTCGTCGCCGCCCTTGCCGATCTGGCTGCGGACCTCGGCGAAGTCGGTCTCCACGCCGAAGTGGCGGAAGGCCTCGACCCAGGCTTCCGCGTGGAGGTCGACGCTGTCGAGCAGCGTCCCGTCGATGTCGAAGATCGCGGCTTTCATCGGATCAGCGCGGAATCGGGACGAGGCGCAAGCCGTCGTCGGGCAGCAGGTTGCGGGTGGGGCCCCCGGTCTGCTGGCCGCGGCCCTGCTGATAGTAGGGCAGCTCCGGCCGCCGGTCGTTGTCGCCGCCGGAATCGTAGGCCCAGGCCGGCTGCCAGGGCGCGCGCCCGCCGACGGTGATCGGCACGGTCTCACCGAGGGGACCCGCCGCCGGACGGTCGCGGTAGACCTGCGCCTGCGCGGTGGCCGGGACGGCGAGCAGGGCGAGGAGAAGGCCGGCTGTGCGGAGTGTCATCGGATCCTCGTGACGGAACGGGCGGCGCGCGCGCGGCGCGCTCGCGCCTTCACCGGCAAATGCGTCTCGTCGGACAACGGTACAGCTTCGCCCCCGTTCCACGCCGCGTGTCGGAGCCTCAGCCCGCCGGAGCGTCGGTGCGCGGGTGGACGCGCCAGACGTAGACGCACAGGATCGCCACCGGCACGCCGAGCAGCGCCGTGCCGACGAAGAACCAGGCGAAGCCGACATCCTCGATGATGAAGCCGGAGGCGCCGGCGAGCAGGCTGCCGGGGAGCGCACAGAGCGAGGTGAGCAGCGCGTACTGGCTCGCTGCGTGCTCGCTTGAGGCCAGCGACGACATGTAGGTGATCAGCACGATCGAGGCGAAGGCGTAGGCGAAGCTGTCGATGCTGACGGCGGCGGCGAAGGTCCAGAACGCCCCGCCCCCGTCGCCGCCGTGGATCGCGAGGTAGGCGAGCGCGAGGTGCGAGGCCGAGCCGAACACGGTGCCGGCGACGAGGCTCGCCAGGATGCCGATCCGCGGCACCACGAAGCTCGCCAGGAACGTGCCGGAGAGCGCGACGCCGAAGCCGAACAGCTTGGTCACCGTGGCGATGTCGGTGTTGGAGTAGTGCAGGCTCTTGAACAGCGGCATCGCCATCGCGCTCGACACGTAGCCGGGCATGCGGAAGCCCGCGACCATCACGAGGATCGGCACCGCCATCGGCCCGAGCCGCGTGATCAGCTCGCGGATCGGCGCGATCACGGTCTCGACGAAGCCGGCGCGGGCTTGGGAATTGACATGGGCGGCGTTCCGATCGGATTCCGGCTCCGGCGCCATCAGCGCCGCGATCATGCCAGGCGCCATCAGCACGGCCATGCACAGGTAGGCGGCGCGCCAGCCGTAGGCGTCGGAGAGGTAGAGCGCGCCGGCGCCGGCCGCGAGGTTGCCGACCCGCCAGCCGACCTCGGCGAAGGACGACATCAGCGCCTGCCGCTCGGCCGGCGCCACGGTGATGCGCCAGCCGTCGATCACCACGTCCTGCGTCGCGCCGGCGAATCCCAGCGCCAGCGAGAACACCACCGTCCAGGCGAGCCAATGCGCCGGGTCGCCGAAGGCGATGCCGGAAAGCGTCAGCGCCACGCCGGCTTGCGTGGCGACGATCCAGCCGCGCCGCCGGCCGAGCCAGCGCCCGAGGATGGGGGCGTCGTAGCGATCGAGGAACGGGGCCCAGAGGAACTTGAACTTGTAGGCCAGCGTCAGCTCGCTCAGCAGCCCGAGGATGCCGATCGGCACCTTGGCCTCCGCGAGCCAGGCCGACTGCGTGACGTAGACCAGCAGGAACGGAATCCCGGAGCTGAAGCCGAGCCCGAGCATCGCTGCGATGCGCCGGTCGGCGAGGTGGCTCAGAAAGGACGGCTTGGCGGATGCGGGCGCGGCGGCCCCGCTCCCGGCGACGGCGTCTGGCATGCGGACCAAAACCCTGCTCTCGGAAAGACGCGAACCCGTCCCGCGCGGCCGAAGCACCGGGTATCCCGCATCCGACGCCGTCCGAGAAGGGCGAGGACGGCGACAAGAGCCCTTCGAACGATCAAGAGCCGTTCGAACGACAAGGGCCCTTCGAACGGCGAGAGCCCGCCCCTCGGGCGAGGGACGGGCTCTTGCGGTCGACGTCGAAGGGCCGTGCGGCGCCTCAGTGCAGGCTGGCGCCCGTGGCGGCGCGGGCGGATTTCGGCTTGGCGGCGAGGCCGGCGGCGGCGAGCGCCTTCGGAGCCTTGGGGGCCGCCGTCTTGGAAGCGGGGGTCTTGGAAGCGGGGGTCTTGGAAGCGGGGGTCTTGGGGGCTGACGTCTTGGAGGCCGAAGCCTTGGTCGCGGTTGTCTTGGCAGATATTGTCTTGGCAACCGGCTTCGCGGCGACCTCGGCGGGCTTCGCGACGGCCTTGGCGCGGCTGGCGCGGGGCTTGAGGGTCTTGGCCGGGCTCGGCGCCAGGCCGGTCGCGGCGACGGCCTCGATCGTCAGGATCGGCGCCGGCGCGGCGACCTCGGCCTCGGCGCGCAGCCAATGGGCGTCCGCGCGGCCGTGCACGCGGCCCTCGTCTTCCCAGATGTAGTAGGCGCGCTCGCGCACCCGGTGCTCGATGACATCCATGTCCGTCTCCCGTTGCTGTCCCTGGGAAACGATGAAAGCCGGTGGTTAAGGCGCGGTTAACGGGTTGCTGCGGTGCGAAACCGCCCTCCCCCGCAGAAGGATCAGCCCTTCGACAGCCGGCGCGCGTTCGCGCGGACCTTGCGCCGATAACCGGCGATGACCTTCGCGGTCGAGGCGCCGGAGGCCACCATCAGCGCTGCCTCGCCCGCCGCCACCACCTTCTCGGTGACCATGCGCTGCGCCTCGGCCTGGCCCACGGCGCCGCCCGCCGCGATCTTGATCAGCCGCATGCCGATCACCTGCTGGGATTCGAACGCCAGCATCGTGGCGTCCATCCCGAGCTTGTACCAGGAACCGAACATGCGTTGACACTCCAGGCGCTCAGCGCTCGACAAGCGACCCCGGCCGCCGGAGGTTCCCCCGCCCGGCCGCCGCGTCGCATTCAAGATTTTCGGAGGGAAGGGCGACTTATACCGAACCTCGGTGAGCCCGACTCATCGAGGTTCGGCCCCCGCGACTGCGGGGCGGCGGGCGTCCGCCGGACCTCATGGGTTCTGACCCATGAGACTTGGCATTAGTCGAAGCTGCGGCCCTTGGCGGCCGAGCCGCCGAGGCTGATCTTCTTCGCAGGCCCCCCGAGGCTGACCTTCTTCGGCTTCGGCGCGCCGGCCTCGACCACCGGGACGGGCGCGGGCTTGAGGTGCGCCTGCCCATGGATCACCGAGCCGACCTCGCCCGCGACCCGGATCAGGTCCTCGCGCTCGCAGGCGCGGGCCACCTTCAGGCCGAGCTGGTGCATGTGGCTCTTGCCGTAGAGGTAGGCCGCGAGCTGCGCCCGCTTGAGGGGCGCGATCCCGGCGACGATCTCGGGGAAGTCGTACTCGTCGGCCCGGTAGACCTCGCCGAGCAGTTCCAGGGAGACCGGGCAGGCGGCATCGGGCTCGGCGCCGCTGGTCGGATGGGCTTGGGTCATGGATCACCTCGGGTCGATGTCGGGTCCCCGGCGAGGCCGGCGACCGCGTCGGGGGATGGGTCGGCCGGAGCGGGCGCGGTCCGCGCACCCTCCGGCGGGGCGGCGGGCCGCGGCCGCTCCGGCCGCAGGGGCGTCGGCGCGGGCGGGCGGCCGAGGCAGCCGGTGCAGACCGACGCGATGGCGATGTTCGCGCGGACCGTGCTGCGCTCCCACACCGCTTCGCGCGCCGCCCGGGCCGCCGCGACCGCCGCGTCGGCTCCGCCGGAGCCGATCGCGGGCGGGGGCGCGTCCGCGGGACGGATGCGCAGGAAGAGCGGTTCCTGCGCCGAGGCCGGCGCGCCCGCAAGGGGAAAACTCGCAAAGGCCAGGACCGGAGCGAGGCACAGGGCGGACCAGCAGCGCATGCCTTCGCTCGTCTCCCTTCGGCCGGGCCGCGTCCGATGCTCCATCGAAGCGCCAGGGTTAATGCGAGCTTAACGGTTGCGGCGGCGGACAGATCCCGTCGCGGCGGACGGGACCCGCACCTGCTCTGCGCTTCGGGGTCGCCGGAGATCGGGCGGGCCCGGCATTAACCTTTCGTTAACCGTCAGGCGCCCAGCCTGAACTACGATTCGGAGGGCGGTTCCATGACGATCCTCGGGTTAGTCGAATGGCTCGGCCACGGCGTCGCCGCGGCGCTCGCCGGGTGGGCGGCGATCGGCCTCGTGCTCGCAGGTCGCGATAGGGGGGCGCCGGCCCTGCAACCGGTCCGGGTCCGCGCCCGCCGCCGCTGAGCCACCATCAGATCCCTTCGGCGTAGCCCGGCGCGTCCGCTGTCCCCGCGTCGCGGTGGCGCCGCTCCTGCGCCCGTCCGAGCCACAGGCTGTTGACGAGCCAGGCCGCCGAGAGCGGCACCGCCACCACCGAGACCGCCGCCGCGCCGAACCCGAGGGCACCCAGGCCGGCATAGGACCACGCCCCGGCCTGGTCGCCGAGGCGGTAGACCACGGTGTCGATGAAGCTCTTGGCCTTGTAGCGGTCTTCTCGCGGCACAACCGTGAACAGCACCTCGCGGATCGGCCGGCTGATCGCGAAGTTGCCCGCCCGCCGCAGCACCTGGAAGCCGACGATCGCCGCGATCGACGGCGCCAGCGCCAGCAGGCCGAAGCCGAGGATGCTCAGCGCCGGCAGGATCGCCAGCGTCAGCCCGACGCCGATCCGCCGCACGATCCGCCCGGTGAGGAAGAACTGCACCCCGAGGGTCAGCACGTTCACGGCGAGGTCGACGCCGGCGAAGAACGCCGTCTGCGCCGCGCGGTCGGGGAAGCTCGCCTTGGCGATCGCCGCCTGCTGGAAATACAGGTAGGTCGAGGTGACCGAGAACAGCAGCAGGAACAGGGAGATGTTGAGCAGGTAGGGCGAGGCCAGCGTCCGGGTCACGCCGGCGAACACGCTGCCGCCGATCACCTGACCGGTCCCCTGTTCGGGGCCGCCCGACGGCGCCTGCCGCAGGCGCTCGGAGAGACGGGCGAGCCCGCGCATGCTGAACACCGCGCATTCGAGCAGCACCACCGCGCCGAGCATCAGGCCCCAGGTCGGCACCGCCTTGGCGAGCAGGGCGGTCGTCGCCGATCCGGCGATGGCGCCCAGCGTCGCGCCGGCCGCGATGAAGCCGAACAGGCGCTTGCCCTGGCTCGTCGAGAACACGTCGACGATGGTCGCCCAGAAGATCGACACCACGAACAGGTTGAAGATCGACAGCCAGACGAAGAACACCCGTCCGATCCACACCTCCCAGTCCGGCGGCGCGAGGTAGAGGGCCAGGGCGAAGAGCAGGATGTTGCTGGCGAAGAAGCGGTAGGTCAGCGGCACGAAGCGCGCGCGCGGCATGCGCTTGACCAGCCACGCGAAGGGCAGGTTCAGCGCCAGCATCCCGACGAGCGTCGCAGTGAACAGCCACGGCAGGTTCTCGATGCCGCCGGCCACGCCCATCTGGTCGCGGATCGGCCGCAGCACGTAGTAGGCGGCCAGGATCGAGAAGATGTAGGCCCAGGACCAAGCCAGCGCCGGCCCCTCCCCGGGCCGGGCGCCGACCAGGCGCGCGAAGGCGTTCGAAGGCGCAGCCTCGGTCGGCATCGCGGCGTGACTCATCGCGTGAACCCGTTGCCAGAGCCGGTTCCGACGCGCCCTTCCCCCTCTGCGGGGGAGGGCGGCCCCTGCGTCAGCAGGGGTCGGGAGAGGGGAGCGCCGTATCCTGACAGCGCGCTCCCCTCTCCCGACCCACTGCATGGGCCACCCTCTCCCGCAGAGGGGAGAGGGAGTTGCCCATTGGCCCTCGTCACTGCGTCAGCCCGAGGGTCTTGCGCAGGTCCGGCGCGGTCTGCTCGTGGCCGAAGCCGGGCGAGCCCATGGCGAACTTGCTCGCGTCCTTCAGGCCGCCGACCAAAACCGGGTCGAAGCCGGCGTCGCGCACCAGGCCCTCGGCGACCTTGACCGCGCCCGCGTCGTCGCCGGCGATCGGGATCGCCATGCGCCCGCCCGCCCGGTCCTTGCCGCCGTTCGCGCCTTCCTTGGCGAAGACCTTGTAGTTGGCCGCGTTGAACGCCCGGACGAGCTTGGCGCCGGGGAAGTACTTCTCCGAGGTCGCGCCGATGCCGTTGGCCTGGACCTCGTCGTAGAGCTCGCCGTCGCGCGCCTTGGTGGCGTTGCCGGCATCGAGCACGACCTTGCCCTTGAGGGCGGCGGCGTAGGGCTTCGAGAGTTCCGGATAGGCCTTGTACGGCACCGCCACGAACACCGCGTCGCCGAAGGCGATCGCCTCCTCGGGCGTGCCGGCCTTGGCCTTGTCGCCCAGGGCTTCGATCATGGGTTTCAGGGTCTCGGGATGGCGGGAGGAGAACATCACCTCGTGCCCGTCCTTGACCCAGAGGGTCCCGATCGTGCCGCCGATGTTGCCCGAGCCGATCACGCCGATCCGAATTTTTTTGGATGTCTCCTGCGCCAGTGCCGGAAATTGCGCCATCGCCGGAAACGCGAGGCATGCGAGGCCGGCCATGAGCGCGGCGCGACGGGAAAGTCCGAAAAGGTCAGAGCGCATCGATGAAGGCCTCCATCTGTTTCCGCTCGGCCGCGTCGGGCAGGCGCCCGCGGGCCGCGGCGAGGTTGTCCTCGACGTAGGCGACCTTCGCCATGCCGGGGATCGGGCAGGTCACGGCCGGGTGGCCGAGGACGTATTTCAGGAAGAATTGCGGCCAGGTCTCGCAGCCGAAGGCCTTGGCGAAGTCCGGCACCGCCTTGCCCTGGACCGCCTTGAACAGGCGGTCGCGTCCGAACGGCACGTTGACCATCACCGCCTGGCCCCGGTCGGCGGCGAGCGGCAGGATGCGCTCGGCCGCCTCGCGGTTGTCGATCGCGTAGTTGACCTGGATCGCGTCGAGGGTCTCGCTGCGCATCACGCGCTCCAGCCCGTCGAACTGCCCGTCCCGCCAGACGGTGACGCCGAGGTAGCGGATCCGCTTCTCCGCCTTGAGGTCGCGCAGCACCGCGAGGTTCTCGGTGGCGTCGATCAGGTTGTGCACGGCCACGAGGTCGATCCGCGCGACCTTCATCCGCGCCAGCGAACGCTCGAACTCGGCGCGCGTGGCCTCGCGGCCGGTGGTGTCGACCTTGCTCGCCAGGAATACCTTGTCGCGCAAGGCGCCGTCCGGGAGGATCAACCCGAGCACGTCCTCCGCCGTGCCGTAGCTCGGGGCGGTGTCGATCACCGATCCGCCGAGCGCCACGAAGCGCTCGACCGCCGCGCGCAGCGGCGCGACGGCCTCGGCCGTGGGGGCCACCTCGTAGCGGCGCGAGGTGCCGATGCCGACGACCGGCAGCATCTCGCCCGTCGACGGGATCGGACGGCGGATCAGCGTCTCCTCCGCCGACGCGCCCCGGGTCAGGGGCATCAGGGCGGCGGCGGCGATCAGCGCGCGGCGGGACAGGCCGCCGGGTACTGGGGACGCTGCAAGGGGCGCTACGAGGGGCGCTGTGAGGGGCGCTGTGAGAGGCATCGCGGGAGACTCCGTGGCGCGTGACGCATCCAGGCTCACCTAGGGCAACCGTGGGTACGCGTCGGTCTTTTCTCGATCGTGACGCGCGCGGGGGTCGGAGGACCGCTCGATCAATCCTCTTCCGGCGGATCCTCGAATTCCGCGCCCTCGGTGTCGGGGGCGATGCGGAACCGGTACTCGTCGATGGCGAGAAACGCCCGGTGCACCGCCTGCGGGTCGAGGCCGTCGCGTACCACCAAGGTTTGGAAGTCGATGAACAGGCGTGCGATCCGCGCCTCCCCCGTCAGAGCCTGGAGGGCCGAGGAGCCGGCCCCGCCGCGCATCATGAAGCGCTTGGCCGCGCCCTCCGCGTCCGGGGCCGGCAGCACCGCGACCTGGCCGGCGGTGTCCGGGCGCAGCTCCGCCCAGCGTGCCGGCGTCCAGGCGATGATGGCGTCCGATTGCTTCACAGCGCGAGCCTCCGCAAGCCGTCCCCGGCGAGCGGCCTACAGAATGCGCGCGCCGGGGAAAAGGCCTACGGCGCCCGCACCACCTGCCCGCGGATCTCGCCCTTCGGGTTCGCCGCGGTGTGGAGGTTGAAGTAGATCTTGCCCGCGGCGAGGTCGGCCGCCTTGGCGTCGTCGAGGGTGGCCGAGCCCTCGAACGGGCTGGCGGAGGCGGTCACCGGGACCAGCACGCCGGCATTGGCCCCGGCCTCGGCGGGACCGTGGAAGTGGGCGGCCGTCACCGGGCCGGTCAGACCGCTGTAGCTGCCCTTCCAGGTCAGCGTCTTGCCGGCGGGATCGTAGGTCGCCGAGACCTCGCCGGTGCCCTTGCTCTCGGTGGCGGGCACTTCCGAGCCCGCCGTCAGCGCAGCCTTGTAGGTCTGGCCCTCGGCCGCCGAAGCCGTGGCGACGGTGGCGGACAGCGCGAAGGCGGAGAGCGCCAGTGCGGCCAGGCCGCTGTGGATGTCGCGGATCATCGGATCCTCCCTGATGGCAAGCCGGGTCCGGGTTGCAGGGCGGTAGATAGGCGCGGCGGCGCGCGCGCCGATCACGTTGTCGCGCGCGACCGACCGATGAACGCGCGACCGCTCCGAGACGCCGCCCGTCGGAGTAGCCGTCAGGAGGCGGCGTCGTCCGGCGTGCCGGCCCGCGCGATCCGGGCGGCGGACTTCACCATCGCCAGCACGTCGCGGCGCATCTGCAGGTCAGAGATCGCCGAATAGGCTTTCAGCAGCTCCGCTGCGCCGGCGATGCCGAGGAAAGGCAGGCTCGCGGACTCGTCGACGGAACGCGACTCGCCGGATTCGCCCTCGAAGAAGGTCGAGACCGGCACGCCGAGATGGTCGGCGATCGTCTGAAGGCGGCCGGCGCCGACGCGGTTGCGGCCCTTCTCGTACTTCTGGACCTGCTGGAAGCTTACGCCCAGGGCTTGGCCGAGGGCGGTCTGGCTGATCCCGCGGGCGGCCCGAAGAACCGCGATGCGGCTGCCGACGGTGTGGTCGGCATCGGTGGGTTTCTTCTGTTCCGCGGTCGACATCGTGTTCGTCTCACTCGGGTTCGTGCCGCCGAGCGGGATGCCCGGGCGTGTAGAAGTGACCAAGCGCTCTCGAAAGACAATCTTGAGATGCGCTAAAGTCACGGTACGATTGTACCCCGTCCTTGCGGCGCAGCCACGCACTTTTCGAATGGGCGGTATGTCGCACGAGGGGGCAACGGTCGAGAATGAAACTGCGGTGCCATGGCGTGAAGCCCGCAGCCCGCGGAAAACGTACCTAAAGTATATCGATTGATTCGGGCAACACCGCTCTTCGCCCCGCTCCCAGGCTTCGACCCGGTCCATCGACGCCCGACGCGGCCTTTCCGCGACGGCAGCAATGCTCGACCGTGACGATATCGGCCGAAACGGCCGCATGCCGAGGGCGCTCGAACCTGCGAAGCCGGGTGTCGCGGAGCCGGATTATCATTCTTTCTCAAAGCTTTAATCGTTGTCGGCCCGCTGCCGCAGCCATCGTGGCCGGTCGTCCCGTCGGGACTTCGCCCCGCACCGGACATTGCGTCTCTACGGCGCGTTCTCAGTATTCGTCTCCCTGACCGAAATTCAGGAGTCCGAGGCGACCGATTCGGGATCGCGCTGTGCGCGGACCTGTGAACGGGTTTGCACGGTCGCGCCCGAAGAGCCGGCCCGATCCTGATGGGATCCTTATGGAATCGGGGCCGGCCGCCTCTCGCATTCCTACGGCGCGTCCGCCCAATCTGACGACCACGGCACGCACGACGCCGGGCGGATCGGTCGAAGCGGACCGGTCGGCCCGCGCCGGCGTCGCCGCCCCCCGTCGTTGCGGACGTTTCCCATGCTCGACCTCGCCTTCCTCGCAGGCGCCCTCGCCTTCTTCGCCATCGCTGCCGGCTATGCCGGCCTGTGCGCGCGCCTCTGAGGAGATCGCCATGCCTGCGACCCTGCCTCTCGACCTGTTCCTCGGCGCCCTCGTGACGGTCGGCCTGCTGGCCTACCTCACCTACGCCCTCGTCCGCCCCGAGCGGTTCTGAAGGACCGACCCATGACCGTGAACGGCTGGATCCAGATCGCGCTCTTCTGCGCGGTCGTGCTGGCGCTCGTGCGCCCCCTCGGCGGCTACATGGCCCGCGTCTTCTCGGGCGAGCGGACCCTGCTCTCGCCCGTGCTCGAACCGGTCGAGCGCGGGCTCTATCGCCTCGCCGGCATCGACCGGACCCACGAGCAGCACTGGCTCGCCTACGCCACGGCGATGCTCGTCTTCCACGCGGCCGGCTTCGTGCTGCTCTACGCCCTGCTGCGGCTCCAGGCGGTGCTGCCCCTGAACCCGGACGGGCAGGGCGCCGTGGCACCGGACCTCGCCTTCAACACCGCGGCGAGCTTTATCACCAACACCAACTGGCAGTCCTACGGCGGCGAGACGACGCTGTCATACCTGTCGCAGATGCTGGGGCTGACCCATCAGAACTTCCTGTCGGCCGCGACCGGCATCGCTCTGGCCGTCGCCCTCGTCCGGGGTTTTTCGCGAGCCTCGGTGCGGACCGTCGGCTCGTTCTGGGTCGACCTCACCCGCGGCACCCTCTACCTGCTGCTGCCGCTCTGCGTCGTGTTCACGCTGTTCCTGGTCTGGCAGGGCATCCCGCAGACCCTTGGCGGCGCCGTCGCGACGACGACCCTGGAGGGCGCGTCCCAGACCATCGCGGTCGGGCCGGTGGCCAGCCAGGTCGCGATCAAGATGCTCGGCACCAACGGCGGCGGCTTCTTCAACGCCAACGCCGCCCACCCGCTCGAGAACCCGACCGCGCTGTCGAACTTCGCGCAGATGGTCTCGATCTTCGCGATCGGCGCGGCGCTCACCAACCTGTTCGGCCGCAGCGTCGGCCGCGAGCGCCAGGGCTGGGCGATCCTTGCCGCGATGGCGGTGCTGTTCCTGGCCGGGATCGCGATCACCTACGGCGCCGAATCCGCCGGAAGCCCGGTGCTGAACGCGCTGGGCCTGCCCGGCGGCAACATGGAGGGCAAGGAGGTTCGGTTCGGGATCGTGGCCTCGGCGCTGTTTGCCGTCGTCACCACCGCCGCCTCCTGCGGCGCGGTCAACGCCATGCACGACTCGTTCACCGCCCTCGGCGGCATGATCCCGCTGATCAACATGGAGCTCGGCGAGATCGTCGTCGGCGGCGTCGGCGCCGGGCTCTACGGCATGCTGGTCTTCGTCATCGTCACGATCTTCGTCGCCGGGCTGATGGTCGGGCGCACGCCGGAATACCTCGGCAAGAAGATCGAGGCGCGCGAGGTGAAGATGGCGATGCTCGCCATCCTCTGCCTGCCGCTGATGCTGCTGGGCGGCACCGCGCTGGCCACCGTGGTCGCCGCGGGGCTCGCCGGCCCCGCCAACGCCGGCCCGCACGGCTTCTCCGAGATCCTCTACGCGTTCACGTCGGCGGCCGCCAACAACGGCTCGGCCTTCGGTGGGCTCGCAGCGAACACGACCTTCTACAACACCACCCTGGCGGCCGGCATGCTGGTCGGGCGGTTCTTCGTGATCGTCCCGGCGCTGGCCATCGCCGGCGCGCTCGCCGCCAAGAAGACCGTGCCGGCCTCGTCCGGCACCTTCCCCACCGACGGCGGCCTGTTCGTCGGGCTGCTGGTCGGCGTGATCCTCATCGTCGGCGGCCTGACCTTCTTCCCGGCCCTGGCGCTCGGGCCGATCGTCGAGCACCTCGCCGGCGGCCTCGGCCAGACCTTCGCCGCAGGAGGCTAGGCCATCCGTGACGCCCTCCCCCAAGCCGTCGCTCGACCCTCGCCGCGACGCAGGCGGGGCGCGCAGCGCCCGCGCCCGGCCGTCGCCGGGCGCCGCCCCCCGGTCCGCGTCTCCGACCTGATCCTGGCGATGCTGAGCCTCACCCTCCTCGGCGCCCTCGGCCTCATGGCCGGCGCCGCCCTCCTCGGCCGCGCGCTGGGCCACTAAAGCCCGCCGGCCCTCCCCCGATCCGGACGAACCCCATGTCCCGCCCCTCCCAGACCCTGTTCAGCGCGGCCCTCGTCGGCCCGGCCCTCGTCGGTGCCGTGAGGAAGCTCGATCCGCGCCTGATGGTGCGCAACCCGGTGATGTTCGTCGTCGAGGTCGTCGCCCTGCTCACCACGATCCTGTTCGTGCGCGACGCCGCGACCGGGGCGGCGGACCTCGCCTTCTCCGGGCAGATCATCCTGTGGCTGTGGTTCACGGTGCTGTTCGCCAACTTCGCCGAGGCCGTCGCCGAGGGGCGCGGCAAGGCGCAGGCGGAATCCCTGCGCCGCACCCGGACCGAGACCCTGGCCAAGCGCCTGACCGGCCGAGGCGACGCCTACGAGACCGTGCCCGGCAACGGCCTGAAGGTCGGCGACGTGGTGCTGGTCGAGGCCGGCGACATCATCCCGTCGGACGGCGAGGTCATCCTCGGCATCGCCTCGGTCAACGAGGCGGCGATCACCGGCGAATCCGCCCCCGTGATCCGCGAATCCGGCGGCGACCGCTCGGCGGTGACCGGCGGCACGCAGGTGCTCTCCGACGCGATCCGGGTGCGGATCACGGCGGCTGCCGGCTCGACCTTCGTCGATCGGATGATCGCCCTCGTCGAGGGCGCCTCGCGTCAGAAGACCCCGAACGAGATCGCGCTCAACATCCTGCTCGCCGGGCTGACCCTGATCTTCGTCTTCGCCGTCGCCTCGATCCCGAGCTTCGCGTCCTACGCCGGCGGCGCCATCCCGCTGATCGTGCTGGTCGCCCTGTTCGTCACGCTGATCCCGACGACCATCGGCGCGCTCCTGTCGGCCATCGGCATCGCCGGCATGGACCGGCTGGTGCGCTTCAACGTGCTCGCGATGTCGGGCCGCGCGGTGGAGGCGGCCGGCGACGTCGACACGCTGCTGCTGGACAAGACCGGCACGATCACGCTGGGCAACCGGCAGGCCACCGCGTTCCGCCCCGTCCGCGGCGTCACCGAGCAGGAGCTGGCCGACGCGGCGCAACTCGCCTCGCTCGCCGACGAGACCCCGGAGGGGCGTTCGATCGTGGTGCTGGCCAAGGAGGGCTACGGCATCGGCGCGCGCGACATGGGGCACCTCGACGCCACCTTCGTGCCCTTCACCGCCCAGACCCGGATGAGCGGCGTCGACCTCGCCGGCGCGCAGATCCGAAAGGGCGCCGTCGAGGCGATCGTCGCGGCGGCGGGCGGCGGCCCGGTCGCGACGCGGGGCTCGAGCGCGGCGCTCGCCTACGCGCGGACCGCCTCGACGGAGGGCGTCGAGGAGGTCCGCGCCATCGCCGACGAGGTCGCCCGGGCCGGCGGCACGCCGCTCGCCGTCTCCCGCGACGGGCGGCTGCTGGGCGTGGTGACGCTGAAGGACATCGTGAAGGGCGGCATCCGCGAGCGCTTCGCGGAACTGCGCCGCATGGGCATCCGCACGGTGATGATCACCGGCGACAACCCCGTCACCGCCGCCGCGATCGCGGCCGAGGCCGGCGTCGACGACTTCCTCGCCCAGGCGACGCCGGAGGACAAGCTGGCGCTGATCCGCAAGGAGCAGGCGGAGGGCAAGCTCGTCGCCATGTGCGGCGACGGCACCAACGACGCCCCGGCTTTGGCGCAGGCCGACGTCGGCGTCGCGATGAACACCGGCACGGTGGCGGCCCGCGAGGCCGGCAACATGGTCGACCTCGATTCCGACCCGACCAAGCTCATCGAGATCGTCGGCATCGGCAAGCAGCTGCTGATGACGCGGGGCGCGCTGACCACCTTCTCGATCGCCAACGACGTGGCGAAATACTTTGCCATCATCCCGGCGATGTTCCTCGGGCTCTACCCGCAGCTCCAGGCGCTGAACGTGATGGGGCTCGCCTCGCCCCAGAGCGCGATCCTGTCGGCGATCATCTTCAACGCGCTGATCATCGTCGCGCTGATCCCGCTGGCCTTGCGCGGCGTCGCCTACCGGGCGGTCGGGGCCGGGGCACTGCTGCGCCAGAATCTCCTGATCTACGGCTTGGGCGGAATCCTGGTGCCCTTCGCCGGCATCAAGGCGATCGACCTCGCCGTCACCGCGCTCCACCTCGCCTGATCTTTCCCTTCGCGTCCCGAGACCCCGCCATGCTGACCCAGCTCCGCCCCGCACTCGTCCTGCTGATCGCGTTGACCGCGCTCACCGGGCTCGCCTACCCCCTCGCCATGACCGGGCTCGCCGGCCTCGCCTTCCCGAGCCAGGCCGCCGGCTCGATCGTCCTGCGCGACGGCCGACCCGTCGGGTCGAGCCTGGTCGGCCAAAACTTCACCAGCGCGCGCTACTTCCAGGGCCGGCCCTCGGCCACCGTCGCCGCCGACCCGGCGGATGCGGCCAAGACCGTGCCGGCGCCCTACAACGCCGCGAACTCGTCGGGCTCCAACCTCGGCCCGACCAGCGCCGCGCTCGCCGAGCGGGTCGGCGCCGACCTCGCCCGGCTGAAGGCCGAGAACCCGGGCGTGCCGGTGCCGGTGGACCTCGTGACCACGAGCGCGTCGGGGCTGGACCCCGACATCTCGCCCGAAGCCGCCCTGTTCCAGGTGAAGCGCGTGGCGGCCGCGCGGTCGCTCCCCGAGCCCTCCCTCCGCGACCTCGTCGCGGGGCAGGTCCGCGGCCGCTGGCTCGGCCTCCTCGGCGAGCCGCGGGTGAACGTGCTGGCCCTCAACCTCGCCCTGGACGAGATGGCGAAATAGCCCCGGTCGCCCCGTATTCCGCGTAGGATGCGCGCTCGATGACCGAGCCGAGCCGAGCCCCCGACCGCCCCTCCCCCGACGCGCTGCTCAACGCCGCGCGCCGGGCGGACCAGTCGCGTGGGCGGCTCAAGATCTTTCTCGGCGCCGCGCCCGGCGTCGGCAAGACCTTCGAGATGCTGACGACCGCCCAGGCCAAGGCCCGCGCCGGCCTCGACGTGGTGGTCGGCGTGGTCGAGACCCACGGCCGTGCGGAGACGGAGAGCCTGCTTTCCGGGCTCGAGATCGTTCCGCGCCGCGCGGTCGCCTACAAGGGCATCCGCCTCGACGAGATGGACCTCGACGCGCTGCTCGCGCGCAAGCCCACCCTGGCCCTCGTCGACGAGCTCGCCCACACCAACGCGCCGGGCTCGCGCCACCCGAAGCGCTACCAGGACGTCGAGGAACTGCTCGACGCCGGCATCGACGTCGACACCACCCTCAACATCCAGCACGTCGAGAGCCTGAATGACGTCGTCGCGCAGATCACCCGCATCCGCGTGCGCGAGACCGTGCCCGACGGCATCCTCGACCGGGCCGACGACATCGAGGTGATCGACCTCAACCCCGACGACCTGATCCGGCGGCTGGAGGACGGCAAGGTCTACCGGCCCCGCAACGCCACCCGTGCCCTCAAGCACTACTTCTCCCGCGGAAACCTGACCGCTCTGCGCGAGCTGGCCTTGCGCCGCACCGCCGACCGGGTCGACGACGAGCTGCTGAGCCACATGCGCGCCCACGCCATCCCCGGCCCCTGGGGGGCGGGCGAGCGGGTGCTGGTCTGCGTCAGCGAGGATCCGCGGGCGGCCGGCCTGGTGCGCTACGCCAAGCGCCTGGCCGACCGGCTGCACGCGCCCTGGACCGCGCTTTCCGTCGAGGGGCCGCGGGCGCAGGCGCTGTCGGAGGCCGCGCGCGACCGCATCGCCGACACCCTGCGGCTGGCCGACCGCCTCGGCGGCGAGGCCGCGACCGTGCCGGGCTCGCGGCGGATCGCCGACGACATCCTGGCCTATGCGCGAAGCACCAACGCCAACCACGTCGTGGTCGGCAAGTCCGAGCGCTCGCGGCTCTTCGAGATCCTGAACGGCTCGGTGGTACGCGACCTCGTGCGCGGCTCGGGCACGATCAGCGTCCACGTCGTCGCGGGCGAGGCGCAGAGGGAGACGCAGGACGCGGACCCGCCGAAGCCCCTGCGCACGGCCGCCCCGGAGCCCGCCCGCTCGGCCTGGCCCTACGCGGTCGCGCTCGGCGCCGTCGCCGTCGCCCTCGGGATCGCGCTCGCCTTGCAGCCGACGCTGGGGGTCGAGAACGCCGACCTCGTCCTGCTCACCGCGGTGGTCGCCGTCGCGGTGAGCTTCGGGCTCTGGCCCTCGCTCGCCGCCGTGGTGGCCGCGTCGCTCGCCTACAACTTCTTCTTCCTGCCGCCGCTCTACACCTTCACCATCGCCGACCCGACCAACGTCGCCGCCTTCTGCCTGTTCACGCTGGTCGCGGTGCTGGTCTCGAACCTTGCCGCGCGCACCCGCGAGGAGGCGCTAGTGTCCCGGGCGCGGGCGGTCGCGAGCGAGCGGCTCTACGGCTTCAGCCGCAAGCTCGCCGGCTGCGGCACGCTCGACGACGTGCTGTGGGCCACCGCCTACCAGGTCGCCGCCAGCCTCGAGGTCCGCGTCGTGCTGCTCCTGCCCGAGGACGGCGCGATCGCGGTGCGGGCCGGCTACCCGCCCGAGGACACCCTCGACGCCGCCGACCTCGCCGCCGCGACCTGGGCCTTCGACAACGACCGCGCGGCCGGCCGCGGCGCCGACACCCTGCCCGGCGCCAAGCGCCTGTTCCTGCCGATGCGGACCGGCCGCGGCACGCTCGGCGTGATCGGCCTCGATGCCGACCGGCCCGGGCCGATCCTCTCGCCGGAGAGCCGGCGCCTCGTGGACGCGCTCTCCGACCAGGGCGCGCTCGCCATCGAGCGCGTCCGCCTCGTCGAGGACCTCGACCGGGCCGAGCGCGCGGCCGAGACCGACCGCCTGCGCCAGGCCCTGCTCACCTCGATCTCGCACGACCTGCGCACGCCGCTGGCCGCCGTGCTCGGGGCGGCCACGACGCTGCGCGACCTCGACGACGCCCTCGACGGCACGGAGAAGGCCGACCTGCTGGCGACCGTCATCGCCGAATCCGAGCGCCTCAACCGCTTCATCGCCAACCTCCTCGACATGACCCGCCTGGAGGCCGGCGCGGTGGTGCCCAACGTCGCCCTCCACGACGTCGCGGAGGTCGCCGACACGGCGCTGCGGCGCATGGACAAGATCCTGGCCGCCCACCGCGTGGCGGTGGAGATCGCCAAGGACCTGCCGCCCTTGCGGCTCGACCCGGTGCTGTTCGAGCAGGTGCTGGTCAACCTCCTCGACAACGCCGGCAAGTACGCGCCCGAGGGCTCGACGATCCGCCTGCTCGGGCGACGGGAGGGGATGCGGGTGCTGATCGAGGTCCTCGACGAGGGCGACGGCCTGCCCGAGGCCGACCGGGAGCGGGTGTTCGACACGTTCTACCGCGTCGCCAAGGCCGACAGCGTGCGGGCCGGGACCGGCCTCGGCCTGCCGATCTCGCGCGGCTTCATCGAGGCGATGGGCGGCACCGTGACAGGCGCCAACCGCCGCGACCGCGCGGGCGCGGCCTTCACCATCGCCCTGCCGGTCCCCGCCGAGCCGGCCCGGACCGCGTCGGAGCGGGCCGCATGACCCTGCACGTCCTCGTCGTCGACGACGAGCCGCCGATCCGGCGGCTGCTGCGCACCGGGCTCGGGACGCAGGGCTACGCCGTGCTCGAGGCGCCGGACGGCCGTACCGCCCTCGAGACCTTGCGCCGCAAGGCGTCGGGCCACGAGACCGTGGACCTCGTGATCCTCGACCTCGGGCTGCCCGACATGCGCGGGCACGACCTGCTCGCCGAGATCCGCAAGGCGCATCCGGCCCTGCCGGTGGTGGTGCTGTCGAGCCGCGACGACGAGACCGGGAAGGTCGAGGCGCTCGACCTCGGGGCCGACGACTACGTCACCAAGCCCTTCGGCATGGGCGAATTGCTCGCCCGCATCCGCACGGCGCTCCGCCACCAGCTCGCGACGGAAGGGCAGCGCCCGCTGTTCCGGGTCGGCCCTCTGAGCGTCGACCTCGTGCGCCGCATCGTCCGGGTGGAGGAACGCGAGGTGAAGCTGACGCCGCGCGAATACGACTTCCTGCGCGTGCTGGTGCAGCATGCCGGCAAGGTGCTGACCCACGCCCAGCTGATGGGCGCGGTCTCGGCCTCGTCCGACCCGCAATACCTGCGGGTCTACATGCGCCAGCTCCGGCAGAAGCTGGAGGCCGACCCCGAGCGCCCGCGCCTGCTGCTCACCGAGACCGGCGTCGGCTACCGCCTGCGCGCGCCCGACGACGGCCTGTCGCGCTGACGGGTTCCCGGATGCGGATTTTTTCCTGAACGAACCCGTCCGGCGCGGGTTGTGCAGGCCGTAGAGCCGGCGCGCATCGCGGCGTCGCCGGCATCGCAAGGCCACAGCTCCCCATGGATCAGACCCGAGATACGACCTTGGACACGACGCCCCTGAAGGCCGCCGACTTCGCGGCCCCGACCGTCCTGCTCGCCGGCACGGTGGATTACGACATGTACAAGGACTTCCGGCGCCAGATCGGCCAGGCGCCGTGCGACGGGCTCGTCGTGGTCGAGCTGACCACGCTCGGCGGCGACCCGGAGGTGGCGCGGATGATGGGCGAGGACATCCGCTTCAAGAGCGCGATGAACCCGCAATGCCGCTACGCCTTCCTCGGCAAGGCGGCGATCTACTCCGCCGGCACCACCTTCATGAGCTTCTTCACCCGGAAGAACCGCTATCTCACCCCCGGCACGCGGCTGATGATCCACGAGCGCAAGCTCGCCAAGGAGCTTCAGATCAACGGCCCGCTCACCACCTGCATCGCCACGGTGAAGGCGACGCTCCACGAGATCGAATGCTCGATCGCGATCCAGAACGAGGGCTTCGCCAACCTCGTCGAGGGCTCGCAGGTGACCCTCGACGCGGTGATCGAGCGCGCCCCGTACAACTGGTACATCGAGGCCGAGGAGGCCCGCCGCCTCGGGCTGATCGAGGCCGTGATCTGAGGGTTCAGAACGCCAGCTTCATCCCCGCCACCACGTTGCGCGGGGCGCCGGCGTAGATCGAGCCGGTGACGGCGGCGAGCGCGGCGGCGCCGTTCTGCACGCCGGTCGTCGCGCTGATCGAGTTGGCGAGGTTCTGGGCGGAGGCCGCGTAGACCGTGTCGAACACGTTGCGCACCTCGGCGTAGACCGTGAGGCGCTTGGCGTAGCCGCCCACCAGCTCCGTCGCGTAGTGGACGTTGGCGTTGACGACGGCGTAGCCCGGCGCCTTCAGCTGGTTGGCGTTGTCGAGGTAGAAGTCGTCCTGGAACACGGTCTCGACGAAGGCGCCGAGCCCGGCGAGCGGCCCGGCCGGGACGTCGTAGCCGATCCGGGCCAGCAGCTGGTTGGCCGGCACGCCGGGGATGCGGTTTCCGGCGCGGTCGAGGCGTCGGGTCAGCGTGCCGGCGCTGAGCTGCTCGACGTAGCGGGTGTAGATCTGGTCGTCGAAGGTGTAGGCGGCCACCCCGCGCCAGCCCGGCGCGAAGGCCCAATCGATCCCGACCTCGATGCCGCGATGCTCGGATGCCGGGGCGTTGAAGGTGTAGCTCTGCAGGCCGGCGCCGGGCGATTGCGAGACGAGCTCGTTGCGGAAGAACTCGTAGAAGCCGGTGACGCTGAGGCGCAGGTTTTCGGTCGGCGTCCACTCGGCGCCGAGGTCGAAGCCGAGGTTCTCCTGGGTCTGCAGCCCGGTGTTGTTGCCGGGCAGGCCCGCCGCGGTCACGAACAGGTTGCTCGCCGCCGGCGTGGTGTACCCGGTGGCGACGCGGCCGCGGAACGCCCACTCCGTGCCCGGGCGGTAGACCAGCGCCAGCTCCGGGGCGACGTTGAGGAAGGTGCGGTTCACGTCCGCGATCGTCGTGGTCGCGCCCGTCGCATTGTAGGCGTAGGCGAGATTGCGCCCGGTGATCGCCGTGCCCTCGGCGCTGATGCCGACGACCCCCGTCCACCGGTCGGACAGCGCGACCTCGGTGCGGGCGCGGCCGCCGAGGTTCGACTGCACCGCCTCCTGCTCGCCGATCAGCGCGCCCAGCCGCGGGCCGCCATAGGGCGCGCGGTTGTAGGTCGAGATGTGGTTGTCGATCGTGTTGTAGGCCAGCGCCACGTAGCCGACCGCCGGGAGGCCGAACAGGTCGTAGCGCCGGGTCACGTCGGTGAGGAAGTTCCAGGACGGGTACGAGCCCCGCGAGGACGTCGCGTAGAACGGCTGGTTGAAGTTGCGCTCGTCGAAGCCGAGTTGCGTGCGCCACGTCGTCTGCGCGTCGATGTCGTGCTCGTAGCGCGCCGCCACGATCGTGCGCCGGTCCTTGCGCCCGAACCCGGCCTCGTCGGCGGTCACGCCCACCGTCCGGCCGAAGGCGCCGTTCACCATGAGGTTCGTCAAGGTGCAGCCGGCGGCGGCGGTCGCGGCCGCCGCGCAGCCGCGCTGGTACGGGTTGGTCCGGAAGTCGTTGAGCGAGGACCGGGCGGCGAGGTCCGCCTGCAGGTCGTTGTTGATCACCTTCAGGGTGAAGCGGTTGTCCGGCGTCGGGGTGTAGCTCGCGAGCAGGTCGATGGTCTGCGTGTCGTAGGACGCATGGTCCTGGTAGCCGTTGGCGCGCACGTCGCTGGCGAACAGGCTGATCTCGAACGGGCCGCTGGCGCCGCCGACCGTAAAATAGTTGCTGAGGTAGCCGAAGCTGCCGGCATCGGTGCCGACCTCGTACCCGTCGATCTCGCGGCCGGTGCGGGTGCGGAAGGCGATCGCGCCGCCGGTCGCGTAGTTGCCGAACAGTGCCGATTGCGGCCCGCGGAACACGTCGATGCGGGAATAGGCCCGCGGGTCGGCGATGTCGAAGCGCGAGGCGCCGTCGGGTTGGGTCAGGACGAACCCGTCCTCCAGCACGACCGTGTTCTTGATCACGCCGGTGGAGCGGGCGTTGTTGCCGCGGATCGAGATGATCACGTCGCGCCCGCCGTTGCCCTGGCGCACGGTGACCCCGGGGCTGTTGGCGAGCACCGCGCCGATGCTCGTCGCCGGCCGGTTCTCGATGGTGTCCCGCCGCCCGATCTCGGTCACGACCTGCCCGACCGGATGCTCGATGACGCTGGGCGCCGAGCCCTGCGGCGCGGCGACGCCGAAGGGGACGGCCGCCGCCGGGCCGTCGCGCTCGCCCACGACGGAAAGTTCGGACAGCGTCACGCTCTCTTCGGTGGGCGCGGCGGCGAGGGGAACGGGACAGGCGGACAGGAGCAGGATTCCGGCGCGCAGCCGGAGTTTTGACGGAAGGGACATCGGCTGGGCTCGTCTGATCGGGAGGCAGGCGGGAGCGGCCCGCCGGAAGAGGTCCAAGGTTCGATCAGAGCGGGGTCGGCGGTGCCCTCGGCCGGCCGGCGAGCGGCGGGCGATGTGCGGTCCGGGCCGGCGGCGGGGTCGGCCAGGCGACGGGCGACCAACGCAGGATCCGCGCTGCCGGCTGCGGCGCGGGGACGGCCGGCGCGGCAAGCCCCGCGGCGCAGAGCGGGCAGGCGTCGCAGCCGGGCGTGGGCAGCGCCGGCTCCTCGGCGGCGGGGGCGTCGAGGGCGTGGCCGCAGATCGCCGACAGGCCCGGCGACGCAGGCTCGGCCGCGATCCGCAGGGCGGCGAGCGGCACGATCGACTGCGCCCAGATCGCCAGAAGGATCAGCGCGGTGCCCACGGTCTCGCGCCAGGTCGGGCGGGCGTGCAGGGCGCTCGAGGGCTTCATGGCCGGTGCCCTCCTCACGCGGCCCTGCGCGGGCGCAGGGTCTGGATGCCGAGGTCGAGGCCGAGCATCGCCAGGATGACGAGACCGGTGAGCGGGAAGAGCAGGCCGAGGCCGAGCACCAGCCCGGTGACCCCGGCGGCGATCCGGCGGTCGCGGGGCCAGGGCGGCACGCCGAGCCGGCCCGCGGGACGCCGCTTCCACCACATCGCCGCGGCGGTGATCGAGAGCAGGATCGTCGCGAGGCAGAAGGCCAGCATCGCGAGCTGGTTGGCGCGGCCCCAGAGATCGCCCTTGTGGAGGCCGATCCCGTACTGGATCGCCCGCCCCACCCCGCCGATGTCGGAGAACCGCACATCGACGAGGGGTCTTCCGGTGTACTGGTCGAGGGAGATCAGGCGCTGGCGGCTCACGGCGCGCGGATAGGCGGCCGCGGCGTAGACGTCCGTGCCGCCGGCCGGCAGCGCGACCTCGAAGCCCGCCGGCATGCCGAGCCCGTGCAGGATCGCCACCGCCCGGTCGATCCCGATCGCCACCAAGGGGTCCTGTGGCCGCGAGAGCGGAACCGGCGCGTCCTGCATCGTCCATCCGGCGGCGCTCACCCGCTCGCCCATCGGGACGGCGGAGACCGCCTTGTCGGCCCAGAGCGCCCGCGGCTGGCCGAGGCCTGCCGCGTTCGACCAGGTCCTGAGCTGGGCGCCCCAGACGATCGACCACGGCAGGCCGGTCGCGGCCAGGAAGACGAGGCCGGCGCCGGCCACCAGCCCGGTGACGGCGTGAAGGTCGCGCCACCAGACCCTTTGCGCCGGCCCTGCGCGGATCGTGACCACCCCGCCGCCTCGGCCCCGCGGCCACCAGAGATAGGCTCCGGTCGCCACGAGGATGATGGCGAAGCCCGCCACCACCTCGACGACGCCGTTGGCGACCGGCCCGAAATAGGCGAGGCTGTGCAGCCGCCGCACGACCATCATGAGTTCCCGGTCGGCCGCGACCCGGTCGAGCACGTCGCCGGTGTAGGGATTCAGAAAGACCAGGATGCGGCGTCCGTCCTCGACGAGCGTCACCACCGCGGATGCGGTCGCGTCGGCCGGCTCCGTGAAGGTCGCGGCCTCGGCGTCGGGAGCGGTCTCCAGGGCGTTGAAGATCAGCCGGTCCGGACTCAGGGGCGCCGTGGCCTCGGCCGCGACGACGGTCCGGGCCGCGAACAGGGTCGCGTTGATCTCGTCCTTGAACAGGTAGATCGCCCCCGTGGCCGAGAGCAGGATCAGGAACGGCAGGCAGAGCAGGCCGGCGTAGAAATGCCAGCGCCAGACCGCCCTGTAGACGGCGTCGCGCATGTTCGGTCGCGGTCCGCCGACCTGCTTCGCCCGGCCGCTCACAGGATGGCCTGGATCTGCCGGAGGGCGAGCCCGTGCCCGGCCGCGAGGTCGAGCGGGCCGACGAAGGCGCCGTCGCGGTCCATCAGGTAGACCATCAGCGTGTGCTCGAGGGTGTAGTCGCCCCCCGGCAGCGGGACCTTCTTGGAGAACACGCGGTAGGACCGCGCCACCCGGTCGATCTCCGCGCGGGTTCCGGTCAGCCCCGTGATCGAATCGCTGAACGAGCCCATGTAGTCGCGCAGCACCGCGACGTCGTCGCGCTCGGGATCGAGGGTGATGTAGTAGGCGCCGATGTCGCCGCCGGCCTTGTGCAGGTCGTCGATCAGGTTGGTCAGGTCGGCCAGCGTCGTCGGGCAGACGTTCGGGCAGCGGGTGAACCCGAAGAACACCAGGAAGGGCTTGCCGGCGAGCGTCGCCGAATCGAGGATCCCGCCCTTGGACGATTGCAGCCGGAACGGGCCGCCGACCACGGACATCGCCGGCTTGGCGGGGCCGCGCGGCAGGCTCGCCACCACGCCCCCGGCGATGCCGAGGATGCCGACGAGCACCACCGCCAGGATGCCGTAGCCCGCCCGGCGCTGGGCCGGCGTGACGGGAGGCGGATCAGTGGCCATGGTCGTGGCCGGCCGCCCCGTGGCCGCCCTCCCCGTGGCCGCCCTCGGGAGCCTTCGCGCCGATCGCCTCCACCGCGAACTCGACCGGGACGGTCCCCGCCTTCTCGAACTGCAGCGTGCCCTTGACGCGCTCGCCCTTCTTCAGGGGGGCCTGCAGGTCCACGAACATCATGTGGTAGCCGCCCGGCGCGAGCGTCACCGTGGCGCCCGGCGCGATGACCAGGCCGCCCGCGACCGGGGCCATCTTCATCACCGTGCCGTCCATCGTCATCGAATGGATCTCGACGTGGTCGGCCCCGGTCACCGAGGCGCCGAGCAGCGTGTCCGGCGTGGTGCCGGTGTTGGTGACGCTGAGGTAGCCGCCGCCGACCTTGGCGCCGTTCGGCGTCGCCCGCGTCCAGGGGTGGGCGATCGCGAGCGCGCCGGCCTTGTACTCGTGGGCGCCGGCGGGGACCGCGAGCAGCGCGAGGGCGACGAGGGAACCGGTCGCGAGAAAGCGGGACAGGGTGGACATGGGATATCTCCGGGAAGGGGATGGGTCGATGGCGGCCGTGCACGGCCGAACGGATTCGAAGGGGGCGGCGTCCGGGCGGACCGGTTCGGGCGGAGCGCGACGGCGACGCGTCGGGCTCGCACGCCGCATCGGTCGGGGCGGAGCCGAAGCCTTGCCGCGACACGGGCGCGACGACACGGCGCGCCGCCGCGTTCCGGCGCGGGAACGCCGGGGCGACGTGTGGTCAGGCGGTGGGTGGGGCGCGTGCGCCGGCGCTGATCCCCGGCGGAGCGCGGGGGGCGGCGGCGAGGACGGGACGCCACGGGGCGTCGACCGCCGGGGGAGCGGACCAGGCGACCGCGACGTCGGCCGGAACCGGCATGTCCGCCGTCGGCATCGCCTGCGCGGCGGTGCAGCAGGCCAGGTGGTCCGCGTGATGCGGGGCGTGCTCCGGGCCTCGCCCGTCGGCGCCGGCATCCTGCAGGCAGAGCGCGTGCGCCGGATCGAAGGTCCGGACGGTCGTCATCCCGCCCAGCACCGCCTGCAGGGCAAGCGCATAGAGCGCGGTCACGGCGATGACCGCGCGGCAGACCCGCCAATCTGGCCGCCACATGCGCATGCCTCCACGCCTAGGGCTCAGCCCGGCGCGCCGTCAATGCGGCAGACGCCGCGCACCGCCGATTTCGGCGGCCCTGTCGCCTAGAATCGCCCCGCCAGCGTCAGCCGCACGGCGGTGGGCTCGACCGGGTGGAAGTGCCGGTCGGCGACGCCGTCCGCCCCTTCGCCGGGCAGGCGCGAGACGTAATAGTAGGTGATCTGGTCGGACTTGGCGTTGGTGAGGTTCAACACGTCGAGCGACAGGCTGAAGCCGTTGTCGAAGTTGTAGCCGACGCGGCCGTTGAGGAGCGCCGTCGGCTTCGAGCGCACGGAATTGTCCTCGATCAGCGGGCGCGGGCCGAAGTAGCGCAGGCGCATCGACCCGAACCAGCCGAGGCCCTCGCCGAATGTGAATCCGGCCGACGCGATCGTGGTCGGCGCCTCGGGGATGCGGTTGCCCGCCGGGTCGACGTCCGAGAAGCGGGCGTTGGTGACGGTCAGGTCCCCCTCCAGCTTCAGCCAGGGCGTCACCGCGTAGCGGTTGGTCCACTCGACGCCGAAGCGGCGGCTCGGGCGGCTCGGCTCCGTGGTGCCGGTGTCGCCCTGGAACAGGTTCTCCGACGCGAAGTCGAGGCGGAACAGCGCGACCGCCGTCTCAAGCCCGGCGATCGAGCGGTTGCGGATGCCGACCTCGTACCCGGTCGAGGGCACCAGGAAGGGCGAGCGCGTCGTGTTGAACAGCGAACTCGTCGGGTCGATCGTCGCGGTGACGCCGCGCACGTCGTTCGAGTGGAAGCCGCCGCCGTAGTTCAGGTAGAGCTCGGTGTCGGCCCACGGCCCCAGCACCAGCCCGAGCTTCGGGTTGACGACGCCGTCCCGCGCCTTGCCGCTGTTGGCCGCCGTGTCGGAGACCACGTCGGCGTAGTAGCCGTCGGCGCGGAAGCCCACGCTGGTGCGCAGCCAGTCGGTCCAGCGCACGCGGTTGTCGTAGAAGAACGCCCCGCTCGCCTCCAGCACCCGGTCGTCGAGGACGCCGGAGCGGAACTGCCGGTTTGTGGTGTTGAACAGCCCGACCCGGATCGAGTCGGTTCGGGTCTGCAAGCCGATCTCGTTCTCCATCGGCAGCCCGTAGAGGTCGCCCTGGAAGACGTGGCTCACCTCGCCGCCGCCGAGGATGCGCTGGTCGAGCTGGTGGAACTGGTCGCCGTTCACCGGATCGTTGAGGAAATACGTGAAGTCGTTGAACAGGTTGAGCTGCTGGCGGATCACGTAGGCCGAGGCCCGCGTCACGCCGGTGTCGTCGGTCATGCTCCAGCGGCCGGAGAGCGAGAAACGGCTGCTATCACCGCCGTCGCTGGGGTTCAGGCTACCGAACCGGCCGATCAGGCCTTCCGACACAGCGCGCGACGCGATCTGGTTGGTCGCGGTCCAGCGGCTGGCATAGGCCATGCCGGTGACGGAGAACCCGTCGAGCGCCGTGCCCTGGCTGTAGCGCACGACGCCGTTGAGCTTGCGCAGGGCGTCCGGCACGTCCCACGGGCCGTCGTAGACCTGCGCCTCGCCGGCCACCAGCAGGTTGCCCTGGCCGAGTGGCGCCGAGGCGATCGTCAGCGCACGCGCGTAGCCGAACGAGCCGAACGAGGTCAGTGCGACGGACTTCGCGACGGTGTCGAGGTAGTCGATCCGCACCGAGCCGGCGGAGGCGAAGTCGCCGTCGCGGACGAAGTACGGCCCCTTGTGGAACTCCACCGCGCCGACGAGCTCGGGGATCAGGAAGTTGATGTCGGCGTAGCCCTGGCCGTGGGCGTGGGTGCGCATGTTGACCGGCATCCCGTCCACGTCGATCGCGATGTCGGTGCCGTGGTCGAGGTTGAAGCCGCGCAGGAAGAACTGGTTGGCCTTCCCCTCCCCCGAATGCTGCGTGACGATCAGGCCGGGCACGGATTCGAGGACCTCGCCCGGCCGGGTGATCGGGCGGCTGTTGATCTCGGCGCCGGAGATCACCCCGGCGCTCGCGGCATCCACCGACCGGAGGGTGCCGCCGACGCCGGTGGTGCCGCCGACGTAGCCGGCGCTCGCCGCCGGCCCCGGGCCGGTCGCGGCCGGAGCGACGGTCTCGGCCGTGACCGAGATCTCGTCGAGGTTGGCCTCGGCCACGCCCGGCTGAGACAGGGCGGACCGCATCAGGACGGCTTGTGGCGGGACGGCCGCGCCGACGACGAGCAGAAGGATGCGCAGGCGCGGAGCGAAACGGGATACGGACACGGGACCTCGGGCGACGCGACGTGGCACGTCACCGCGAACGAGGCCGATCCCCCGCGCCGTCCCTCCGACGGCATGAGGCTTCGACACCCGCCGGGGCACCCCGCCCGACGCGCTTCGCGTGTGACCACGACCGAGGGCAGGTCTCCTGGCTCGCGGGTCGTCGCCCGCCACCGTCTTCCCGGATGCGGCGCATCCAGTGACGTGCGTTGGTGGAAGGCTCGCCGCTTACAGTTGCGGGGGCAGCCACGGCTTCGACGAAGGCCCTTCCAGGCTCCGTCCCACCGCGTTCCCTTTTGATCCTCGATGAGGAACCCTCGCGCACAGGTTGCGTCGGGCGCGGACCGCGCGTCAATCCGGCTTTCGCAGCGCGTCGCCGGGTGTGGCCGATCCGCGACGCCGCCTTCACCTGCTGCGCGGTCGCGTGGCCCTCATGCGAGCCGGTCTCCGCCTCGCTTCGGAACGCCCTAGCGGCTCGCTGCGAACCGGGCCGGGCCGTCGCCGCGGCCGGCGACCACCACGAGGCGCCGGACCTCGCCGCGCAGGAACGCCTGCAGGAAGCGGTCGTAGTTGCGGAACGACACGCAGCCGTTCGAGGCGCCGCTCGGCCCGAGCATGTAGGTGTGGGCGAGCAGGCCGTCGCGGCCGTGGATGGCGGCAGACCCGCCCACCGGGTTGAGGCGGATCGCCCGGACGCCGTGGAACAAAGCCTCGCGCTCGGTGAGGTCGTAGGTGCCCGGCGGGGTCGAGCCGCGCATCCGCAGGTGCACGAAGTCCGGGTGGTCCATGCTGGCGCCGAGGCCGGAATGAGCTTCCAGCACCTCGCCGCCGGGCAGGCGGACGGTGCGGGCGCTGATGTCGTAGATCGCCGTGCCGGCGCCCGCGTCGGGGCTGGGGAACAGGCGGCCGCGCGACCGGTCGAGACCGGGTCTCTCCAGGGCGGCGTAGGCCAGGGCCGGGCCGGATTCCTTGCGCGCGGCGAACAGCTCCTCGAAGAACGACGGCGTCTCGGCGGTGGGCGCCGGCGCCGCCTCGGGCACCCGGCGCGGCGCCCGGCGCAGGGCGAGGCGCTGCGGCACGGGGGCGGCGATCAGATCCGCCGGGCGCGCCATCGGCAGCGGCACGATCTGCGCCTGGCGGAGGACTCGGATCTCACGCGGGCGCTGCGCCTGGCTTGCGACCTCGGCCTGCCGCACGATCTCCGCCCCGGTGGCGGGTGTCGCGGCGGGCTCCACCGCCGCGACGCCCGCCACCGGCTGGGCGAGGGACGGAGCGAGAGAGGCGGTCGGGGCGAACGCAGTGCCGAGGGGGATGCCGCGAAGGTTCGCGCGCACGTCCGGCCCCATCATCGGACGGGGATCGAACAGGGCCGCGAGGGCGGTCGAGGCGGCGCTCCGGGTCTGCGGGTTCGTGGCCTGCAGGTTCGTGGCCTGGAGATTCGCGCCCGGCGATCGCGGGTGCTTCCCGTCGCCGGTCGGCACGCCCCCGAGGGTGACGAGGCAGAGCAGGCCGGCCAGCGCGTTGCGCAGGGTCGGATGGCTGCGGGAGCGCCGGCGACGAACGGGACGCGCGTGGCCGCCGTGGGAACGCAGGTGATGCGGCAGGGGATGCGGCATGTGATGAGGCATGCGGACTCGAACTCGGACGCGAAGGCTGAGGCGGCGCCCGCGGCCACGCGCCGTCCGTCCCCCGCGACGGAGCGCGGGCGGTGGACCGGCCGAGGGGCTCGGCCGTGCGGGGATCGAGAGAACTGCGACTGATCCGTATTGAGCGCGCGGTTGGTTAATCCGCCCCTAAGCGGCCGGTCGCCGTGCGCGGACGGGGCACGAAATCGGGTCCGCGCCTCACACGGCGCGCGGGCACGCGATCGTGTTGCCGCTTCGTTCTTGCCGAGGCGGGGGCGAATCGGCGATACCGCCAAGCATGCGGATGTTCGCCCTCGCTGCCCTCCTGTCCCTGCCTATCCTGCCCGGCGCGGCCGCGGAGGCGCCGCGGCCGGCCGACCCGGCCGCACTGGAGCAGGCGTGGCGCGGATGCGTGCGCGAGGCCTACGCTCACCAGTCGCCGACGCAGGGGCGGGCCGGCTCGCAGCGCAACGCCCTCGACGAATGCAAGGCGCGCGAGGACGCCGTCGTGGCGGCCCTGATGGCCGCGCGCACCGACGACGCATCCGGCCGCGGCGCCCGCTCGTTGCCGGCGCGCGCCCGCGCCTGGGCGGCCTCGGTCGCGGCCTACGTCGTCGACCCGGTCTCGTCCTGGATCGCGATGCTGCGCGACTGAGCGGCGGCCTTCGCCGCCCGCCGGGCGGGCCGCCTCACCGTCCGTAGATGTCCTCGACGCGGATGATGTCGTCCTCGCCGGTGTAGGAGCCGACCTGGACCTCGATCAGCTCGAGGGGGATCTTGCCGGGGTTGGCCAGCCGGTGCATCGAGCCGATCGGCAGGTACACCGCCTCGTTCTCGTGGACGAGGACCAGGCGCTCGCCCAGCGTCACCTCCGCCGTGCCCTTCACCACCACCCAGTGCTCGGCGCGGTGGTGGTGCTTCTGCAGCGACAGGCGTCCGCCCGGCGTCACCATGATGCGCTTGACCTGGAAGCGCTCGCCGATGTCGACGCGCTGGTACCAGCCCCAGGGCCGGTACATCCGCCGGTGCGCGTCGGCCTCCGGGTGGGCGCGGGCGCGCAGCACGCCCACCAGCTCCTTCACCCGGCCCGACTGCGCCTTCGACGCGACCAGCACCGCGTCGGGCGTCGCCACCACCACCACGCCGTCGAGGCCCACCACCGTGGTCAGGCCCTCGCCCTCGCTGTGCACCAGGCTGTTGGTGGTGCCCAGCACCTCGACCCGGCCGCGCAGCGCGTTGCCGGATTCGTCCTGCGGCAGCACCTGCCAGACCGCGTCCCAGGTGCCGACGTCCGACCACGGGAACGAGACCGGCAGCACGCCGGCCCGCGTCGTACGCTCCATCACCGCGTAGTCGATCGAGATCTTGGGCGCCTGCCCGAACGCCGTCGCGTCGAGCCGCACGAAGTCGAGGTCGACGGCAGCCCCCTCCAGCGCCGCGCGGGCGGCGGAGAGCACCGCGGGCGCATGCGCCTCGAGCTCGGCCAGCATCAGGTCGGCGCGAAACAGGAAGTAGCCCGAGTTCCACAGGGCGCCGTCCGCGATCAGCGCGGCTGCGCCCTCCGCATCCGGCTTCTCGACGAAGCGCGCCACCGCGAAGGCGCCCTCGGCCTCCGGCAGCGCGGCCCCGCGGCGGATGTAGCCGTAATCGGTCGCCGGCCGCGTCGGCTCGACGCCGAGCGTCATCGTGTAGCCGGCCCGCGCGCCCACGGCCGCCGCGCGCACGGCGGCGGCGAAGGCGGGAACGTCGCCGATCACGTGGTCCGCGGCCATGATCAGCACCACCGTCTCCGGGGCGACGTTGGCCGCGTGCAACGCCGCCACCGCGACGGCGGCGGCCGAGTCCCGTCCCTCCGGCTCCAGGATGATGTCGCCGGCGATGCCCGCCTGCGCCAACTGCTCGGCCACGATGAAGCGCGACTCGGCCGAGGCGATCACCGCCGGCCGGGCGAAGGTCGCGAGGTCGCTCACCCGCCGGGCGGTCGCCTGGAACGTCGACTCCGACGCGTCCACCAGCCGCGCGAACTGCTTGGGCATGCTCTCGCGCGACATCGGCCACAGCCGCGTGCCCGAGCCGCCGCACAGGATCACGGGGAGAATGCGGGCGGTGCTCATCTGACGACTCCTGTTCCCGGTGCCGCCGGGCGGCGACCCGACCGACGTTCTTCGCGCCGGTCGCGTGACCCGGGCGGTGCCCTCACTCCAACCCGAAGGTCCGCCCCGGGAACCCGGCCGCATCGAAGTAGCGCTGGTCCCCGACCTGCTGGAAGCGCAGCACCGTGGTCAAGCCCGACGGCGACGGTTCCGAGCGCAACGTGCCGGCCTGGGCCTGCGGCACGGGGGCGTCGCTCGTTCCCTCCCGCATCGCCTCCCGCATCGGGCGGCCGATCAGGCGGCCCTTGGCGGGGATCTGGAGCTTGAGCAGGGCGGCGAGAGTCTGCCCGACGTCGGCGTTGCTCACCGGCAGCGCATCGACGAAGCCGGCCTTGAAGCTCGGGCCGATGGCGGCCATGAAGTTGTGGGTGTCGGCCCGGCTGAAGCTGCCGTGCATGCCCTGGCCCTGCTGCAGCGCCGTGTCGGCGACCTCGACGACGCAGGTCTCCGGGTTGGCGCAGCCGGTGCTGTACGAGCGGAAGTTGACGACGATCGCCGGCGTCGGGGTCGCAGCCTCGCCCTTCAGGTTCACAGCCGAGAGCGGCAGCGTGCCGGGAAAGCTGCCGAGCGCGTCGTCGACGAACAGGCCGCTGACGTAGTCCTGCTCCAGGAGCGCCGCGACCGTGCGGGCGGCGAGCGCCTTGTCGCCCTTCGGCAGGTAGACGAGGTCCGAGCCGCCGTTGACCGCGACCACGAGGTCCGGCGCCTTCGGGTCCGGGCCGAGCAGCGCGTTGCCGAGCTTCGGCCGCTGGCCGGCGAGCACCGGTGCGGCGCTCGCGTCGGGCTCGTGCAGCGGCAGGCCGAGGGCCGCGGCGAGGTCGAGCGCCAGGAAGCCCGGCGGCAGCTGCCCGGCGGGCACGCCCGGCAGGGCGGTCTTCGCGGACGGGCTCGTCGCGCTCTCCTTCGAGATGGTCGAGAAGCCGTGGTCGGCCGCGACCACGATGTCGGTCGTGTCGGAAAGGCCGAGCTCGTCGAGCGCCCGGCGCAGCGTCGCGAGGTTGTCGTCTGCGTTGCGGATGCCGGCGAGCGAGGTCGGCCCGTTGATGCCGGGCACGAGCTTGCCGAGGCTGTCGCCGTGGTTGTGCTGGGCGCCGTCCGGGTCGCGCGACCAGAACACCAGCACGAACGGTTTCTCGCGGGCCTTGAACAGCGGCAGCACGACCTTCGTGGCGACCTCGGCGAAGTAGGCCTGCTGGGCGACGTTGGCCACGAGCGTGCCTGGCGTCGTCGCGTCGCCCGCCTTGCCGTTCTCCCCGCGCGAGGGGGCGGCGAGCGGCAGGTTACGGCCGGCCATCAGCCCCTGCATCTCGGCGCTGAACGGGATGCCGCGCGCCGAGCCGGTCTCGTCATCGACGACGATCGTCGGGCCGCCGGTGCGGTCGGTGTGGTCGAAGATCAAGGTCGGCCCGACCTTGCCGATCGCCGCGGTGCTGATCCCGGCCTTGGCGGCGGCGCGCAGCACCGTCTCCTCGTTCATCCAGTCGCCGTTGAAGACGGTGTTCATCTCGCCGAGCACGGCGTCGTTCTCGATGAACGGCGTCACCGTTCCCGCCTGCGCGGCGATCGGCTTGGCGAGGTAGATCGTGTTCGAGAAGTCGCCGGTGTCGCCGAGCTGGTGCCCGGTCGCCATGCCCGAGGCGTTGGCGGTGGTGAAGGTCGGGAACAGCGAATGGCTGTTGGCGAGGTTCACGCCCTGGTCGCGCAGGGCCGCCAGGGCCGGCGTGTTCTCCGGCGTGACCATGCCGGCGCGCAAGCCGTCGGGAACGAACAGGATCACGTTGCGGGGCCGGTCGGCCGCCGCGGCGGCGGTGCCGAGGAGGCCGGCGACGATGACGCCGTTGAGGATCGCGCGCATCGCCGTCGTCTCCTGAAGGGCCGGCCGACTTCCGGCGCGGTGCCGCTTCTCCTCACGTCCGCATGACGCCCGTGTGACGGCGCAGGCCGGCGGGACAGGCGGGCGAGACAAGTTGGGCGGGCCGGAACGCCTGGCCCGCCCGCGATGGGGCGCTTACATCGGCGGGGTCAACCCGTCCTTGCCGACGGCGACCCGGCGGGCGCTCAAGGCGGTGCCGTCGCGGGCGGCCGTGACGAAGGCCTTGGCGCCGGGCTTGAGCACCATCTTGTCGGCGGGCTCGAAGGTCACGACTGGGGTTTCCGGCAGCACGACCACCGTCTGCGCGCCGTCCTTGTAGGTCACGGTGAGGGTGCGCGCGCCGGACGCCGTCGCGCTGCCCGACACGGTGCCGTTGGTCATCGCGCTCTTCACGCGCGGGGCGGGAGCGTCGGCCTTGACCGTCCCGTTCGTCATGGCGCTCTTCACCCGCGTCCCGCCGGCGGTGGCATCGGGGATCGTGTCCCAGCCGTAATGGCCCTCGCCGGTGCCGCGCATGGCTTCGGGGAACAGCAGGACCTCGATCGCGGTGCGCGGGTTCTCGCCCTTGGTGGCGGTGCCGACGAAGGTGCCCTCCTTCACGTCGTCGAGGCTGGCCTTCACCACCGAGACGAACTTCGTGTCGTCGCCGAGCGCGATCGTCTCCGACACGCCGTCGATGGTCTTCAGGGTGATCGCGCCCGGCGCGACCGCCTCGATCGTGCCGCGCAGGCGCTCGACGACCGGGGCGGCCTGGGCGCCGCCGACCGAGAGGAGGCCGGCGAGGGCGAGAAGCGGGAGGCGTGTCATGAGGGGCCTGTCGTTTAGGAGGGCCTGACGGTCCGGCACGATCGTGCGGGAGCCTGCGGCCGTGGCGCGTCCGCTACCATGCCGGCGCCGGGCCCGGCACCCGCCGGCCGGCGCGGCCATCCGCCTCGCCGGGGCTCGCCCGCGGGACCTTGCCGGGAAACCTTTCCGGCCGATCTGGTGTTCGAACCGACGGGCCTCTCGCCCGCTCCACCACCGGACAGGCATGCAGATCCACCTCGACGCGGTCGGCGGCATGGCCGGCGACATGTTCGTCGCCGCCCTCCTCGACGCCTTCCCCGAGCACGCCGAGGGCGTGTCGGCAAGCGTGCGCGCCGCGAGCCGGGCGGGCGTCGCCTGCCGCGTGCTGCCCCACAACGACGGCATCCTCCAGGGCAGCCGCTTCCTGGTCTTCGGACCCGGCGCGCCCGACCCCACGCCGCAGGCCGCGCTCGCTGCGACGCACCGGCACGAGCACGGCGACCACGAGCACGGCGACCACGATCACGACCATCACGATCACGCGCATCCCGATGCGCACGGTCCGTCCCACACCCACGACCACGCAGGCGACCACGATCACCGGCCGTGGTCCGAGATCCGCGCATCGCTCGAACGGGCCGACCTCGACGCGGCGGTGCGCGGGCATGCGCTCGCGATCTTCGGCCACCTCGCCGAGGCCGAGGCGCGCGTGCACGGCATCCCGGTGGAGCGGGTCGCGTTCCACGAGGTCGGCGCCTGGGATTCGATCGCCGACATCGCCGCCGCGGCCCACCTCGTCGCCGCGCTCGGCGCCACCCGCTGGAGCGTGGGCGCCCTCCCCCTCGGCTCCGGGATGGTGCGCACGCAGCACGGCCTGCTGCCGGTGCCGGCCCCGGCGACCGCGCTACTGCTCGAAGGCTTCGCGACCCGCGACGACGGCGTGCCGGGCGAGCGGGTGACGCCGACGGGCGCCGCGATCCTGCGCCATCTCTGCGGCGGCGCCGAACCGGCGCCGACCGGCCCCCGGCGGCTCGGGCGCTCCGGCGTCGGATTCGGCACCAAGCGCCTGCCCGGCCTGAGCAACTGCGTCCGCGCCCTCGCCTTCGACGAGACGGCGCCAGTGGCGTCCCCGGAGGCGCATCCGGACCACCGCACCATCGCGGTGATCGCGTTCGAGGTCGACGACCAGTCCGGGGAGGACCTCGCCATGGGGCTCGATCGGCTACGGATGCGCGATGACGTGCTCGACGTCGTGCAGATGCCGGTCTTCGGCAAGAAGGGCCGGATGATGGCGCATGTCCGCCTGCTCGCCCGCGCCGACGCCCTCGATGCGGTGGCGGCGGCCTGCTTTTCCGAGACCGCCACGATCGGCCTGCGCCACGCGCTCGTCGACGGCCGCGCCCTGCCCCGCCGGGCCGCCACCGTCGCGGTCGCCGGCCGCGACGTGCGGGTCAAGCTCGCCGAGCGCCCGGGCGGCCGCACCGCCAAGGCCGAGGCCGACGACGCCCGCGCGGAGGGCGGCCACGCCGCCCGGACCGCCCTGCGCCGCGAGGCCGAGCGGCTCGCCCTCGACACCCCGGAGCCGAAATCGTGAGTTCGCCCCCCATCCGGCTCGAGGCCGTCCTCGTGGAGATCGGTTCCGTCGCCGTGGCGGTGAGCGGCGGCGTCGACAGCGTGACGCTGGCGGCGCTCGCCCACCGCGTCCTCGGCCCCGACGCCGCGCTGATGGTGCATGCCGCCTCTCCCGCCGTGCCGGCGGAGGCCACCGCCCGCGTCCGCGCCGAGGCGGCGCGCGCCGGCTGGAGCCTGCGGGTGATCGAGGCCGGCGAGTTCTCCGATCCCGCCTACCGCGCCAACCCGGTGAACCGCTGCTTCTTCTGCAAGACCAACCTCTACGGCGCGATTGCCCGCGTCACCGACCGGACGATGGCTTCGGGCGCCAACCTCGACGACCTCGGCGAGTACCGCCCCGGCCTCGACGCCGCGGCCGAGCACGGCGTCCGCCATCCCTACGTCGAGGCCGGCCTCGACAAGGCGGCGGTGCGGCGCCTGAGCCGCGACCTCGGCCTCGGCGCGGTGGCGGACTTGCCCTCCGCCCCCTGCCTGTCGAGCCGGGTTGAGACCGGCATCCGCATCGAGCCGGAGGTGCTGGCCTTCATCCACGCGGTCGAGCGCCGCGTCGGCGCCGCGCTGGGAGCGGGGGGCGATGCGAAGCGCGCCGTGCGCTGCCGCGTGCGCGCCGCCGGGATCGTGGTCGAGCTCGACCCCACGAGCCTCGCCGCGCTCGACGGGCCCGGGCGGGGCGAGCTCGAAGGCTGGATCGCGGCGCAGGCGCCGGGACGCCTCGCTGCCGGCGCCGTCCGCTTCGAGCCCTATCGCACCGGCAGCGCCTTCCTCGTCGGCCGCGGGGTCGGGGCAGGAGCGTCGGCATGAGCGTGTCCGACGAGTTCACCCTGGACTTCGCCCGCGCCGACCGGATCGGCCTCGAGGAGGCGGTGTACTGCGCCGGCAAGTCGCCCGCGCAGGTCGACGCGATCCTCGATGCGGCGGCCGAGCGGGCGGCGCGCTTCCTCCTCACCCGCCTCGACCCGGACAAGCACGCCGCCCTGCGCGCCGTCCATCGGGAGGCGCTGGATTACTGCCCGGTCTCGCGCACGGCCGTCTTCGGCGTGGCGCGCGCGGTGGAAGGGCCGGCCCGCATCGCCGTGGTCGCCGCCGGCACCTCCGACGTGCCGGTCGCCCGCGAGGCGTTGCGGACGCTGGCCTACCAGGGCCGCGCCGCGACGCTCGTCGCCGACGTCGGCGTCGCCGGCCTGTGGCGGCTGACCCGCCGGCTGGAGGAGATCCGCGCCCATCCGGTGGTGATCTGCGTCGCCGGCATGGACGCGGCGCTGCCGAGCGTGCTCGGCGGCCTCGTCGCCGGCGCGGTGATCGGCGTGCCGACCTCGGTCGGCTACGGCGTCGCGGAGGGCGGCCGCACGGCCCTCGACGCGATGCTCGCGAGCTGCGCCCCCGGCCTCGCGGTCGTCAACATCGACAACGGCTACGGCGCGGCCTGCGCCGCCCTGCGCCTGCTCCACGCCGCCGAACGCCTCGCGGCCGCCTGAACCGACCCGTCGTCCGAACACAGGAGAATCCCATGGAACGCCGCAGCTTCCTTCAGAGCGCCGTCGTCGGCGCGGGCCTCGCCGCAGCCGGCGGAGGCGCCGCCACCGCGGCCGTCGACCCGGCGGCCCTGCCCGGCAACCGGCCGTCCGATCCCGCGAGCCTCCCCCTCGTCACCGATCCGGGCGAGCGCCGCGGCGAGATGCTCTACCGGTCCTTCGGCCGGCATTCCGACAAGATCTCGGCCATCGGCATGGGCGGGTTCCACCTCGGCAAGAGCGCGGTGACGGACGACGAGGCGACGCGGCTGATCCACCAGGGGATCGAGCGCGGCATCACCTTCATGGACAATTGCTGGGACTACAACGAGGGCCGCTCCGAGCTGCGCATGGGCGCGGCGCTGCAGGACGGCAGCCGGCGCGACAAGGTGTTCCTGATGTCCAAGATGGACGGGCGCACCAAGGAGGAGGCGACGAAGCAGATCGACGCCTCGCTGCACCGCCTGCGCACCGACCGGATCGACCTCGTCCAGCACCACGAGATCCTGCGCTACGACGACCCCGACCGGGTCTTCGCCGAGGGCGGCGCGATGGAGGCCTTCGTCGAGGCCAAGAAGGCGGGCAAGCTGCGCTACATCGGCTTCACCGGCCACAAGGACCCGCGCATCCACCTGCAGATGCTGGAGGTCGCCCACGAGCGCGGGTTCCAGTTCGATTCGGTGCAGATGCCGCTCAACGTCATGGACGCGCATTTCCGCTCGTTCGGCCACCTCGTGCTGCCCTACCTCGTCCAGAACGGCATCGCGGCGCTGGGCATGAAGACCTTCGGCGACGGCGTCATCCTGAAGAGCGACGCGCCGATCGAGCCGATCGAGTACTTGCATTTCGGCCTCAACCTGCCGGTCTCGGTGCTGATCACCGGCATCCAGAGCCAGCGCGACCTCGATCAGGCCTTCGAGGCGGTGAAGACGTTCCGGCCGATGGACAAGGCGGCGGTGGCCGAGTTGCTCGGGCGCAGCCGGCCCTACGCGCTGGAAGGCAAGTACGAGCTGTTCAAGACCAGCGCGACCTTCGACGGCACCGCCAAGAACGCGGCGTGGCTCGGGGAGGACGTCCCGGGGGTGAAGACCCTCGCCCCGACGATGGAGTGATTTTTGCCAGGGTGTCGGTGACCGCTGGCGCCCGCCGCCTATCCCTTCGATGATCGATCCGACCCTACCGTCAGGACACACCATGAAGCGCCTCGCCGCCCTCGCACTTCCCGCCCTCGTCCTGCTGCCGCAGGCGGCATTCGCCCATCCCGGCCACGGCGAGGCCGCGGGCCTCGTCCACGGCTTCCTGCACCCGGTGAGCGGGGCCGACCACGTCCTCGCTATGGTCGCGGTCGGGCTGCTCGCGGGCCTGCGGGGCGGACGGGCCCTGTGGGCGCTGCCGGCCTCCTTCCTCGCGCTGATGGCGGTGGGCGCGGGGCTCGGCATGGCCGGGTTCGCGCTGCCGCTGGCCGAGGCCGGGATCGCCCTCTCGGTCGTCGCCTTCGGCCTCGCGGCGGTGTTCGGGCTTCGGCTGCCGCTCGCCGCGCTCGGTGCCCTCGTCGGCGGCTTCGCCGTCTTCCACGGTTACGCCCACGGCGCCGAGATGCCCGAGACCGCCTCCGGCCTCGTCTACGGACTCGGCTTCCTCGCCGGCACCGCCCTGCTCCACGCCGTCGGGCTCGGCCTCGGCCTGGTCGCGGCCGGAACCCGCCGTACGGTCATGGCTCCCATGCTCGGCGGCACGGTCGCCGTCCTCGGCGTCGCGCTGATCGCGAGCCATTTCTAAGTCGAGACCTCCGGCGGGCCAGGAACCCGCCGGAGTTTCGCCGCACGAGATCTACGGTTCATCTTTCAGGATCGCGGAGTTTTCCAAACCTCGACTGTAATCCTGCTAGTTTGGAACGATTATGATTTGAGCATGTGACGAACATGCCTCTTCCAATTTCGGCGCGGCCGGGTATGCGATGCTCCCCATGCGCGCGCACCGTCTCCTCCTCCCCCTGCTGGCCCTTCCCCTGCTCGCCGCCTCCGCGGTCGCCAAGGAGATCCCCGTCGGGCCTCACGTGACCCAGAACGGTCTCGAGGTCGCGGCGGTGTACCTGCAGCCGATCGAGATGGACCCGCCCGACATGATGCGCGCGGCGGCGCAGTCCGACCTGCACCTCGAGGCCGACATCCGCGCGGCCAAGGACAACCGCAACGGGTTCGCCGAGGGCGACTTCGTGCCCTTCCTGGCCGTCACCTTCGAGGTGGTGAAGCTCGACGGCGACAAGCCCACCGACCAGAAGGTGGCGGGCGCGCTGATGGGCATGGTCGCCAACGACGGCCCGCATTACGGCGACAACGTCAAGCTGTTCGGGCCCGGGCGCTACCGCCTGAAGCTCACCGTGGCGCCCCCCGGGCCGCACGCGCATTTCGGCCGCCACGTCGACAAGGAAACCGGGGTGGCCGAGTGGTTCAAGCCGTTCGACGTCACCCAGGACTTCACCTTCGCCGGCATCGGCAAGAAGGGCGCGTATTGAGGATGCGGACAGCGACCAGCCTCCTCGCCCTCTGCGCGCTCCTCCTCGCACCGCTCGCGGCGCGCGCCGACGACATGCCGGTGATCAAGGTCGAGATGAAGGACGGGGTGATCCTTCCCGCGATCATCGAGGTTCCGGCCAAGACCCGCTTCAAGCTGGAGATCTCGAACACCGGCGCCTCGCCGGTGGAGTTCGAAAGCCTCGAGCTGAAGCGCGAGAAGGCGCTCGCCGCCGGCTCGACCTCGTCGATCATCTTCCGCACCCTCGATCCGGGCAGCTACGACGTCTTCGACGACTTCCATCCGGAGGCGAAGGCGACGCTGGTGGCCAAGGATCCGGTGGCGAAGTAGCCGGTGGCCGGCGCGACCCTCAGCCCCGGCCGGGAGGCCTGGATCGACGCACGCCTCGCCGCCTTCGGCGACTGGCTCCGCCGGCACGGCGGCGTGCTGCGCGGCATCCAGTGGGTTGTGGTCGGCGTCTACGTCGTGCTCGTCGCCGTGCCCGCCTTCCTGCCGCTGCCGGACCGCTCCGCGCACCTCTGGTCGAACCTGACGCTGCTGGCGCAGTTCGCGTTCTGGGGCGTCTGGTGGCCGTTCGTGCTGGTCAGCATGGTGGTGGCCGGCCGCGCATGGTGCGGGGTCCTGTGCCCCGAAGGCACGCTCACCGAGTTCGCCAGCCGCTGGAGCCTCGGCCGCGCCGTGCCGCGCTGGATCACCTGGGGTGGATGGCCGTTCCTGGCGTTCGCCGGCACTACGGTCTACGGCCAGATGGTCAGCGTCTACGGCTACCCGAAGCCGGTGCTCGCCGTGCTTGGCGGCTCGACCGTGGCGGCGATCCTCGTCGGCGCCGTCTACGGGCGCAACAAGCGGGTGTGGTGCCGCTACCTCTGCCCGGTCAACGGCGTGTTCGCGGTGCTCTCGAAGCTCGCGCCGGTGAGCTTCCAGGTCGACGGCGCCGCCTGGAGCGCCTCGCCGAAGCCGCTCCGGGCCGACGGCTTCAACTGCGCGCCGCTCGTGGCGGTCAAGACCATGCGGGGATCGGGCGCCTGCCACATGTGCGGGCGCTGCAGCGGCTATCGCGGGGCCGTGCGTCTCGCCCGCCGCTCGCCCAACCACGAGATCGTGCACGTGGCCGGCGACGAGCCGTCGCTCGACCAGACCGTGCTGATCCTGTTCGGCATGATGGGTCTCGCCGTCGGCGCGTTCCAGTGGTCGTCGAGCCCCTGGTACGTCGACGGCAAGCAGTGGCTCGCCACCTGGCTGATCGAGCGCGGCGTGACTTGGCCGCTGGAGACCTCGGCGCCGTGGTTCGTGCTGACGAACTACCCCGAGCACAACGACGTGCTCACCCTCCTCGACGGCGCGATGCTGCTCGCCTACGTCGGCGCCGCCTGCCTCGGGATCGGCTTGGCGCTCACCGCGCTGGTGGCGCTGGCCACCCGCGCGGCCGGGCCGTGGTCGATGACCCGGTTCCACCACCTGACGCAGGCGCTGATCCCGATCGCCGGCTGCGGCGTCTTCCTCGGCCTCTCGGCGCTCACGGTCTCGTTCCTGCGTGGCGAAGGCATCGCCCTGCCCTACGTGAACGAGGTCCGCGCCGGCCTGCTCGCCGGGGCGAGCCTGTGGAGCCTGTGGCTGGCTTGGCGGATCGCCGGGCTGTCGGCCGCCGGCCCGCGCCGGGTCGCGGCCACCCTCTGCATCGGCGCCGCAGCCGGCCTCGCGGTCGCGAACTGGGCGCTTCTCTTCTGGATCTGGTAGCGCGCGCGCTTCCTCAACGCGAAAGCCGGGATATCCGCATGATCGGAGCCTTCGTCATCGCCTTCCGCGAGGTCATCGAGGCGGGCCTCATCATCTCGATCGTGCTGGCGGCCACCCGCGGCATCCCCGGGCGCGGCCGCTGGGTCGCCCTCGGCATCGTCGGGGGCCTGGCCGGCGCCGCCCTCGTCGCGCTGTTCGCGGAGAAGATCTCGGACGCGTTCGAGGGCGCGGGGCAGGACCTGCTCAACGCCGCCGTGCTGATCGTCGCCGTGCTGATGCTGGTCTGGCACAACACCTGGATGGCGGCCCACGGACGCGAGCTCGCCGGCGAATTGCGGGCGGCGGGCGAGGCGGTCCGCTCCGGGCGGCGCACCGCGGCGGCGCTGGCGCTGGTCGTCGGCGCGGCGATCCTGCGCGAGGGCGCCGAGCTCGTGCTGTTCCTCTACGGCCTCGTGGCCTCCGGCGCGTCGGGCGCCGACCTGCAGGCCGGGGCGCTGGCCGGCGTCGGCGCGGGCGTCGTGCTCTCGGGCATCAGCTATTTCGGCCTCGCCTCGATTCCGAGCCGCTACGTGTTCTCGGTGACGAGCGCGCTGATCATCTTCCTCGCCGCCGGCCTCGCGGCGCAGGCGGCGCAGTTCCTGTCGAACGCCGGGATCGTCACCGGGCTCGACCAGATCCTATGGAACTCGTCCGGCCTGATCCCGGAGAACGGCTGGCCGGGCCGCGTGCTGCACGCGCTGGTCGGCTACACCGACCGCCCGACCGTGCTCCAGGGCATCGTCTACGTCGGGACGATCCTGGTGATGGTCGGACTGATGCAGATGACCGCCCAGAACAAGCGCCGGGCGCTGCGCACCGCCTGATTCGATCGCCCGGTCTATCCGGCCGGACGGTCCCTCCTCGCCATCGCGGGCTCGCCTTCGGCGCCCCGGGATGACCGGGCGGGTGCAGAGCAAACAAAAAGCCCGCCGCGATCGGATCGCGGCGGGCTTTCTCGTGCCGGGCTCCCTGTGCGGGAGCGGGCGGATCACTCGGCGGCGGGGGCGGCCTTCGCCTTGTCGGCCTTCGCCTTGTCGGCCTTGGAGACCTTGTTCTTGTCTGTGCGCTCGGCGATGCGGGCGGACTTACCGCGGCGGTCGCGCAGGTAGTACAGCTTGGCCCGGCGCACCTTGCCGCGGCGGACGACCTTGATCGAATCGATCAAGGGGCCGTGGACCGGGAACAGGCGCTCGACGCCCTCGCCGTAGGAGATCTTGCGGACGGTGAAGCTCTCGTTGAGCCCGCCGCCGGAGCGCGCGATCACCACGCCCTCGTAGGCCTGGACGCGGGTGCGCTCGCCTTCCTTGACCTTGACGTTCACGATCACCGTGTCGCCGGGCTGGAAATCGGGGATGGTCTTGTTGAGTCGAGCGACTTCTTCCTGCTCGAGCTGCTGGATGATGTTCATGAATAGCTCCGGCCGTCGCGCCGCGCCGCCCCGGATGGGCTTGCGGGCGTCAGGATTTCGGCATCCTGTTTTGAGTTGGCGCCGCGATACACCAAGTGCCCGCGCTTGTCGATTGCCGGCCCTGGTTGAGAAAATCACGTTCGCGGTCCACATGGAGGGCGGCGCGCATGCGCCGTTCCCGGCCGGCCTTGAACCGGCGCAGCGGACGAGGATTGTGTCAGATATGTTCATCCAGACCGAAGCGACCCCGAACCCCGCCACCCTGAAGTTCCTGCCCGGCCGGGTGGTGCTGCAAGAGGGCACCTTCGAGGCCAAGGATGCGGAGGGCGCCGCCCGCTCGCCGCTGGCGCAGCGCCTGTTCGACGTGCCCGGCGTCGCCGGCGTGTATTTCGGCCACGACTTCATCTCCGTGACCAAGGCCGACGGCGTGAACGAGTGGCCGCAGGTCAAGCCGGCGCTGCTCGGCGCGATCATGGAGCACTTCCAGTCCGGCGTTCCGGTGATGGCGGAAGGCGCGACGCAAGCCGAGGACGACGCGGAGGAGTTCTACGACGCGGCCGACCACGACACCGTGGTGACGATCAAGGACCTGCTCGAGACCCGCGTGCGCCCGGCGGTGGCTGGCGACGGCGGCGACATCACCTTCCGCGGGTACAAGGAGGGCGTCGTCTACCTGGAGATGAAGGGCGCCTGCTCCGGCTGCCCCTCCTCCACCGCGACGCTCCGGCACGGCGTGCAGAACCTGTTCAAGCACTTCCTGCCGGAGATCCGCGAAGTCCAGGCGGTCTGAGGCGGCCGGGCGCTTCCACCCGAAGCGCCCGTCACCCGAAGCACCCGTCACCCGAAGCGCCCGTGCAACACCTGCGCCCGAACCGCTCCGCGACGGCCGCCCCGCACTGACGGGCGCGGCCGTTTTGCCTTAGGCTCGCCCCTTCCTTCACAGGGTGAGCGGGAGCGAAGCCCCGGCGAACGGGAGTGGGCGTGCATATCCTGGCCATCGACACGGCACTCGAGCTCTGCTCGGCCTGCGTCGCCACCGAGACGACCGACGGCGTCGACCTGCTCGCGCAGGAATCGATGACGCTGGCCCGCGGCCACGCCGAGGCGCTGCTGCCCCTCGTCGAGCGGGTGATGGCCCGGTTCGCGGGCGGGTTCGAGGGCCTGTCGCGCGTCGCCGTCACCGTCGGCCCCGGCAGCTACACCGGCCTGCGCGTCGGCCTGTCGGCGGCCCGCGCCGTCGGCCTCGCCGCGAACATTCCCGTCGTCGGCGTCACCACCCTGTCGGCGCTGCTCGCGCCGCAGCTGGCGCTGAACGGCGACGGCCTGGTCGCCGCCGCGATCGATGCCCGCCACGGCGCGGTCTACCTCCAGGCGATGAGCGCGGGCGAGGGGATCGTCGTGCCGCCGACGCACCTGCTTCTCGAGGAGGCCGCCGACCGGCTCGGGGCCGGCCCGGTCATCCTCGTCGGCTCCGGCGCCGCATCGCTGGCGGCGGTGCTCCGCGCCCGAGGCGTCGCGGTGACGGTCGCGGGCGCCGCCGGCCCCGACATCGCCTGGGTCGCCTCGCTCGGCCTGGTCGCCGACCCGGCCCACGCCCTGCCCCGGCCGATGTACCTGCGCGGGGCCGACGCCCAGCCGCAGGACCGCGCGCGGATCGCCCGGCGATGACCCGCCCGGTCTCGCCCTTCTGGCCGCTGGAATGGTGGCTCGCCTGGTGGGAGGCCTGGGGCCCCGAGCCCTACGTCGCCCCCTTGCGCGAGGCCGACCAGGCGCGGACGCTGGCGCGTCTCCACGCCACCGCCTTCGCGCGGCCCTGGGACGCGCACGAGTTCGAGCGGATGCTGTGCGAGCGCGCGACGCAGGGGCACGCCCTGTGGCGCGCCGGCGCGATGCAGGGCTTCGTCCTGTCCCGCAAGGTCGCGGACGAGGCGGAGATCCTCACCGTCGTGCTGGCGCCCTCCGCCCGCGGCGGGGGCCTGAGCCACCGGCTGCTGCGCGAGCACCTCGGGCACCTGGCGCTGATCGGTGTCGCGCACGTCCACCTGGAGGTCGACGAGGGCAACGCCCCCGCGCTCAGGCTCTACGCCCGGCACGGCTTCACGCAGGTCGGCACGCGGACCGGCTACTACGCGCAGGCCGACGGCAGCCGCGCGACTGCGCTGACCATGCGGGCCGACCTGACGTGAGCGGCCGGTGACGCGCGTCGGGGTGGCCCTGCGGCTGGTCGTCTGCGCGTTGGCCTTCGCGCTGCTCGCCGGGCCGCACTGGCTGGCCCTGCGCTTCGGCGAGCGCCGCGGATGGGGCCTCGCGCCCGCCCTGTTCCACCGGGTGTTCCTGGCCCTGTTCTCGGTGCGGGTGACGCAGAGCGGCACCCCGCCCCGCCCCGGCGAGGCCGCCCTGGTGCTCGCCAACCACGTCTCCTGGCTCGACATCATCGCCATCGGCTCGCTGCGGCCGCTCTCGTTCGTGGCGAAGTCCGAGATCGCCGGCTGGCCGGTCGTCGGCACGCTCGCCGCCCTCCAGCGCACGGTGTTCATCGACCGGGCGCGGCGGGGCGCCACCGCCACCGTCAACGCCGCGATCGGCGACCGGCTGGCGCGGGGCGAGCTCGTGGTGCTGTTCGCCGAGGGCACCACCGGCGACGGCACCCGCCTGCTGCCGTTCCGCTCCTCGCTCGTCGGCGCGGCGCGGGCCGCGATCCAGGCCGAGACCGACCGCATCCGCCTGCAGCCGCTGGCGATCACCTATCCGCGCCGCAACGGCCTGCCCGTCGGCCGGGTCGAGCGCCCCGAGATCGCCTGGTACGGCGACATGGACCTCGCCCCCCACCTCGCCCTGTTCTTCGAGAAGGGGCCGATCGACGTCCACGTGGTCTGGGGTCAGCCGATCGCCTTCGAGGCCGGCACCGACCGCAAGGCCGTCACCGCCCAGGCCGAGGCGGCGGTGCGCGCCGCGATGAAGGGCGCAGGGTCGGCGCCGGGCCCTGCGGCGACGGTGGGACCCGCCCCCGCCCGGCCGCTCGCCGGGCTCCCGGATGGCACGGCGGCGGCCTGATCCCGTCAGGCCGGCTCGGACGCGTGCGGCACGGTCGCCGTCAGCCGCAGGTTCATCGCCTTCAGGACGCGCACCGTCGTGTCGAGGCTCGGGTTGCCGTCCTCGGAGAGCGCCTTGTAAAGGCTCTCGCGCGATAGCCCGGAGGTGCGGGCGATCCGCGTCATGCCGCGCGCGCGGGCGGCGACGCCGAGGGCGTGCCGGAAGAGCGCCGTGTCTCCCTCCTCGAAGGCCGCGGTGAGGTACTCCGCCAGCGCCTCGTCGGTCTCCAGGTAGTCGGCGGAATCGTAGGGCTGCGTCTCGGTCATGCGCCGTCTCCGTCCTGCAGGCCCGCCGCCAGGGCCTTGGCCTGCACGATGTCGCGTTGCTGGCTGCTCTTGTCCCCGCCGCAGAGCAGAACGATCAGGGCCTCGCCGCGGCGGACGAACTACAGGCGATAGCCCGGCCCGACATCGACGCGCAGCTCGCTCACCCCGGAGCCGACCGGTTTCGCATCGCCGGCGTTTCCCGCGGCGAGCCGGTCGATCCGGATCGCGATGCGGGCCTTGGCGCACTGATCCCGCAAGGCGCGCAGCCAAGCGTCGAAACCAGCCGTACGGCGGATGCGGATCATCATCTTTTGTATTCTATAGGATACGGTCTTGCAAGCGTTTGGGCCGGGTCGCGACGGCACGGCCGATCTATGGTAGACGCGTTCCGCCTCGGCGGCGGAGATGCTCGCGCGCCGTATCCCAAGGAACCCGGGACCCGACGCGGTGTCGAAAAAAGCCTTCGTCAAATCCTACGGCTGCCAGATGAACGCCTACGACGCCGCCCGCATGGCGGACGTCTTGGCCGAGCAGGGGTTCTCCGCCACCGACCACGTCGAGGAGGCGGACGTGGTGGTGCTCAACACTTGCCACATCCGCGAGAAGGCGGCCGAGAAGGTCTATTCCGAGCTCGGGCGCCTGCGCGTGCTCAAGGATGCGCGCCAGCTCGAAGGCCGCGACACCCGCATCGTCGTCGCCGGCTGCGTGGCGCAGGCCGAGGGCGCCGAGATCCTGCACCGCGCGCCCGTCGTCGATGTGGTGGTCGGCCCGCAGAGCTACCATCGCCTGCCGGACCTGCTGGCCCGCTCGCACGCCAAGCGCGTGGTCGACACCGAATTCCCCGTCGAGGACAAGTTCGACCACCTGCCGGCGCGGCGCACCGCGGGCGTCTCCGCCTTCCTCACGGTGCAGGAGGGCTGCGACAAGTTCTGCGCGTTCTGCGTCGTGCCCTACACCCGCGGCGCCGAGGTCTCGCGCTCGATCGCGGCGGTCGTGGCGGAGGCGGAAAGGCTCGCCGCCGGCGGGGTCCGCGAGATCGGCCTCGTCGGCCAGAACGTGAACGCCTACCACGGGCTCGCCAGCGATGGCGGGACCGCGACGCTCTCCGACCTGATCCGGGCGGTGGCGCGCGTGCCCGGCATCGCCCGCATCCGCTACACCACGAGCCACCCCAACGACATGGGCGACGACCTGATCGCGGCGCATGCCGAGATCCCGGCCCTGATGCCCTACCTCCACCTGCCGGTGCAGTCGGGCTCCGACCGCATCCTCGCGGCGATGAACCGCAAGCATACCGGCGACGCCTACCGGCGGATCATCGACCGGGTCCGCAAGGTCCGTCCCGACATCGCCCTGTCCTCGGACTTCATCGTCGGCTTCCCCGGCGAGACCGACGCCGAGTTCGCCGACACGATGCGTCTCGTTTCCGATGTCGGGTTCGAGAGCGCCTACTCCTTCAAGTACAGCCCGCGCCCCGGCACGCCGGCCGCCGAGCGCGCCGACGCGGTGCCGGAGGACGTCATGACCGCCCGCCTCCATGCGCTGCAGGCGCTGCTCGATGCGCAGCGCCACGCGTTCCAGCGCGCGGCGGTGGGCCAGGTGGTCGAGGTCCTGGTCGAAAAGGTCGGCCGCCGGCCGGGTCAGGTCGCGGGCAAGACGCCGCACCTGCTCGCCGTTCAGTTCGACGCCCCCACCTCCTGCATCGGGCGGATCGTGCCAGTGCGCGTCGTCGAGGCGGGGACCAACAGCCTGTTCGGCGAGGCGATCGAGGCCGCCGCGGCGGCGTGATCCCGGATCGCGCTGCGCGATCCGGCCCCCGCGACCGTGGGACGGCGGCAATCCGCCGGGTCTCATGGGCTCCTGCCCACGAGGCTCGGCATGAGCGATGAAGGGAGTGTTCGTGGCGTCATTCGACGGAACGGCCGGGCGCGGTGGCCCCTTGCGCGGGCGCGGGCCCGCCGCGCGGCCGGTCGGCCCCGGCGCTGTCCACGACGAGCCGGTCGAGGTCGCGCTGACCTTCGACGACAACCGCCTCGCGAGTCTCGTCTTCGGCCAGTACGACCAGAACGTCGCGCATGTCGAGCGGCGGCTGGAGGTGACGGCCACCGCGCTCGGCAACCACCTCGTGCTCAAGGGCTCGGCCGACGCCACCGAGCGCGCCCGCCGGGTGTTCGAGAAGCTCTACGCCCGGGTGCGGACCGGCTGCGGCACCCTGACGCTCGGCGACGTAGACGGCGCGATCCAGGAGGCCACCGTCCAGGGCCAGCTGTTTCCGGCGGCCGTGGTCGCCGCCGAGCCCGACCGGCCGCATTTCGAGCAGATCGCCACGCGCAAGCGCGGCGCGGTCCGCGCCCGGAACGCCGCGCAGGACGCCTACATCAAGGCCCTGCGCGCCAACGAGCTCGTCTTCGCCGAGGGGCCGGCCGGCACCGGCAAGACCTGGCTCGCGGTCGGCCACGCGGTCTCGCTGCTGGAGCAGGGGCACGCCGAGCGGCTGATCCTCTCGCGCCCTGCGGTCGAGGCCGGCGAGCGCCTCGGGTTCCTCCCCGGCGACATGCGCGACAAGGTCGATCCCTATCTCCGCCCGATCTACGACGCGCTCTACGACTTCATGGAGGCGCGCCACGTCGATCGCGGCCTGCAGACCGGGGTGATCGAGATCGCGCCGCTGGCCTTCATGCGCGGGCGCACGCTCACCAACGCGATCGTGCTGCTCGACGAGGCGCAGAACACCACTTCGATGCAGATGAAGATGTTCCTGACCCGGCTCGGCGAGAACTCCCGGATGATCGTCACCGGCGATCCGAGCCAGGTCGACCTGCCGCCGGGGCAGAAGTCGGGTCTCGTGGAGGCGGTGAAGGTGCTCGACGGCGTCGAGGGCATCGGCCGCATCACCTTCCGCGACGTGGACGTGGTCCGCCACGACCTCGTGCGCCGCATCGTCACCGCCTACGAGGGCGCGGCCCACGGCGAGGCGGATGCCGACCGCAACCCGAATCCGCGCCGCCGGCCGCTCGCGTGATGCCGCACGAGATCGACGTCGCGGTCGAGGACGCGCGCTGGGACGACGCGGTCCCCGGGCTCGAGGCCTTCGTGATCCGCGTCGTCGAGGCCGGACTCGCGGCGGCGCCCGATTCGCCCGCCGGCCCGGTCGAGGTCAGCGTCCTGCTCGCCGACGACGCGACCGTGCAGGACCTCAACCGGACCTGGCGGGGCAAGGACATGCCCACCAACGTGCTGTCGTTTCCGGCTGCCCCGCAGCCGGCGCAACCCGGCCTCGCGCGGCCGCTCGGCGACGTCGTTCTTGCGTACGACACGTTGGTGCGCGAAAGTGCCGAGCAGTCGAAGCCGCTCGCCCACCACATCGCGCACCTCCTGGTCCATGGCACCCTCCACCTGCTCGGCCAGGACCACGAGACCGGCGACGCGGACGCCGACGCCATGGAGGCCCTGGAGGTCGCGGCGCTCGCGACCCTCGGCGTGCCGGACCCTTACGCGGAACCCGTGGCCGGCTGAGCGGCGACGCCCCAAACGATCCCAGATACGAGAGACATGACCCACGATCGAAGTCGCGGCGCGGCCCAGGCCGCGCTCAGTTCCAACGAGGCGGAATCGGGTGCGCGCGAGCCCTGGTACGACCGTCTCCTCCAGGTGCTGCACCTGAAACCGCGCGATTCCCTGCGCGGCGACATCGAAGACGCCCTGGCCGAGCCTGATTCGGGCGAGAACGCGTTCTCGCCGCTCGAGCGCGCCATGCTCAAGAACGTGCTCGGGCTGCACAAGGTGCGCGTCGACGACGTGATGATCCCGCGGGCCGATATCGTCGCGGTCTCGGTCGAGACCGGCCTCGGCGACCTGCTCAAGCTGTTCCGCACCGCAGGCCATTCCCGCCTGCCGGTCTACGGCGAGACGCTCGACGACCCGCGCGGCATGGTCCACATCCGCGACTTCGTCGATCACATCGCGGCGCGCGCCGAGGCCGCCCCGCGCCGGAGCACCGCTCAAACGAACGGCGTTGTGCAACCCGTTGCGGGCGAGGAGCCCGTCGACGCGCCCAAGCCCGCCCCGCGGGTGCGCAAGTCGCCGGGCCGGGCGCTCCGCACGCTCAACCTCGGCAACGTCGACCTCACCGCGACGCTCGCCTCCACCCGGATCCAGCGGCCGGTCCTGTTCGTGCCGCCCTCGATGCCGGCGATCGACCTGCTGGTGCGGATGCAGGCCACCCGCACCCACATGGCGCTCGTCATCGACGAGTACGGCGGCACCGATGGGCTGATCTCGATCGAGGACCTGATCGAGATGGTCGTCGGCGACATCGAGGACGAGCACGACGTGGTGGAGGGCCGCCTGGTGCAGCGCCTGGAGGGCGAGGCCGAGGTGTTCGTGGCCGACGCCCGCGCGCCGCTCGCCGAGGTGTCCGAGGCCACCGGCGTCGACCTCGTCGCGGCGGTGGGCGAGATGGCCGAGGAGATCGACACGATCGGCGGCATGATCGTGACGCTGGCCGGCCGCGTGCCCTCGCGCGGCGAGCTCATCACCGGCCCGGGCGACCTCGAGTTCGAGGTGCTCGACGCCGACCCGCGCCGACTGAAGCGCCTGCGCTTCCAGCGCGGCCCCGCCCGCATCGCCGCGTCCGCGGTGCCGCTCGCCCTGCCCCCACCCGCCGCGCCCCCGCCCGCCAACGCGATCGAGACGCCCGCCCCGTGACGCCCGCCTCCGAAGCGCCGCCGGCGGCCGCGTCGCCGGGTGGTGCGGTCGCGCGCCTGGCGGGCGGCGTCATGCTCCTGCGCGGCTGGCGCCGGCTGGGCGCGAGCTTTCTCGCCGGCAGCTTCGGCGCCCTGGCCATGCCGCCCTTCGGGTTCCTGCCGGCGCTCGCCGTGTCGCTGGCCGTCGCGATCTGGCTGGTGGACGGGACGGCCGGCTCGCGCAGTACGCGGCCCGCCCGGCTATGGCCCTGCGCGCTGATCGGCTGGGCCTGGGGCTTCGGCTACCTGTTCGCCGGGCTGTGGTGGCTCGGCTCCGCCTTCCTCGTCGAGGCCGACGTCTTCCTGTGGGCGCTGCCGCTCGGCGTCCTCGGCCTGCCGGCGGCGCTCGGGCTGTTCTACGCGGCGGGCTTTGCCGTCGCCGGCCTGCTCTGGGTCCGCGGCCCGGGGCGCATCGCCGGCCTCGCCTTCGGGGTGGCTGGCGCCGAATGGGTGCGCGGGCACGTCTTCACCGGCTTCCCCTGGAACACCCTGGGCATGGCGGTCGGGCAGAACCTCTGGCTGATGCAGTCGGCCTCGCTCGTCGGACTCTACGGCCTGACGGTGCTCGCGATCCTCGTCTGCGCGGCGCCGGCGACGCTGGCCACCGGCTCGCATCCGCGCAGCCGCTTCGGCCCGAGCGCCGCCGCCGCGATCGTGCTGGCCGCGATGGCGCTCTACGGCGCCGAGCGCGTCGATCCCGAGGCCGACCCGGTCGTGGTGGGGGTGCGCCTGCGGCTGGTGCAGCCGAACCTGCCGCAGGACGCGAAGTTCCGCCCCGAGAACCGGCAGGACATCGTCGATCGCTACGTCGAGCTGACCCGGCGCCCGCCGGAGGATGGCGGCGCGGCGCCGACCCACATCCTCTGGCCGGAATCGGCGTTTCCGTTCCTGATCCAGCGCGATCCGGCCGCGATGGCGCAGGTCGGCGCCGGGCTGGCGCCAGGCCAGCACCTGATCACCGGTGCGGCCCGCGCCGAGGAGCCGCTGCCCGGCGAGCGCCTGCGCTACTTCAACGCGATCATGGCGATCGAGCCCGGCGGCCGCATCGTCGACAGCTACGACAAGGTCCACCTCGTGCCGTTCGGCGAGTACCTGCCGGCCCCCCTCGACGCGGCCTTGCGGGCTTTGGGCCTGCGCCAGTTCGTGGCGGTGCCGGGCGGCTTCTCCGCCGGCACGCTGGCCGGCCAGCGCATCCTCGACGTGCCCGGACTGCCGCCGGTGGCGGCGACGATCTGCTACGAGGCGATCTTCCCCGGCGCGATCCTGCCGGCGGGGGCCGCCGGCGCCGACCGGCCCCCGGGCCTGATCCTGAACGTCACCAACGACGCGTGGTTCGGCGACACGCCGGGCCCTCGCCAGCACTTGGCGCAGGCGCGCCTGCGCGCCGTCGAGGAGGGCCTGCCGCTGGTGCGCGACGCCAACACCGGGATCTCCGCGGTGATCGACGCGCACGGGCGCGTCGTCGCGCAGCTACCGATCGAGCAGGAGGCGGTGCTCGACGCCGACCTCCCCGTCCGCATCCTCGGCGGGACCCTCTACGGCCGGGTCGGCGACTGGCCCTTCGCGGCGATGCTCGCCGCCTGCCTCGCGGGCGCCCTCCGGGCCCGGCGGCTCGCGTGAGGCCGTCGCGGCCCGTCCCGCCCCTGCTGCTGACCTGCGGGCTGATGGCGGTGGCGTTCAACCTGCGTCCGGCCTTGAGCACCGTCGGGCCGCTGCTCTCGTCGATCCGCGAGGCGACGGGGCTCTCGGCGGCCGGCGCCGCGGTGCTGACCACGCTGCCCGTCCTCTGCCTCGGCCTCGCCTGCGCGCTGACGCCGCTCGTCCTGCGCCGGCTCGGCGCCGACCGCGGCGTGCTCCTCGGCATCGTCGTGGTCGCGGCCGGCCTGTCCCTGCGCGGTCTCGGCGGCTTCGCGTCGCTGTTTTCCGGCACGGCGGTCGCCGCCTTCGGCATCGGGCTCGCCAACGTGCTGCTGCCGGCGGTGGTCAAGCGCGACTTCCCCGGTCGCGCCGGGGCGATGACCGGGCTCTACACCATGACCCTCTGCCTCGGCGCCGCCGCCGGCGCCGGCTTTGCGGTGCCGATCGAGCAGGCGCTCGGCCGCGGCTGGCCGGCGGCGCTCGCCGTCTGGGCCGTGCCGGCCCTCGTCGCCGCCTTCGCCTGGGCGCCCTTGACCCGCGCCGTGCCGGAGCGCGCGGCGGCCGCCGCCCCGGGCTCGCTCCTGCGCGATCCGCTGGCCTGGCAGGTCACCGCCTTCATGGGCCTGCAATCCTCGCTGGCCTACGTGCTGTTCGGCTGGCTGCCGGCGATCCTGCAGGGGCGCGGCCTCTCGGCGCTGGATGCCGGGCTCGTCGCCTCGGTGGTGACCCTGCACCAGGCGCCGGGCGCGCTGGTGGTGGCGATGCTCGCCGCGCGCGTGCGCGACCAGCGCGGCTGGATCCTCGCGGTGCTGGCCGCGACGCTCTGCGGCTTCCTCGTCCTCGCCTTCGGCCCGGAGGGTCTGCGGTTCCCCGCATCCGGGCTGCTGGGCCTCGGCATCGGCGGCTGCTTCGGGCTCGGCCTCAGCCTCCTCGTCCTGCGCACCCGCGACGCCGCCTCGGCCGGCGCCCTCTCGGCGATGGCGCAGGGGATCGGCTACGTCTTCGCCTCCCTCGGGCCCCTCGGCTTCGGCCTCGCCCACGAGGCCACCGACGGCTGGGTCCTCCCCGCCGCCCTGTTCGCGACGATCATCGCCGCGGCGGGGCTCGCCGGCATGGGCGCCGGGCGCGACCGGGCGGTCGGCGGCACGGCCTGAAGGGCGGAGCGTGCGCGCCGCGGACTGATCCGCTCGATCGCGGTCGCAGCACGCGCCCTCCCCGCAGGCGGCCCTCCGCTGTTGCGCTGCGGCGACGGCGGCGCCTTGCGGAAAACGCCGTTAACCGACCGGTTACCATGACGACCTAGCGCCTTGCACCGAGTGCGGCGCGCTTCCGCGCCGACCGGGCGTGGACCATGACCGTCATCGAGCTGGCCCTGATCGGATGGGCCGCGGCGAAGCCGCATCTCGACCTCTTCGGAACCCTCGGGCTCCTCCTCGGCTTCATCGCCGGGATCATGCCGCATCGGCGCGGGATGCTCCTCGCCTCCGCCGGCTGCGCCGCCGCCTTCGGCCTGCACTACCTGCATCTCGGCGCGTTCACCGGCACGGCGATGTGCGCCATCGCCGTCCTGCAGAACTTCGTCTCGATGCGGGCGATCGGGCCCGAGGGCCGCGCCGCCTGGGTCGCCCCGCTCTTTGCCGCGACCACGCTGGTCACCGTCGGGATGACCCTGGCGACCTGGAGCGGCTGGCCGTCGGCCTGCGCCGGCCTCGGCGCCCTCCTGGCGACGGGCGCCCGCCTGCAGGGAGACCCGCAGGGCATGCGGCGCCTCTTCCTCGGCGCCAGCCTGTGCTGGGCCGTCCACAACGGCCTCGTCGGCTCGGTCTTCGGCCTGACCTGCGACCTGCTGACCGTGTCGGGGCTGACGCTCTCGCTCATTCGGCACCAGCGTCGCACGCCGCACGCGCTCTCCGCCACCTGAGGCCGGGCCGCCGACGCTCACGCCACGCGGATGTGGGTCGCCACCCGCGGCGGCTCCTCGGCGCCGGTCGCCGCCTCCAGGATGCGCATGTCGAGGCGGCCCTCCGCGTCGCGGAACACGTCGTAGACCATCCGGTCGACCACGCTGTTGCCCTCGCCGAAGATCAGCACCCGCGGCTTGTGGGCGATCACGTCCTCGACGTCGCCGTAGTTCGCCGAGGCGATGATGACCTCGTCGCCGACCTGACAGGTGCGGGCGGCGGCGCCGTTCAGGATGCAGCAGCGCGAGCCGGCGGGGCCGTACAGCACGTAGGTGCTGATCCGCGCCCCCGACATCTTGTTCCAGATCTCGACGAACTCGAGCGGGTCGAGCCCCGCCTCGCGGCACAGGTCGGCGTCCAGGGTGATCGAGCCGTGGTAGTTCAGGTCGGCGCCCGTCACGCGGATGCCGTGCAACTTGGCCCGAACGAAGCTCTGCATCGCGTTCCCCCGAGGCCGGGCGACGTCGGCCCGCCGAGAGCATGTTCCGTGATCTCCGGATCACGGAACATGCTCTCTCCTATTGTGTGGTCGCATTTTCTTCACGCGAGCCGGCATCCACCTCGCTTGAAAATACTTTCGTCTTCGGCCGCCCTCCGAGTCGGGGCGGCTTCTTCGTGCTTGATAGGGCGGCGCGGGACCGCGTGGCAATCGAGCCGGCGGTTGCCGCTGCGCTAGTCCTTCCGCCGCAGTCGGCTCGCGAAGAAGCCGTCGAGGCCGCCGCGCTGGCTCTCCGAACCTTCGAGGTGGGCCGGCAGTGTGCGCAGGTCGCCGTCGGCGTTGATCAGGGCGTCGAGGCCGCCGACCTCGTCCGGGCGAACCGGCACCCGCTCGAAGGCGGCGTTGCGCTTCAGGAAGGCGGCGACCTGGCGCTCGCCTTCCTCCTGCTCCAGCGAGCAGGTGCAGTAGACCAGGCGCCCGCCCGGCCGCACCAGGGTGGCGGCCTTGTCGAGGAGGCGCGCCTGGAGGAGGTGCAGGCGGATCAGGTCGGATTCCGTCTTGGTCCAGGCGACGTCCGGGTGACGGCGGATCGTGCCGGTGGCCGAGCACGGCGCGTCGAGCAGCACCGCGTCGAACGGCTCCGGCGGATCGAAGGCGAGCGCGTCGCCGACGACGACCTCCGCCGTCAGCCCGAGGCGGGCGAGGTTTTCGGACAGGCGCTCCAGGCGCGGGGCCGAACGGTCCAGGGCGGTCACCACGGCGCCCTGGCTCGCGATCTGGGCGGTCTTGCCGCCCGGTGCGGCGCAGAGGTCGGCGATGCGCTCGCCCGCGCGCGCGCCGAGGAGCCGCGCCGGGATCGCGGCGGCGGCGTCCTGCACCCACCACGCGCCCTCGGTGAAGCCGGGAAGCTCGGAGACCGGGACCCGCAGGTCGCCGAGCCGGAGCGAGCCGGTGGGCAGCGCCACCGCGCCGAGGCGCTCGGCCCAGTCGCCGGCCTCGCCCTTGAGCGTCAGGTCGATCGCGGCGCCGCCCAGGTGCGCGCGGGCGATGGCGGCGGCGGTCTCCGGCCCGTAGGCCGCGCGCCAGCGCGCGGCCAGCCAATCCGGGGTGTTAGCTTCGAGCGGATCGCCGGCCTCCGCCAGGATCGCCTCGCGCTCGCGCACGATCCGGCGCAGGACCGCGTTGACGAGGCCGGCCAGATGCCGCGCCTGCGGGTCGGCCTTGGCGAGCCGCACCGCGAGGTCGACCGCGGCGTGGTCGGGGACGGCGAGGTCGAGGATCTGCGCGGCGCCGGTGGCGAGGAGTGCGACGAGGCGCGGCTTGTCCTCGGGCAGGCCCTGCTCCATCCGCGCGGCGAGCGCCGCCTTCAGGAAGCCAAGCCGGCGGAAGGTGACCGTGGCGATGGCCCGCGCCAGCCCGGCGTCGGCGGCGTCGAGCCCCGCGACGCGGGCGCCTTGCGCCAGCGCATCCTCCAGGGCGAGGGCGCGGTTCTGTCCCAAAAGGTCGGCGACGACGGATTGCGCCACCCGGCGCGCGGCGAGGCCGGCCGCGTCCGCTGCGGATTCAGGTGTCGATTTCGGCCCCGGGCGCGGACCCTTGGTCGCGCCCGCCGCCCGCGCCGGCCCGGACGCGTTGCGCCCTCTGCCCATGGATGCCACTTCTCGAACGACCCTTCGTGCCGGCAACCCGCCGCCGGACCCCGATGCCCTCCCATTTGAGCGAGTCCGATGCAAGTTGAAACCAATCCCGACGCCGCCGAAGCCGGTCCAGTCGAATCCGGCGGCGAGCCCGCCGCCCGTCCCCTCACCCCGGCGGCCGAGCGCGCCCTGACGGAGGCGGCCGAGCGCCGCAGGGCGATCGACGCGCGGGCGGCGGCGGTCTCGGCGGCCCCCGAGCGCCTCGGGCGCGGCGGGCTCGAACCGGTGCGCTACGACGACTGGGAGGTGAAGGGGCTCGCCGTCGACTTCTGATCGCAAGTTCCGACCAGACGGGGCCGTTGGTCGCGCGAAGCCGCCGGAACGACCGGGCGAGCCTGCTGTTGGGCTCGCGAAGCGCAGTGCGAGACGAGGCCCCCGATGATCACCAAGGTATCGAGCAAGGATGCGCCGAGCGGCGCCCACGGCGAGGTCGCGCTGGCGAAGGGCGAGCTGGTCGGCATGCGGATGTGGCGCGACGAGCCGCCGGCCGACGACAAGCCGAGCACCACGTCCGATTACGAGACCGTGGGCTACGTGATCTCGGGCCGGGCCAAGCTGGTGCTCGAGGACCGGACGGTCGCGCTCGAGCCGGGCGATTCCTACTGCGTGCCGGCCGGGACCGTGCACACCTACCACATCCTGGAGACCTTCACGGCGATCGAGGCGACGGCGCCGGCCGCCGCCTGATCTTGCGGGGTTCTGGAGCCAATCCTCAGCGCGTCACGTAGACCGGGGTGCCGACCGAGACGCGGTCGTAGAGATCGACCACGTCCTGGTTGTACATCCGGATGCAGCCGTAGGAGGCCCAGGTGCCGACCGAGCTCGGGCGGTTGGTGCCGTGGATGGCGTATTCGCCGCCCGAGAGCGTCATCGCCGCGGCGCCCATCGGGTTGTGCGGCGAGCCGCCGGCGATCAGGTTCGGCAGGCGCGGGTTGTCGCGCTTGACCTCGCTCGGCGGCGACCAGGCCGGCTGCACGTACTTCCCGTCGATCGCCTTGGTGCCGAACCATTGCTTGCCGGGCTTCCCCACCGCGACGGGGTAGCGGATCGCAGTGCCGTCGCCGTTGACGAGGTAGAGCCGGCGCTGCGAGACGCTGATCACCACCGAACCCGGCATCGCCCCGTCCGCGAACGGCACCACCTCGCGCGCCGCCACCGGCGTCGCCACGAGGCCGGCCAGCATCGCGCCGCCGAGGCCCGTGGACACGTATTTCCTGACCGACATCTGGGGATTTCCTTCGCAGAGCGTGACCGTTCGCTGCAGCAGTAATCCACGGCCAAGCTCTGCGTTCCAGCTCGTCCTTCGAGGACTGCGGGTTTGCTCACGCTCTTCGCGGAAGACGGTAAAAAGCGCTCGATGTCCTTTCGACAAAGGCGAACGTTCGTCGAAGGATTTGCTTTACCGCTCGAACAGACGCGCGGCCGTCGCGTCCTGCGCCTGCCAGCCGTGGCGCACGAGCTCGGGGTCGGCGTGCTCCTCCACGGGGAGGCCGACGCAGAGGTAGGCGACGAGGTGCCAGCTCTCCGGCACGTCGAGCAGCGTCCCGATCCGGGCCGGCTCCAGGATCGAGACCCAGCCGGTGCCGAGGCCGCGGGCGCGCGCCGCGAGCCAGAAGGTCTGCACGGCGCCGACCACGGAGTAGCGCAGCATCTCCGGCATGGTCGCCCGGCCGAGGCCGTGGCCGGCCTCCGTCGCGTCGTCGCAGAAGACGGCGAGGTGCACCGGGGCCTCGCGCAGGCCCGCGAGCTTCAGGGCGCGGTAGCGCGCCTGGGTCTCGTCGTCGTAGCGCAGGGCCGCGTCGGCGTTGCAGCGCTCGAAGCTCGCGACCACGCCGGCGCGGCGGGCGGGGTCGGCGACGCGCACGAAGCGCCACGGCTGGCTGTTGCCGACCGACGGGCTGCGATGGGCCGCCGCCAGGCTCTCGCGCAGCAGGGCCTCGTCCACCGGGTCGGCGCGGAAGCGGCGCACGTCGCGGCGCCACGCGAACAGGTCGTCGAGCGCCTGCCGGAAGTCGTCGTCGAAGCGGGGCGGGCGGGCGTCGGTCATGGTCGGCCCGCCTCATAGCGGGTTTCGGCAGGGTTTGCGCGTTCCTGCTCAGCGCGCCGGGCGCGAACAAAAAAGGCCGCCCTTGCGGGCGGCCTGAAGTCCTTGGGTCTCGAAACCTCTGGGATGTCGCGTCGTGCGGTCCGGTGACGCCCGCGGGCTGGGGAGCTCGGGATGCGGACGACCGTCGGGGCACGACCCGACGAGGGTTCGGCCCTCGTTGTCGAGTCGCAACACGGCCCGGGAAAGGCGTGATCGGGGCGAAACCGCGGCATTTGTTTCTTGGGCGTGTCCTGTCCGCAACGAACGAATCGGTGAACGCGGCCTTGTCCGGGACCCTTGCGGGCCGGCCGCCCGAGGCCCATCCTCAACGATCGGTAGCAGGACCCACGGCGGAGGGACGATGAGCGAGCGCGCAAGCGGCGAGATCCGGACAGACGAGTCGACGGCCCGCGTGGTGCCCTTCCCCAGCCCGTCCACCGCCCCGCAGATCGCGTTCGACCGGCACGAGCTGCGCACGATCTTCAACCTCTACGGCCGCCGGGTCGCGGAGGGCGAATGGCGCGACTACGCCCTCGATTTCCGTCGGGACAAGGCGGTGTTCTCGATCTACCGCCGCACCTCCGAGATGCCGCTCTACCGGATCGAGAAGGACCCCAAGCTCGCCCGCCGCCAGGGCGCCTACGCCGTGGTCGCCGCCACCGGCGTGGTGCTCAAGCGCGGCGCCGACCTCGCCCGCGTGCTCGCGGTGCTGGAGAAGCCCCTGCGCGCGGTGTGAGCCCGAGCCCGATCCCTTTCCTTTTCGGGAGAGGAAGCCACCGCGCGCATGAAAAAGGCCCCGGCATTCCCGCCGGGGCCTTTTTCGTTCGTCCGGTTCGGAATTCGCTTAGCGGCGGTCGCCGAGGAGCGAGAGCAGGAACTGGAACATGTTGATGAAGTCGAGGTACAGCGTCAGCGCACCGTTCACCGACATCTTGGCGGCCGCCTCGCCGTCGAAGCCGCTGGAGAGATACATCTCCTTCAGCTTCTGGGTGTCGTAGGCGGTCAGCCCCGCGAAGATCAGCACGCCGAGCACCGAGACGGCGAACTGCAGCGCCGACGAGGCCAGGAAGATGTTGACGATCGAGGCGATCATGATGCCGATCAGGCCCATGATCAGGAACGAGCCCATGCCCGAGAGGCTGCGCTTCGTGGTGTAGCCGTAGAGGCTCAACGCGCCGAAGGTCGCCGAGGTGATGAAGAACACCCGCACCACGCTGGCGCCGGTGAACACCAGCAGCAGCGTCGACATCGAGGCGCCCATCACCGCCGCGAAGGCGAAGAACATCGTCCGCGCCGACGAGGCCGACATCCGGTCCATCCGCATCGAGAAGACGAGGATGAAGGCGAGCGGCGCGAACATCAGGACCCACTTGAGCGGGCTGTTGTAGAGCGTCTGGCCGAACGGCGTCAGGGCGAGACGCCCGGTCGCGGTCGCGGTGGTGGCGGCCATGTTGAGGCCGAGCGCGACCAGGCCCGAGATGCCCAGGCCCACGACCATGTTGTTGTAGACGCCGAGCATGAAGGTCCGCAGGCCCTGGTCGAACGCGACCTGGGTGCCGGCCTGCGACGGCGCCTGGGCGCCGTAGCGGAAGGGAGAGTTGTCGAATGCCATGGGAGTGACCTCGGAAGGCTCGCTCGTGCGTGGTGTTTGAGACGAGGCCCACGCAGGGGACCTCTGGCGCCGTCGAGCGCCTCGGGTTGGAATATGTTGCTTTCGGCCGCCCCGCACAAGAGCCCGATAGAGCTTGGAAAAGCGCTTTTGGTGAATCCGCGGCCGTTAATTTTGTTCACGAAGTCTGGGATTAAAGTTCGGTCATACTTCGTCGCGCATCAGGATTGCCGCATCTTACGATTGTCGCAAGTACGGCGCCGGCTTCTGGCCGAGGATGCGCCAGGTGCCGGTGAGCCCCAGCACCACGGCGAGCACCACGGCGGCTGCCGCCGCCACCAGCGCCCCCGACAGGTCGAGGACGAAGTCGAGGCGCATCACCTTGGTGACGATCACCCAGCCGGCCAGCGTCCCGGCCAGCAGCCCGAACAACGCGGTGACGAGGCCGAGCGCGCCGTATTCGAGGCCGTAGGCGGTGAGCAGCCGTCCGCGGGTGGCGCCGAGCACCTTCAGCACCACGGCGTCGTAGAGCCGCGCCCGGTGCCCTGCGGCGATGGCGCCGGCCAGCACGAACAGGCTCGCCAGCACCGCCACCGCGCTCGCCCCGCGGATCGCCAGCACCAGCCGGCCGACGAGGTCGCCGACGGCGTCGAGGGCGTCCTTCACCCGCACGCTGGTGACGGAGGGGAACGTCTTGGCGACGTCGCGCAGGATGCGGTTCTCGATCGGTCCGTTCGTGCCGCCGGGCAGGGTCAGCGTCGCGAGGTCCGAGTGCGGCGCCCCGCGGAACGTGCCGGGGGAGAACACCATGACGAAGTTGATGCCGAGGTTGCGCCACTCGACCTTGCGCAGGTTGGCGATGGTGGCGGTGAGGTTCCTGCCGAGCACGTTGACGGTGACGCGGCTGCCGACCTTCAGGCCGAGGTTCCTGGCCAGCTCCGCCTCGAACGAGACCAGCGGGGTCTTGGCCTCCTCGGCCGTCCACCACTTTCCGGCGACGATGTTCGAGCCCTCGGGCACGTCCTCGGCGTAGGTGATGCCCCGGTCGCCGTCGAGCACCCAGGCGGCGTCCTCCGGCGGCCGGATCTTCTCGGCCGGCACGTCGTCCAGCGCCACGATGCGCCCGCGCATCATCGGCACCCGCTCGATCTTGGCGGCGGGCGCCTGGCGCGCGAGGAAGTCGTGGAAGGCGTTCGAGTCGGCCGCCGGGATGTCGAGGAAGAACAGGTTCGGCGCGCGTGCGGGCAGGGTCGCCGAGATCGTGCGGCGCACGTTCACGTCGATCAGGCTCAAGGTCACGAGGAGCGTCACGCCCAAGCCCAGCGACAGGACGATGGCCGGCGTCAGGGCGCCCGGGCGGTGGAGGTTGGCCAGCGCCATCCGCGGCGCGGTGCGCTTGGGATGCGGCAGCCGGCGGGCGAGCACCATCACGCCGACCGCGACGAGGCGCAGCAGGCCGAAGGCGATGCCGGCGGCGGCGATGAAGATCAGGGCCACGCGCCGGTCGAAGGCGGTGCCGACGGCGAGACCGACCAGGGCGGCGAGCGCCAGCGCCAGGATCAGTCGGTAGCGCGGGCGGATGCGGGCGGCGGCCGGGTCGACGGTGTCGCGAAACAGCCCCGAGACCGGGACGTCGTGGGCGCGCCCGAGCGGCGTGATCGCGAAGGCCAGGGCGGTCAGGAGCCCGTAGGCCGCCGCCTGAAGCAGTTGCAGCGGCGCCAGCGTCGGGTTCAGCGGCAGCGGCAGGCTGTCCCGGAACAGCGCGTCGAGGACGAACGGCAAGGCGGCGCCGACGACGAGGCCGATCGCCGTGCCGAGGCCGGCGATCAGCATCACCTGCGTCAGGTACAAGGCGACGACCTTCGAGCCCGGCGCGCCGACGCTCTTCAGGGTGGCGATCGAGGGGCGCTTGCGCTCGACGAAGGCGTTGACGGCGTTGGCGACGCCGACCCCGCCGACGATCAGCGCGGTGAGGCCGACCAGCGTCAGGAACTGGGTGAAGCGCTCGATGCTCTTGGAGAAGCGCGGGTCGGCGTTGGTACGCGCCCGCATCTCCCAGCCGGCCTGTGGCGCCGCGGCGGCGATTCGCGCGGCGGCGGCGTCGAGGCCCGCGTCGTCGGCGCCCGGCAGGATCAGCCGGTAGCTCCAGCGGTTGAGGCTGCCCGGCTGGACGAGGCCGGTCCGCCGCAACGCGTCTTGCGACATGATGAGCCGCGGCCCGAAGCCGATCCCCCCGGCGATCTTGTCCGGCTCGGAGACGATGGTCGCGCGGATGGCGAAGGGCCGGCCCGCGAGGGTGAGCCTGTCGCCGACCTTGAGGTCGAGGCGGGTCAGGAGGGCGGGGTCGGCGAGCGCTCCGTCGATCCCGTCCCGCTCGGCGAGCAGGCCGGCGAGCGGCGCCTGCGGCTCGGTGACGAGCTCCCCAGCCGACGGGTAGCCGGAATCGACCGCCTTCAACTCGACGAGCGCCGCGCCCTCCCCCGCCACCGCCATGGCGCGGAGCGAGGCGACCACGTCCACCCGCCCCTGCGCGTCGAGGGCCGCCCGCTCGGGTTCCGTCGCCTCGCGGTTGATCAGGCTGTAGCTCAGGTCGCCGCCGAGGATGCGCTTGCCCTCCCGCCCGAGGCCGTCCGACAGCGAGCGCGAGATCGAGGCGACGCCTGCGATCGCCGCGACGCCGAGCGCGATGCAGGCGAGGAACACCGCAAACCCGCCCAAGCCCCCGCGGAGCTCGCGGAGCGCGAGCCGTAGGGTGAGGGGAAGGCGCGAGGGGGGCGTCCGGTCCTGTCGGGAAAGGGTGCCGTGCATCAGGCCGCCACCGGCTCCTCGATCCGTCCCGAGCGCAGGCGCACGGTGCGGTCGCAGAGGCGGGCGAGCCCCGGATCGTGGGTGACGAGGACGAGCGTCGCGCCGCGGTCGCGCTTGAGCGCGAACAGCAACTCGACGATCTGGCGCCCGGTCGCCTCGTCGAGGTTGCCGGTGGGCTCGTCGGCCACCAGGATCGCCGGGTCGGGGGCGACGGCGCGGGCGATGGCGACGCGCTGCTGCTCGCCGCCCGAGAGCTGGGCCGGGTAGTGGTGCAGCCGGTGGCCGAGGCCGACGGCCTCGAGCTCCCGCTTGGCGCGGGCCTGTGCCTCGGGCTTGTCGGCCAGCTCCAGCGGCAGGGCGACGTTCTCCAACGCCGTCATCGTCGGGACGAGGTGGAAGGCCTGGAACACGATGCCGATGCGCCGGCCGCGGAAGCGCGCGAGCGCGTCCTCGTCGAGGCGCCCGAGGTCGGTGTCCTCGATTCGGATCGCGCCGGAATCGGGCCGCTCCAGCCCCGCCATCACCATCAGCAGGGTCGACTTGCCCGAGCCCGACGGCCCGACGAGGCCGACCGCCTCGCCGCGGGCGACGTCGAGGGAGATCCCGCGCAGCACGTGGACGCGGGCGGCGCCCCGGCCGAGGCTGAGGTCGATGCCGGAAAGGGCGATGGCCGGCGTTCCGGACGCGGGCATTTCCGGCGAGGGCTTGCTGGAAGAGGGCTTGTCGTCGGTCACGGCTGAGCCGATCTGTGCGGGATGGCGAACATGCGGGACGGAGATCACGGTTGGCGGACGAACGTTCGGTGCGCTTCGGCACGACCCGTGCCGACCGAGGCTCGTGGAGCCGATATGGCGACCGCGACGGAACTACGCCATGACGGCCGGCGCAGGACGATCCTGATGGCCCTGTTTGCCGCAGCGGGGCTGGTCCTGTCGATGGCCGGCGTCGCGCCGGCGAAAGCCGACCCGCCGCCCGGGCCGAAGCCGATCCGTCTGGTGGCGTTGGGCGACAGCCTCACCGCTGGCTACCGCCTGCCGGCGAGTTCCGCCTTCCCGGCGGTGCTGGAGCGGGCGCTCGCGGCGAAAGGTCGGACGGTGACGGTCGCCAACGCCGGCGTCTCGGGCGAGACCGCCACCAACGGCCTCGACCGGGTCGACTGGTCGGTCCCCGACGGCACCGACGGCGTGATCCTGGAACTCGGCGCCAACGACATGCTGCGCGGCACCGACCCGGCCGTGACGCGGAAGGCGCTGGAGGCGATCGTCGCGCGGCTGAAGGATCGCGGCATCCCGGTGCTGCTCGCCGGCATGCGCGCCTCGACCAACCTCGGACCCGACTACGTCGCGCGCTTCGACGCGATCTACCCCGACCTGGCCCAGAAATACGACCTCGTGCTGTACCCGTTCTTCATGGCCGGCATGGTCGGCGACCGGGCCTACACCCTCGACGACGGGCTCCACCCGAACGCCAAGGGCGTCGACGTGATCGTGGCCGGCATCCTGCCCTCGGTCGAGGCCTTCCTCGGGCGCCTCCCAGCCAAGGCGCCCTGAGATGCCGCGCCTATTCACGGCGCTCGCCCTCCCGCCGGAGATCGCCGCCGGGTTGGCACCGTTCCGCGGCGGCCTGCCCGGCGCCCGCTGGATCGAGCCGGCGGATTACCACGTCACCCTGCGCTTCCTCGGCGACGTGCCGGTCGCCCTGGCCGAGGACGCGGTGGAGGCGCTCTCCGAGATGCGGGCGCGCCCGGCGATCGCGGTGGTGCTGGACGGCCTCTCGGTGTTCGGCGGCGACAAGCCGCGCGCGCTGCTGGCCAGCGTCGCGGCCAACCCCGACCTGATGGACCTCCAGGCCGAGCAGGAGCGCCTGATCCGAAGGGCCGGCGCCGAGCCGGAGCGGCGCAAGTTCGTGCCGCACGTGACGCTGGCGCGCCTGCGCCGCGAGGCCACGCCCGAGGCGGTGGCGATGGCCTTGTCGCAGGCGCCGATCTTCACGCCCCAGCGCTTCTCCGCGACGGAGGTGGTGCTGTACTCCGCGCGCGACTCGACCGGCGGCGGGCCGTACGTCGCGGAAGCCGCGTTTCCGTTCGCCTGAAGGGGCCTACAACCGCCGCAGCGCCACGCTCTCGATGCGGTGGCTCGCTCCCTTGGCCAGGATCAGGCTGGCGCGCTGGCGGGTCGGCAGGATGTTGTCGCGCAGGTTCGGCAAGTTGATCGTCGACCACAGCCGGTCGGCGATGGCGAGCGCTTCCGCCTCCGGCACCTCGGCGTATTTGCGGAAGTACGAGCGGGGGTCGCGGAACGCGGTCTGGCGCAGGCGCATGAAGCGCATCACGTACCACCGGTGCAGGTCGTCCTCGTGCCCGTCGAGGTAGATCGAGAAGTCGAAGAAGTCGGAGACGAACGGGATCGCGGTGCCGTCGCGCGGCAGGCGCGCCGGCTGCAACACGTTCAGGCCCTCGACGATCAGGATGTCGGGGCTCTCCACCACCCGCTCCTCGCCGGCCACCCGGTCGTAGACGAGGTGGGAGTAGAGCGGCGCGGTCACGCGCTTCCGGCCCGATTTCACGTCGTGCAGGAACTGCAGCAGGGCGGCGGTGTCGTAGCTTTCCGGGAAGCCCTTCCGGTCCATGATGCCCTGCGCGGCGAGCTCGGCGTTCGGCAGCAGGAACCCGTCGGTGGTGACGAGGTCGACCTTCGGGGTGTTCGGCCAGCGCGCGAGCAGCGCGGTGAGCACGCGGGCCGTGGTCGACTTGCCCACCGCCACGGAGCCGGCGAGCCCGATGATGTAGGGCGCCTTGGTCTCGCGCTCGGCCATCAGGAAGCGCTGGGTCGCCTTGAACAGCCCCTGGCTCGCCGCAACGTAGAGCGAGAGCAGCCGCGACAGCGGCAGGTAGATCGCGACCACCTCCTCCAGCGAGATCGGGTCGTTCAGCGATTGCAGGCGCTCCACGTCCTCCTGCGTCAGGGTGAGCGGCGTGTCGGCGCGCAGCTGCGCCCAGGATTCGCGGCTGAACAGGCGATAGGGCGAGATCCGCTCGGGCCCGTCGCCCGTGACCGGGTTCTGCCCCGTCACCGGATTCTGGCCGGGGGCGAGCGCGGCCGCCTTCATGCCGGCGGCCTCGACGCCTTCTCGGCGATGCCGCTCTGCGCGGTGCGGCGTTCCAGCTCCGCCATCACCGCCGACAGCTCGACGCCCCCGGCGCGCAGCAGCACGACGAGGTGGTAGAGCACGTCCGCCGCCTCGTTGGTCAGGCCGGCCTTGTCCCCCTGCACCGCGGCGATGGCGGCCTCCACCGCCTCCTCGCCGAGCTTCTTGGCGGCCTTGGCCGGGCCGCCGGCGAGCAGCTTGGCCGTGTAGGACTGGTCGGGCGCGGTGCCGGCGCGGCTCGCCACGAGGCGTGCGAGGTCGTCGAGGGTGTAGGCGGACATACAAGACCCGTGCGGCAGGGTTCGAAGGCGACGATGCCGTCGCCGGAACCTGCGTCAACGGCGGGCGCCGGGCAAGCGGGGAGCCGGCGCAGGAGCGCGTCGCCACCCGCATTTCCGCGACGGCCGGCCGGAATTGTCGGAAAAATGGTTCCGGATCGTGCCATGCCCAGGCCCTGCTATGGGAATGGGTTCACCGCACGGGACCGGGTTCAGGCGTCCAGCCGCATGGCGAGGCCGGCCGCCGCCATGTGCACCTTGGCCTCGGCGACGCTGTGCTGCCCGAAATGGAAGATCGAGGCCGCCAGCACCGCGCTGGCATGGCCCTCGGCGACGCCGGCCACGAGGTCGTCGAGCCCGCCGACGCCGCCAGAGGCGATCACCGGCACGGTCACCGCGTCGGCGATGGCGCGGATCAGCGCGAGGTCGTAGCCCGAGCGCGTCCCGTCCCGGTCCATCGAGGTGACGAGCAGCTCGCCCGCCCCCTTGGCCGCCACCGTGCGGGCGAAGGCGATCGCGTCGAGGCCGGTGGGGGTGCGGCCGCCATGGGTGAAGATCTGCCACGCGTCCGGCTCGCCCGGCGCCGAGGTGCGCTTGGCGTCGATCGCCACCACGACGCATTGCGCGCCGAACTTCTCCGCGGCCCGCGCCACGAGGTCGGGGTCGTTCACGGCCGCCGTGTTGATCGCGACCTTGTCGGCGCCGGCGAGCAGCAGCGCGCGCACGTCCGTCACCGCCCGCACGCCGCCGCCGACGGTGAGCGGCATGAAGCAGGCCTCCGCCGTGCGGCTCACCACGTCGAGCAGGGTGCCGCGCGCCTCGTGGCTCGCGGTGATGTCGAGGAAGCAGAGCTCGTCGGCGCCGGCCGCGTCGTAGGCCTTGGCCGCCTCCACCGGATCGCCCGCGTCGCGCAGCTCGAGGAACTTCACGCCCTTGACGACGCGGCCGTCCTTGACGTCGAGGCAGGGGATGATGCGGGTCTTGAGCACGGGGGCGGCCCTTCAGGCGGTCGTGTCGTCGGGGTCGATCGCGAAGGGACGCGTCAGCATCTCGTCGCGGGTGTAGGGGCAGGTCTCGGGGAAGGTCGCGAGGGGCAGCCGGGTCTCCCGCGCCGCCCTCAACCGGGCCGTGTCGTAGGCGCGTTCGAGCGCCTCGTCCAACCGGCTCTTGAGGCCGGGGTTGTCCTTCAGCACGAAGGATGCCTCCTTGCACTGCTCCTTGATCGACAGCGTCCAGGACCGCGTTCGGCGCGCCGGCTGATGATCGAACTTCAGCATGTGCAGGAGGAGGACGCGCCACGCGCTGACGAGGCTGTTGAACTCGCTCTTGCCCAAGCTCTCGATCTCCTCGGCGAGGTTCTGCAGATCGAGGGCGGTCAGGTCGCCGGCCCGGAGGCGCGCGCTCTGCTCCTGCGTCCAGGTGTAGAAATCGTCCGCGTAGGCCGTTCCGGCCTCCGCCGGTCGCGCCGCCTTCGCCAAAGCCGTCATCGCAGCCTCCCGGCAAATCCTTGACCGGGCGAGACTATCACGAGGCGGCGTTGCCGCGCGCGGCCTTGATCGCGAACAGCGCCGCCCGCGGGTCGATGCGGCCGTCGTAGAGGGCGCGGCCGGTGATGGCGCCGGCCAGCATCGCGCAATCGGGCTCGAGCAGGCGGTGCACGTCCTCGATCGAGGCGAGGCCGCCCGAGGCGATCACCGGGATGCTCACGGCTTCGGCGAGCGCCACCGTCATCTCGATGTTGAGGCCCTTCAGGATGCCGTCGCGGGCGATGTCGGTGTAGATGATCGCCGAGACGCCGGCATCCTCGAAACGGCGGCCGAGGTCTTCCGCCGTCATGCTGGAGGTCTCGGCCCAGCCCGCCACCGCGACGCGCCCGTCCTTGGCGTCGATGCCCACCGCGATCTTGCCCGGATGGCGCCGCGCCGCCTCGTGGACGAAGGCCGGGTCGCGCACGGCTGCCGTGCCGATGATCACCCGGGCGACGCCCTTCTCGAGCCAGCCCTCCAGCGTCCGCATCTCGCGGATGCCGCCGCCGAGCTGCACCGGGATGTCGATCTCGGCCAGGATCGCGTCGACCGCGGCCGCGTTCATCGGCGCGCCGGCGAAGGCGCCGTCGAGGTCGACCACGTGCAGCCAGGAGAAGCCCTGGTCGGCGAACGCCCGGGCCTGCGCGGCCGGGTCGTCGTTGAACACCACGGCCTGCGCCATGTCGCCCTGCACGAGCCGGACGCAATGTCCTTCCTTGAGATCGATGGCCGGATACAGGATCACGCGGACGCTCGTTTCTTCTGGGCGGTCGATGGAGGACGCGGCATCTACGGACGCCAGCGCAGAAAGTTCGCGAGCAGGGCCAGCCCGAGATTCTGGCTCTTCTCCGGGTGGAATTGCGTGCCGGCGAGGTTGTCGCGCGCCACCATCGCGGTGACGGGACCGCCGTATTCCGCCTCGGCGACGACCTCGTCCGGGCGATCGGCCTTGAGGGCGAAGCTGTGCACGAAGTAGGCGTGCAGCCCGTCCGGCCCGGTGCGGATGCCGTCGAGCAGGGGATGGTCGCGTGCCGGCGCCAGGGTGTTCCAGCCCATGTGCGGGATCTTCAAGGCGGGATCCGACGGCCGGATCGGCCCGACGTCGCCCGAGATCCAGCCGAGGCCGTCCGTGGTCTCGTATTCGAGGCCGCGGGTGGCCATGAGCTGCATGCCGACGCAGATGCCGAGGAACGGGCGCCCCGATCCGATCGCCGCCTCGCCCATCGCCTCCACGAGGCCGGGGACGGCGTCGAGCCCGCGGCGGCAGTCGGCGTAGGCGCCGACGCCGGGGAGCACGATCCGGTCGGCGCGCGCGACCGCATCCGGATCGCCGGTGACGACGATGCGGGTCTCAGGCAGGCCGGCTTCGCGGGCGGCCCGCTCGAAGGCCTTGGCCGCCGAGTGCAGGTTGCCCGACCCGTAATCGATGATCGCGACGGTCTCGGCGCTCACGGTCTCTGTCCCTTGAAGACGCTCACCGGCCGCCCTGCGCCGGGAACAGGCCGATCACCGGCTCGACCGCGCGGGCGCCGGCGAACTCGGTCGAGGTTCGCACACTCGGCGTGCGGGCGGGGTCGAGCCAGCGCGTCATCGCCTTGGCCTCGGCCTCGTCGGCATTGAAGGCCACCACCGCGTCGCGCGCCGGCCGGCCGTTGCGGGCAAGCGTCCAGCGCCGGAGCGAGGACGCCTCGAGCCCGATCAGGACCAGGACCAGCAGCGTGATGACGGTGCCGGCCGCCGGCGACAGGCCGAGGCCGTAGCCGACGAGGGCCGTGGCGCCGAGCCCGGCGAGGACGAGCAGGGCGGCGAGCCAGAGGCGGTGATACAGGAACCACAGGACCGAGAAGGCGAAGGCCGTGCCTGAGAACCCGTCCGGCACCAGCTGCGCCCGGTCCAGGTCGTGCGCCTCGCCGGGGCGGGCCTCGTGCGGCAGATGGAGCGTGTAGCTGCGCATCCTCATGGCGACCCTCTTCCTCCCCCGTCACGCCTTCGAACTGGCGCAACCTTCGCGAACGCGCCGGTAACCCTAGAGCGAACCCCGGCCCAGAGCGAACCCCGACCTAAAGCGAACCTTTGGTCGAGGGCACCCGCCCCTCCTCCCGAGGATCGACCGCGACGGCCTTCCGCAAGGCGCGGGCCAGCCCCTTGAAGCAGCTCTCGGCGATGTGGTGGGCGTTGTCGCCGTAGAGCGTCTCGACGTGGAGCGTGATGCCGGCGTTCATGGCGAAGGCCTGGAACCACTCGCGCACCAGTTCGGTGTCGAAGGCGCCGATCTTCTCGACGCGGAACGCGGTGCGGAACACCAGGAACGGCCGGCCCGAGATGTCGATCGCGACGCGGCTCAGGGTCTCGTCCATCGGCATGTGGATGTCGGCGTAGCGCGCGATCCCGCGCTTGTCGCCGAGCGCTTTCGCGAAGGCCTGGCCCAGCGCGATGCCGCAATCCTCCACCGTGTGGTGCTGGTCGACGTGCAGGTCGCCGGTCACCCGGGCCTCGACGTCGAACAGCCCGTGCCGGGCGAAGAGCTCCAGCATGTGGTCGAGGAAGCCGACGCCGGTGGCGATCCCGATCTTGCCGGTGCCGTCGAGGTCGATCGAGACCGAGACGTCGGTCTCCGCCGTCTTCCGGCTGATGCTGGCGCTGCGCATGGGCTTCGTGATTTTTCGTTGGCCGGGCCGACGCGGCCGGCTTTGGTGCCTTCTAGTGCGGAAGCCGTCGCCGGGGAAAGGGGCTGCTCAACCGTTGAGCACGCGCCCCGCCACCGCGTCGAGCTTGGCCAGCAGCTCCGGGTCGCGGTGGGACGGCGCCGTCATGATCGCGCCGTCGAGCGCCCGGTGCGAGCCCGCTGGGCAATCCTCGCGGGTCGCGGGCAGGTCGCGGGCGAGCCGCGCCACGAGGCGGGCGGCCTTGTCGGCGTTGGCCCGCGCCACTGCGACGACGGCGGCCACGTCGACCGCGTCGTGGCCCGGATGCCAGCAGTCGAAATCGGTGACCATCGCGATGGTGGCGTAGGTGATCTCGGCCTCGCGGGCGAGCTTGGCCTCGGGCATGTTGGTCATGCCGATCACGTCGAACCCTTGCGCCTTGTAGCTCTTCGATTCGGCGAGCGAGGAGAATTGCGGCCCCTCCATGCAGACGTAGGTGCCGCCGCGGTGCACCGCGATCCCCTCGGCCTCGGCCGCGTTCGCGATCCGCTTCTGCAGGTTCGGGCCGACCGGGTGGGCGAGCGAGACGTGGGCGACGCAGCCGTTGCCGAAGAACGAAGACGGACGCCCCACCGTCCGGTCCACGAACTGATCGACGAGCACGAACAGGCCCGGATGCAGCTCGTTGCGGAACGAGCCGCAGGCCGACAGCGAGACGAGGTCGGTGACGCCGGCCCGCTTCATCGCGTCGATGTTGGCGCGGTAGTCGATGCCGGTGGGCGAGAGCCGGTGCCCGCGCCCGTGCCGGGCCAGGAACACCACTTTGGTGTCGCCGACGTGCCCGATCCGCAGGGCGTCGGACGGCTCGCCCCAGGGCGAGGCGACCCGCTCCTCGCGCACGTCCTCGAGCCCCGGCAGGTCGTAGACCCCGGACCCGCCCATCACACCGAGCACCGCTGCCGTCATGTCGTTCGTCCGTTGAGACTGGTGGGGTACGGGATCCGCGACGGAGCTCTCTCTGCCAGGGAGAGAGGGTTGGGGTGAGGGCCGTGATCTCTCCGGAAAGCTCACGCCCCTCATCCTGTCCTTCTCCCCCTGGGAGAAGGGACCCGCGCAGGTCTCGGCGAGGTCGAGATCTCCGCGACCCGCTATCACGATCCGCGTGCGGCGCAAAAACGCGAACGGGCCCCGCGAGGGACCCGTTCGGTCGTCCGTGGATCGATCGCGCGATCAGCCCGCCTTGTGCAGCTCGGGCTGGAGGCCGTGGACCTCGCCGCCGACGTCGGCCCAGACGCGCTTCTTGACGTAGTAGAGCAGGCCCGAGAGCAGGATCAGGAACAGGATCACCCGCAGGCCGAGCGCCTTGCGCGCCATCATGTGCGGCTCCGCGGCCCAGGCCATGAAGGCCGCGACGTCCCGGGTGTACTGGTCGACCGTCTCCGGCACGACCGGCTGGCCGGCCTCGTTCTTGGCGTAGGTGACCTGCCCGTCGCTGATCGGGTTCGGCATCGCGATCAGGTGGCCGGGATAGTACTTGTTGTAGTGCACCCCGTCCGGCACCTCGGTGCCCTTCGGGGGCTCCTCGTAGCCGTTCAGCACCGCGTGGATGTAGTCCACGCCCTGCTCGGAATAGCCCACGAAGGGGAGCGCATCGGTGATGAACCACGGGAAGCCGCGCTCGAAGGTGCGGGCCTTGGCGAGCACCGAGAAGTCCGGCGGCGCCTTGCCGCCGTTGGCCGCGGCGGCCGCCTGGTCGTTCGGGAAGGGCGGCGGGAACTTGTCGGCCGGGCGGCCGGGCCGCTCGAACATCTCGCCCGCGTCGTTGGGGCCGTCCTTGACCTGGTAGGTCGCGGCCAGCGCCTTGACCTGGCTCTCCGAGAAGTCGGGGCCGCCCTCCTCCGCGAGGTTGCGGAAGTCCACGAGCTTCATCGAGTGGCAGGCGGAGCAGACCTCCTTGTAGACCTGGAAGCCGCGCTGGAGCTGGGCCTGGTCGAACCGGCCGAACACGCCGGCGTAGCTCCACTTCAGGCGGGGCGGCTGGTTGCCGCCGTGGGCGTCCTCGGCGGAGGCCGCCGAGGAGCCCAGCGGGGCGCCGAGGGAAAGCGCCAGCAGGGAGGCGGCGAGAAGGCTCGAGAGTTTCATCGTCGGTTCCGGTCCTGCCCTCAGCCCTTGGTGGTCGGCGCCGCGGCGGCGCCCGCCGGCATCCCCGACCCGCTCACCTGCTTGCCCGGCCCGGTGACGCTCTCCAGGATCGATCCGGGCAGCGCCTTCGGGGTCTCGATCAGGCCGACGATCGGCATGACGAGAAGGAAGTGGGCGAAGTAGTAGAAGGTGCAGATCTGCGAGGCGATGACGTAGCCGCCCTCCGGCGGCTTGGCGCCGAGCCAGCCGAGGATGACCGTGACCGCGAGGAACAGCCAGAAGAACTGGCGATAGATCGGGCGGTAGTTGCACGAGCGCACCCGCGACGTGTCGAGCCAGGGCGCGAGCGCCAGGATCAGCACCGCCGAGAACATCAGGATGACGCCGCCGAGCTTCGAGGGCACCGCGCGCAGGATCGCGTAGAACGGCAGGAAGTACCATTCGGGCACGATGTGGGCCGGGGTCACGGCGGGGTTGGCCGGGACGTAGTTGTCGGCGTGGCCGAGGTAGTTCGGCTGGTAGAAGATGAACCACGCGAACAGGATCATGAACACCACCACGGCGAACACGTCCTTGATCGTGGCGTAGGGGGTGAAGGGCACCGCGTCCTTCGAGGACTTGATCGGGATGCCGGTCGGGTTGTTCTGGCCGGTGACGTGCAGCGCCCAGACGTGAAGCACCACGACGCCGACGATCATCCATGGCAGCAGGTAGTGCAGCGAGAAGAAGCGGTTGATCGTCGGGTTGCCGACCGAATAGCCGCCCCAGAGCAGGCTCTGGATGGTGTCGCCGACCACGGGGATCGCGGCGAGGATGTTGGTGATGACGGTGGCGCCCCAGAAGCTCATCTGGCCCCACGGCAGGGTGTAGCCGAGGAAGGCGGTGGCCATCATCAGGAGATAGATGATCACGCCGAGGATGTAGAGCACCTCGCGCGGGGCCTTGTACGACCCGTAATACAGCGCCCGGAAGATGTGCACGTAGACGGCGACGAAGAACATCGAAGCGCCGTTGGCGTGTGCGTAGCGCAGCAGCCAGCCGTAGTTCACATCGCGCATGATGTGCTCGACGGAGTTGAACGCCTGGGTCGCCGAGGGCTCGTAATGCATGGCGAGCCAGACGCCGGTGACGATCTGGATGCCGAGGAACGCCATCAGGATGGCGCCGAAGGTCCAGAAGTAGTTCAGGTTGCGCGGCACCGGGAAGGCGACGAACGAGGAATGCACCAGCCCGAGGATGGGCAGGCGCGCCTCGAACCACTTCGCGACGCGGCTCTTGGGGACGTAGGCGTTGGCGTGAGCGCTCATGGGATGTCCCTCGTGTCTCAGGCCGCGGCCTTGGCTTCCTCGCCGATGCGGATCTTCGCGTCGGTCTGGAAGGAGTAGGGCGGGATCGGAAGGTTGATCGGGGCGGGGCCGCGGCGGACACGGCCGACGGCGTCGAACTGCGAGCCGTGGCAGGGGCAGGCCCAGCCCTCGAAGTTGCCCTGGTGGCCGATCGGCACGCAGCCGAGGTGGGTGCAGTTGCCGTAGACCACGAGCCACTGGTCGTGGCCCTTCTTGACCCGCGCGCCGAAGGGGGCCGGATCGGAAAGCTGGCCCTCTGGAATCGCCTTCATGTCCGTCACCTCTTTCTCGGTGAGCTTGCGGACGAAGATCAGCTTGCCGCGCCAGAACACGTTGACGATCTGGCCGTCGGTGATCGGGGTCAGGTCCACGTCGATCGGCGCGCCGGCGGCGATGGTCGCGGCGTCCGGTGCCATCGAGGCGACGAAGGGCCATGCGACGGCGCCGACGCCGACCGCGAGGCCTGCGCCCGTGGCTAGGAACATGAAGTCGCGGCGGGTTCCGTCCGGGGCGGCTGTGCCGGTGGACGCGGCGGCGGAGGTGTTCGCCAAAGTCGTCAATCTCCCAGTGTGCCGTCGCCCGGTGTCGTGGCGTCGGGCGGGTCGGTGGAGCGCTCCCGAGCGGATGGAATTCCGGGCACGCCCGACGCGTCGGGCCGCCCGCGCAGGGTGGACCAGAGCATCATCGTTCTAATCTGTGCAATGCGACCGCACGTCGCCCGAAGTCAAGCCAAGCTGCGCGGTAGGGCGACACGGAGCGGCGTTCCTCGCGACACGGATCGGCCTTCCTATCGTGTCGTCCTACCGCGCCGGCGGTAGGGCGGTCAGCCGGCGCCAGCGCGCGGTGAGCAGAACCGCCACCACGAACAGGCCGGCGCAGAAGCCGAGCCAGATCCCGTAGCCCTGCAGCCCCGCGCCCCAGGCCAGCGCCGCGCCGGCAGGCACGCCGACGCCCCAGTAGCCGCCGACGGCGATCCACATCGGCACCTTCGTGTCCTGCAGGCCGCGCAGCATGCCGAGGGCGACCGACTGCACCCCGTCGGCTACGGCGAACATGGCCGCGAAGCCGAGGAAGCCCACCGCGTAGGGCATCACCGACGCGTTGGCGGGTGCGTCGACGTCGAGGAACAGCCCGATCAGCAGGCGCGGCGCGCCGAGTTGGAGGCTGGCGCAGACCAGCATGAAGCCGAAGCCGAGTCCCAGCGCGACGCGGCCGGCGAGCCGCACTCCGGCGCGGTCGTGCGCACCGTGCCGCAGGCCGATGCGCACGGTGGCGCCCTGCGCGACCCCGTTCGGGACCATGAAGCAGAGCGCCGCGATCTGGATCGCCACCGCGTGCGCGGCGAGCTGCGCCGCGCCGAACAGGCCCATGCCGAGCACCGCCGCCTCGAACAGCCCGGCCTCGGCCAGGCCTGTTCCCGCCATCGGCAGGCCGAGGCGGAACAGGGCGGAGAGCCGCGCCGCATCGAAGCGCCAGACCCGATGGAGCAGCCGGTACTGTCGCAGGCCGCGGTCGCGTAGGATCACCGCGACGAGCACGAGGAGCGTGAAGGACGCCGCGCAGGTGGTGGCGATGCCGACCCCGACCAAGCCCATGCCGAGGCGCCCGGGCCCCTCGAAGGCGAGCCAGATCCCGAGGCCGACGTTGACCGGTAACGCCAACAGGCTGGCGGCCAGCGGCCAGTTCGGGCGTTCCAGCGCCGCGAAGGCGCCGCGCATGACCATGAACAGCAGAGCCGGCCACATCGCCCATTGCAGCGCCCGCATGTAGCGGCCGGCGGCCTCGGCCAGCGCCGGCGGCTCGCCGATCGCTTCGAGCAACGCCTGCGTGTGCCACAGGCCGAGCATCAGCGGGATCGCGACGAGGGTCGCGGCCCAGAAGCCGGCGCGCACGATGCGGCGCACGGCGTCCGAATCGGTGCGGTCGCGCCCGAGCGCCTCCGCGATCAGAGGCGCCACCGCCGAGGTCAGGCCGATGCCGCAGATGAACAGGATGAAGTACAGGCTGGTGGCGAGCGTCGCCGCGGCGAGCTCGGAGGCTCCGAGTCGCCCGAGCATCACCGTGTCGGCGGTGATCAGCCCGTGTTGGGCGAGATTGGTAAAGACGAGGGGGGCGGCGAGCGCGAGCGTCGCGCGCAGCTCCGTGATCCAGGGCCGGCGAAACGGGGGCCGTCCCTCAACGGCGGACGCCGCGAGGCCGAATGCCGGCATGTCTTGGTCTCTCGATTTGGACGTTGCTCAGAGCCGACCTTCCCTCCCCCCTCTGCGGGGGAGG
>NZ_BPQG01000030.1 GCF_022179125.1 Methylobacterium cerastii
CAGTGGCGGCCGGCAGCTTGAACGATGAAGGCGCCCGATCGGGCCCCTTCATCGTTCAAGCTGCCGGCCGCCACTGGCCTGGTTTTACTCCGCCACAGCGGCCTGGAATTGGTCCGCCCTTTACATACGCTGCCAGTGCGAGACGCATCATCTCCTGTTCCCAGCTGAACTTGAGGTCCGCGAACACCTGTTCGATCACGAGGATGCTCTCGATGCTCGTGCGTGAATTCTTCTGCATCTGCCTGCTCTGATGCTCGGATCGAGCGCGCCATGGCTCAGAGGAGCCTGACCCATAGTCTATAGCGAGTTGGGGGAGGCGTGTTCGTCGAAAAATGAACTTTTTAATAAGGCATTGATTTTGTTGATCCCGGAACCGAGTCGGATCGCTGATCCGAGCGCTTGATGTCGAGCGTTGGGGGGGGGCGGCTGATTGGTGCGATCGCACAGACTTGACGGGCAACCACCGCAGCACTCGACAGGCCCCTATGCCACCGCACTCTGGTTGAGCGCGTCGATCACTTCGAACAGCCGCGTCGTCCTAACGTCGTCGAAGACCTGCTCCGGTCCCTGTGGTGCCACGTCTGTGAACGGGCTCTCGTAAAGCAGGCCCGGCTCCATCACGCCCTGCGCGGTCAGGTGGTCGACGACGAGGCCAATGAACTCAATCTGCTCTCGCGTTGCCGTTCCACCACCGAGGAACTCAGCGAAGGCGTCATTGACGGCCTGCCGGTCCAGTCCGACCAGCGATCTCACGAAGCGCCCGAAGCCAGCGCTGGCCTTGCGTGCCCACTCGATGGCCTCGGCATCCCCTATCCCGGCCTCGACCAGCATCTTCTCCAGCTCGACGAGATCGGTTGCCGTAAGCGCCTTGCCGTGGCGTAGCCGACTGAGCGCGATGTGGTCCTCGTGCTTCTTCAAGAATGAGCGCGCCTTCGCCTTGAAGCGCACGAAGTCGATCTCGCCGACCTGCGGGAGATCGTGGGCCACCCCCTCGCCGATCTCGTCGGCGAAGTCGGAGTAGACGATCGCGCGCTTGCGCTTCTCGATGTGCTGGATCAGGTCACGCAGGCGAAGACGCACGAGTTCGAGCAGCGGGACGGTCACGCCTTCCCACCAAAAATCGGTCTGGATCTCCTCGATCAGCACGGCCTGCGCGGCGATGCCGGGGATGGCGGTCTGCTCCTCGAGTGCGGATGCGATCTCAAGCAGTTGCGTCTTGAGCGTTGCGAGCCGTTTCAAGCCCTTCAGCAGCGCAAGTTCGAGTGAGAACATCAGCAGGTCGAACCGCTTCGCCTCCTCGGTCCCGTGCCGCTTGGCGGTCGGCAGCGGCGCGACCTGCTCGACAAGCTCATCGCGGGCCTCGTCGCCGATCGAGATCCAGGCGGCGGCTTCCTGATATTTCTCCACCGTCCGCCGGCGCTGGCGGACCACGAAGTTGTCGAGATTCATGCCGGCGATCGTCTCGCGCAGCTGGGTGACGGCATCGACGCGGACCTTATGCTCACTCGGCGGCGCAGTCTCCCTAGCGTCGCAAGGTGCGCCCTCGTCCTCCATGCCGGCGGACGTGCCTCGCTTGTCGTCGAGCGCCCGCACCAGATCGAGCCGCGCCGCAAATAGGCGCTCGGAGAGCGACGCTGCAGCGCCCGGATCCTTCATCTCAGGATCCGCGCCGAAGAACTCAAGATTCCCGCAGTAGTCGAACACCCGGAAGAACACCTTGTCGTCTCCGGGGCCGAACAAGTCCGGGCAAAGCCGCGTGCCGCGGCCCATCATCTGCCAGAATTTCGTCTTCGAGCGCACGGCCTTGAAAAACACGAGGTTGACGACCTCCGGCACATCGATGCCGGTGTCGAGCATGTCGACCGAGATCGCGACATGCGGGGCCTTGGTCTTCTCGGAGAAGTCGTCGATCAGGCTCTGCGCGTAGTCGGCCTTGTAAGTGACGATGCGGGCGAAGTGGCCGTTGTGCTCCGGATAGGCCGCGTTGAAGCGCTTCTCGATGAACTCGGCATGCGCCTGGTTCTTGGCGAACACGATCGTTTTGCCGAGCCGATCGCCGCCCTCGACCTTCACGCCCTTCTCCATAAAATGCGCGATCACGTGGTCGACTGTGTCCTCGTTGAACAGCCGCTTGTTGATCTCGGCTGCCTCCACGCTGTCGGGAATCTGCTCCTCTCCCCATTCCAGCATGTCCCACTGCTCTTTCTCCGCGTCGGAGAGGTCGTCGTAGCGCAGCCCTGAACGGATGATCTTGAGTGGCACCGAGATCGCTTCGGGTGGCACCAGATGGCCGTCACGCACCGCCTCGTCGAGCGAGTAGGCGTCGGTCGGCACGCCGTCCTCAAGATCGAACAACGCGTAGGTGTCGTGGTCGACGTCCTCGCGTGGGGTCGCGGTCAGGCCAACGAGGAAGCTGTCAAAATATGCGAAGATCGCGCAGTAGCGCTGGTAGACGGAGCGGTGCGCCTCATCGATCACCACGAGATCGAAGTGGCCGGGGCCGAACGCGCGTTTCCCTTGAGCTTTTCCGTCGATGAGGTTCATCATCGTTGGGTAGGTGGAGAGAAACACGCGGCCCTCGACGGTCTTCTCGGTCACGAGATTGACAGGCGCTGAGTCTGGTAGATGCTCCTTGAAGGCGTTCACAGCCTGTTTCACGAGTGCTGTGCGGTCGGCGAGAAACAGCACGCGCTTCACCCAGCCCGCACGCATCAGGAGATCGACCAGAGCGATCACCGTGCGGGTCTTGCCGGAACCCGTCGCCATGACGAGCAGCGCCTTTCGTTCGGAGTGCTCCTCGAAGCTCTTGGCGATCGCTCTGATCGCCCGGTGCTGATAGGGCCGCTCGACGATCTTTCGGTTCAATTTCTCAGCTGCCAGCGCCTTCCGGCTCGTGCGGCGCTGGATCACGAGTTCCAGCTCGTCGCGCTTGTAGAAGCCGCCGATGGCGCGCGGCGGTGATCTGAGGTCGTCCCAGATCCAGTGCTCGTAGCCGTTCGACAGGAAGATCACCGGCCGCTGGCCGAACCGGGCCTCCAGCGCATCGGCGTAGAGTTTTGCTTGTTGCCGCCCCTTCTCCGGGCTGTGCTTTGTAGCCTTGGCCTCCACTAGCCCCAGCGGCTTGCCGTCCAGCCCCCAGAGCACGTAGTCGACGAAGCCGACGCCGCTGGTCGAGGGCATGCCGGCGACTTCGAACTCGACGTCCTCCGCCTTGTCCAGCGTCCAGCCGGCTTCCCTCAGCAGCAGGTCGATGAAGCGGTCGCGGGTCTCGGCTTCCTTGTAGTCGTGATGGTCGGGAACGGCCGCATTGGCCTGTCGCGCAGCCGCTACCTCGGCGCGCAAGGCTTTGAGCTCCGCGTCGAGCTCCGTCTGGCTCACGAGCAGCTTGGTCAGCTCGCCGTCCTTGGCCTCGAGGTCCTTCTGCTGCTTCTGGAGCTGCACGAAGGCGCGCTTGACGACGTCGTCCCTGCGGGTCAGCTGGCTGACGTCGAAGGCAAGCCCATCCGCTGGGCGCTGGCCCCGCGCGTAGGTCCGCGCGAACCAGAAGCAGACGTGGAACAGCTCCTTCACAACCCCTGTGGCGTCGCCGGGAGAAACCGTCTTCTCCTCATGCACCGCGCGGTTGCGTAAGGTGTTGATGTATTTCGCCTTGGCAAAGACCGCCGGTCCAGCGAGCTGCTTGAAGCTCGGCTCGTGCAGCAGTGCCGCGATATTATCCTGATAGGGCAGCGTCAGGCACGGATCGTTGCGAAATGCCCACTTGACCGCGACCTCGACCGCCTTGCCGGAGAAGAAAGCGGCTGCCGTGGGTGAAGCCGCCGCTTGTCGCTCAGCCTCCGCCGCCGCCTCGTGGACGTGCGGAAATTCCGGGAGGAGGAAGGCGAAGTTGGACATGCAGCGCTAAGCTGCCCGGCGAAACGTGAAATCGCAAGTTGCAGATTGTATCAGGTTAAAATTCGGCGCGCCACGTCGCTGGTCTCAGCATCACGAGGCTGTCGAGCGGCGGCGCGAGTTCGAAGGCGCGCGGTTGGCGCGCGAAATCTTAGAGCCGCGCGATGCGGAACGCGTCGGTCCGCTCCTGGGCGAATGCGCGCTCGTTTTTGGGGAGGAAGAATGGCGTCGTGCTCTGCCCGATCGTCGTCTTGACCTCGATCAGCCGCTCGCGCCCCGAGAGGTCGAACGAGCGGATGTCATAGCCGGCGCCGTCCCCGTCTTCCTGCGCGACCCGCGCAATGCGCGCGAGATCGGCCCTGCCGGCGGCGCGCAAACTCGCCCGTTCATGAAGCAAGATGCGCTCTTCGCCTTGCCGGCCGAGCGCCCGGTTGTGTGCATCCCTCAGCGCCGGATCGAACTTCTTAACGATCCGCTCCAGTGGCGCAGGCGTCGGCTGAAAGCCCGGCGTCGGCGGCGCATAGAAGAACAGGCTTTCGGTCTCGCTGAGGCCCGCCGTGTGCGTCGCGACGACCGGGCTGTCGAACATCGCCGGGCGGGCGCCGAGATAGCGCTCGACGCCGTCGATCAGAGCGCGCTGGAAGTTTGCCATCGGTTTGTAGCCCTGGATACAGGGCATGCCGAGGTGCATCAGCACGGCGCTGATGTTCTCTGCTTGAACTGATCGAGCCGCGGCTGCGTGCCGTCAGCGCCTGCAGCGCGGCGTTGCGGTGGGCCTTGACGACGAGCTCTCTGCTTAGCTCCGGCCGGAGCATGTCAAAGTAGTCGGCTACGATCAGATCGTCTTGCGTGTCCGTTTAGTCGGTATCTGCTACTGCGTTGACCATGGTTAGAGCTGGCCAGAGAAGGCGCGGCGCTGGAGCGAGATAAATAATTCGTTCAGAGATAATTGCTCTATATCTAAATTTATTATGAGATTAATATTACAAGCATCTACCTTCTTAAAGCTCTCTTGTAGATGTCTCGGCGGTAGCGGAACCACCAACGATCGAAGATCACCTAGAGATAGAAACTTCTGTGTCCCGCCACGGCTCGCATCGGATATTTTCTTCAGCAGAAGAGGGCCAGCTAATAAAGCGTGAACAAACTCAGGCACCATTTTCGACTTCTGGAATTTGAACAAAGCAACATTTTTGATCGCGAAATTTGGCTCCCTGTTAATTAGAACAGGCGAGCCTATAGTGCCAATCATAGGCATAACAATATCATTTTTGTGAACTTTGGATCTTCTATTTATATTAATGTAATCGTTTTCCGATATAAATTTTGCACCGTCGAAATCTATTTTCCCGTTCGAAAAATTCTTCGAAGTTAGCAAAGGAAAGCCATCAGCTACATATTTAGGTGATTCGTGCGTGCCATCTCGAACATCGCAAATCGATCCGAGCGTAGCGGTTGGCCACCCCATTGAGTTGGTAATCGGGTTCCCAAACATCTCCAGAAAAACCGACTGTGTTAGTCCGCCAAGCAACTCCAACGCGCGCTTGCGCTTCCGGCGCAGCGCGTCCGCCTTGTCCAGGATCGCCGCGATCCGTTGTTGCTCGTCAAGCGGCGGGAGAGGTATTTCAAGGCCACTTAGGCTAGTTGCATTGACGCCCCCCTGAGCCGCGCCTTGTGTTTTAAGCCTTATCTGGCCCCAATACTTAGAAGATTGGAAAAAATGAGCAAGGAAGCTCGCATCCACCGATCGCGACGGCTTAACCCTTATGAGGTATGACGCAAAAACAGCTCCTTGTGGCGGATCTTTTATTAGAAAACTTTTACCAGTTGTAGCCCCGGTTCGAGCAAAGACGATGTCTCCATCGTTTAATATCGCTGATCGAAGTTTAGCCTCTGCTGCATCACAGAATGGCACACTGGACCAATCGACGGCGCCATCTTGTATGTCAGTAATGCGAAGAAATTTATTGCCTGTGTTTTCCGAAATTGCTGATGCTGTTAAGCCATAATCGATGCTTTGCGCTATATCACCCAAGCGCTGAACCGGAAATGCGCAACTCAAAGCATCCCCTCCAACTCATTTAAGCTTTCCAAAATCTCCAGCTCCAGCACTTTTAGATCCGCGATGATTTCCTTCGGCGCTCGGTGCTCAGCTGCCGCGTGCACCATCTCCTTGTAGCGGTTGAGAGAGAGATCGTAATCGGCGGCCGCGATCTCAGCCTTGGGCACACAGAAGCTCTGCTCGACCCTGGCGCGCTCACGCTCCGTCCCCACCCGCTCCGCCCAGCGCGAAGCGGCGTCAGGCAGGTTGTTCTTGAGGGTCTCCTCGTCGGACAACGTAAAGCCAGAGATACTCCTGGCGTCCTTGCCGGGGGCCACGCCGAGCTTTTCCGCCGGCAGCAGTGGCGTGCGCTTGTCGTCGAGCGAAAAGCCGTCGGCCTTAAGATCATAGAACCACACGAAATCTGTGCTGCCGGAGTTCGTCTTGGTGAACAGTAGGATCGCGGTCGAGACGCCGGCATAGGGGCGGAACACGCCCGAGGGCAGCTTCACGATGCCGTCGAGCCGGTGGTCCTCCACCAACATCTTTCTGATCGCTTTGTGCGCCGTGGAGGAGCCGAACAGCACGCCGTCCGGCACGATGACGGCCGCCCGCCCGCCGGGCTTCAGGAGCTTCAGGAACAACGCGAGGAAGAGCAGCTCGGTCTTCTTCGTCTTGACGATCTTCTGGAGGTCCTTGGCTGTCGTCTCGTAATCGAGCGAGCCGGCGAAGGGCGGGTTGGCGAGCACGAGCGAGTAGCGGTCGGCATCGCCGCCATGCTCTTCGGCCAGAGAGTCCTTGTAGCGGATGTCCGGCTGCTCGACGCCGTGCAGCAGCATGTTCATCGAGCCGATGCGCAGCATCGTGCCGTCGAAGTCGAAGCCGTGGAACATCCCCTCGTGGAAGTGTTTCCGCTGTTTTTCGTCGCGGAAGATGCCAGGGTGATTGTCTCGCAGATATTCGCCAGCGCCGACGAGGAAGCCACAGGTGCCCGAGGCCGGATCGCAGATCACGTCCTTCGGACCGGGCGCCATCATCTCGACCATCAGCTCGATGATGTGGCGCGGCGTGCGGAACTGGCCGTTCTGGCCCGCGCTCGCGATCTTGCCGAGCATGTATTCGTAGAGGTCGCCCTTGGTGTCGCGATCCTCCATCGGGATGTCGGCGAGGAGGTCGACGACCTTCGCTAAGAGCCCCGGCGTGGGGATGGTGAAGCGCGCGTCCTTCATGTGCGCCGCGTGCGCTGTGTCCGCACCCGCCATGGTGCGGATGAAGGGGAAGACGTGGTCGGCGACGATCGCGAACATCTGCGCCGGCGCCTTGTTGCGGAACCGCGACCAGCGCATTTCCTCGTAGGCGAGGCCGCCGGCCTTACCGATGTCATCCTTCCCCGCCGGAAAAATCCGCCGCTCCATCGGCTTGCCTAGCCGGTTCGCTTTGTTCTCCTCGCGGGTATGCGCGTCGTCGAGGCCGCGGATGAACAGCAGGTAGGTGATCTGCTCGATCACCTCGAGCGGGTTGGCGATGCCACCCGACCAGAATGCGTTCCAGACCGCGTCGATCTTGTTTTTGAGTTCGCCCGTGAGCATTCCGGCCTCCCTGGACCGGCTTTGTGTCACGCGCCGACGATGGACTGCAACGCAGCGCGGCTTAGCGCGCTCGATTTCTCCGTGAGGTTGCACGTGAGCGACAGTGTAGGCGTATGCCAATCGCTACCTCGAAGTGAGGACACGTCAAGGTAGGCCAATGAGCGATGAAGTAGCGGGCACGACCAGCCTCATTGGCTTCGACTCGGCCTGGACGGACAGTCCGAAGGCACCAGGCGCGATCAGCGTGATCCGCATCGCCTGCGACGGCCGGCGCAGCCTCGTTCCGCCGACTCTGGTCTCCTTCGACGGAGCCCTTGCTGTCATTGAGGCAGAGGCATCTGTCAGCGCCCTGCGCGTCGTCGCTCTCGACCAGCCGACGATCGTCCCGAACCAGACCAGCCTACGGCCGGTAGATCGCGTTGCTGCGTCTCTAATCTCCTGGCTCGGCGGCGGCGTGCAGCCGGCGAACCGCTCCAAGATCGGCATGTTCGACGATGCCGCCCCCGTCTGGCGCTTCAAAGAGCGACTTGGGGCGATGGAGGATCCCGAGGGGTCGCGGAGTGCGACCGCAGGGCTGTTCCTAATGGAGGTCTTCCCCGCACTGGCATTGCCCTCCCTGGGGCCAGCCTTCTGTGGCAGGCTGCTCGGACCGCGCTACAACCCGGGCCGCCGCAAGACCTTTACGCTCACCGGGTGGCACGCCGTGATTGCCGCCGTGCGCCGCATCGCCATAGCAAATCGGGTAATCGGGCTGACAGAATGGGTCGACAACGTCTCGACGATCGCCACCCCGCGCAAGGCGGATCAAGACCGGCTCGACGCTGTGCTATGCGCCCTGATCGGCCTTCACTGGCATACAGCGCCACGCACCACGTCGATGATGATCGGCGACCGAACGACTGGCTACATGATCACACCGGCGAGCGCGGACGTTCGTGTCCGGCTTAAGGTTGCAGCAGATAGAGCCGGAGTGCCCATCGACGTGGACCTCGAAAGTGGTATTCAAATGTAATATGCGATCCAAGATAACATGGGGACTTAGCGTAAAGTTCTTGTTTTTCAATTTTTATACAACGGGTAGCAAACGAATTATTTATTGACGAGACTATTGCTTCTCAAATCATTGATAGCTTGCCAATGAGTCCATTTATCATTTGGGGATTCTGCTTCACTGCATCGTTGGACTCGTAAAAATTGTCCGGCCTCTGCAACCACATTAAGATCGATGTGAAGAATGCCTTGATCCGTCTTCATCCAGGAGTTCCATGCACTTGTATCAAGACAAGGGGGCTTTCCAGGAGAGCAAAGCACAAAATGCAGTTGAATTTCACCAGATTTTCCGTCCAAATTGACTACAGAGGATGGAAGCGCGCTGAGGCGCGCGACTTTTGAGTCAAGTCCGGCGCCAGCCCATGACCCGACGCCTTTTGCTTCAATCAGCACAAGCGTTGATTCTGATGCAATCACCAAATCAATATCTTGCTGGCTACCAGTAACTATCATCGGCGCGTTCAATTGCGGAATTGCGACTGTCTCTGATCCGTGCCGAAGCATGTGAAGAGCGGCGACGAGCCAATCGATATGAAAATCAATAGCCCACCATGCACCGCGATCAATTTTAAAACTTTGATCGCGTAATCGTATAGCAGCTTGAACACGGTCCGCGAAATTTTCGCCTAGCCGAGCAGAAGCTGGTCCGAGAGCATCTCGCACGAGCCAGTGGCGCTCTTTCCGATTGAATCGTTGTAGCGCTTCGGTGAGGGTCATCGTCTGCATTTGTAATTGTCAGAACACCGTGGGGGGAGGGGGGGGAGGAGCTGGAAGGCAGCGAGCCTGTGAATTAATCCAGCTCGCCTGCGACGGCACAGGTGCAGCGCACCCCGCTGGCAGCGCCTGTGCCTCAAGTGCGTGCCCAGTGCCCCCCGGGAGAGCATACCGCGTGTCGTCCGCATCTGGGGCACATTGCCGGCTCCAACGCCGCTCGCGAGCAGCGCTCGCGCACCCGACACGATTCGAATGTTCGACCTTTGCCGCAGGAGCCTTCATCCATCCAGTCGGCGGGCTGCACACGTTTCGGGGATTGCTGAAGCATGCGCGAACGGGCGGAGGAGAAGCCGAGTTTTCATGCCTGAGGTTGGGCCTTGCACGTGGCGGCCGAACGCTTGGCGTGCTGGACGACCTCTTCCGGCGTCGGTGGGTTGGCCGGGTGGTAGGTGAGGCAGATCGGCGTGCGCAGTTTGGCCGGCCGTCCAGAACCCTCGGTGGCGAAATAGAACTCGCCGGCCCCCAGCTTACCGATATCTGTGGCGGTGCCGCCGCTGGCTGCAATAATCTCCTGGGCGGCCGCAATGGTTGCGGGTGCGCTCTGCCGGCCAAAGAACTGCGTCGTGCAGTTCGAGACCACCTGATTGTGGATGCCGCGAGGCACCTGTGTCGCGACGATCATCCCGAGCCCGTATTTGCGCCCCTGCGCCACGAGCTTGATGCCGCTGCCGAGGCTCGGCGCCGCGCGCTGCGACGGCAGGAAGGTCTGCGCCTCGTCCACCACGTAGAGCATGCCGTGCGGGGAGGGATTCTTCTTGATCCAGCCGAACAGCGTCATCTGCAGCCGGTTCACGAAGTCCTCGCGGGCGGCGTCCGAGGCGAGACCCGAGAGGTTGACGACCGAAATGCGCGTGCGCGCCGGATCGCTCCCGTAGAACAGGTGGCGCGGATCGAGCACCGTGCCTTCCACCTTCAGAAGCGGGTTTGTCGCCACTGCGGCATGAAGCTGGTCGGCCATGCCGGCCGCATGCTTGGTCGCATTGCCGATCGGGCTGATCCCATCGGGCAGGTCCGCGAGCAGGGCCGTGAAGTCGGCGAGCGTGCCGCCGCCCCGGCCGGCGAAGTGCTCGAGCGCGCCGGCCAGCACACCGCGCAGTAGATTGGTCTTGGCGCCCGCGAGAGGCCCGAGGGTCTCCGCAGCCATCTCGATCGCCTGCTGGCGCTCGTCCCTGTCCGCGCCGAGCTGCGAGAAGTCGGGCAGGACGGACAGGAACAGTGGGTTGCCGGCATGCACACCCGGCGTCCAGACCACGACATCGACGTCGGTGCGGTAGCGCTCGGCCTTCCGAGCGTCCTCGGGCGTGAACGTCTTCGGGCGTTCCGGCCAGAGCTCGCCCAGCCGCGACAGGTCGTTGTTCGGATCGATCACGATGGCCGGAAGGCCGGCCAGCGCCGCTTCCTCCACGAGGCGGCGCAGGAGCACCGTTTTGCCCGACCCCGAACCTGCGATGATCGCCGTATGGCGGGACAGGAGGCGGAGGGGCAGGTCGACCTCCGAGGCGTCGGGGCTGATCCTATGGCCGACCGGGATCGCCGCTGGCCGGGTTTCGGGCGCCGGCGCCTCAGCCTCATGGATGATCGCGGCAGGGGGAGGGGACGCGCTAAGAAGGGATGGCGGCGGCGCGAGGCGTGCGTCGGGGGTTTGCGCTCTCGGCACCCCGTCCTCCGCCTGCGTATGCGTGATCCCGGCGGCTTCGAAGAAGGCTGTCCGCGCGATCGGCTTCTCGGCCCGGAGCCAGCGCTCGAACGTGTCGGAGGTGCCCGCGACCTGCGCGCGCGTCCTCAGGTCGCGCAGGCCGACGAAGACCCGCAAGTCGTCGTCGGACGGGGCGATCGGCTTGCCTCCCGCCGCGATGAACGCTTCGACCAGTTGCTTCGTCTTGGCTCCGCCAGGCATCGGGCCACGGCGGACCAGCAGCAACTCTCGATCGGCGATGCGCGCCGAGATACCGGAGGCCGTGAGCGCCGCCCTCAGCCGGGCCTGAAACGCGATGGCGTTCTGGTGCTGGAGCGCCCGGTAGCAGACATGCCGTTCGCGGTCGTTCTCCTCGCGGTGGATGAAGATCAGCCGCCCGTGCAGCGGCGGGATCTTTTGGTCCGGCTCGCCCTTGCTCACGACGTCGAGGGCGTCGTCCGGATCGTCCTCCAAGGCGTAGAGGTCGAAGGTGTCCCGCAGCAACTGCCCGAGCCACGTATCCTCATCGCCGGCGATGCTGGCGATGTCGGCCTGCGCGGCCATGGCCGCGAGGTCGAACGCAGCGGGCGGGAGCGGTTCCACCTCGGTTTCCGGCCTGTCGATGAGGGTCTCGCAGATGGTGACCTTGCCCGATGCGAGGCAATGGCGGCGGAAGGCGTCGCACTTCATGAGCAGTGTGCGGGGCATCAAGCCGCCAGTTGCTGCCGCCGCGATGGCACCATCGCTGAAGGGCCACGTCGGGAATGACGGTGCGAAGTCCGCCTCCGCATAAGCCGGTTGCAGGCGGCCCACGATGAGCGCGGCGGCGGCGGCCTGATCAGTCATGCCTCGGAGCGTCTGAGCTTCAGTAAATCGACCCTTCATCGGTGTCAGGGCGCGTGCGTCCAGTCGATCCCAGGACTCCTCCAGGCACGTCACAACGGTCATGCTGCGGTCGCAGACGAGATGGACCTCCAGCAACCCGGCGGCGAGCACCTGCGCGAGGCCTGCTTCCGCCTCGATACCGTCCTCGGCCGCGAGCCGGCTGCTCTCGATCAGGCCGTCGATCTGATCGACGGCGACGAGGGTCGGCCCGCTGAGCGCCATGATCCAGCACATGCCGCGCACGAGATCTACAGGGGCCGGCGGCGGCGTCGTGAAGCCGAGGGCAGCCCGCTCCGTCGGATCGGCATCGTAGCCCTGAAGCCACGCATGGGCGAGGGCCACGACGGTCAGGTTCTGCGAGCGCAGCAGGCACAAGGCCCGGAACACGTCGAGATGCTTGAGCGCGCGGCCCATATCGACGCTCATCAGCGCCTTGACGAGGACATCGACGATCCGCCGCGCATCCATCTTCGGGGTGTTGAAGGCGACCTCGACCTGCTTCTCCACCTTGAAGCGGCGCGCCACCCCCGCAAGCACGGCATCCGACTGGCGGCGACCGTCGGGCATGGTCTGCAAAAGCGCCGTGACGAAGCTCAGTGCCGCGCTGCGCCAGAAGTCGGTGAGCCCGAGCACGTCGAGGGGCACGAACCAGCCGCCCGAGCCCCACACCTCTTGCCGGATCTGGCCGACGACGTGGGTCTTGCCGACACCGGACGGTCCCACGAGCACCTGCCCTGGCATGCGATCGGCCGGCTTCTTGGCACGCTGGAGCGCCGCGACAATCTCCGGCACCAGCGCCTCGTTCGGGCCGCCGGTCGGCAGCGTATCGGTCCAAATACTGTCGAGGGTGCGCACCCAGTCGAAATCGACCCCACGCAGGGCGTCGAGGGCATCGCTCATGATTGGATCCGGATGATGTGGAAGGGTTCGCCCGCCGGGCTGAAGGCCGCCGCACGCTCGGCGTCGTCGAGGGATTTCGGGTCGCTGAACTGGCTCAGTCGCGCTGTCGGATCGCCGCGCAGAATCGCCGCGAGCCCGGCATCGACGGTCGCCCGGTCGAGATCCTTGAGTTCGCTGCGCAAGGCGCTCAGTCGCACGGCCTTCGCCGTCTCTCCGCCGGTCAGAGCCAGATAGGCGGCCCCGATTCGTGCCCGAACCGCCTTGGCGCTGGGCTGACGTGCCTTGGCGGGCCTGCGCACTTCGGAAACGGGCCTCGGGGCAGGCGCCGGCGGCTCCTCGGGGGGCGGACCGATCAGGTCGGCGAGCGTCCGACCCGATCGGGCCAGATCGGCATCGATCCGTTCCATCCAGTCTTGCAGCACGCGAAACGCAGGGGGCAGCGGCTCGCGCAGATGCTTGCCTGCCCAGTCCCAGCCCCTGTCCGTCACGCTCAGCCTCACGGAGCGCCCCTGTCTAGTGGCCTCGACGTAGCGACCGGCGACCAAGGCCTCCCGATCCGCCTTGCCGACGCGTGGGGCGAGGACGCTCTGCAGGGCGCTGCCGCCCCTGCCTAGTAAGCACCACAGGACGAGGACCTGTCTCGACGTCGGCGTTCCGCTCATCGGCTCAACTCCCGTTCGCGTCGCGCCGCAGACGGATGACGGCGCGGACCTTCTCGATGACCAGGGACAGGTCGGCGGCGACCTGCTCATTGGTCAGGCGCAGGACGAGATACCCTGCCGTCAGCAACTCGTAGTCCCGATGACGGTCGTTTCCGAACTTGGGCTCGGCCCGGTGCTCGGGGCCGTCGAGCTCCACCACGATGCGATGCGTGGCACAGAGCAGGTCGACCCGCACCGTCCCGCCCCAGGCGCCGATAGGAATCGACGCATTGCAGGCGAACAAGCCCGTCAGCTCAGCGTCCTGCTCCAGCGCGGTGGCAACCCGACGTTCGGTCTCGCTCGCAGGGTGGGTGCCAGCCGGTGAAATGAAGCGCCGGACGGCTGGAACCTCGGCCCGGGCAAAGGCAAAGGCTCCGTAGAGGATGCGGTCATAGGGTGCGCCCTCGGGTGATAACGCCGGGAGCGCCGCCACGACCGGCACGCCGTGTCTCGCGCACCACTCGAAGGCTTCGATGACCGGCCCCGCACGCAGAGCCGAGGACGGGTCGACCTGCCAGACCAGAATGACGCCGGCGGAATCGATCACGTTCGTGAGGCGAATTAGTTCGAGTTCCCGTGCAGTGCGTCGGAAGCGCGGCGGAAGGCCGTGCGCGGCGCGCCTGGATGCAGCCTTCAGCCAGGGATCGGAACTCCCCTCGGCGCCCTGCCATCGTGGCCAGCGCATAAGTGCGAGGGCGGCGAGATCGTTTAGAAGGCGATCGAGGATCGTGGGCGCGTTCGAACCGTCGTCTGCAGCTACAGGAAGCACGCTACGATTGAGGATCGGAGCTTCAGACAAGAGATCGGAGACGGCGTCGATCCCGATCCCCAGAACAACGATGCGCTGGCCAGCAGCCAAGCTGGCGATGCTCTCGACCAGATCAGCGGCGGAAACGCGAGGGTGTGCCAAAGCGCTGGACTGAAACAACGAACGCAACCCGAGCCCGCGCTACTCTCTCGATCCGTGGAGCCCAAGGCTCACCAAGCCGTGAGACAACTTTACAGCACAGGATCTCTCGCGTGGCTACCGCGATGCGCTCCGACATGCGGCACGTGAGGTTGCGACAAACTGCATCGCGTGGCGCTGCGTTAAGGCATCAGGTCCCCTGTCGAGTGAACGCGGCACAGGCGCGGCGCATACCGAGCGCCGAACGCGCGCCGCAGCTGCATCTGCTAGCGCATCGCCGACCACTGCCGACGACTGCTCTATCACCCGCGCCACCCGACATGCTTCGAACGGGTGATCTACGCCGCAGGAGCACTCGCCATTATCTCTTTGAGCACCGCCATCGATCTATACACGACCGCCCGCGACACTGCCCCGTTGCGCGCGGCGACCGCATCGGCTAGGAAATCCGCACGGTCAGCACCCGTAGCTCAGCTGGATAGAGCGTTGCCCTCCGAAGGCAAAGGTCACACGTTCGAATCGTGTCGGGTGCGCCAATCTTCTCAATGACTTAGCGCTTTTGGATTGGTCCGGCTCACACAGCCGGCCCACATAGCCATCGCATGGGGCTTCGGTCATGGAGAAAATGGCTGAGGTCTCACGGCTGTCGTCGTCCCTCGCCGCGCTAGTTCGCTATGCGCAGATAGTTCGAGGTCCGATCCCGCTGGCACAGATCGCAGCGCTCTAGGACGCAGCGAAGCTCCTTCAGGCTCAGGGTGAGCCCTGGCCGCCGCTAGTGGCGCGAGTTCTTCGCGACATAGCTCTGCATCTTGAGCGGCCTGACGCCGAAGGCTGACCGCATTGAGCTGTGTCGGACACCAAAGCGATACTGACACGGCAGGCGCTGCGTCGAGACATCTGGCCTCGCTGACCGGCGCACGCCCGTTGTGCCATCAGCGGGCATGATCCGGGTCATCAAGCACATTCTCATCGAGCCCACGGCCGATCGGGCTGATCGCATCGACAGCATTCGTGCGGCCATCCTAGCGGCGTTCCCGGACGCGACGACCGAAATCGTCCCGGGTCTGCTCGACGATGACCTCGTGGTGGAGGTTCGGCTTCCGCTCTCGCAGCTCGACGAGTGGCAGGCCGTCCGGAAACGCTGGGGCGACTTCAGCGCGGTTGGGCACGATATTGAACGGCGCATCGCTTGAGTTCGCGACTGAGCGGAACGAGTTCCCACTCATCGTGGTTGCTGAGGCGCGCCGCCAATTCGGCGTGTGCCGTCAGCAAAGCATTATACCCGTCTGGCATCATCGTTCGTGGAAAACACGATCCGGCGAACCAGTCCGAACCTACCGATGCCGCATGCTGCGCCTGTTCGGTTCGAGGCTTCGGCGCTCCCCTCGTGGGAATGCCTAATACACAAGATGCCTTTGCCGCCTATGTTATTCTCAGAGGCGACGCTCGTTCATTCGTTGCCGAATTAATCGCATATGCTTCGTGACTTGGCGGAACGGCACGGTCATGCGCCATGTTAGCCGAGATCGCATCCAGTTTAAAGATTCGGTCGCCGCAGTCAGTTGGATCTTGATATTATCAAGTTCATCATGAAGTGCGGTCATAGCTATTTTCTGAGATGCCATCCCGTAAGCTAGGTTCAACTCTAGTATGTCTATAGCGTCGATGCGCTCGATAAGGGATTTTCTTAGTTCCGCGATTTGGGTGTCGCGCTCTGCAAGAGTTCTGTGCTCCTGCGCGAGCATTTCCTCCTTATGCCTTAATGTGGCGACGTTGCGGTCACGGTCGGCAGCAAGCGCTTCCCGCTCGGTGACCGCGGTGCGGAGCCTGTTCTCGCATTCCTCGACCCCTCGCACGCCAAGCGCGTCGATCCGACTACCCCACTCGCGCAGTTCAGTGAGCTGCTTTGGCGTGCACGCCTCCTCGTAGAGGGTGTGCAGGGCGAAGCTTCTGAACTCTGGCCGATCAATCTTGCTCGCGAGCTCGGCGAAGCGCAGGGGCAGCGGCTCCTTGAGATCAGTGATTTCCTCCGGGTCGAAGAGTTCGGAGAACAACACCTCGCCCATTTCCTTGAACCGACGCAGGACCATGGAATGCTCGAAGGTCGAGCGCAGGCGCGCCTCGGGATTTGGGGCACTTGCGTTGGCCATGCCGTCGCGGATGCGGAACGCCGTCAGGCTGTCGGGCAAGACGTGGATATTCTGCCCGGCCATCAGCATCCTGATCCACATGTCGAAATCTTGTAAGTTCGTCAGCCGCGGATCGTAGGGGCCGGCGGCCTCGTAGGCCTCCCGGCGGATCATCGCGGTAGGCGCGCAGAGAGTGTTGCCTTGGAAGAATAAGTATCGCAGCCATGTCCGCCGGGAGAAATCGGTGAAACGCAGCGGAACGGTGAAATCGTTGTAGGCTTGCGTCGGTAGGCCGTTCTCATCCACCGCTCTGGGCATCCCGAACACCGCGGCGACGTCCGGATGCGCATCGAGGAAGCCAACTTGCCGCCGGAGGCGACCTGGCAGCGCCCAATCGTCGGAGTTGAGGATCGCAAGGTAGCGCCCTCGCGCCCGCGCAACGGTGGCATTCATTGCCGCCGATATGCCCTGATTCTCGCGCCGGCATTCGAGGCGGATGCGCGGATCGGTGATGCCGCGCAGGATTTCGGCGGTCCCATCGGTTGAGCCGTCGTCGGTGACGACGATCTCGAAATCCTGGAAGGATTGGGCGAGCAAACTCTCGATCGTCTGCCGGACATAGGGCGCGTGCTGGTATGATTTTATCAGCACCGACACAGTCGGTACGGCCCTCGGCGACGCTGGCACGAGGCGTGGCAAAGGCGCCGAATTGGCTCGCCGCATCCCCTGCTCCTCCCACCAGAGAGGCCGGATGGCCAGGGATCCCGCATCAGCGGCGGCGAGGTCGATGCTCTCGCGCTCCATCTCGTCCCAGAAAATGCGTAAGCGGTCGCTTCCCCATAGGTAGTGCTGGCCGAAACCCTCCGCACGGTCTGTTTGCCCGAGCCGTTCGGCCTGTATCGCCTCTCGTGTTGCGTTCCGCTCGAAGCCGAGATGCTTGTAGTGCCAGAGCTGAAGGGTGTCGTGCGGGGGTAGGACGAGGTCGCCCTCGGGCGTTGCCGCATGCCGCCCCGGCCCGAAGCCAGTCTCGCGAAGTGCTTCGGGCTTGAAGATGCTGAGCTTGTTGAAGGCGAGGCGTGGGCGCCCGCGCGTGACGCGCTCCACGAGTAAGCCCGCATCATCGGGCATCTCGATGTGATTTAGGTCGAAGCCCAGGGCCGGAATCAGAGTGACGCCCCGGTCGGCCTCCTCAGCGAGGTAGTCAGCCATGGCGCGGCCAGGCACGTGTAGGTGCTCGTCGATGGCTGTAACAACGATCCAGTCGGCCCTGTGACGACTCTCCTTCCAGGCCTCGTTCTGCATTGCCCGGTGAGAAAGCACGAAGGAATCGGGATCCGTGCGGGGAAAGTCGCGCAATTCCACCTTGGGGTGGGCGTGCAGGATCTCGCGCGAGCCGTCCGTCGAGCCGTCGTCGTAGATCACGTAGCGCTCGACGAAGGGATCGTAGTGCCGGAAAAAGAAGCCGAGCATGTCGGCTTCGTCCCAGCATAGTGTGTAGAGGTGGACAATCAGACGGTCGGCGATGGCTGCGTGCTGTAATTTCGCTTCGGCGCTCATCGAACGCGCACTCCCTTGTGACCGCCGATGTCCTGCCGAACCACGCGAGCCGGGTTGCCGAGGGCAAGACATTCCGGCCCGACGTTTCGGGTAACGACCGCGCCGGCTCCGATCACCGCGTTCGCCCCAACCGCGATGCCGGGCAACACCACCGCACCGGCCCCGACGACCACGCCGTCTCCGAGGCGGACGCCGCCGGCCAACGTCGCGCCGGGGCCGATCGACACGTACCGGCCCACATCGACATGGTGGCCAATGCTCGCGCTGCGGTTGACGAAGGCGTAAGCACCGAACCGGCTGCCGCTCCCGAAGACGCTGCCCGCGTTGACGTAGGAACCCTCGCCGAGCTCGAGATCGCGCGGCTGGATCACGGTCGGGTCGATCAGCGTCGCGTGGCGGACGAACCCGCGGGACAGCGCCTCACCTACGACCCACTGTCGATGGCCCGGCGTGAACAGCGGAACGAGGAACGGCAGGTCGCGGAGTTCTTCAGGGACCTCCTCGGGGGCGCAGGTGGGAATCTCCGACGACAGCCGGCTCGGCTCAGCGACGTTGCGGACGCCGAGCACGATCGTGATGCCCGCGCGGTATGCGCTCTCCTCGACGTCTCCGAGGATCGGCGAGCCGACGCCGTAGACGACGAGCCGCGTCATCGCACGTATGCCTCGCGCACGGCCGACGCGATGCGTTCGATTTCTGCGCCGGCCACCTCGGGCTGGATCGGCAGGCTGAGCAGGCTTGCGCTCAGCCGGTCGGAGATCGGCAGCGGCGCGGCTTTTGGATTGGCGAACGCCGGATGGCGGTGCAGGCCCGGATGGTAGTGAATCGCGGTGCGGATTCCCTCATCGGCTAGCCGCATCGCCAGTTCGCCGCGGTCGGGGACAGCCACCGCGAACTGGTGGTTGACGCCGCCCGGATGCTCGTCCTGCAGCCTGAGCCCGTCGAGGCCGGCGAGCGCCGCGCGGTAGCGCCCGGCGATGGCACGGCGCTCGCGATTACCCGCGTCCAGGTGGGGCAGGAGCGCGGAGAGGATCGCCGCCTGGAGCGTGTCGAGCCGGCTGTTGAACCCCGCTTCGCGGCTGATGCGCGTGCCGTGCGAGAACCCATATTCCCGCAGCGCCCTGAGGCGTCCAGCGAGTACCGGATCGTCGACGAGCACCGCACCGCCGTCGCCGACGCAGCCAAGATTCTTCGTCGGATAGAAGGAATACGCCGCCGCGTCCCCAAAGCTGCCGAGCGGGCGCGGGCCGATCCGGGCACCGTGGGCCTGTGCGCAGTCCGAGACCACCGCGAGACCACGACGCGCGGCGAACGCGCACAGGGCGGCCATGTCGGCTGGGAAGCCGAAGAGATGGACCGGCAGGATCGCGCGCGTCGACGGCGTTAGGACGGCCTCGACGGTCTCGGCGGTGATGCACCAGGTGTGGGGATCCACGTCGGCGAAGAGCGGACGGGCGCCGCAATGCAGGATCGCCTGCGCGGTGCCGGCGAAGGTCAGCGCCGCGGTGACAACCTCGTCGCCCGGGCCGACGCCCAGCGCGCGCAGCGCGAGTGCCAGCGCATCCGTGCCGGAACCGACGCCGACCGCATGCTCGCGCCCCTCGTGCGCGGCGAAGGCCGCCTCGAACCGTTCCACCGGCGCGCCGAGGATGTAGTGCGCACCACCGAGCACCGAGGCGACGGCCGCGTCGATCTCCTGACGGAACCGTGCGATGCGCAGGTTGGGGAGCGCCTGCGCGATCGACAGGTCGTTCACCGGTCCCGTCCGCCGATTGCCGCCTCGCCGGTGATCAACGCCTTCTGCGGCTGCGCGTAATGGCGCGTGTCGCCGTAGCGCTCGGAGGCACAGACCAGCAGCAGCGTGCCTGCCTCGAAATTCTCCAGGCGGATCAGGATGCCCGCGCTGATCCAGAGCGGAGCATGATCGCCGTTGAGGCGCACCGTGGCGGTCTCCTCGCCGTTGTCCAGCGCGATCGTCGCAGCCCCACGGAGCGCCACGATCACCTCGTCGCAGGAATTGGCATGGCCGCCGCGGGTCACGGTGGCATCGTCCACTTCCATCACGAACACGCGCTGGGGAACGAAGGGAAGGTTGTCGAACGCCTCGAAGGCCACCAGCCGACCCCGGGGATCGACGTTCACGTTGGGTCCCAGAAGTGCCGCACCCCTCATCGCTTCCATGCAACAGCGCCGTTTTTCTATGTCCCAGGCTCTTCGCAAAGCATAGATCGCGTGTTCGTGATCAGCAACCACAAATGACAACCGAAAATTGCCTCAACCCCTACGCTTAATCTTCTTATCTATCCTGCTTCTACTCGGGATAAATCGGCAACTGTGTGAAGCGACGATGCGGGAGAGGCGCCGTGTCGGCAGCCCGCTCACGCATCGTTCCGGTCCGGTACGGCGTCAGAAGTTGTACCGGAGGCCGCCGCGCACGGCCTGGATGGTGTCCGTAGAGGCGAGTTCGGCGTCGTAGGCGACGAAGCCGGCGAGCCCCGGGGCCAGCTCGGTGCTGAGCCCCAGCCCGACCAGCGCCCGGTCGCGGTCGAGGCGCCGGCCGTTGACCAGGAACGGCACGGTCGGCGCGAGCGCGAAGGCGCTGCTGATCGTCCGGCTCACGTCGGCGAAGTCGTGGACGTAGGCCGCCTTGATCCACAGGGAGACCGGCCGTCCGCCGAACACCGCGGTGGCGGTCTCCAGCCGGCCGCCGACGAGGGTGCGGGCCGAGAGGAAGTCGCGGGCCGCGATGTTGAGGTTGAACGTGCCGTTTCCGGTCTCCTGTACGCGGTCCTGATCGAAGGTGTTCACCTGGAAACCGATGAAGGGCGAGAACACCGCCGTCGGGGCGAAGGCGACGCGGTAGCCGAGCTCGCCGGCCGAGATGAACTGGTCGCCGCTCACGTTGCCCTGGGCGCCGCCCGGCTGGAGCTGCGGCACGCCGATCGACCGGTTCACGCGGCCCTCGGTGCGGGCGTAACCCAGGGCGAGGTTGCCGTAGACCGCACCGTTCGAGAACCCGCCGTAGACGCCGACCTGCGCGTTGTCGGTGTGGGCGCGCTCGCCGGTGCGGTTGAGCGAGACGTCGACCGAGCCATAGCCGGCGGCGATGCCGAGCACGGTGCCGACCTGCGGGTGGAAGTCGATGCCGGTGGCGAGGCCGGCGACCGTCTCGCTGCGGCCGGCGGCGTTGGCGGTGGAGTCGACGCTGCCGAACTGGCCGTAGCCGGTGGCCCAGAGGCCGTAGCCGCGGTTGGTCTCGATCACCCGCGGCTCCGAAACCGGGCCGCGGCTGGGCAGGTCGGCGGAATAGACGGTGGGCGGCAGGGTGAAGCTCTGTGGCCCGGCCTCCGAGCTGGCGGCGTAGGCCCGCGACAGCAGCTGGCTGCCGAAGGCGCGGCCCGAGCGGAGCTGCGGGTCGGCGAGCGACGCGTAGGCCTGGCCGGCGACCCGGTCGAGGGTCGAGGCGATGCCGGCGTTGCTCTGGTTGTCGATCACGAGGAGCGCGGCCGGGTTGTTGGCGAGCGCCGCGTCGAGGCCGCGGGCGGCGTTCGCTTGATTGCTCGTCTGCGCCACGAGGCCGAAGCTCTGCTGCGCCAGGGTGATGTAGGCGTTGTTACCGTCCGTCGACGCCGTTGGGCGGATCAGGAAGGGCAGGCTGCCGCTGTCGGTCACGGCCGCGAAGGTGCCACTGATGCCGCCCGCGGCAGTGAGCACGGTGTAGCGGGTATTGGGCAAGTAAGTGCCGGGTGCCGCGATCAGGCTCGCGGTGCCGTTGAGCGTAGCGGTGCCCGAGGCGACGAGGCGAGCGGCTTGGCCGTCCGCGGTGATCGCGCTCTGGAGCGTTCCACCGGCCTGTTGCACGTAGTTGGTCACCGAGAGCGCGCCGTAGGGGGTGGCCGCGTTGCCCGGGGCAACGAGGCCGGCATTCGTCAGGGTGCCGGCGATCCGGCCGGTACCACTGAGCGTGCCGGCGGAGCCGACGAGCGTGTTGGCGGCTAGCACCGAGTTCACGTCGAGCGATCCGCCGGCGACCGTCGCGCCACCGGAAAAGCTCTGCGAGGTGCCGTTGGCCAGCGTCCAGGCGCCATCGGCCTCGCGGAGGGTCGTGAAGCCGACGACGTTGCTGGCCAGCGTCCCCGTGCCTGTCAGCGTCAGGGCGTTGACGCCGAGCCCGTTGGCGTTGATCGCGCCGCCGACCGTCGAGCCGGTGCCCAGCGTCACCGCGTTGCGGCTCGCGGCCACGTCGTTGAAGGTGATCGCCCCGCTGATGCGGCCGGTGTTGGTCAGCGTCTGGTTGCCCCTCCCGTAGAGGATGCTGCCGTTGATCGTGCCGGCGTTGACGGTGGTGCTGTTACGGCGGTTGGCGGTGGTCGCGTTCTGCGGGTCGGCGTCGGTGAAGCGCACGTCGCCGTTGATCGTGCCGGCGGCCGCGTTGTTAAGGAAGGCGTTGCCGGCGCCGTAGACGACGATGGCCTGCCCGCCGGTTGGGCCGGTGATCGTGCCGGCGTTGTTGATGGTGTAGCTCTGCGCCCGACCCTGGATGGCGCGGACCCCCGTCCCGGTGCCGCTGATCGTGGCGCCGGCCCGGTTGTTGATCGTGAGCGCCGCCACGTCGTCGTCGGAATCGATGGCCGCGACCGCCGCCGGGCCGGCGCCATTGCGGGTCGCCGAGATCGTGCCGGCATTGGTGATCGACATGGAGGCGATGTTCTCGCCGGCATAGACGCCACGCGAGATGCCGACGCCGTTCTCGGTTACCGCGATGGTGCCGTTGTTGACCACCGAGACGTTGGCGAAGTCGGCTCCCGTCGAGTTGGCGAGCACGCCGTAGACACGGTTGGCGGCGGTGTTGGCGCGGCCCGCTGCGCCGGTGCCGACGAGGGTGCCGTTGTTGACCACCGTGGTGTTCGAGCCCGACAGGTTCACCGTCTTGTTGGTCAGCGTGTTGTTGACGGTGAGCTGGGCGCCCGAGCCCGTCACCTGGATCACGCCACCGACGGTCTGGGTCGAGCCTGCGGCGAGGGTCAGGGTTCCGCCCGCCACCGTGAGGTTGCCCGAGAGCGTCTGGATGGAGCCGCTGCCGAGGGTCCAGGCGCCGGCGGTCTGGGTGAGGTTGGTGAAGCCGGCCACCGTGCCGGTCAGGGTGCCGGTCCCGGCGAGGTTGAGGTTGTTGGTGCCGAGCCCCCGCGCAGCAATGTTGCCGCCGATGCTCGATCCAGTGCCGAGGTTCACCGTGTTGACGGTCCCGGCCACCGCCCCCGCGGTCGCCACGTCGAGGAAGCTGATGGTGCCGCTGATCCGGCCGGTGTTGTTGACCGTCTGGTTGCCGGTGCCGAAGGCGAGGTTGCCGTTGATCGTGCCGGCGTTGGTCACCGTGCCGGTGCGGCGCAGGTTGACTACCGTGGCGGCCGTCTGCAGGTCTTGGTCGAAGTTGCGCACGTCGCCGTTGATTATGCCCGTGGCGGCGTTGGTGATCACCGTGTTGTAGGCGCGCACCGTGGTGGCGTCGCCGGCGTTGCCGGCGTTGAGAGCGAAGGTGGCGATCGCCGCCTCCCCGGCGGTGGCGTTGGTGATCGTGCCGCTGTTGTTGATCTCGTACTGCGCGGCGCGGCCGGACAGGGCGCGGGTGTTGGTGCCGGTCGCGGTGATGCGGCCGGCCGCCGCGTTGTTGACCACGAGGCGGTCGGTGTCGTCGTCGGAATCGACGCCCGCGACCACGGCGGTCGTCGCCGTCGCGGTGGTCCCGCGGGTCGCCTGGATCAGTCCGCTGTTGTTGATCGTGAACAGCGTGGTGTTCTCGCCCGAATAGATGCCCCGGGCGATGCCGTTGCCGTTCTGGGTCACCGCGATGGTGCCGGCGTTGTTCACCGTCGTGCTGGCGTATTGCGACCCGTTCGGCGCGCTCGAATAGGCTCCGTAGACGCGGGTCGTGGTGTTGCCGGCCGGCGCCGTCATCGTGATCGTGCCTGAGTTGTTGAGCGTCGACAGGTCGCCGGCGAGGTTGACGCCGAAGTTGTCGCGGTTGAGCGGCGCCGCGTTGCCGATCGCCCCGGCGTTGTTGACCGTGCTGGTACCGTTCACGCGGACGTTGGTGAAGCTCGGGTTGGTGCCCGCGCTGGTCTGCTGCGCGCCGACGGCGGTCCCGGTGGCGATGTTCACGGTCAGCCCCGTCACGCCGGCCGGCGCGATGAAGCCGTTCGGTTGGCTGCCGGTGCAGGTCACCGTCTGGCCGTTGGCGGGGACGGCTGGCTGACAAGCTGCGTACGCATCGGCGACGAGGACAGCCCAGACCGGAACGGTCAGCAGTAGGCTCCGGCGCAAGGATGTATCCTTGGACGTCATCGTCTCCCCCTTTCTATATTTGTCTGGTGCTTGATCGAACGGACGAATATCGCGGCCTGGACCGGTTTTCCAGTTACATACGGGGAAGTCCGAAGAGGTCAATCGCAATCACAGGACTCGATCGGGCATAACATGCGTTCTCGATTTATGATGCATATATGTTACTCTTCTAAAATGACTTTCCGATTATCCTATTATTAAGATGGTCTTTAGGTAGATTTGGCGGGAGGAAATGGCAATCTTGAGCGGGATGATGAAGCACGCGCCTCAGGCTGGTACAGGCGAACGCGCCGCCCCGGCGCCCCCAACTGGAATCGGCCGACTCCTAAGCCGCTTCTGGCAGGCGTCACGCGCACCGGTGCCGGTGACACGCGGCTATGCCGTCTGCACACTGCCGCGCTCAGGCAGCAACCATTTCTGTGACGTGCTGAGCAGCACTGGTGCACTCGGGCATCCGCGCGAGTACTTCAACGGCGATGCCCGCCGTCGCTACGACGACCCGACCTACCCTGACGACCCCGTGGCGCAGGTCGCTCGCATCCTAACCATGGGTGCCACCGCCAACGGCGTCTACGCTCTCAAGGTCTTCCCCGGCCTCCACGACGTGGTGGCGCCGCATCTCCGGTGGACGGAGGCACTGCCGAACCTCGCCTTCGTGCGGTTCCGCCGCCGCGACGTCCTCGGGCAGGCGTTGTCCTGGGTCCGTGCTTCGCAGACCGGGCGCTTCCGCGCCTCCGACGCGGCCACGGGCGAACCCGCCTACGACGCCGACGCGATCGCCCTCCGGATCCGTCAGATCTGCCAGAGGGGCGCCCGATGGGACATGTTCTTCGCCCGCACCGGGCTCCCCGCGGTCGAGATCGCCTACGAGGATCTTCTAGTCGATCCCGGCGCCGCCATCGGCGCCGTGGCCCGCACGGTAGGGCTCGCGCGTGCGCCCGCTCTCGGCCGGCAACCCTCCGTTTTCCGGATTCAGCGCGACGCGCTTAGTGCGGACTGGCGCGCACGGTTCATCGCCGAGCGCGGGGACCCGAGCCATGTCGACCCGTTCCTTGATCCTTGAGAGAGCCGCACAAATGAGTCGCCTCTTCGACCGCTTCCGTTCTTCTGCCGCGCCCCGCCCGGCGGACGATCCGGCGCCTGGGCCGTTGCGCGGCTATGCGCTGTGCGGCGCTCCGCGCTCGGGCAGCAATTACATCTGCGAAATTTTGAGCAGCACCGGCGCCCTCGGCCGGCCGCGCGAGTATTTCAACGGCGCGGCGCGCCGCATCCACGACGATCCAGCCTATCCCGACGATCCACACGCACAGATCGAACGCATCCTGACGATGGGTGCTACCGGGAACGGCATTTACGGCTTGAAGCTGTTTCCGGGACTGTTCGATACGGTTGCTCCGCATCTGAAGCTGACCGAGGGTTTGCCGAATCTCCACTTCGTGCGCCTGCGCCGCTTGGACGTGCTCGGCCAAGCGATGTCTTGGGTCCGATCGATCCAGACCCGGCAGTTTCGCTCCACCGAGACCGCGGCCAGCGCACCGCATTACGACGGCGCGGCGATTCAGCACTATGTTGGGCAGGTTTGCCAACGCAACGCGCGCTGGGACATGTTCTTCGCCCGCACCGGCATCCGACCGATCGAGCTGGTCTACGAGTCAGTCGCAGGCGATCCACAATCAGCAGCGGACGCCATCGCCGCCGTCCTCGGCCTCGCCGACCGCCCTCGGATCGAGGCCGGCGTCGTACGCCTTGCCGTGCAGCGCGATGCAATCACAGACGCGTGGCGGGAACGCTTCCATTCTGAGTATGGTGACCGAAACTATATTGATCCGGCAACCCTCCTAGTTGAGATGAAGTGATGGAGCGCTGACGATCCGCGCACCGCCGAGCCACGCCGTCGCCGCCTCCAGGGTCGGGAATCGGTGCTCGACGCAATCGAAGGGCCGGGGGCGTGTCGCAACCGGAAGATCCTCCAGCAGCTCCGCGCACCATCCGGTAAGAGCACCTCCTGCGGTGGTCTCGCGAACGACACCGCCGACGATCACCCCGTCGAGGGCGAGATCGTAGCTGCCGGCGGCGAGCTGATGGAGCGTGTACCTCATCGCTGGCCCATAGCTCCCGGAGTCTGAAGGCTTTGCCTTAGCAGCGCGTTCGCGAACACCGGCTCGACGCCGCGCTGCACGATGTCGGCGATGCGGTCGGCGCTGTCCGGCGCGGTGAAGAGGTCCGCGAGGCGGCCGGTCTGCCGGCCAAGAGCCGCCTGCCGTGCCTTGCCGCCAACGTTGGCGAACAGGGATCGACCCTGCGTCCGCACCGCCGTGACGGCCCCTCCCAGGGTGTTCTGCTCCGACAGGGTGTCCTGCATGGCGCGGTCGGCCGCGGTGTTCGAGCCCGGCGGCAGGCGCCGGCCTGTAGCGCGCAGCGTGTCGAGCAACGTGTTCACGGCCTGTGGCGCTTGCGGACTGTTCGGAAGCGCACCGAGCACCGCATCGATGTTCGCCTGCTTCTGCGGCGTGCCCGCCATGTCCTTGGCGAACTTGGCGCCCCCACTGTGATTCCCGCCGCCGATGAGCGCCGTCGCGCTGGCGTCGTACTGGTCGCCCATGCGCTGCCGGACCAGCTGAGCGATCGCTTCCGGGTCGAGCGCGCCGATGCGGCGCGTGGCGTCGGCTAACTCTCCGGCCTGGCCGCGTTCGGCAGCTGCCGGCAGGATCGCGTCGCCGACCGCCTGCGTCCCGGACAGCGTCCCGCGGCCGCCGCCCCGGCCAGCGATCTGACCGAGCGGGCCTTGGGTCAGAGGATCTAAGTTCTGCGCCCGGGCTTGCGCCTGCGCGGTGAGCGCGTCGTCGTAGGCCTGGACGCCGCCGCGCGCCGGATCGCGGAGGATGTCGCGCGCATCGGCGGAGCCGGACGCGTAGCGCTCGGCGAGCAGCGGGTTGAACCCCTCTCCCGTTGCGGAGAGGGCCTGCGAACGCGCGCCCATGTCCTTGGTCACGAGATCGATCACCCGGCCGCTGTTGTCGGGAAGGTGCGCGATCTCGGGGCCGAGGACGGGATCGCCGCGCAGCCGGCCGAGGGATGCGTCGAAGGCCGGTGTCCGCATCGGCGCGAAGTCGGCCGGGTCGACGAGATGGGCCTCGGCCCGGGCATAGTCCGGCCGCGTCTGCGCGTTGATGCCCTGGCGCACGTCGTTGATGGCGGTATCGGCCGCCGCCGCGGTGCGGGGCCCGAGGGTCGACGGGGCTATGCTCTGCGGCGCGATCGTGTCGAAGGCGTTCGTCGCCGCGGCGCGCATCTGGTCCGGCCGGTTGGCGTAGAAGGCGGCCATCGTCGGACCGCCGCCGGTGGAGCCCTCCACGACGCGCTGGAGCTCGCCGAGCTTGGTGCCGTTGTTCGTCGCGAACTGGATGCCTTCCGGCCCAGAAAGCGGCACGCCGATTCCCCGTCCCGTATCGAGCACGGGTTGGCCGGTACGGAGCGTGCCGGGTTCCATGCCGCGCGTGGCCGCCACGATGGCGCGGTCGGCACCCGTTGCGCGCGCTGCCGCGGCGGCAGTGCCGAGATTGCCCGCGAGACCGCCGGCCAGCCGAGCCGCGCCCTCGTATCCCGCCGGCGCAACCCGGCCTGCCGTCTCGGACGCGACGCCCGGGACCGCGGCCTCCATGATCTTGCGGATGAGCCCGCCCGGCCCGATGGCGGCACCAGGTGCGAACTCGGCGATGGTGCTGGCGTACTGCCCGGCCGTCGTCTCGGGCTTGCGATACAGCGGGCCCATCACGCGCTCGATCATGCCGTTCAGATCGGCGCCGCTCGGCAGGGTCGGGACGCTACGGACCATCGCCGCGGCGCTGGGGTAGCCGTGGCTCTCCAGCGCGTTGCCTGCAGCGCCGCGCTCCGCCTGCTGGAGCGCTCCCACCCCGCCGAAGAAGCCGGTCGCGGCGTTGACCATGCCGTGCACGATGCCGCCGCCGACGTCACCGGCCGCGTCGAGCTGCGTCTTGGCGGCCGGAGTGCCCGGTGCCGGCTCGTCGAACTGGTCGAAGACGTTCGGCTCCTTGGCCGCCACCGGCGCGGCTGCGGCGGGTTGCTGGTGGAAGCGTAGGAATGGGTTGTCCGGGGAGACACCCGGCGGCGGCTGCGTTGCCGGCGCGGGCTCGTCGAACTGGTCGAAGAAATTCGGCTTCTTGGTCGCTGGCTGTTCCATCGCCTGGAACCCGTTGGGGACCATGGACAGGGCCGCTGGCGCGACCTTGGCCAGCGGCGAGATCGGCAGCGGGTCAAAGATGTCGAACGGGTTCGGCTCGGCCATCAGATGCCCCCCCATTCGACGTGCGGGGATAGCATCTCGCCGAGCGCCTCCCCGCTACGCTCGCCGCGGCGGTCGCGCACACGGTCGAGGAGATCCCGATTGTGCATGTCGTTGCGGAGGACCCGCGCCAGATCGTCGGCGTCGGCTGCTGTGTGAGGATGCCGGAGGGCCCGCTTGTCCGGGGTCTCCGCCCATAGGACGACCTGCGTCATGGCAGCGTCGATACCGAGGGCGAGACGATCAGGCGGGTACTCCGGGATGAACTCCGGCATCAGCGCCTTCGTACGTGTGAGAGCGCGCAGGATCTGGTCCCGGTCATCCTGTTCGAGCCGAAGCGGCGCACCACTTTTGCCCCGCTTCCTGTTGGCGATGCCCTCCAGTGCGTTGCTCAAGCACCAAGCCGGGTACTCGTTGCGGCACGCCTGATCGAGCGACTGAAGGATGCCCACGGTGCTCGAGTGATTTTCGACGAAGGCGGGAGGTTCTTCGTCGCTGCCACCGCTGAAGACGAGTTTTAGTTTGGCCATGGCGGGACCGCCTGCTCTAGAAAACAAGCATCACGGTAGCACCCGCCATGAGAGCGGTAAACAAATACATACGATTTGGAGAAAATTAATTCGATTTGCGTTTGTATGTCTGAATAGTGTTTCAGGGCCAGATTTTCCTACGGGCGTCCCCGGCGTGTTTCGCGGTGTCGTTTGGACTACCCACCCCCTGGCCCGCACCGCCACCGCGGCGGGGTCGACCCGACGGTTGCCGCTTGGCCCGGGCGCTCCTCAGGCGCACACTGCCCCGCATCACCCCCGACGGATCACAGCACATGCACCTCCCGCTCGACATGCGCGCGACGTTGCTCGTCGCCTCCCTCGACGTCATCGCTGAAGAGATCGAGGCCGTCCGCCGCGGCCGCCCGGTCAGCCCCATCCTGGAAGGTGTACTGGCCGAAGCGCAGGGCAGCGCCCGCATCCTTGCCGAGGAACTCCACCCGGCGCAGGCCGTGGCCGTAGGGGAGCGCCGACCCGCCGCGCCGGCCGTGGCGCCGGCGCGGGAGTTCAGCGGCAACGTGGTGCAGCTGCGGCCGCGTCGGACGTAGTCGGCTCGATCGTCACCCGACCCTAGCGATCAGCGTTCCAATAGAGCTTGCCCTTGTGGAACGTTCCAAAAGGCAGCCGCAGCAGTTCCAAAAGATTGGTATTGCATTTCGAAACGGTCCAAGGTTCGATGTCTAAGAACTCATTGGAACGCGTCGCCTCGGAAACTGCCATGCTGATCGGATACGCTCGCACCTCGACGCTGGAGCAGGAAGCTGGCCTAGAGGCTCAGGTCAGAGACCTCACCGCCCTCGGTTGCGAAAAACTCTTTCAGGAGCAAGTCTCCTCTGTCGCACCGCGCAAGGTGCTTGATGCCGCCCTTGGGTTCGCTCGCTCGGGTGACACGTTGGTGGTTACGAAGCTGGATCGGTTGGCCCGCTCGGTCACCCACCTGGGCAACATCATTGCCGGGCTTGAGGCCAAGGGCGTGGCGCTCCGCATCGTGAACCTTGGGGTGGATACCACGACTCCCACCGGCAAGCTGATGCTCAACGTCCTTGGAGGCGTGGCACAGTTCGAGCGGGAAATGATGCTGGAGCGCCAACAAGAGGGCATCGCCAAGGCCAAGGGCGAAGGCGCCTACAAGGGCCGCAAGCCGACCGCACGGGCCAAGACGGCGGAGATAGAGGCGCTGTCTGCGGAGGGTCTGAGCATGGGTGCCATCGCCTCCAAGCTCGGGATCGGCAAGGGGTCGGTACATCGGGCGCTGAACGCGAAAGCGACCTGAGGATCCAGCCTTGGGTGGTCGGCCTACGGGAGGATTGTGGCACCATCCATGCGGACCCACCGGGTGCCCGCAACCGTCCACGAGACCGCGCACGAGAACAGGACCAAGGCCATCAACATGAGGGCCATGCCGAATTGAATGCCAGTATCAGTCTCTGCAACGCCATCGACCCAGGCCCACCAGATCAACCCGACGCCACCGATGGCAAGCACCGCGAGGTAAAGCCATCGGAGGGCTGCCCTCCAAGTGGCGCGAGCAGCCCTCGGACCCAGAGCGATACGAATGGTTCCTAGGGAGAGAGCTGGGCCGAACGCAATGCCAGCGACGATAAGCAGGAAGCTAAGCACGGATGTTCTATGCTCGGAACAGGTTAGTAGCCCACCCTCTGTATCGCCTCATGTCCGCATGCGGACTGGAAGCTGGCCGGAGGCGCATTGCAATTGAATTCGACTTTTCGCGAAAGTGGCCTGCCTGATGGTGCAGCGCTAGGCAAGCTTCGCCGAGCATTCTCTTCGATTCAGCGCATAGAATGCGAAAGGCGCGCCGGAGCGCGCCTAGGGATCCCTTATGGGCGACGGCTGGCGCAGCGTCAGTCGTATTGCCGGACTGCACCCATGCGCTCCGCTATGGCGGCCATAGCGTAGATGTATGCCGACGGCCCCAGCACTTCCGTATGCGCCCACCCGGACTCCGCGCCGTCCTCGTCATAGTCGAAGTGGGGGTCGGACTTCAGAGCCAGCATCTCGGGAGACAGAATCTCCCGGACGAATGCGAGAGCCGTGAGCCTCGGGAAGACCACGTTCATGGTCAGCGTGTCCCGGCACGGATCATTCTTATCGAGATGCTCCTCCCACTCGATGGTGTAGATCGGCGCCTCCACCTTCTGAGCATAGCGGATGTAGGGCTGGTTAAAGTTAGCTTCCCGATTGGTAACAATCTGCATCTGAGGCTCCCGTCGGTCCATTTGCCGGCCTGACATGCAGATACATAATTTCGATTTGCCCTTCGGTCAATGCATAAATTACATCTAATACTATAGATGACAAAACGGACAAAACGGACAACTTTGTGTTTGCTTGGATATATAGCTAAGATTTAGGAGATATACGAAACGCTTCAAGGGTGGCCATGATCCGCGCCGCTCGCCTAACCGAAGATGTCGTCGCCCGACCCTCCCTCCTCTGCGGGGGAGAGTGCCTCGTCGGCCTCGTGCTCGATCGTGTTCTCGGCGTCGGCGACGAGCGCATCGTACGCGGCGAGCTTCAGCTTCTCGCGATCATATCTCTGCCGGAGCTCGGCCGCGGTCATCTCGTGCAGCTCCTTCTCCGGCTCCGCGTCGCCCATGGTCGACCGGTAGTGCTTCAACACCTTGTCCGCGGCGTCGACACGGACGCGAGCCGGGTACTTCTCCCCGTTCTCGGGCTTCAGCACCTCTTCGAAGGTCGCGACGGCCAGCGGCACGAGCGTGCTCTCGACGCGAGCGGCAACCTGCTGGCGGACCGTCTGCATGATCGGCTCGCGTCGCTGGAGTTTCGAGGCCGCCACGGCCGGATGCGCATATCCCGCCACCTTCGCCGCGTGCACCGCGTTTCCGGTGTGCGCCATCTCCTTCGCGAAGATCCGCTCCTGGCGCGTCCAATCACCGTCCTTGGCTGGCATAACCGGCACCTCTCTAAGTGGCTGATCCGGAGCAATGTTAATCGAATTCACATTTTCCCGCAAAGTGACCTTGGCAAGGTCTTCAAGCTCATGGTCGGCGGGGGGAGTCGAAGTCCGAATCTACAGCATGACGAGCGGACCGGCAGCGGCGGCCGTATAGAAAGGATCCACGTGGTGAGGCCCCCGCAAGGGAAAGGCTGAACCGGCGCGAAAGACACCCGATGCGCGGTACGTCGCAAACCGCAGTGGCGCGGCAGCGGCGCAAGGTGTTTCGGGTGCGTGCGCCAGTGGATTCTTCCTATAGCGGCCGGAGCCCAGTGGCGCATTTCCTTTGCGCCACTTGCGCCACTGAAAATCCACTGGCGCACGCCACTGGCGCACCGCCGTTTGTATGTCACCCAAAGATGTCTTGCTCGCTCACTTCTGGCAGCATTCTAACATACACACCCTTGCGCGTTTTGCGCTGATCGACCGACCGGTAGTCGGCCACCTCGATCACGCCTTGCTTCAACCACGCCTCAATCGTTGCTTTGGCCTGGCCGACTGTGCAGCCGAGTAGAGACACGAGCGCATCACCCACCCACCGATCCCTGTCCTGCGGGCGCGCGGAGTACCGCTCACCGGTCGACGGACCGGCCTCGATCGCCGACAACACCTTATGCTCGGAGCCCTCTTCCGCGCCTTCCCACGCGCTCGGCGGCGTCCAGGCGGTCGCCACCTGCACGTTGTCGCCATGCGGGTACTCAACCGTCCCATTGCCGAGGTGCACGCTGGCGAGCTTCAGCCACTCCGCGCGCTGCGCCGGCGGTGCCATGTTGTTCTTGGCGTCGTCCATGCGCACGTACAACCGGCGCTCCTCGTCGGGAATGCCGAGCTTCGCCGCGTCCTCGCTCGCCATGGGCGATAGCGTGAACGCGGCCCGCGCGCCGCCGCCTTGCGTCGAGCCGCCTCGCAGCGAATCCATCTCCCCCGCGACGGCGCCCTTCTTGGTATGGTGGACCAGCACAATCCCGGCGTTCGTCGCCTCGGCGATGTCGGCGTACAGCCGCATCACCTCGTCCTGCGCCTCGTTCTCATTCTCCGACACGCCGTGCGAGCGCAGGTATGGGTCCACGATCAGGATGTCGACCTGCTCACGGCGCATCTCCTCGATCACACCTCGGAAGTCCGGCAGGACCACGAACTGCCCGTCCTTTGCCTGGACGATGCGGAAACGACGATCGCGGCCTGAGTTCAGACGGATGTTGTCCAACACGGCCGGGTCGAGCCCGTAATGGCGCATCGCCGCGGCCAGGCGACGGCGCAGCTCTACGATGTCGTCCTCGAGATTGTAGATCCACACACGCAGCGGCTTGCGCGCTGTATCGTGCAGGAGCGCTTGCGAGGACGCAGCGGCCAAGGCCATAGCGAAGACGTAGGCCGTTTTCCCGACGCCGCCCGGTGACGCTAAGAACGTGACGTAACGCCGGCTGATCTTCGTACCGTACAGCCATTGCCGCGGCGGCAGACCGATCAGGTCGCCAAGGTCGATTCTGCCGGAGACAAGCGGCGGGATCTTGTCGGCGCCGACGATGGTTGCGGCTTCGGCAGTGTCGACCTCGTCCGGCTGCATCGCCGCGGCCTCCGCATCGAAGTACGGCGCGGCGAGCGCGTCGGCCCGGCGGAACTCGCCCGACGGGTCCGCGGCCTCGGCGAGCTCGTACAGCAGGCCGGCACCGCACGCGTACGGCGCCTTCACCGACCGATAGACCTGGCCCGGATCCTCGTGGACGCTGTCGTCCGGCCGGACGCTGAGATCGGCCTTGTCGGCCCACTCCTCGAACAGCTCCAACCCGCGCTCGTAGTGGTTCTGGAACGCGCCCCGGAACGCCGCCGCCATGCGAATGAACTTTTCCCGGCCCGGCGGCTCGTACACGTTCGGGATCAGCGGGATCGCGCGCTCGAGCTCGGCCAAGTCGCCGGCGAGCGCCTCTTGCGCGACTGAGCGGTTGCCGCGGCCTTCGGTGTAGACGTCACCCGCCGCGGGCAGCGCGGCACGACAGGCCGATAGAAACGCGTGCAGCTCGTCGAGCGTGCGGACCGGCAGATCCTCGAACCTGCACAGCGGCCGCGTCCACTTGTACGGTTGCAGCGTGGTCGGATGGATAGAATCGCCGGCGACGAACTGCTTCGCGCGGCCGAGCACCTCGACCACACCGCCGTCGAAAGCGAGCGACATGTACGGGATCGGCTGGTCGCCCGCCGGCGCTTCGACCCGGATCAGGTAGAGCGCCTTCGGCGCGTTGCCGACGCGGGTCGGCGTGAAGCCGAAGAAGCCTTCGACCTGAGCTTCGATGATGCCGGCGCATGCCGCGTCCAGCGTGTCCGCGTCGATCGCCTCCAGCCACGTCCCGTCTGGCTGCGGCCCCGTCCGGATGCCGACGCCGGCGCCCATCGCGGTCCATGCGCTCAGGTCCGCTTCGGTCGGCGTCGTGTTCTGCCAATCCCGGATCGAAGTCCATTTGCCCTCGTGGTTCCGGATGCCCGGGGCCTTGCCGCGCGACTTCGGCTTCAGGTGGGTGCGGTTCGACAACGGCGCGCCGTGCGGGACGATCGGCACGAGCAGCCGGTACCCACCGCCGAACAGCTTCGCAAAGGGTGAGGGGGTGGGAGCGTTCATAGCCCCCTCCCGATCCAGAGGGCAGCCATGTTGCAGAGCAGCCGCGAGCGGCTTAAGTTTCGGTCAGACATACGAAGACTCCCCCGGCCGGCACCTTTGTGAGAGGTGACCGGCCGTTGTTTTGAAATTTCAAATTCAGCAGGGGTGGGGGACGGTTCGTCGGTCGGTGTTACGGCAACGGCCACTTGATGGCGGCTGCGTTCAGCGGAGCGACAAGCGGGCGACTTCAGCCCGCTTCGCGCGGGCAGCGGCACCGCGAGTGCCCGGCTTCCAAGGCTCGGCGTTTCTCACAAGGTCGATGACGCCGGGTGTCTCTACCACGACGCGGCCGGCGATCCGCTTCAGCGTCAGCCGCCCCTCGGCGGCAAGGCGGTATATCGTCGTCGGCGATAGGCCCGTCACATCCGTCGTGACCGTCATCCGAAGATGAGGACGCTGGTCCCAGGGGATCGTCTCCTTTGGGGTACCGGCACTCCGTGAACTTTGGGGCATTTGGATCCGTCCGCTTTGTCCGTTTCGTCCGCCAGAGAGAACCACGGCAAACAGGACAGCGCATGAGACAGAATGCGGGGGCTATTCGTCCGATAGGGCCGGCGGAGTTGAAAACTGAGCTTTGAGACCTTGAGGAACGTCGTCGTCGCACCAGCCGAGCTTTACCATCCGACGGTATGTTTTGGCATACATCTCTGGACGCGTGATGTTTCGATCACCTTCCCAATCTTTTCGCTGATCAAAATATGCGGCCAGATGGAATTCATCCTCCTCGTCGCCGGAATTTTCACAAGCGAGACGACGCTTCGCCATTACGACTAATACGAACCGCCGCCAATTTTCTTCAACGTTTCTCTTTCTGCCGCGCTTCGGTCTAGCGGAACCTGATAAAAGGCTTCGAACTAGGTGTGCGAGCGGACCGCCATGGCGCAGGTCTGCCACGGCTCGATCCGGATCGACGCCCTCAAGCAGGGCCCAGGTACGGAGCGCGCCTTCGACATCGTGTGTCATGCTGCGACCGGCTGCAGCAGTGTCGGCTCGACCGGCGCAAGTGTCATCACGGCACGCCGAGCAATCTCTTCGGTCGCATCGACGATGTATGCCGCGTAGTGCTGCTCGATCATCTGGACGCTGGTGTCGTGGAGGGCGCCGACAAGGCGCACAGGCAGGCCGGCTCGAAGCCCTCTGACGATTGAACTATGTCGCAGCGAAAGCATCACCGTGTCGGCCGGGACGGCCGCCCGGGCAACTGTCGCAGCCCACGGCTTTTCCACCTCATAGGCTTCTCCCCACGCTCGCCGCTCGTGCCGTTCCCACCGGCCAGGCTGATCGCTCCGCCGATGCGACCACCGCAGCAGCAGCGGCTCGCGAGCATTACGCCCGGCCAGAATGGGCTGCAGGTTGGCTAACACGTCCGCCCCGATCGGCACCGCGATGTGCTCGGTCGCCTTGACGGACCGCCCCTTGCGAGACGTCGGCACCATGATCCGCATGCGGTCGACCTGGACGTCGCCGACTGTCAGCCGAGCGATCTGCGAAAAACGTGCACCCGTGGCGGCGGAGACCATGACGAGGTGGCCGAAATCGCCGGAAGGGTCCACCACGGCAGCCGCTTCAACGATCCGTCGGACCTCGACGTCGGTCAGGATCTGCTTTCGGGCGTTCGGCGCCGCAGCGGTCGCTTTGGTGCCGCTTTTGATCTCGCCGACGAGCCCGGCCGGTAGACCGCGGCGGTGCTGATCCGCTTCGCTGTTCAGGGCGGCCCGCAGATCGTTTAGCAGGCGGTTCACGGACGATGTCGCCAGGCGAGCCGGCAACCTGCGGCGCCACGCCAGGATCGCCCCGGCCGTGAGCCTCGTCAGGTGCAGCGCGGCGAAGGCATCGTCCGTCAGCACGTATTTCGCGAGGCGACCCTCGGCGTTGCGCCCTGCACGCTCGGACCGCGCCCGTCGGCTCATCCCGTAGTTCACGACGGCGGAGCGCACCGTTGGAGCTCGAGACGCTACTTCCGCGTCAACGGCTGCCTCGAGCCGCGCGAAGTGCTCGCGCGCCCACGCAAGCGATGCCGTGACCGCCGCCGGATACGAGATCGCGTCGGTGTCGGCTTTCGCATCGTCCGCCGGCGCGAGCCTCTCCTCGACACGCTTGCCGTCGATGACGAGCTTGGCGACCCAGGAGCCCGCGCCTCGCGCCGGCTTCCGGTAGCCCAGCGAAACGCCGCCTCGGCCGCCGGACACACCTTGCCAATAAGGGTTCTTCCGCGCCGGCAGCTTGCCTCGCTTCGCAGCGGTATCGATCGGCAGGGGCTTCGGCATCACACGTCCCACACTGCGGCTCACACAGTGGGTAGGTTAGATAGGTCAGAAAAGATAGGCAAACACAGCGCATTGCTTCGTGTCTGGTTGTCTCTTTAGACCATTAGTTGCCCTCCGAAGGCAAAGGTCACACGTTCGAATCGTGTCGGGTGCGCCATTTCCATAGAAAACCGCGAACACGATGCGCGGCCGATGAGTCGGCGTCAGCGATGACGGTTTTACGGATTGGCTTTGTCCCCTCCAATCCAGAGTAAATCGATCTCGACGCGATCGGCACGCCTCGAAGCCAAGCTTCGTCGAACGGGTTTCGACCGCCTGTAATGCGCTCGCGTCTGAACGCACCGAAGCCTTCGATCAGTCTGCGGTAGATCAACCCGCCGGAAGAACCCGACGAGGTGCGGAGCAGGGGCTGCGAGCTGCCGGCGCGGGGCAGGTGTTTCGCGAGCATGTCCGCGTGGCGCTGGGCCGCGCCTTGGAGGGCATGCGGACCGACGGGGCGGCTTTGCGACGAACGCCTGCTCCCGGCCTCGTCGAGAGACCGGGAGGGTCGGCGAGCCCGGGCATACCGGGCGCGATCAATCGACGGCCGCGGCCTCGAGCGTCACGGCCTTGGTCCGGGACGGCTGGACCAGGATGCGGTCGCCGGCGCGGCTGATCTCGATCGTCTCGGCAGGCGCGTCGGCCTGGCGGGGGGTCGAGAGCGTGACGCTCTGGTCGTCGGCCAGCACCGTCTCGAAGCGGACGGCCGGGGCGGCGGCCCGGGGCGCCAGGGTGACGACGACGCGGTAGCCCTTCGGCTCGGCCGTGTAGTAGGCGACGCCCGAGAGCGTGCCGAGATCGACGCTGCCGGCCTGGGCCGGCTTGATCTCGGCGGCGGCCGCCGTGCCGAGGCCGGCGGAGAGGGCGAGGATCGCGGCGAGGGCGACGGTGCGGCTGCGGGTCTTGGTGAACATGGTCGTGTGACTTTCGTGCTGCGAAGGGCCCGATGCCCTTGCCTTGGTCACGAATATGTTCTGCAGTGCAGCATGGATCAAACCGATCGTATCGTTGATGACTATCGATCATATCGATCTTAGCCGCGTCGACCTGAACCTCCTCGTCGCCCTCGACGCGATGCTCGCCGAGCGAAGCGTGACGCGCGCCGCGGCCCGGATCGGCGTCGGCCAGTCGGCGATGAGCTCGAGCCTCGCCCGCCTGCGCCGGCTGTTCGACGACGAGCTGCTGACCCGCGCCCCCGACGGGATGCGCCCGACCCCGCGCGCGCTGGCACTCGTCGAGCCGGTTCGCGCGGCCCTGCGACAGATCCAGGCGATCGTGCGGCGCGAGGCGGCGTTCGACCCGGCGACGACCGAGCGGACCTTCACCGTGAGCCTGCCGGACAGCACCGAGGTGCTGCTCGGGCCGCGGCTGCTCGGTTACCTGCGCGCGGAGGCGCCGGGCATCCGCCTGCTGCTGCGCTCGGTCGATCGCACGCACATCCTGGAGGAGCTCGACGCGGACCGGGTCGACCTCGCGATCGGCTTCGGGTTCGAGGGCCAGACCCACCACAAGCAGCGGCTGCTCTACCGCGACACCTACGTCTGCCTGTTCGACGCCGGCCAGGTCGGGCTCGTACCGCCGATCTCGCTCGACGACTACCTGCGCTTCCCGCACATCCTCACCAGCCTGCGCGAGACCGCCCACGGGGTCGTCGACGACGCGCTGGCCAAGATCGGCCGGGCGCGCACCCTCGCGCTCACGACGCCGCGCTTCCTGGTGGTGCCGTTCCTGGTGCGCGCCGCACCGGTGATCACGACGATGCACGCGCGCCTCGCGACCTACTTCGCCGACGCCCTCGGCCTGACGGTGAGCCCGGCGCCGGTGGCGCTCGAAGAGGTCGCCGTCTCGATGCTCTGGCACACCTCCTACGACGACGACCCGGCCCACCGCTGGCTGCGGCAGGTGCTGGTGCGGCTGGCGGGGGAGGCGGCGGAGGCCGAGCGGCTTTGAGGGGGTGGAGGCGGGCCAGCGGCATTCGCATCGCGCGATCGTCGATCGACGCATATCCTGGGATATGCCGGGCCTCGCATTGAACCTCGGCAGAGAAAGCCGCGCATCCCCTCATCTCCGCACGCGGGGAAAGGGCTTTGCCGACCTCGTCGTCGGCAACACGAGGCGGCAGCCGAAGGCGGCAGCCGAAGGCGAGGGGGCGCGAACGGTCGAGACTTTTCCGGCCGCTCCCCCTCACCGCCGCTGCGGCTTCGCCTTCGCTACCCGGCTGCACGACGAGGTGCAGCCGGGCCTCTCCCCGCGTGCGGGGAGAGGGGAGACCCGCGCCGTCCGATCACGCCAACGTCGTCAGGTCCTGGAACCAGTGCTGGGCCTGGGTGTAGCCCTTCACCTTCTTCGAGAGCGCGTGCGGGTTGGTGTCGTGCACGACCCAGACCTGCACCGCCTCGTCGACCACGATCTCGTGGATGCGGGCCAGGAGCTTGTCCTGCTCGGCCGGGTCGAGGCTGGCCTTGACCTTGTCGCAGAGGGCGTCGACCTCGGCGTTCTTCCAGTGGCTCCAGTTCACCCCGTTCGGCGCGACCTGGCGCGAATCGTAGAAGCGCAGGATCGCGTAGAACGGGTCGGAGGTGACGTAGGCGATGTTTCCGGCCGAGATGCCCTTCTGGCTCGGGTCGGCCGCGCCCTGGCGCCAGCCGGTGTAGGCGACCTCCAGCTCGACGGTCTTGAACTCCACCTGGATGCCGATCTCGGCCCAGCTCTGCTGGATGAACTCGTTGATCGGCAAGGACAGCATCTGCCCGGTGCCGCCGGTGGGAATCAGGATCGTCGCCTTCATCGGGTTCTTCACCGAGAAGCCGGCCTCCTCGACGAGCTTCTTGGCCGCCGCGACGTCGGTCTTGATCTGGAAGGTCGGCTTGCCGAACCACGGGCTCGACGCCTGGACCTGCCCGACGGCCGGGGCGGCGAGGCCGCCCATCAGCTGGACCACGCCGTCGCGGTCGATGGCGAGGTTGGCGGCCTTGCGCAGGCGGATGTCGCGCCAGGGCGAGCCCTCGACCATCGACAGGTGGTAGTTCCACACGTGCGGCGTGTCGTTGCCGACGATCCGCATGCCGGCGGCCTTGAGGCGCGGCACGGCATCGGGCGCCGGCAGCTCGATCAGGTCCACGTTGCCCGAGAGCAGAGCGTTCACCCGGGCGAGGTCTTCCGGCACGCAGGCCAGCGTCAGCTTGGCGAGCTTCGGCGCGCGCTTGGGGTTCCAGTAGGCCTCGTTCGCCACCAGTTCGAGGCGGACGCGGGGCTGCAGCACGCCGATCTTGTAGGGGCCGGTGCCGGAGGGCTGGAACGCGAATTTCGACCAGTCGCGCCCGACCGCTTCGAACTGCGCCGGCGACGAGATCAGGAACCACAGCATCTGGTACGGGAACAGGCTGTCGGCCGTCTTGGTGGTGACCTGCACGGTCATCGCGTCGAGCTTCTTGTAGGACGCGACGCCGGGCAGGCGCGGGCGCACCTGGGCGGCCTGGCGCTGATCGAAGTGCGGCGCCTCCTTGTTGAGCACCTTGTCGAAGTTCCAGATCACCGCGTCGGCGTCGAAGGCCGAGCCGTCGTGGAACTTGACCCCGTCGCGCAGGCGGAACGTCCAGTTCCTGCGGTCGGCCGGGTCGCTCTCCCATGCGGTCGCGAGGCCGGGCACCATCTTGCCCGGACGGTCCGAGACGTCGAGCTCCCAGGCGATCAGCGGATCGTAGAGGGTCAGCCCGGTGAATTGGTAGCCGCCCGCGCCCTTGTCCGGCTGGCCGGTGGTGAGCGGCAGGTCCGACATCGAGATGCCGTAGGTCAGGCTGCCGGAGGGCGCACCTGCGGCCGGCGCCGGTGCGCCTTGCGCGAGGGCGCCGGCCGCCGCGAGCGGCCAGCCGGCGGCGAGCGCACCAAGGGCGGCGCTGCCGAGCATGAGGTGGCGGCGCGTGAGCGAAGTCTTGTCCATCGGGCACTTTTCGATCGCGGGGCGGGAACGGCCCGCGCATCGAAGGACCCGGCGACGCCGCCCGCCAAGCGGTCGGCCTACCGTGTCCGCGGCAAGGAGGAGCCTCCTTGCACCGTGCCGCGCAGGCATGCGCCGGGGAGAGGCACACAATATGCCAAGCGGCGGTTCCGCGCCTGACAACCAGTAGTTTGCGCCGTCGGGGGCGGTCCCCTCAGGTCACCACGCTCGGCTCGGCCCGGCCGGTGAGCGCCGCGATCTCGGCGAGTTCGCCGGCGACGGCGACCAGGGGGGCCAGCATCTCCGCCACCGGACGCTCGAGCCGGTCCGGCGCGGCCTCGTAGCGCTCGATGTAGACGCGCAGCGTCGCGCCCGCCGTGCCGGTGCCGGACAGGCGGTAGACGATGCGGGCATCCTCCGCGAAGGTCACGCGGACGCCCTGGCGCTCGCTCACCGAGCCGTCTACCGGGTCGACGTAGCGGAAGTCGTCCGCCGCCGAGACCGTGAAGTCGCCGATCCGCCGTCCCGGAAGGGCGGCGAGCTTTTCGCGCAGGCCGTCCATCAGGCGGTTGGCGGCGTCGGAGGCGATCTCCTCGTAATCGTGGCGGGTGTAGTAGTCGCGCCCGAAGCGCGCCCAGTGCTCGCGCACGATGGCGTCGGCACGCTTACCCGTCACCGCCAGGATGTTGAGCCAGAGCAGCACCGCCCAGAGCCCGTCCTTCTCGCGGACGTGGTTCGAGCCCGTGCCGGCGCTCTCCTCGCCGCAGAGGGTGATCAGGCCGGCATCGAGCAGGGTGCCGAAGAACTTCCAGCCGGTGGGCGTCTCGTAGACGCCGATCCCCAGCGCCGCGGCGACCCGGTCGGCGGCGCGGCTGGTCGGCATCGAGCGGGCGATGCCGGCAAGCCCCCCGGCGTAGCCCGGTGCCGAGGTCGCGTGCGCGGAAAGGATCGCGAGGCTGTCGCTGGGCGTCACGAACAGGCCCGGCGCGACGATCATGTTGCGGTCGCCGTCGCCGTCCGAGGCGGCGCCGAAATCCGGCGCGTCGGCACCGAGCATCAGGTCGTAGAGGTCGTGGGCGTGGACCGGGTTCGGGTCCGGATGGTGCCCGCCGAAATCCTCCTTCGGCTCGCCGTTGACCACCGTGCCGGGGGCCGCGCCGAGCATGCCTTCGAGGATCGCGTGGGCGTAGGGGCCGGTCACCGCGCTCATCGCGTCGAAGCGCATGCGGAAGCCGGAGGCGAACAGGCGGCGGATCGCGTCGAAGTCGATCAGCGCGGCCATCAGCGCGGCGTAGTCGGCGACCGGGTCGATCACCTCCACGACCATGTCGCCGATCCGCGTCGTCCCGACCTGGTCGAGGTCGAGGTCGGGCACGTCGGCGATGCGGTATTCCGTCAGGGTCTTCGTGGCCTCGAAGATCGCCTCGGTGACGCCCTCGGGCGCCGGGCCGCCGTTGGCAGTGTTGAACTTGATGCCGAAATCGCCGTCCGGGCCGCCGGGATTGTGGCTCGCCGAGAGGATGATGCCGCCGATCGCCCCGTGCTTACGGATGACGCAGGAGGCGGCCGGCGTCGAGAGCAGGCCACCCCGGCCGACGAGCACCCGCCCGAACCCGTTGGCGGCGGCGATCTTCAGGGTGGTCTGCACCACAGCGCGGTTGAAGAAGCGGCCGTCGCCGCCGAGGACCAGGGTCGCGCCCTCGCGGCCGGGGACGGACTGGACGATCGCCTGGACGAAAGTCTCGACGTAATGGGCTTGCCGGAAGTGCGTGACCTTCTTGCGCAACCCCGACGTGCCGGGTTTCTGATCGGAGAACGGCGTCGTCGGCACGCGTTTCAGGACCATGGTTCGCTCGATCTCTCAGGGACTTTCCGCCCAACAACCCGGTTTCGCGGGAGCGGTCAATCAGGCGTCCGGCGCGAGGAAGCGGGCCACGAGCATCCGGGCGAGGTCGATGGGCGCCGCGTCCGTCAGCGCCCCGAGCTTGCCCGAGGTGGAGAGCGAGGCGAGCCCGTGGAGCGAGGCCCACAGGGCGGCGACCGCCCGGGCGCGCTCGTCGGCGGCGGGAAGCAGCGGCTTCAGCGTCGCGTCGACGAGATCGGTGGCGCCCGCCAGCGCCTCCCAGTACCAGTCCGGCACCGCGGCGCCGCGCGCGGGCGCATGGTCGGAGACGAGGCTCCAGACCGCCGGGTCCGCGGCGACGAAGCCGAGGTAGGCCTCGGCCAGGGCCGCCGCGTTCGCCCGCGGCGACGCCTCGGGATCGATGGCGGATTCGAGGGCGGCCTTCAGACGGCCGAAGGTGCGGGCGTTCACCCGAAGCAGCACCGCGTCGAGGTCGCCGACCGCGTTGTAGATCGAGTTCGGCGCGTAGCCGATGGCGGTCGCGAGCGGCCGCATCCCAAGGGCGCGCACGCCCTGGTCCCGGACGATGCCCTCGGCGGCCGCGCAGACCAGCGCGACGAAGCCGGCCCGGTCGAGGTCGCCGCGCGGCCCGGCGGCGCACTTCTTAACGGTCTTCACGCTATGGCCCCGGTAGTGTCTCGTGCGGTCGCGCACGGGATCGAGTGATAGATTGCACGGCGTGCAAGAACAAGCTTGCGCGCAGCCGCAGACTGCATAGTTTGCACGTTGTTCAAATTGCGGTGGTGGGGCGCGGCGGACTTGGGTCCCCAGCCCACGCAGGACCGGGATTTGACGCGACCGCACGGGTTGAGCCAGTCATGGCCCAGCCGGGGAGACCGCCATGTTCCGTTCGCTGATGACCGCCCGGCGTTTCGCGCCGCTGTTTTGGTGCCAGTTCTTTTCGGCGTTCAACGACAACTTCCTCAAGAACGCGCTCGCCTTCCTGATCCTGTTCAAGGTCAACCAGGCAGGCGAGTCCGACGCCGGCATCCTGGTGACGTTGGCCAGCGCCGTGTTCATCGGCCCGTTCTTCATCCTGTCGGGCTTGGGCGGAGAGCTCGCCGACCGCTACGACAAGGCGGTCATCGCCAAGCGCCTGAAGTTCGCGGAGATCTTCGCCGCCGGCACCGCCGTGCTCGGCTTCTTCCTCGCCTCGGTGCCGATCCTGTTCGTGGCGCTCGGGCTGTTCGGGACCATCGCGGCGCTGTTCGGGCCGATCAAGTACGGAATCCTCCCCGATCATCTGAAGCGTGAGGAGCTGCCGGCCGGCAACGCGCTCGTCGAGGCCGCGACCTTCCTCGCGATCCTGCTCGGCACGATCGCGGCGGGCTTCGCCAGCGCCATGGGCGGCTCGCACCTCGTCTTCGGTGGCCTGATCATGGCCTTCGCCGTGCTGTGCTGGCTCGCCGCCCGCGCCATCCCGGCGACCGGCGAGGGCGCCCCCGACCTGCACGTCGACCGCAACGTCGCCCGCTCGACCGTGGCGTTGCTGCGCGATCTGTGGGGCGACCGCCGCCTGTGGCGCGGCTCGGTGATCGTCAGCTGGTTCTGGCTCGTCGGCGTCGTCGTGCTGTCGCTGCTGCCGCTTCTGGTCCGCCACGACTTCAACGGCTCCGAGACGGTGGTGACGCTGCTGCTCGCCGTATTCTCGGTCGGCATCGCGCTCGGTTCCGGCGTCGCCTCGTGGCTGTGCAGCGGGCGGATCGTGCTGTTGCCGACCCCCGTCGGCGCGCTGCTGATGGGCCTGTTCGGCCTCGACCTCGCCTGGACGGTGGCCCACCACGCGCCGGAGACCGGCGCGATGGTCGGCGCCGCCGACTTCCTGCGCACCGGCTCGGGCCTGCGGGTCGCGGTCGACTTCCTCGGGCTGGCCATGGCCGGCGGCCTCTACATCGTGCCGTCGTTCGCCGCGGTGCAGGCCTGGACCGACAAGGACAAGCGCGCCCGCATCATCGGCGCCGTCAACGTGATGACGGCGGCCTTCATGGTCGGCGGCACGCTGGCGCTGGCAGCCCTCCAGGGCGCCGGGCTCTCCAGCGCGACGCTGCTGGCTCTCGTGGCCGTGCTCAACCTCGTCGTCGCAGTGATCGTCCTCGCCACCCTGGAGACGAGCCCGTTCCGCGACTTCCTCTCGATCCTGTTCCGGGCGTTCTACCGGCTCGAGGTCCGCGGCCTCGACAACGTCGAGAAGGCCGGGGCGAACTGCATCGTCGCCCTCAACCACGTCTCGTTCCTCGACGCGCCGCTCGCCCTGTCGCTGCTCGCCCAGGAGCCGGTCTTCGCCGTCGACCACGGCATCGCGCAGCGCTGGTGGGTGAAGCCGTTCCTGCGGGTCACCAAGGCGATGCCGCTCGACCCGACGCGCCCGCTCGCCACCCGCCAGCTGATCAACGCGGTGAAGGGCGGCGAGACGCTGATCATCTTCCCCGAGGGGCGTCTCACCGTCACCGGCAGCCTGATGAAGGTCTACGACGGCGCGGGGCTGATCGCCGACAAGTCCGGAGCGATGGTCGTCCCCGTCCGCATCGAGGGCTTGGAGCGGACCGTGTTCTCGCGGCTGTCACGCGACCAGGTTAGACGGCGCTGGTGGCCCAAGGTCGTCGTCACGGTGATGCCGCCGGTCAAGCTCGCCGTCGACGCAAGCCTCAAAGGCAAGGCCCGGCGACAGGCTGCGGGCGCGGGGCTCTACGGCATCATGTCCGAGTTGGTCTTCGACACCACCGACATCGACCGCAGCGTGATGACGGCACTGATCGCGGCCGGCGAGCGCTTCGGCTGGCGCCGGACGGCTTTGGAGGACCCGGTTTCGGGCAAGATGACCTATTCGCGCCTGGTGATGGGCGCCAACATCCTCGCCCGCAAGCTGATGCCGATGGTCTCGGAGGGCAAAGCCATCGGGCTGATGCTGCCGAACGCCAACGGCGCCGCGGTGACGTTCTTCGCGCTGGCCTCGGCCGGCCGGGTGCCGGCGATGATCAACTTCTCCGCCGGCGCCGCCAACATCCTGTCGGCGTGCAAGGCGGCGGAGGTGACGAAGATCCTCACCTCCCGTGCCTTCATCGAGAAGGGCCGCCTCGGCCCGCTCGTCGAGGCGATCAAGGACAAGGTCGAGCTGGTCTACCTGGAGGAGGTGCGCGCCACCGTTACGGCGGGCGACAAGATCCGCGGCCTTCTCGCGGCCCGAAAGCCGCTCGTCGCGCGCACCGGCGAGGATGCGGCCGCGATCCTGTTCACCTCGGGCTCGGAGGGAACGCCGAAGGGCGTGATGGTGGCCAACCGGGGCATGCTCGCGAACGTCGCCCAGGTCGCCGCCCGGATCGATTTCGGACCGTCCGACAAGGTGTTCAACGTGCTGCCGATCTTCCACGCCTTCGGGCTGACCTCGGCCCTGGTGCTGCCGCTGGTCTCGGGCGTGCCGGTCTACCTCTACCCGTCGCCGCTGCACTACCGGATCGTGCCGGAGCTGGTCTACGGCTCGAACGCGACGGTCCTGTTCGGCACCGACACCTTCCTCACTGGCTACGCCAAGGTGGCGCATGCCTACGACCTGCGTTCGCTGCGCTACGTCGTGGCCGGCGCCGAGCCGGTGAAGGATACGACCCGCCGCACCTACGCGGAGAAGTTCGGCCTGCGCATCCTCGAAGGCTACGGCGTCACCGAATGCGGCCCGGTGGTCGCGGTCAACACGCCGATGTTCAACCGCTTCGGCACCGTCGGCCGGCTGGTGCCGGGCATGGAGCACCGCCTCGACCCGGTCACCGGCATCGACGAGGGCGGCCGCCTCGTGGTGCGCGGTCGCAACATCATGCTCGGGTATCTCCGCGCCGAGAACCCCGGCGTGCTGGAGGCCCCAGTGGACGGCTGGCACGACACCGGCGACATCGTCGCGATCGACGCGCAGGGCTTCGTCGCGATCAAGGGCCGCGCCAAGCGCTTCGCGAAGATCGCCGGCGAGATGATCTCGCTCGCCGGCATCGAGGCCACCGCCGCCGACCTCTGGCCCGACAGCCCGAGCGCGGTGGCCGCGGTGCCCGACGCGCGCAAGGGTGAGCGGATGGTGTTGTTCACGCAAGCCAAGGACGCGACCCGGGCCGCCTACCAAGCCTTCGCCAAGGGCCGCGGCGCCCCCGACCTCGCGATCCCGGCGGAGGTGGTGGTGATCGACGCGATCCCGATGCTCGGCACCGGCAAGGTCGATCAGGTGGCGGTGACCAAGCTCGCGCGGGATCGCGCGGGCGGGCAGGAGGCGACCGCGGCTTGATCACCTGAGAGTTACCGCTTCTTTCCTTCCCCCTCTGTGGGGGAGGGAAGAAGCGCCCCAGACTCATATGGCTGAACCATAGCAACGAAGAGGGCTGTCGCCTCCGATCGCGTCTCGCCTATAATGGCGAAAAGCCCGGCCCCGATCGAGAAGACCGCCCATGACCTCCCGCATCCCGAACTTCGCCGAGATCGCCTGGGGCGCGGACGCCGTCGCCGTGCCGCCGCCGCCGTCGGGGGAGCCTTGGATGACCCCCGAGGGCATCCCGGTGAAGACCCATTACGGGCCGGAGGACCGGGCGGGGCTCGAGTTCGTCGACACCTATCCCGGCGTCGCGCCCTATCTGCGCGGGCCGTATCCGACGATGTACGTCACCCAGCCTTGGACGATCCGTCAGTATGCGGGGTTCTCTACGGCCGAGGATTCGAACGCGTTCTACCGGCGCAACCTCGCCGCCGGGCAGAAGGGCCTGTCGGTTGCCTTCGACCTCGCGACCCATCGCGGCTACGATTCCGACCACCCGCGGGTGTCTGGCGACGTCGGCATGGCGGGCGTCGCGATCGATTCGATCTACGACATGCGCACGCTGTTCTCCGGCATCCCGCTCGACGAGATGACCGTGTCGATGACGATGAACGGCGCGGTGCTGCCGATCCTCGCGCTCTACATCGTCGCCGCGGAAGAGCAGGGCGTGCCGCCGGAGAAGCTCGCCGGTACGATCCAGAACGACATCCTCAAGGAGTTCATGGTCCGCAACACCTACATCTATCCCCCGAAGGGATCGATGCGGATCATCTCGGACATCTTCGCCTACACCTCGAAGAACATGCCGAAATTCAACTCGATCTCGATCTCCGGCTACCACATGCAGGAAGCCGGCGCGACCAACGACCTCGAGCTCGCCTACACGCTGGCCGACGGCGTCGAGTACATCAAGGCGGGTCTGGCCGCCGGCCTGACGATCGACCAGTTCGCCCCGCGGCTGTCGTTCTTCTGGGCGATCTCGACGAACTACTTCATGGAGATCGCCAAGATGCGGGCCGCGCGCCTGATCTGGGCTAAGCTCGTCAAGGAGTTCGAGCCCAAGAGCGAGAAGTCGCTGCCGCTGCGCACCCACTCGCAGACCTCGGGCTGGTCGCTGACCGCGCAGGACGTGTTCAACAACGTCACCCGCACCTGCATCGAGGCGATGGCGGCGACGCAGGGCGGCACGCAATCGCTCCACACCAACGCGCTCGACGAGGCGCTGGCGCTGCCGACCGACTTCTCGGCCCGCATCGCCCGCAACACCCAGCTGTTCTTGCAGCAGGAGAGCGGCACCACGCGCATCGTCGATCCGTGGGGCGGCTCTTACTACGTCGAGAAGCTCACCGCCGACATCGTCGCGCGCGCCTGGGAGCACCTGCGCGAGGTCGAGGAGCTCGGCGGCATGGCCAAGGCGATCGAGGCCGGCATCCCGAAGCTCAGGATCGAGGAGGCGGCGGCGCGCGCCCAGGCGCGGATCGATTCGGGCCGCCAGACCATCGTCGGCATCAACAAGTTCAAGCCCGACGACGAGATGAAGATCGAGCTGATGCGCGTCGATAACGGCAACGTGCGCACGCTGCAGATCGACAAGCTCAAGCGCCTGCGCTCCGAGCGGAACCAGGCCGACGTCGACGCGCGGCTCGCGGCCCTCACCAAGGCGGCGGAAGGGGAGGGCAACCTGCTCGAGCTCGCCGTCGAGGCGGCGCGCGCCAAGGCGACGGTGGGCGAGATCTCCGATGCGCTGGAGAAAGCCTGGGGCCGGCACCGCGCCGAGATCCGGTCGATCTCGGGCGTATACAAGCGGGAGGTGGGTGGTATGTCGCCAGCGGTCGAGCAGGTGCGTGGGCTGGTCGAGGCCTTCGAGGAGAACGACGGGCGCCGCCCGCGCATCCTCGTCGCCAAAATGGGTCAGGACGGGCACGACCGCGGCCAGAAGGTGATCGCTTCGGCCTTCGCCGACCTCGGCTTCGACGTGGATATCGGGCCGCTCTTCGCCACGCCGGCCGAGGCCGCGCGGCAGGCGGTGGAGAACGACGTGCACATCGTCGGCGTGTCGTCGCTCGCCGCCGGCCACCTGACGCTGGTGCCGGAGCTGAAGGCGGCGCTCACCGAGCAGGGCCGCGGCGACGTGATGATCGTGATCGGCGGCGTGATCCCGCCCGGCGACTACGACGCGCTCTACGCGGCCGGCGCCTCGGCGATCTTCCCGCCGGGCACGGTGATCGCGGAAGCCGCGGTCAAGCTGATCGAGGAGCTGAACGGCCGGCTCGGCTACGTCGCGCAACAGGCCGCCGAGTAAGGCTACTCCGACGGCGTCCGCGTCGGCAGGGCCGGCGCGGCCGGGGTGATCGAGCCGGTGGCCTCGGGGCCGCCGGCGCGGAACAGGGCCTGGGCGGATTGCTCGGCCCGCTCACGGTCGAGCTTTTGCGCGGCCAGCAGCGCGCAGACCACGAGCAGGGCTACCCCGAATACCGCCTTGGCCGTCGTCCAGATGCGATCGAGCATGCCCCGTGGTGGCATGCCGTCGGTTAGCGGGATGACAACGCCGGCACCTTTTCCACCGGCGCTATCCCGGTGGCGGGTCTTGGGCCTGCGCCGCGCTACTTCGTCTTCTTGCCGGCGGTCTTGATCGCGGCGCTGACCATGTCCTTGGTCGAGGGCGCCGCAGCAATCGTCTTGGAAACCGCCTTCTTCGGCTTTTTCGTCTCGCGGTTTCCGCGCTTGTTCTCGGTCGCCATCACGTTCTCCCGTTTGCGTTCGCGGTGATGATGGCACGGTTTTGGGTGTGCGCGCCGACAAAAGACTTCTTGCGCGCTTTCGTGATGCACACGGATACATCGGGACGGTCGGAAATTCGCTGGCGAAGCACGTCGTTGGAGGGATGAAACGATCCGCAAAGTGATGCGCCCCGGCAATGCGTACCCGCGTCGGAGCACAGCCACCCGGCAGCGTATTAAACCGCAGGTTGCAACAAATCGCTTGCCGGATTCGCAGGCTCGGGTTACTTTGCATTGCAAAGCATGATCCGGTCCGGAGAGCCTCATGCACGACCTCGACAAGGCCCTGGCGGACATCGTCGCGATCCGCTCGCAGATCGCGCGGGACACCGCGTTTCGCGGCCTCGGCTCGGCGGCCCTGGCCGCCACCGGGGTGCTGGCGCTCGCCACCGCCTGCGGGCAGGCGCTCTGGCTCGGCGATCCGAGCGCGCGGCCGCTGCTGTTCTTCGGCCTGTGGATCGCCACTGCCTGCGCCGCGGGCGGGCTGATCGGCATCGAGACCGTGCGGCGCTCGCGCCGACTGCATTCGGGCCTGGCCGACGCCATGGTCTGGAACGCGATCGAAGGGTTCCTCCCGGCCGCGGGCGCGGGCGCCTGCCTCGCCGTGGTGATCGCGCGCTTCGCCCCCGACGAGATCTGGATGCTGCCCGGCCTGTGGCAGGTTCTGGTCGGGCTCGGCCTGTTCGCCTCGGCGCGGATCCTGCCCCGCGCCGTGCAGGGGGCCGGCGCGTGGTATCTCCTAGCCGGCCTGACGGTGCTGGCGATCGCCAGCGAAACACGGGCGCTCTCGCCCTGGCTGATGGGGCTGCCCTTCGCGGTCGGGCAGGGCTGGCTCGCCCTCGTCATGTCGAACGCGGGAGGCGGCGATGGCGACCTCTGACCGGGCCGACGGCCGCTTCTCCTACGAAGGGCTCGATCGGGTGATCCACGAGAAGGCGCGGCTGAGCGTGCTGACCTCGTTGGTCGGCCACCCGAAGGGCCTTCCGTTCCCCGACCTCAAGCGCCTGTGCGGGCTCACCGACGGCAACCTCAGCCGGCACCTCGCGGTGCTGCAGGAGGCCGACTTGGTCAGCCTGGAGAAGGGCCACGCCCACAACCGGCCGCAGACCCTGTGCCGGCTGACCCCGGCGGGGCGGACGCGCTTCCTCGATTATCTCGCGGTGCTGGAACAGGTGGTGCGCGACGCGGCCAAGGCCGCCCGCGCGCCGGATTCCGGCCGGCTCGATGCCAACCCGGCCTGACCGCCGAACGCCCCTTTTGCGCCTCCGCCTGCCACGCCGCTTCCCGTCCGGAGCCTTCACACGATGCAAAGCCCATCCGACCCCAGGCCGGGCCTCCACGCGGCGATCATCATGGACGGCAACGGCCGCTGGGCGACCCGTCGCGGGCTGCCGCGCGCCGCCGGCCACCGCACCGGCGTCGAGGCGATCCGGCGCACGGCCGAGGCCTGCCCAGGGCTCGGGATCGGCACGCTGACCCTCTACGCCTTCTCCAGCGATAACTGGCAGCGCCCGGCCGACGAGGTCGGCGGCTTGATGCGGCTGCTGCGCGTCTACCTGCGCAACGAGACGGCGCGGCTCGCCCGCACGGGCACCCGCCTCAGCGTCGTCGGCCGCCGCGACCGGCTGCCGGCCGGCCTGCCCGAGGCGATCGAGCGGGCCGAGGCCGCGACCGCCGAGGGTCGCAAGCTCCACCTGCGCATCGCCGTCGACTATTCCGCCCGCGACGCGATCCTCGCCGCCGCCGTGCGGCTCGCCGGAGAGCCGACGTCGCGCGCGGCGTTCGGGGCCGAGGTCGCCGGCGCGATGCACGGCTCGCCGGTCGACGTCGACCTGCTGATCCGCACCGGCGGCGAGAAGCGTCTGTCCGATTTCATGCTCTGGGAGGCGGCCTACGCCGAGCTCCACTTCACCGAGCAGATGTGGCCCGATTTCGGCGAGGACGACCTCGCCGCCGCGATGGCCGAGTTCACCCGCCGCGACCGCCGCTTCGGCGGCCTGACCAACCCGAAGGTCTCCGCCGCGGCCTGAGACCGGCCCGGATCGCACTGGACAGGCCGGGGGGTCGGCGCCAGATCGGCGGTGTCGCCACCCAGGCTCGAAGATCGTTGCATGTCCGCTGACGCACCCCCGCCCGCCCTCGACGACGAGACCGTCGCGTTCGCCGGCCGCCTGTTCCAGTACGCGCGGATGGGTCATGCCGCGGAGTTGGCGGAGCTGTTCGGGCAGGGCCTTCCGGCCAACATCCGCAACGACAAGGGCGACAGCCTGCTGATGCTGGCGGCCTATAACGGCCAGGCCGAGACCGCCCGCGTCATCCTGGAGGCGGGCGGCGACCCGGAACTCGCCAACGACCGCGGCCAGACGCCGCTCACCGGCGCCGCCTTCAAGGGCGACATCGCGATCGCCACGCTGCTGCTGCTGCATGGCGCCGCCGTGGACGGCACCGGCGACGGCAGCCGCACGGCCCTGATGACCGCTGCGATGTTCGACCGTACCGAGATCGTCGCGCTTCTGCTCGCCCACGGCGCCGACCCAGGTCGGCGCGACGCCGCCGGCCAGTCGGCCGCCGACATGGCGCAGGCGATGGGCGCGCAGAACACCCCGGCGCAGCTCGCGAACGCGCGGCGGCCCGGCGTCTAAGGGATCATTCGCCGTCGGGCGGCAGCGCTTCGGTGACCTGGACGCGCTGGGCCGGCTTCTCCTGCACGGGCTCGGCCGTCTCGACCGTGGGCGCGATGGCGGTGACACCTTCGTAGCGAGACAGGCGCCGGTCGATCATGCCGTCGATCCGGTCGTAGACCTCGGCCACCGTGAGATGGCGGCGGGCCTTGCCGGCGGCCTTGTCGGCCTTCTGGGTGAACAGCGCCCGGTTGGCCCGGGCCGCGTTGCGGAACTCGCGCTCGGCGACCTCGTCCGGGCGATCGACGTTCATGGTGAGGAAGCGCCCGGCGCTCGACGTGCCGAGGAAATGCGCGAAGTACAGCTCCGAGGTGGTCAGCACCCGGCCGACGCGGGCCTCTATCCGCCCGCGGTCGCGCTTGATCAGCTCGGCCGCCATCAAGGCGGCGACATAGGGGTCCTTGCGGAGCGACAGCACCCGCTCGCGCATCGGCGCGGCCACGGTGATCGCGGAGCCGCGCCCCTTCACTGCGGCCGCCTCGGCGTCCAGCCCGTAGCGGGCGCCGAAGTCGCGGATCATTTCGAGCCAGGTGGCGGTGACGAACTGGAACAGGCCTTCGGCGGACGAGGTCTGCGCCTTCACGTCGGTCGAGAAGCTCGACTCCTTGTCGGCCAAAGCCATCAGGTAGACCGGGTCGACGCCGGAGGCCGAGGCGGCCTTCAGGATCGTGTCGACGATCCGGCGCGGCACGCCGACCTTGCCGAACCGGATCGTGTCGTCGGTCTCGGGCGAGGGCCGGGGCAGGGCAGCGAGATCGCCGGCGATCAGCGCGCTGGTGGCCGGCTCCTGCTCGACGACCGGAACGCCGCTCCACGCGGCAGGGTTGTCGGAGGGCTCGGCCCTCGCAAGTTCGGTCGCGGCACGCGGGCTCTGGTCGATCCGGTCGTGGGCCAAGGCGGCCGGGGCGAAGGCAGTCTGCGGCAGGGCGAAGCCGGCGAGCAGGGCGGCCAGCCCCATGGCCGCGGTGCGGCGGCGCAACGGCGAAGGGCGGCGGAATTTGGCGTCGTTCCGCTGCGTCCCGCAGGCGGACCGCGGCAGCCAAGCCACGGTATCATCTTCACAATTCGACCCGTTGGGCACGAGTCGGCTCACGTCGTCGGCGCAACGCGCCGGCTCCGGGAAAACCCCCATTGCTGGTCCTTTTCGTGCCGCGGCGTTCATGGGCCGGGCTTCGATCGAGCGGCGGCTCTATCGCCGGATGCCGTGACCAGAATGGGACGGCTCGGTGATCCAACCGTGGCGCGCTTAAGGAGCCGTTAACGCTGACGTTTCACGGTTTCTTAACCAGTCGTTCGGGTGCCATTCAGCCGTAGGTTGGCACCAAGATGTCGCATTCGGGCTTGGAACGTTGCCCCCGAGCGCCAGTTAGCTAGGGCCACGCAGGGCGGTCCGCCTCGGCCCGTTCGAAGCTCTGCGTCCGAAGCGTTTAAGGAATTTTCTCCCCATGAGCATGCAGACCGGTCGTCGCGTCGGCGTTGCGTTTGTCGGCATGGGTGGCGCAGTCGCCACCACCGCCATCGCCGGCATCGAGATGATCAAGTCCGGATCGAACCGCCTCGACGGGCTGCCTCTCGCCGGCGTCTCGGTGGCCGGAATGGCCGACTACAAGGATCTCGTCTTCGCTGGATGGGACCTCAACGGCGACGACCTCGCCTCCGCCGCGCAGGGGCACGGCGTGCTCACCAAGCAGGACATCGAGAACGGCGCCCAGGTTCTCAAAGGCATCCAGCCCTGGCCGGCGGTGGGCAGCGCGAAGTTCTGCAAGAACATCGACGGCGCCAACCGCATCGTCGCCGCCGACCACCGCGAGGCGGTGTCGATCATCGCCGCCGACCTGCGCCGCTTCAAGCAGGAGAGCAACCTCGACGAGGTGGTGGTCGTGAACCTCGCCTCCACCGAGCGCTGGCCCGACCTCACCGCCGCCGTGCTGAACTCGACCGAGGCGTTCGAGAAGGGCCTCGACGCCAGCGACGAGCACATCTCGCCGGCGATGCTCTACGCCTACGCGGCGATCAAGAGTGGCGTGCCCTACGCCAACTTCACCCCGAGCATCGCCGCCGACGTGCCGGCGCTGCTCTCGCTCGCCACCGAGATGAACGTGCCGGTGGCCGGCAAGGACGGCAAGACCGGCCAGACCATGATGAAGACGGTGCTGGCGCCGGCCTTCAAGGCCCGCGCCCTCCACGTCGACGGATGGTTCTCGACCAACATCCTCGGCAACCGCGACGGCCTCGCCCTCAATGACCCGGCCTCGCTCCAATCGAAGCTCAACACCAAGGGCACGGTGCTCGACTCCATCCTCGGCTACCCAGTCGAGGATCATCTGGTCCACATCCACTATTACCGCCCGCGCGGCGACGACAAGGAAGCCTGGGACAACATCGACATCACCGGCTTCATGGGCCAGCGCATGCAGGTGAAGGTCAACTTCCTGTGCAAGGACTCGATCCTGGCGGCGCCGCTCGTCATCGAGATCGCCCGCGTCCTCGACCTCGCCAAGAAGCGCGGCGATGGCGGCGTGCAGGAGCAGCTCTCGACCTTCTTCAAGGCGCCGATGGTCAAGAACGGGCACGGCCCGGAGCACGACTTCGGCAAGCAGGGCAAGATGCTGCTCGATTGGCTGGACGGCGACCGCTGATGTCGGACGGCGTTCCGGTGAACGGCGCGTCCGGGCCTGCCGCGCCGGCCGAGCTTCGCGACCTGTTCGTCGAAATGAACGACCTCAAGCGCGTCCGGTCCGCCGGGCGCGTCGGCTCCATCGCCGAGCGCTTGTTCGCGCAGGGCTGGAGTGCGCTGACCGGGGGTGCCTCCGCGGAAGACGTCGCCCTCGACATCACCGCCACGGCGCTCGCCGCCACCCGCCTGTGCGACCTCGACGCCGCATTCCTCGCCTCCGCCGGCCTGTCCGAAGAGGCGGTGTCCGGCGTGCTGGTGGACGGGTTCGACAGCGTCACGTCGAACCTAGATCCCGGCCTGCGCGAGACGCTGCGGGGCAGGCTCTCGCGCCGCGTCGCGCATCGGCCGGGCCCGGTGCCGGGCTTCGTCACGGCCCTGGCGCGGCAGCCGCGAGCGGGTGTCACCTGCCCTGGACGCGCCCGGATCCTGCTCGAGCCGCCGGAGAACCACGCCGAGCACTGCCTCCTCGTCGCGGTCTACGGCGTCGTGCTGAGCCCGTTCTACCGGGCGGACCCGGCGACCGTGTTCCTCGCGGCGATGGCGCATCACTTCCACAACGCCGCGATGCCCGACGCAGGCTTCACCGGCGAGATGCTGCTCGGCGACCATCTCGGGCCGATCATGGCGCGGACGACGCAGTGGGCGTTGGACGAGTTCGACGGCCCGCTTCGCGAGACGGTAGAGCGCGCCCGCGCCGTCTTGCCGGACGACGCGACGGCGGAAGGCCGCGCCTTCCACGCCGCCGACTGCGTCGATCGCGTCCTGCAGATCGCGCAGCACCTGCAGGCGGCCTCCCTCACCATGCAGACGGTGCTGGGCGACATGGAGCTTGTCCACGCCGGCCCGGTCAAAGGGTTCCACGACCGCGTGCTCGTGGATATGCGCATCCCGTAAGTCTCACGTCGTGTGGAAGTGCCCCGTCGTGAGGGCTCCGCATGACGTCCCCGCCATGACCGCGCAGGCGGCATCAGAGTTGCGATGATCCCCTTCGACCTGCGGTCGCCAACGACCGGCAACGCCTTGAAGCCCGACAGCGCGCATTCCCTGCGCGATGCCGAGGCGAACGAGCGCTGGCCGGTGATCGACGGCATCCCGTACCTTCGCATCGGCCGCGCCGACCTTGTCGCCCGCGCCCTCGTCCACCTCGACGCCAAGGAGGCAGACGCCGCGCTCGCGCTGCTGCTCGCCGACCAGGACGACTGGTGGACCGGCCCGCTGGCCGACCCGGCCGAGCTCGCCGAGCTGATCGCCGGCCGCGCGACGGCGACGTTGCGCGATGCCGTCCGCCTGCTCGGCTGGGGCCGCGTCGGCGACTACTTCCTGCATCGCTGGAGCGACCCGACCTATCTCGCCGGGCTCGCCCTGCTCGAAGCGCATTGGAACGATCCGATCTGCGTCTTCGAGTTCGCCTGCGGCATCGGTCACTACCTGCGGACCCTGAAGCAGCGCGGCTGCAAGGTGGCGGGGGCCGACGTGGTCTTCGCAAAACTCTGGGTCGCCCGGCATTGGGTGGTCGGGCCCGGTGCGCAGCTCGTCTGCTTCGACGCCGGCTCGGAGCATTGGCCGATCCCCGGCGCGCCGGTGGACCTCGTCGTCTGCAACGACGCGTTCTACTTCCTCGACGACAAGGCGACGCTGCTCGACAACCTGCGCCAGAACGCCGGCGACGACGGCTGGCTCGCGCTCAGCCATATCCACAACAGCGACAGGCCCGGCTTCTCGGCCGGCCGCGCGGTCTCGGCCGACGAGATCGCGGAGCTGTTCCCCGACGCCCTCGTCTACGACGACGACGAGCTGACCGCGGCGCTCGCCGCGGCGCGGGCGCCGAGCCCGCGGGCGCCGTCGGAGCTCCGCGGCTGCGAGGCCTTCTCCGTGGTCGCCGGCCCCGGCATGCGGCCGGCTCCGCGCTCGGTGATCGACGGGCTGACGCTGCCGAAGGCCGGCGCGGACCTCGTCCTCAACCCGCTCTATCGCCGCGACGCGGCGGGGGCATACCGCATCGCCTGGCCGTCGGAACGCTACGAGGCGGAATACGCCCGGTCCGTCACCTACCCGTTGCGGTCGGACGGTCCCGAAGGCCTGGTCTTCGCCGGCGGCGTCGCGGCGCCGGAGGTCGGACGGGTGCGCAGCCGCGAATTCGTCGATCTGCCGGAGCGCTGGTGATGGATGCGGTCCGCTGGGGCATCGTCGGCTACGGCTGGGTCGCCCGCGACTACATGGCGCCGGGCATCCGCGGGGCCGACCACCGGCTCGTCGCGGTGTGCGATCCGGGCGCAGCCTCGCGCGCCGCCGCCGAAGCGGAGGGCGCGCGCGCCTACGACAGCTTGGACCGCCTCATCGCCGACGCGGAGGTCGAAGCAGTGTACGTGGCGACGCCGAACCACCTCCACCGCCAGGCGGTCGAGGCGTTGTCGGCATCCGGCAAGGCGATCCTGTGCGAGAAGCCGATGGCGGCGACCTTGCGCGACGCCGAGGCGATGGCCGAGGCGGTCGGGCGTGGGGGCGCGTTCTACGGCACGGCGTTCGACCAGCGCCATCATCCCGGCCATCGCGCCATGCGCGACCGGATCGCGCGAGGCCAGCTCGGCACGGTGACGGCGATCCGCATCGTCTACGCCTGCTGGCTCGGGCGCGACTGGGCCGCCTGTCCCGGCCAGGACAACTGGCGGATCGACCCTGCCCAAGCCGGCGGCGGCGCGTTGATGGACCTGGCGCCGCACGGGATCGACCTCGTCGACTACCTCCTCGGCGAGTCCCTGGTGGACATCACGGCCCTCACGCAGATCCGTGCGCAGGATTACGCGGTCGACGACGGCGCGCTGCTGATCGGCCGGACGGCGGACGGCGTGCTGGCGAGCCTCAACGTCGCCTACAACTGCCCCGACGCGCTGCCGCGCCGCCGCCTGGAAGTGGTCGGCACCAAGGGCCTGCTCACCGCGATCGACACGATGGGGCAGACCGCCGGCGGCACCGTGTCCTTCACCGACGGGGCCACCGGCCGCTCGGAGCCCGTCGCCTTCGGCGCCGAGGCGTCGCCCTTCACCGAGCAGGTGCGGGCCTTCGGCTCGGCGCTCAGGCGGCCCGCAGAACGGGACGCCTACTCGGCGGCGCGCGACCTCCACACCATGCGGCTGATCGCGCGGGCCTATGGCGCCGCGTCACAAGCAGACGGATCGAACACGTGACCGAGAACGACCAGGACACCCGGGCCCGCGATCCGCGCATCAAGGCGCCGCGTCCCTACGGCTTCGGCGGTCCGCGCAAGATCGAGGGCCTGCCCCAGAACCTGCCGGAGCCGGTGCGGGCCTATCTCGACATCCTGCCGCCCGGGCGGATCGTCGGCTTTCCTCTGGCGCCCCTCGACCGCACCGGCATCCCGGTGTGGTTCGTCTCGCTGTTCCTCGACGACCCGTTCTTCGTCGGTGCGATGCCCTCCGGCATCGGCTACGGCGCCACCGACGACGAAGCGCTGATCGGCGCGGTGGCCGAGATCGCCGAGAACCTGATGCCGTCGCTCGCGGTGATGCCGCGCAAGAAGGAGCGCGCGAGCTACGACGACCTCGTGCGGGTCTACGGCGCCGGTTCGGTCGCCGACCCGCTGACCCTTTGCCTTCCGGCCGGCTCGCCGGTCGGGCGCGGCACGGTGATGGAATGGACCGCCGCCACGCGGGCCAAGACCGGCGAGATCGTGCTGATGCCGCTCGACATCGCGGCCACCGACTATTTCGAGCTGTCGGAGGGCTACAAGCCCTTCACCAACCTGATCACCAACGGGCTCGGCGCCGGCCCGGACGTGCCGTTCGCCCTCGGCCACGGCGTATTGGAACTGCTTCAGCGCGACGGCAATGGCCTGCTGTTCCGGGCGCTCGACCAGGGCGTGATGCTCGACGTCTCGCAGGGCCTGGGTCCTGAGACGCAGGCGATGCTCGACCGCCTCGACGCCCTCGGCATCCGGGTGCTGCCGAAGTTCGCCACCGACCAGTTCGGGCTGACCAACCTCTACGTCGTCGGCTACGACAAGAACCCCGCCGACACGCCCGTACCGATCGCGTTGTCGGCCTGCGGCGAGGCCTGCGACCCGGACCGCGAGCGGGCGCTGCGCAAGGCGCTGCTGGAGTTCCAGGCCGCCCGCGTGCGCAAGGCCTTCGGCCACGGACCGCTGGCCTTCGCCGAGCGTGTGACGCCGCCGGGCTACGTCGGCGCCTTCATCGAGAAGGCGCTGCCGAGCCTCGACCTGGAGGAGAGCCGCGCCCTGAAGGCGATGCTGGAATGGATCGTGCTGCCGCCCGAGGGCCTGCGCGACGTCCTGAAGGACACGGTCTATTCCGAGCGCGCGACGAAGGCGTTCACCGACCTGCCGACGACCCCGGCCGCCGACGGCCACGCCCGCGGAGAGATCGCCTGCGAACGCCTGGAGCAGGCCGGGTTCGACATCCTCTACGTGGACTGCTCGCCCGCGGGCGGCGCCGTCGGCGTGGTCAAGGCGATCGTGCCGGGGCTCGAAGTCGAGACCATGAGCTACTACCGCATCGGCGAGCGCAACGCGCGCAAGCTGATCGAGCGCGACCACCCGTTGATCAAGTTCGGCACGCCGAGCGAGACCCTGCTGCCGGTTCGCCTGACGCCGGAGGCGCTGGACCGGTTCGGCGGCCAGCCGCTGTTCGACACCGCCTTGGCGGAATCGATCGTAGGCAGCCACTATCCGCTCTACCGCGAACCGGAATCGCACCACGCCCCGTTCCGCCTGGAGCAGCAGGGGAGGGCCGCATGAGCTTGCGCTTCGCCTACAACACCAACGGCGCGGCCAACCACCGCCTCGACGATGCGATCGACCTGATCAAGGGCGCCGGCTACGATGGCGTCGCGCTGACGCTCGACATCCACCACCTCGACCCGTTCGCCGAGGGGTGGGCAACGGAAGCCGGCCGGGTGGCGAGCCGCCTGGAAAAGCTGGAGCTCGGCTCGGTGATCGAGACCGGCGCCCGCTTCCTCCTCGACCCGCGCGCCAAGCACGAGCCGACGCTGGTTACCGCCGACGCCACGGCGCGCGCGCGCCGCATCGGCTTCCTCAAGCGCGCGATCGACATCGGCGCGATGCTGAACTCCGAGGCGGTCTCGTTCTGGGCCGGCGTGCCGAAACCCGGAATCGACCCAGCCGAAGCGCGGGGCTGGCTCGTCGACGGCTTGACCGAAGTGGTCGCCTACGCCGCCGTGAAGGGCGTCGTGCCCTGCCTCGAGCCCGAGCCGGGCATGCTGATCGAGACGCTGGACGACTTCGCTGCGCTCAAGGTCGAGGGCCTGCGGCTCGCGCTAGACACCGGCCACTGCCTCGTCACCGGCGAGCGGGACCCGGCGGCGGCCGTCCACGAGTTCGCCGGCCGCGTCGGCACGGTGGCGATCGAAGACATGAAGCGGGGCGAGCACATCCACCTGCCCTTCGGCGAGGGCGACATGGACGTGCCCGGCATCCTCGACGCCCTGGAGGCGATCTGCTTCGACCGGCTGATCTGCGTGGAGCTGTCGCGCGAGAGCCACCGCGCCGACGCGATGATCCCGGCCTCCCTCGACTACCTCCGCAGCTGCCGGCGCGACGGGCCGGCCCTCCCGGACGACCAGGAGACCCGGCGGCAATGAGGATCTGCTTCGTCAGCCGGCGCTACTTCCCGGCGATTTCCGGCATGAGCGTCTACGCGCAGAACCTGTTGCGGGAGCTGGTCCAGGCCGGCCACGACGTGACGATGATCTCGCAGTATCGCGGCGACGCCTTCGGCACCCGCGTCTACGGCGGCGGCCCGCCGCCACCGGTCCCGGGCGTGCGGGTGATCGGCCTCGAACAGGTCGGCGAGCAGACGGACGGAGACTTCGAGCGCGACATCGACATGATGGTCGCGACGATCCGCGCCGAGCACGCGGCCAAACCCTTCGACGTGCTGCACGCGCAGTACGGCTACCCGACCGGCTGGGCCGTGCTCCTGGCCTCCAAGGCGCTCGGCGTTCCGAACGTGGTCTCGATCCAGGGCGGCGACGGGCACTGGGTCGGGTCGTGCTGCGAGACCCACCGCGTCGCGATGTGCGAGGTGCTGGCCCACGCCAACGCCCTGCTGATCGGCGGCGCCTCGTTCGTGGACGAGGTTTGCGAGCGGCTGGGGTCCGATCCGGCGCGCTTCACCATCGTGCCCGGCGCGGTCGACACCGCTCGTTTCACTCGAGGCGGCGACGGCTTGCCTGCGCCGCATGACGGTCCGATCCGCCTGTTCTATCACGGCCGCGTCGACCGCCGGAAAGGCGTGCTCGACTTCATCCGGGCCCTGGCGATCCTGCGCGAGCAGGGTACACCGTTCGCCGCCACGATCTCCGGCATCGGCCCCGACGTGGATTCATCTCAGGCCCTGTCGGCCGAACTCGACTTCGGGGAACACGAGATCCGCTTCACCGGCTACGCCGACTACGACGCCGTGCCGGCCCTCTACGCACAGGCCGACGTGTTCGTATCGCCGACCTATGCGGAAGGCTTCTCCAACACGATCCTCGAGGCGATGGCAGCGGGCCTCGCCGTCGTCTCCTGCCACGCGGTCGGCGTCTCGGACTGCCTGCGTGACGGGGAGAACGGCCTGCTGACGATGCCGGGCGACGTGCCGGCGCTCGCCGAGTCGCTGACGCGGATCGTCACCGACGCCGCCTTGCGCCGCCGTCTCGCCGGGGCCGGTCTGGAGGAATGCCGCCGGGTCTATTCGTGGACGGCAGTCGGCCGGCAGATCATGGCGGTCTACGGCGACATCGTCCGCGATACGCCGGCGACGGGCTTCTCGAACACGCTCCCGCATGATCCAAGCTGCCGGTTCCGGGCCGAGCCGCACCTGCTTTAGACCGATGCCCACAGCGCTTGCCCTCTCGCCCCACCTCGACGACGCCGCATTCTCCTGCGGCGGGACGCTGGCGACGCTGGCCGCGTCCGGCTGGCGCGTGGTGATGGCGACGGTGTTCACCCAGAGCGTCGCGGAACCCGCCGGGTTCGCGCTCGCCTGCCAACTCGACAAGGGGCTCGACGCGTCGGTGGACTACATGCGCCTGCGCCGCGCCGAGGACGCGGCGGCGGCGGCCCACCTCGGGGTCGAGGTGCGCCACCTGCCGTTCCGCGAGGCCCCCCACCGCGGCTACGGCTCGGCACCGGAGCTCTTCGCCGAGGTCCGGGCCGACGACGCGGTCGTCGAACACCTGGCCCCGGCCTTCGGGGCGCTGATCGCGGAGACCGCGCCGGATTTGATCCTCGCGCCGCAAGCGATCGGCGGCCACGTCGATCACCTGCAGGTGGTCGCGGCCTTGCGCAGGATCGCGCTGGATCGCCCGATGCTGTGGTGGCGCGACTTCCCCTACACCGTGCGCCAGGCGGTGCCGAAGGCCCCGCTCTCCAGCGCCTTCGCCGGGTTGCCGGTCCGCGAAATCGTCCTCGACGCGGGCGCGCAGGCGGCCAAGGCCGAGGCTTGCGCGGCCTACGCGTCGCAACTCGGCTTCCAGTTCGGCGGCCTGGCCGGGCTGGTGAAGCGCCTCGGCGCGGAGGCCGGGCGCGAGCGCTTCGCGGTCGAGGGCATCCTGCCCGACGACTGCCCCGGGTTCGATGCGGCCGCCTGAGCCGGCGACGCCCAAGAGCCTCGCCGACCCGGAGGCGCTGGCGGCGCGGCGCACGCTCCGCGACGGCGCCCACGTCGCGCCGCTGCGCGTGCTGGCGGCCCGGATCGCCGCGGAGTTCGGCGCGCCCGCGCCCGATCCGGACCCCCTCGACGGCGGCGTCCGCGCGCGCCTACTGCTCCTGCTGGAGACTCCGGGGCCGGCGATCGGGCGCACCGGATTCGTCTCGCGGGACAACCCGACCGGGACCGCGGCCAACCTGTTCCGCTTCCTGGCGGAGGCGGACATCGCCCGCGTCGACACGCTGATCTGGAACGCGATCCCCTTCGTGATCCATGCCGAGGGCGCGCTGAACCGGGCGCCGCGCCGCTCGGAGATCAAGGCGGCCGCGCCATGCCTCGCTCCGCTCATCGCGCTGCTGCCCGACCTCGCCGTCGTCGTGCTCGCGGGCCGCGTCGCCGGCATGGCCGGCGACACGATCGCTGCACTGCGGCCGGACCTCCCGGTGCTCATGATCCCGCATCCGAGCCCGACCTACGTCTGCACCGCGCCGGAGGTGGCCTCGCGCATCCGCGCCGGGCTCAGGCAGGCCGGCGTCATCCTGCGGACATGCGGCGCGGCGAGAAGCGGCGGGGCAGCGCCCGGATGAGACCATCGCGGTCGCCGGCCACAGGTGGCTGAACCTGGATCGCCGAACGCGCGTCGCTGGCCTTGGAGCGCCGATGGTCCTACATGCGGGGCAACGGGCAACGGCCCGAAACATCCGGCATCGAACCCGCGGCCCGCTCGCCGGCCGGGCGGGATATCCGGCGGAGGCGGACGCCGATCGGAATGAACGTCCACGACCAACATCGCGGAACGCGCGATCATGCCGAGCGGGATCCCACCGGGACGACCTTGCCCGACGCAACGACCGCGGCCGAGGGCGCCGCGAGCAAGCGCTCGCGCAGCCGCTACGCGTGGCTCGGCACCGCCGCCAGCATCATCCTGTTCGCCGTCTCGCTCGGCGTCCTGTGGAAGCTCGTCCAGACCGTCACCTGGGCGGACCTGCGCAAGGCCTTCGTCGACGCGAGTTCCGACCAGCTCGGCCTCGCCTTCCTGTTCGTCTTCGTGAGCTACCTCTTCCTCACCGGCTACGATGCCCTGGCGCTCCGGCAGCTGCGGGTGACGGTGCCCTACCGGATCACGGCGCTCGCCTCGTTCACGAGCTACGCGGTGAGCTTCACCCTCGGGTTCCCGCTGCTGACGGCGGGCACGATCCGCTACTGGATCTACTCGCGCCAGGGGCTCACGGCTGCGAAGATCGCGGCGCTGACGGTGATCGCGGGCTTCACCTTTTGGCTCGGCATGGGCGTCGTGCTGGGCTTAAGCCTGATCATCGAGGCGAGCCAGCTCGCCGGCCTCGCCTTCACCTCGATCCGGATCAACCAGGGCGTCGGGCTGTTCGCGCTGGCGCTGGTACTCGGCTATCTCGCCTGGGTCTCGGCCAAGCGCCGGCACGTCACCATCCGGCAATGGCGCCTGGAGCTGCCGGGCGCATCGGTCTCCCTCGGGCAGATGGTGGTCGGCATCGGCGACGTCTGCGCGGCGGCGGCCGTCCTCTACGTGCTGATGCCGGCCGGCCTCGCGATCGGCTTCACCACCTTCCTCGCGATCTACGTGCTTGCCGCGATGCTCGGCATCGCTTCGAACGCGCCCGGCGGCCTCGGCGTGTTCGAGGCGACGATCCTGCTCGCGTTGTCGAGCCTGCCGCGGGAGCAGGTGCTCGGCTCGCTGCTGCTGTTCCGGATCTGCTACTACGTCGTCCCCTTCGTCACCGCGCTGGCGATGCTCGGCGCCTACGAGATCGTGAAACGGGCGGGCCGTTCGCGCGGAGACCCGTGATCCGCGGCGGCCCCGGCGATGCCTGAGCGCGCGATCGGCCGGGCGGCCTGGACCGGCGCCGCGACGGCCGTGTCGCTCGTCGGCCTGTTCGCCTACCATCGCGACCTCCTCGACGGGCCGCTGATCGCCGCGGGCCTCGCGGCCGTCTGCGTCGGCGGCGTTCTTGCTGCCCGCGGGCGCGACGCCATCGCCGCCGCGCCGAGCCTGCGGCAGACCGAGCGCCACGCGGTAGCCGAGGCGCTGCTCGCCAACATCCCCGACCCGGTGATCCTGGTCGATCGCCGCGCGGTGGTGATCGAGGCGAATCCGGCGGCGCGCGCCCTGCTCCCGACGCTGCGCCTGCGCCACCCGCTCTCCTTCGCCCTGCGGGCGCCGGACGTACTCGACGCGGTCGAGGCGGTCCTGCGCACGGGTGCGCCCTCGAAGACCACCTACGCCGTCCGGGTGCCGACGGAGCGCGCCTTCGAGGTACAGATCGGCGCGTTGCCGATGCCGGACGGCGGCCAGCCCAACGTGGTCCTGTTCCTGCGCGACCTCACCGCCGCGCGGCGGCTGGAGGCGATGCGGGTCGACTTCGTCGCCAACGCCAGCCACGAGCTGCGCACCCCGCTGGCCTCGCTGCTGGGCTTCATCGAGACGCTTCAAGGGCCGGCGCGGGCCGACGCGCCGGCGCGCGAGCGCTTCCTCGGCATCATGCACAGCCAGGCGCAGCGCATGACCCGGCTGATCGACGACCTGCTCTCGCTCTCGCGGATCGAGCTGCGCGAGCACGTGGCGCCGACGCAGGTGGTCGACCTCGGCACGATCGCCCGCCAGATGGTCGACGCGCAGGGCGCGCTCGCTGCCGCCCGCGGCGTCGCCATCACCCTGGAAGCGGGCGAGGGGGCGTACCCGGTGCTCGGCGAGCCGGACGAGTTGCTCCGCGTCGTCGAGAACCTCATCGAGAACGCGGTGAAGTACGGCGGCCGCGGCGTCGTCGTCGCCCTGGATCGGACGCGGGACGCGCTGCACGGCAGCCGCATCGTGCTCAGCGTGCGCGACGACGGGCCGGGCATCGCCCCGGAGCACCTGCCGCGCCTCACCGAACGCTTCTACCGGATCGACGTGGCGTCGAGCCGGCAGAAGGGCGGCACCGGCCTCGGGCTCGCGATCGTCAAGCACAGCCTCAACCGCCACCGCGGCCGCCTCGCCTTCGAGAGCGAAGTCGGCGCCGGCACGGTGGTGCGGGTCACCTTGCCCGAGCACCGCGCGCGGGAAGCGTCCGAGCCAACGGACGCCGCAGATCAGCCGTAGGCGGCGATGGCCCGGGCGCAGCCGGGCTCGGCCACATCGAGCCCCGAGCCGACGTATTCGTTGAGCTTGTTGCGCAGCGTCCGGATCGAGATGCCGAGGATCTTGGCCGCATGGGTGCGGTTGCCGAGGCAGTGGTCGAGGGTGTCGAGGATCAGGTCGCACTCGACCTGCGCCACCGTGCGGCCGACGAGGCCGCGGGTGGCGGCCTCCGCCACCTGCGCCGCCCGGGTCGCGGCGCCGACCGGCGCGGCGATGGAATCGCCCTCCGGCGTCAGGATCGCGTCGGCGCCGATCTCCGGGCCGGAGGCGAGTAGCACCGCCCGGTGCAGGGTGTTCTCGAGCTCGCGCACGTTGCCGCGCCACGGGTTCTTGACCACCATCTCCTGGGCGGCGCGGCCGAGCGGCCGCACCGGCACGCCGTTCACCTCGGCGTACTTCTTGGCGAAGTGCGCGGCGAGTTCGAGGATGTCGGCCGGGCGCTCGCGCAAGGGCGGCAGCCGCAGGTGGACCACGTTGAGGCGGTAGAACAGGTCCTCGCGGAACGTGCCCTTGCGGACCTCCTCGGCGAGGTTGCGGTTCGAGGTGGCGAGCACGCGGATGTCGACCTTGACCGGGGCCGAGCCGCCGACGCGGTCGATCACCCGCTCCTGCAGCGCCCGCAGCAGCTTGGATTGCAGGCGGACGTCCATCTCCGAGATTTCGTCCAGCAGCAGCGTGCCGCCGTTGGCCTCCTCGAACCGGCCAATGCGCCGGGCGACGGCGCCGGTGAAGGCGCCCTTCTCGTGGCCGAACAGCTCGGATTCGAGCAGGGCCTCGGGGATCGCGGCGCAGTTGACCGAGACGAACGGGCGGTTTCCACGCGCCGACTTCTGGTGGACGTGGCGCGCCAGCACCTCCTTGCCGGTGCCGCTCTCGCCGGTGATCAGCACCGAGGCCTCCGAGCGGGCGATCTGCTCGGCCAGGCGCACCACCTTCTCCATCGACGCGTCGCGCCAGACGAAGGCGCGCCCGTCCGCCGAGACCGCCTCGAGCACGGCGGCGATCAGGTCCGGGTCCGGGGGGAGGGGGATGTACTCCTTGGCGCCGGCCTGGATCGCGGCCACGGCGGCCTTCGCGTCCGTGGTGACGCCGCAGGCGACGACGGGGGTGCGGATGCGCTCCTCGGCGAGCGCCGCGACGAGGTCGCGGATCGAGAGCCCGACGTCGATCATGACGAGGTCGGCGCCCTTGGCGCGCAGGACGTTCATCCCCTGCGCCACGCCGTCGGCTTGCGTCACCGCCGCGCCGCGGTTCATCGCGATCTTCGAGGCGGTGATCAGCTCGCCGTTGAGCCGTCCGATGATCAAGAGCCGCATCGCGGTGTCTCCGTTCCAGGTGTCGTGGCGCCGCGGGCCGCCCCGCCGTCGAGGGCGGAGCGCTAGGCGCGAATTTCAGGGGGTCAGCGGTCGCCCTTGACGATCTCGGTCATCGTCACGCCGAGGCGATCCTCGACCAGGACGACCTCGCCGCGGGCGACGAGGCGGTTGTTGACGAAGATGTCGACCGCCTCGCCGACCTTGCGGTCGAGCTCGAGCACCGCCCCGGGGGCGAGGCGCAGCAGGTCGCCGATCGGCATCCGCACGGCGCCGAGCACCGCCGAGACCATCACCGGCACGTCGAAGAGCTGTTCGAGGTCGGAGGCGCTCTTCGGGGTGGTCGGCGTGTCGCGGATGGATTCCTCGCCCGCCAAGGACGGGTCCTGGTCGCCGAGCTGCGGCAGGCTGAAATCGTCGGACATCGGGTTCTTTCGATCGCTCAGGGTTCGACGGACGTGCCGAGGGCATCGAGCACAGCGGCCTCGATGCGGGCGCGCTCGCGCACGATCCCGCCGTCGGCCCACTCGATGCGGGCGTCGCCCGACGGCATGTCGGGATCGCCCAGCACCACCAGGCGGCCCTCGTAGCCGCGCTCGCGCGCCAAGCGCTTCATCAGGCTCTCGGCCTCCTCGACCAGCCCGTCGTGGACGCGCACCACGAGGTGGGGCACGCCGCGCAGGTGCTGCAGGGCGGCGCGCGCCGCCTCGCCGATCGCGGCCAGCGGCCGGGCGTCGAGGGCGTCGCCCGCGATCTTGCGGGCGAGCAGCACCGCCACCTCGACCGCCTGGTCCTCGCGCTCGGCGTCGCGGGCGTCGGCCTGGGCGATGAGCCCGGCGGCGGCGAGCGACAGGCGGGTCATCGCGTCCGACAGGCGCGCCTGCGCCTGCGCCTCGGCCTGGGCGCGGCCCTCCTGCACGCCGCGGGCGTGGGCCTGGGAAGCGGCCTCGTCGGCGGCCTCGGCCGCGCGCATGCTCTCGCGGCTCGGCTGCGGCCGCCGGAAGTCGGTCTCGAACAGGAACGGCGTCGTGGTCGCGCTGGATCGGGCGTTCAATAGACCAGCTCCTCTTCGGCACTGTTCTTGGCGATCATGATCTCACCCTTGTCGGCGAGGTCCTTGGCCAGCTCGGTCATCTTGGCCTGGGCCTCGTCCACCTCCTTGAGGCGGATCGGGCCGATCGAGCCCATCTCGTCGGTGAGGTTCTTGGCGGCGCGCGTCGACATCTGCGCCAGGAAGAAGCCGCGCACGCGCTCGTCGGCGCCCTTCAGCGCCCGGCACAGGGTCTCGTTGTCGACCGAACGCATCAGCGTCTGGACGCTGCCGGGATCGAGCTTGAGCAGGTCCTCGAAGGTGAACATCAACTCGCGGATGCGCTTGGCCGAGCCGCGGTTGCCCTGGTCGAGGGCGGCAAGGAAGCGGCTTTCCGTCTGCCGGTCGAAGGCGTTGAACACGTCGGCCATCATCTCGTGCGCGTCGCGGCGGGCGGATTGCGCGATGGTGGCGACGAACTCGACCCGCAGCGTCTCCTCGATGTGGCGCAGCGCCTCCTTCTGCACCGTCTCCATCCGCAGCATCCGGTTAAGCACGTCGATGGCGAACTCCTCCGGCAGCAGGGTGAGCACCTTGGCCGCGTAGTCGGAGCGCACCTTGGACAGCACGACGGCCACGGTCTGCGGGTACTCGTTGCGCAGGAACGCGGCGAGGATCTCGGGGTCGACCTGGGCGATCGAGGCCCAGACGCGTTTGCCCGAGGCGCCCTTGATCTCGGCCATGATCAACGAGACCTGCTCGGTGGGAAAGATCTTCAGCAGCAGCGATTCGGTGCGCTCGAAGTTCGAGGTGATGCCGCCGCCGCTCGAGAGCCGCGAGACGAAGTCGATGATCAGCTTCTCGACGGTCTCGGCCTCGAGCGATCCGAGCTGGACCATGGCGTGCGAGACCGTCTTGATCTCGTCCTCTTCCAGGCGCTGCCAGATCGGCGCGCCCTCGGCCTCGCCGAGGAGCAGCAGCAAGGCGGCGGCACGCTGGGGCCCGGGCATCGACGCGAACGTCGTCCCGCCGAGATCCTGCAAGCTCTGACCCAGTCCCGTACCCCCCGCCATCGTCCCGTTCTCTCCTCAAGCCACCGAAATCTTCGCTCGAACCACACCGCCTACGGCGTCTCCTGGATCCAGTTGCGCAGGACCTCCACAGTCTCGGACGGGCTGGCGCGGACCATGTCGACCACACGCTGCACCGTGTCGGCTTGGATCTGCCCGTTGATCTTGGCGAACTCCATGAGCTTGGCGGTCTTGCTCTCGGGCACCAGGATGGTGCCGTCGGCGGCGGCCTCGATCCCTGCGCCGGCCACCACCGTGATCATCGGCGTCGCCGACGGGTCGGAGGCGAGCACGCGGCGCAGGAGCGGGCGCACCACCGCCATCAGCACGATCAGGGTGAGCAGCGCGAGCACGCCCAGTTCCACAATCCGCAGCAGGTCTTCCTTGCTCGGGCTGAGCAGCGACTGGACCAGCGTCGGCTCGACGAAGTCGGCTGGCGCCGGCGCCTCGGCGAAACGCAGGTTCACCACCTCGATCTGGTCGCCGCGCGCCTTGTCGAACCCGACGGTGCTGCGCACCAGGGCGGCGATCCGCTCGATCTCGGCGGCGGGGCGGGGCTGGTAGGCGACCTTGCCGTCGGCGCCCGGCACGTAGGCGCCGTCGACCAGCACCGCGACCGAGAGGCGCTTCACCCGGCCGCCCTCGACCACTTCGGTCCGGGTGACCTTGGAGATCTCGTAGTTTGTGGTCTCCTCGTTCTTGTTCGAGGAATCCTTGGGCGCCGGCGCCTTGTCCTGGTTCGCGCCCGGCAGCTCGTTGCCGACGCTGACCGAGCCCTCGGAGTTGGCGGTCTGCGAGGCCTCGGTGCGGGTCTGGCTGGAGCGCACGACCCGGCTCTCGGGGTCGAAGGTCTCAGACCGGCTCTCGACGCGGTTCAGGTCGAGCTCGGCCGAGACCTGCACGCGGGCCCGGCCCGGCCCGACGATGCCGGCGACGATCTCCTCGATCTGCGAGCGCAGGCGGCGCTCGAGGCCGGTCTGCTTCTCCTCGAAGGCGCCGGCCTCGCCCTGCTCGCCCCGGGCGCCGTCGGCCAGCAGCCGGCCGCGCTCGTCGACGATCGAAACGCGCTCGGGCTTCAGTCCCTCGACCGCGGAGGCCGCCAGGTGCCGGATCGCGCGGACCTGGCCCGCGTCGAGGTCGCCCATCAGCTTCAGGACGATGGCGGCGCTCGGCTGCTCGCGGTCGCGCTCGAACAGGCGCCGCTCGGGCATGACGAGGTGGACGCGGGCGGCCTGGACCCGGCCGATCGCCCGGATCGAGCGCGACAGCTCGCCTTCGAGGGCGCGCAGGTGATTCACGTTCTGGACGAAGTTGGTCGAGGAGAAGGCGTCGCCCTTGTCGAAGATCTCGTAGCCGACGCCGGCCTGGCTCGGCAGGCCCTTGCCGGCGAGGTCCATGCGCAGGCGCGGGAGGTCGGCGCGCGGCGCCAGAACGGTCTGGCCGGTGTCGCCCTTGGTCTCGTAGCGGATGCCGCGGGCGTCGAGGTCGCGCACGACCGCGGCCGCATCCGAGGCCGAAAGGTCGGCGAACAGCACGCCCATGTCGGGGCGCGAGACCCGCAGGATGACGAAGGCGAAGAAGCCGATCAGCGTCAGCGTCACCGCGGCCATCGCCGCGAGGCGCGCCGGTCCGAGCTTGGTGACGAGATCGAGAACCGGCTTCACGGCTGTTACGCACCCACCCCTGGGGGGCGCCGACGACGGCGCCACCCGGCAGAATTTGCCCAGGCCGTGGTTAGCGTGTGGTTAACGAAGTGGAGGGCTTGGTCCCACGCGAAGCCCGGAACGCAGCGAAGCCGCATCCGCGGGGTGGCGGATACGGCTTCGCGTGAAACCGGCGTCGACCGCGCGGACTGGACCGCGTCGGACGGGGCACGGGGTCGAGTCAGTGGCGGTAATGCTGGATGCGCGTGGTGCGCAGGCCGGCAAGGCCGTGCTGGTCGATCGAGAACTGCCAGCTGAGGAACTCCTCGGTGGTGAGGGTGTAGCGCTGGCAGGCCTCTTCCAGGCTCAGGAGGCCGCCGCGGACGGCGGCAACCACTTCGGCCTTCCGGCGGATCACCCATCGACGGGTGCTCGTAGGCGGCAGGTCGGCGATCGTCAGTGGACTTCCATCTGGCCCGATCACGTATTTCACTCTCGGGCGGTGCGGTTCGGTCATGGTACGCTCTACAACTCGACTGACCTGTCGAGACACCAACCTACTTGCGCGAGCTTAAAACATGTTGAAGCGGATCACTCGGAAGTGATTCGTCAGCTCGAGGTTGTGGACAACCCGATCCCGGTGACCCTGGACAGGGGCACGCGCGAGGTGCCGATGATCAGAACCGGGCTCGCGCCGCTGAGGTCGACCTTGTCGACGCTGCCGCTCATCGCCGTGGCGACCTGCACCGTGGCGCCGGTGGCGTCCGAGGCCGAGACCTTGATCGTGTAGGTTCCCTCCGGCGCCGCGAGGCCCGACGAGTTCTTGCCGTTCCACGAGAAGGTCTGGCTGCCGGCGGCGAGCGACGTCGTCTGCGTGCCGACGACGTTTCCCTTGGAGTCGGAGATGGTCACCACCGCCTTGGTCGCGTCGCGCGCCGGCGTCAGGTTCCAGGTCGCCGAGCCGTCCTTGAGGTCGGCGGTGGTGCCGTCGGTGGTCACGTTCTTGCCGATGTAGCTCGTGGCGGAGGCCGAGCTCGCCGCCTTGCTGTTGGCCAGGATGCTGTCGAGGCGGTCGTTGCCCTTCAGCTGCTGCTCCACCTGGGCGAACTGCACCAGCTGTTGCGTGAACTGGTTGGTGTCCATCGGGTCGAGCGGGTTTTGGTTCTTGAGCTGCGTCGTCAGCAGGGTCAGGAACTGGGTGAAGTTGCTCGCCAGCGTCGCGCTGTCGGCGGTCTTGCCCGCGGCGCTGGAGGCGGCCGCGCTCGTCAGGCTGGAAATGCCGCTGGTCATCGGTGGGCCTCCTCAGATCCGGATGTCGAGGCCGCTCAGGCCGCGGAGCGTGCGCAGGGGCGCGACCTCCGAGACGGCGGCGTCGGAAGGGGTGGTGGGCAGGGCGTTGCCGCGGCCGGGCCGGCCGTCGCGTTGCGCGGCCTCGCCGCCCGAGCCGCCGTCGCTTCGCAGCGACATGGTGATGCCGCCCTGCGACGGGTCGAGCCCGGCCTGGGCCAGCGCCTGCTGCAGGCTGCCGGCGTCGCGTTGGAGCATCGCCAGGGTCTCGACGCGCTCGACCACGAGATGCGTGGTCACGGTGCCCTTGTCCTTGTCGATGTCGAGGGTGACGTCGACGCGGCCGAGCTCAAGCGGATCGAGCCGGATCTGGAACTCGCTCGAACCGGCGAGCGAGCGCAGTCCGATCGTCATCGGGACTTGTCCGAGCGGCACGGGCGGCGCGGCCGCCGCGACCGGAGCCTTGTCCGCGGCGGCCGACGCCTGACCAGAAGACGCGGCCTGGGTCCTGGCGACCGGATCCGGGGTGCCGGGCCCGGCCGAGGCCACATCGGTCAGCGCGGCGAACAGGTCGGCCTTGGTCGCAGGCGCGGCACCCGCATCCGTTCCCGCGACCGCGTCGTCGCCCTTCGCGCTCGCCGCAGCGCCCGGCCGGCCCGCGGCCTCGGCCGGAGCGGCGCCCGCTGCCGTCCCGGCGATGCCGACGGCGGAGGCCGCTTCTGCGGCGGCGGCAGCAGGTGGCGTCGCGGAGCGGCCGGTCAGGGCTGGTGGTGGAGCATCGAGGATGAGCGCGACCGTCGGGGCCGCGAGTAGAGTCTCGGGCGCCTTCGGATCGGCAGCCTTCGCGTCGGACGAGGGCGCCTCGGCCTTCGTCTTGGCGTTTTCCGGGGCCGCGGTAACGGGGTCCGCCTTGCCGTCGTCCGATGTCGAATTGGTCTTGGATGGCGCGTCGGCCGTGGGCCGCGCCGTGTCGGCGCCGCGGGTCACGGTTCCTGTCGAAGCCGTCGCGGGACGCGGCGTCCCAAAACCCGTCCGATGTGGGCTGGCCTTTGCCGGCGCGGCGGGCGCGTCGCGGGTCGCAGCAGCGGATTGGCTTGCCGCCCGGGCGGCCTTGGCGTCGGCTGAGGCGAGGTCGGCAGCTTTAGCGCGGTCGGCGCGTCCGAGCGCGGCGGCGTCGGCGCTGCGCCCGCGCTCGGCGGCGTTGCGGGCCTGGGCGTCGTCCTTGGCGGTCGCCGCGTCGAGGTCGCGGCCGAAGCGGGCGCGGGCCGCCGCCGCATCCGTCGTGTCGCGCGTCGCCGTGCGGGCGGAGGCCCACGCGGTCGCATCCACGAAATCCATCGTCCCAACTGCCATGCCCGGCCTCCTGCACCGATAGGAGCAAACGGCAGGCCAGCGCCGGAAATTGTTCAAGGCACTGATAAGTTTGATTTTTCTCAGACCGATCGAGCAGTTCGCGCGGTGGGCGAGGGCGGTTGCTGCCGTGTGCCCGGCAGGACTTGCCGGCTCAAGGCGCCCGCGGAGCGGGCCGCGCCCTGGAAACGCCGGGCGACACACACTATAGACAGCCCTGGGCGGCGGGACCTTAAGAAGGCCCGCGCCGCCGTCAGACCCGGCGCCATGAATTCCCTCGACCTTGCCAAGCCTCCGCACGAGACGCGCGTCGTCGTCGCCATGTCCGGCGGCGTCGATTCCTCCGTCGTGGCCGGGCTGCTGAAGCGCCAGGGCTACGACGTCGTCGGCATCACCCTGCAGCTCTACGATCACGGCGCGGCGACGCACCGCAAGGGGGCCTGCTGCGCCGGCCAGGACATCCACGACGCCCGGCGCGTCGCCGAGCGCATCGGCATCCCGCACTACGTCCTCGACTACGAGGACCGCTTCCGCGACGCGGTGATCGACCGGTTCGCCGAGAGCTACCTCGCCGGCGAGACGCCGATCCCCTGCGTCGAGTGCAACCGCTCGATCAAGTTCCGCGACCTGCTCGCCACCGCGCGCGACCTCGACGCCGACTGCCTCGCCACCGGCCATTACGTCGCGAGCCGGGCGCTGCCGGGGGAGGGCGGTCGTCGCGCGCTCTATCGCGCCCTCGATCCGGCGCGCGACCAGAGCTACTTCCTCTACGCCACCACGCAGAGTCAGCTCGACTTCCTGCGCTTCCCCCTCGGCGAGCTGCCGAAGGACGAGACCCGGCGGCTGGCGCGCGAGCTCGAGCTCGTCGTCTCCGAGAAGCCCGACAGCCAGGACATCTGCTTCGTGCCGCAGGGCCGCTACGCCGACGTGATCGCGCGGCTCCGCCCCGATGCCGCGCGCCCCGGCGAGATCGTCGACCTCGACGGCCACGCCCTCGGGCGTCACGAGGGCATCATCCACTACACCGTCGGGCAGCGGCGGGGCCTGCGCCTGGCCTCGCCCGAGCCGCTCTACGTGGTCCGGCTGGAGCCCGACACCGCCCGCGTTGTGGTGGGCCCGCGGGCGGCGCTGGCGACGCACCGCATCCGGCTGACGGACGTGAACTGGCTCGGGGCTCCAGGCCCGGTCTCCGACATGGCCGTCGCTGTGCGGGTGCGCTCGACCCGCGAGCCCCGCCCCGCGCGGCTCGACTACGACCCCGCGACCGACACCGCCGAGGTCGTCCTGGCCGTCCCCGAGGATGGGGTCTCGCCGGGGCAGGCCTGCGCGATCTACGCGGACGAGGCCCCGCGCGCGCAGGTCCTTGGCGGCGGTACGATCCGGCGGGTGGCCGCCGCCTCGGCGGACGCCGCGAAAGCCGCCTGATACAAGAGCTGCCTGATAAGAGCCGCCCGATCCGCCGCGGCCCGAACCGATCATCCCCTCGAAAATCACGAGAGAACCTGAATGCTGAGCGAGCCGGAGGCCGGGCCGAGCACCGCCCTGATGCGCAAGGCCTATGCCCGCTGGGCGCCGGTCTACGACGTGGTCTACGACAAGCTCACCGAGCCGGCGGCCCGCGCCGCGGTGGCCGCCGCCGCCGAGAGCGGCCCGCGGATCCTCGAGGCCGGCGTCGGCACCGGCTTGTCGCTCGGCTACTACCCGCGCACCAGCTTCGTCTGCGGCGTCGACCTCTCCGAGGACATGCTGAAGCGGGCACGCCGTAAGGTACAGCGCCGCGGCCTCGCCCACGTGAAGGGCCTGCAGGTGATGGATGTTTGCCGCCTCGGCTACGCCGACGCCTCCTTCGACGCGGTGGTGGCGCAGTTCCTGATCACCCTCGTGCCCGACCCGGAAGCGGCTTTGTCCGAGTTCCTGCGGGTGGTCCGGCCCGGTGGCGGCATCGTGCTCGCCAACCATTTCGGGCAGACCGAGGGGCCGGTGGCCAAGGTCGAGGAGATCGTCGCGCCGCTCTGCACCAAGATCGGCTGGTCTTCGGACTTCAAGTCGACGCGGATCGAGGCCTGGGCCCGGCGCAACGGCGTCGAGTTCATCGGCGTCGCGCCGACCTTCCCAGGCGGGTTCTTCAAGATCCTGCGGATGCGAAAGCCGGCGTGATCGCGGACGGCGCGACGCCGCCCGGTCCTCCGCCCTCAGCCCGGCGCCGGCTGTGGCGCTGGCTGCCGCTCGCCCTGCTAATCGCGCTCTCGATCGCGGTGCTGGTCTCGGGCGCGTCGCAGCTCCTGAGCCTAGACCGGCTGCTGGAGTCGCGGCAATGGCTGCGCGCCTTCGTCGAGGCCGACCGTCCGCGCGCATTGGTGCTCGCCTACCTGGTCTACGTCGCCGCCGTCGTCGTCTCGGTGCCGGCGACGCTGATCCTGACGATGGTTTGCGGCTTCCTGTTCGGCATCGTCGCCGGCGCCCTCGTCGCGGTCTGCGCCGCCACCACCGGCGCCGCGATCGTGTTCTCGATCGGCCGCGGGCCGGCCTCGGACCTGCTGCGGCGGGTGGCCGGGCCGCGGCTCGGTGCGCTGGCCGAGGGCTTCCGCGACGACGCCTTCGGCTACGTCGTGTTCCTTCGGCTGCTGCCGCTGTTCCCGTTCTGGATGACCAACCTCGCCCCGGCCGCCTTCGGCGTCGCGCTGCGCACCTTCGTGCTGGCGACCGCCTGCGGCCTGCTGCCGGGAGCCTTCGTCTACGCCGCCACCGGCGCCGGCATCGAGGACGTGGTCGCCGCGCATGCGGACGCGAAGGTGGCATGCCTCTCGGCCGGCGGCACCGATTGCGAGAACGCCTTGAGCTTCCGCGCCCTGGTCACGCCGCGCATGGTGGTCGGCCTCGGCGGCCTCGGATTGTTCGCGCTGCTCTCGATCGTCCTGCGCCGGCGCTTCGTCCGGCGCGGCGCGCAATGACCGGGAGACCCGCGCCGACCCTCGCGTTTGCGTACTGAAAACGCGCGCCGGCGCCGGTCCCGCTGGCGATGCCCCCTCGACGCTTCGCAGGCGCGCGCGCTACGAGGCTTGTCGATGCCGCCGTCCCGGCGGGGATGCGGGCGGCGTCGGGACGTTCGCGAAGGGGCACGGGGTCGCCGCGCTTTCCGGGGCCGGGACAGCAGTGGTCGCACGCTCTGACACGCAACCGACCGAGTCGCCGGCGATCGAGCCCGCGGCGCCAACAGCGGCACGGCCGCGATCGGCGCGCTGGCTCCGGCACCTCGGCCTGTCCGGCCGGCTCTTCCTCGTCACCGTCGCCTTCGTCGCCACGATCGAGGTCCTGATCTTCGTGCCGGCGGTGGCGAACTACCGCCTGTCCTGGCTGTCCGACCGGATCAGCGCGGCGCAGGTCGCCGCCCTCGTCCTCGACGCCAGCGAGGGGCACCCGGTGCCCGACGAACTCGCCCGGCGCCTGCTCGCTGGCGTCGGCGCCCGCGCGATCGCGGTCCGCGACGGCGACACCCGCCAGCTCCTGTCGATCGACCCGGTGCCGGAGCGGGTCTCGGACACGGTCGACCTGCGCAAGCAGACGATCCTGTGCGCCATCCGCGGCGCCTGGCGGACGCTCACCGAACCGGTCGACGACCCGATCCGCGTCGTCGGCCAAGGCTGGGAGGGCTTCGACCTCGTGGAGATCCTCCTCGACGACGCGCCGCTGAAGCAGGCGGTGGTCGACTTCGCGATCCGGCTGGCGGTGTCCTCGCTCATCATCGCGACGGCGGCCGCCGGCCTCGTCTTCTTCGTGCTGCAGACCCTGATCGTGCGGCCGGTGCGGCGGCTGGCGCGCAACATCACCGCCTTCGCCGACGACCCGGAGGGCGCCGACCGGGTCATCGCGCCCACGAGCCGCAGCGACGAGATCGGGCTCGCCGAAACCGCGCTGGCGCGGATGCAGCGGACGCTGGCCGACCAGCTCCGCCAGAAGCGGCGGCTCGCCGAGCTCGGGCTCTCGGTCGCCAAGATCAACCACGAGCTGCGCAACCTGCTCACCGGGGCGCAGCTCCTCGGCGACCGCCTGGAGGACATCTCCGACCCGACGGTGCAGCGGGTCGCGCCGCGCCTCGTGGCGACCCTGGGCCGGGCGATCCGCTTCTGCGAGGCGACGCTCGCCTACGGGCGGGCCGCCGAGCGCACGCCGCGGAGCCGCGAATTCGCGCTGGCTCCGGTGATGGCCGAACTCGCCGACCTTGCGGCGCTCTCCGCCCACGGCCGGGTGCGGGTCGTCACCGAGGTCGCACCCGATCTGACCGTGTTCGCCGATTCGGAGCAGATCGCGCGGGCGGTGGGAAACCTGGTGCGCAACGCCGTCCAGGCCCACGACTTCACAGAGGCCGACATGGCCGCGCCCGAGGTGCGCATCGCGGCCGGACGCGAAAGCGCGGACGCGGTGACGATCCTGGTGAGCGACAACGGGCCGGGCCTGCCGGCGCGGGCCAAGGAGCACCTGTTCGAGGCGTTCCAGGGCTCGATGCGCTCGGGCGGGACCGGGCTCGGCCTCGCCATCGCCTCCGAGCTGGTGCGCCTGAACGGCGGGACGCTGTCGCTCGATCCCGGAACGGAAGGCACCCGGTTCCGGATCGTCCTGCCCGACGCCGCCGCGGCCTAAGCCCTACTCGGCGGCTTCCATCATCGGCGCGGCGACCGTGATGCCGATGTCGCGCAGGAGCGCGGCGTCGGAATCGGTCTCGTTGTTGGCGGTGGTCAGCAGGCGCTCGCCGTAGAAGATCGAGTTGGCGCCGGCGAGGAAGCACAGGATCTGCGCCTCGCGGGTCAGCCCCTTGCGGCCGGCGCTGAGGCGGACCCGCGCCTTCGGCATCACGATCCGCGCCGTCGCGCACATGCGCACGAGGTCGAGCGGGTCGACCGGCGGGCGGTCCTCCAGCGGCGTCCCCTCGACGGCGACCAGCGCGTTGATCGGCACGCTCTCGGGATGCGGCGCGTGGTTGGCCAGCACCTGAAGCATCGCGGCCCGGTCGGTCACGCCCTCGCCCATCCCGACGATGCCGCCGCAGCACAGGCCGATGCCGGCCTCGCGGACGTTCTCCAAGGTCTGGAGGCGGTCGGCGTAGGTCCGGGTCGAGATGATGTCCTCGTAGAAGTCCGGGCCGGTGTCGAGGTTGTGGTTGTAGGAGGTGAGCCCCGCCTCGGCGAGGCGCCCGGCCTGCGACGGCGTCAGCATGCCCAGGGTCACGCAGGCCTCCATGCCCATGCCCCGCACGCCGCGGACCATAGCGAGCACCGCGTCGAATTCCGGCCCGTCCTTCGGCTGGCGCCACGCCGCGCCCATGCAGAACCGGTGCGCACCGGCGGCCTTCGCCTCGGCGGCCTCGCGCAGCACCGCGTCCACCGGCATCAGGCGCTCCTTGGCCATGCCGGTGCCCTTGTGGTGGGCCGATTGCGGGCAGTAGGCGCAATCCTCCGGGCAGCCCCCGGTCTTGATCGAGAGGAGCGAGGCCCGCTGGATGTCGGCCGGATCATTGTGGGCGCGATGCACGGAAGCCGCCCGGAACACGAGGTCGAGCAGCGGCAGGTCGTGGATCGCGCGGATCTCCTCGACCGTCCAATCGTGGCGGATGGCAGGGGCGGCGGGGGCGGAGGTCGTCAGCATCATGCGCCCATGAGGCGAATCCGCGGACGAAAATCAAGCCGTCAGGCTCGGGCGGAAGCCCCACGCAGGCGCGACAGGCCGTGCCAGGCCGGCGCGATCACGAAACTCGTCAGCGGAATGAGCAGGCTGCCGACGACGAGGCCGACGACGCCGGAGCCGGCGGCCGTGACGAGCCATTCGACGAAGCCCGACAGGGCGGGCGGCAGCGCGCTGGCGACGGCGCTGGAGGCCGCGTGCAGGGCGTGGGCGACCTGCGGCAGGCCGTAGGTCTCGAGCCCGTGGACCAGGATGCCGCCGCCGACCCAGATCATCGCCGCGGTGCCGACGATCGCCAGCAGCGCGAGGAAGGGCGGCATTCCCTTGACGATGCCCCGCCCGAGGGCGCGGACGAAACTTCCGAACGCGGATCTCGACGTGCTCGCGGCCATCGCCATGCCGGCGTCGTCCGCCTTCACGATCAGCGCCACCGCGCCGTAGACGAAGGCGGTGATGCCGACGGCCACCAGCGCCAGCACGGCAGCCTTGGTGACGACGCCGCCCTCGGGGAGCGCGGCCAGCGTGATCGCCATGATCTCGGCCGACAGGATGAAGTCGGTCTTGATCGCGCTCGAGACCTTGCGGTCCTCCATCGCCCGGCCGTCGCCGCCGGCGTCGGGCTGGGCGTCGTGCGCGTGGCCGGCATGGGGGACCAGCGCCTCGTAGACCTTCTCGGTCCCCTCGTAGCAGAGGTAGGCGCCGCCGAGCATGAGCAGCGGGGTGATCGCCCAGGGCGCGAAGGCGCCGAGCGCCAGGGCGGCCGGCGTCAGGAACAGCAGCTTGTTGCGCAGCGAGCCGACCGCGATCTTGGCGACGATCGGCAACTCGCGCTCGGCGGCGAAGCCGACGACGTAGCGCGGCGTCACCGCCGCGTCGTCGATCACCACGCCGGCGGCCTTCACCCCGGCCTTGGCCGCCTGGCCGGCGACGTCGTCGAGGGAGGCCGCGGCCACCTTGGCGATCCCGGCGACGTCGTCGAGGAGGGCGATCAGACCGATGCTCACGTGAAGGCGTCCTCCGAAAGGTCGAGCCTTCTGTGCAGAGGACGTTCACGAAGTCGATAGCGGATCGTCACCGACCGCGGCGTCAGCACCGGAAGAGAAGAGCGTCAGTTCGTCGGCTCGCCGGCCGAGACCTTCGCGGTCCAGTCGTCGAAGGCGATCACCGGCTGGCGCTGCTCGCCGAGGCGATCGATGCGCACCACCATCTCGTCCCCGGCCTTGAGGTAGCGCGGCGGCTTCATGCCGAGTCCGACGCCCGGCGGGGTGCCGGTCGTGATCACGTCGCCGGGCTCCAGCATCATGAAGTGCGAGACGTAGGCGACGAGCTGCGGCACATCGAAGATCATCGTCGCGGTGGAGCCGGTCTGCATGCGCTGCCCGCTCACGTCGAGGCTCATCGCGAGATTGCCGAGGTCGGGCACCTCGTCGAGCGTCACCAGCCACGGCCCGAGCGGCCCGAAGGTCGGGCAGCCCTTGCCCTTCGTCCAGGTCGGGCCGCGCTCCATCTGCCATTCGCGTTCGGAGACGTCGTTGCAGATGCAGACGCCGGCCACGTAGTTCAGCGCCTCGTTGGCGTGGACGTAGGAGGCGCGGGAGCCGATCACGACGGCGAGCTCGACCTCCCAATCGGTCTTGGCCGAGCCCTTGGGGATGATCACCGTGTCGCTGGCGCCGACGATGCAGGACGGCGCCTTGTTGAACACGATCGGCTCGGACGGGATCGGCGAGCCGGTCTCGGCGGCGTGGTCGGCGAAGTTGAGGCCGATCGCCACGAAGTTGCGGGTGCCGCCGACGCAGGGGCCTAGCCGGGTGGATTCCGGCAGCAGGGGCAGCGTCTCAGGGTCGATCAGGCGGAGCCGGTCGAGGGATTCGGGCGAGAGGCCCGGCCCGGCGATGTCGCGCAGGACGCCGGACAGGTCGCGCAGTCCGCCGCCGCCGTCGATCAGACCCGGCTTCTCGTCGCCGGTCGCACCGTGCCGAACCAGTTTCATCGTCCGTCCACTCCCAGCGTTCCGCAACCTCGTGCGCAGGAAGGTGGGTGTCGGGGCAGCCGGGTCAAGCGTGACGAGGCCGGCGCCCCCGTCGTCGGCGATGGCGCCCTGGAATATCCGGCGGGAGCCATCCGGGACAAAGGGTGCACCGGAAGCAGGTGCCGGCATGTGGCAGAAAGCGCACATGGATCGCCCAAAGACGCCCGGCGGCGCAAAGGGTAAATAGTCCTGTACGCTACCGCAGATCGTTTACATATGAACGAAGATTGGTGGAAACCTTCGTTTCAACCGATCTACAAATCTAAAAATATTGAAACTAGTATTTCTATCAATTTATACTGATAAAATTTAGCGACCGTCGGGCGTTGTGTCTCCTGCCGAATATTGGCACAGATTTAACCGAGGCGACGGCCCGAATGGGCGGCACCGAACGAGTGCACCGCCGGATCGTATGGGGAGACGACCATGGCAAAGACATTGCGCGCATTCGCGACGGCCGGCGTTTCGGCGGCCGCGTTGATGATCGGCACGGCGGGCGCCCAGGCCGGCGCCTTCGGATTGCGCGAGCAGAGCGCCATCGCGGTCGGCATGGCCGATGCCGGCGCGGCCTCCGGCGGCGGCGGCGTGTCCTCGATGTTCTGGAACCCCGCCGTGGTGACGATGCGTCCCGGCTGGGTCACCGAGCAGAACCTCACGTATGTCGGCCTGTCCGGCAAGATTACGCCGACGACCCCGACCAATCCGGGCTTCATCGGCCTCGGCGGATCGGGCGAGATCGGGCAGGGCGCCGTGCTGCCCTCGAGCGCCACCGCCTACCAGCTCAACGACCGCCTCTGGATCGGCATCCAGACCGGCGCGCCGTTCGGCCTCGTGACGAAGCCGCAGCAGACCTGGGCCGGCGAGGTCTACGGCCGCTCCAATCGGATCTTCTCGCTCGCCTTCAACCCGGTCGTCGGCTTCAAGGTCAACGATTGGCTGTCGGTCGCCGCCGGCCCGAACATCGAGTATTTCCGCCTGACCCTGCGGCAGGCGCTGCCGATCCCGGGCCTGTCCCCGACGGCGTATCCGAGCAGCTTCCTCAAGGGCGATTCCTGGGGCGTGGGCTTCACCGCCGGCGTGCTGGTGACGCCCTGGGCCGGCACCGCCATCGGCGTGGGCTATCGCTCCTCGGTGCATCACGACATCGAAGGGTCCATCGGCGTGCCGCTGGTGGCGCTGGCGCCGCTCGCCGGCCAGGTCCGCTCGAACCTCAACACCCCCGAAAAACTCAGCGTCGGCCTGACGCAGTCGCTGGCTCCGAACTTCCGGATGAACCTCGGCTTCGAGTGGGACAACTGGTCGAGGCTCGGCACCGTCGGCATCGTGTCCGAGGCCCGCAACGTGCCGGTCAGCTTCCTGCCGCTCAACTACAAGGACGGCTACACCTATTCGATCGGCGGCGAATACGACTGGTCGCCGGCCCTGACCGTGCGCGCGGGTGTGTCCTACGAGCAGTCGCCGATCGACTTCTCGAACCGTTCGGTGCGGCTGCCCGACGGGGACCGCGTCAACCTCGCCGTCGGCGGCAGCTACCGCTGGAGCGACAAGCTCCTGCTGACGCTGGCCTACTCGCACCTGTTCGTGGAGCGCAGCCGAATCCTCGCCGGACCGGGCCGCGACTACAACACCGGCAACATCGTCTTCGCCGGTCTCGTAGACGGCAGCGCGGACATCGTCTCAGTGGGCTTCCGCTACACCTTCGACGCCCCGGCGGCCCCCGCGCCCGTCCCGCTCGTCCGCAAGTACTGAGGCCCGAACGACCGGTCCGGGGCGGAGCCGTCCCGGACCTACGCAGGAACCGGCCAAGGCGGCGATTAGGCCGTCGTCAGGCTTTCATGCGCACGTAGGTGCCGGGCGCCGGCGCCAGCGAGGGCAGGGCGTCGCCGCCCGGCTTGCGCGCGGGCACCCGCTCGGGGGCCTGGGCCTCCAGCCACTGGAACCAGTACGGCCACCACGAGCCCTTGGTCTCGGTGGCCGCGGAGATCCAGTCCTCCAGGCGCCCTTCCGCCTTGCCGCCGGTCCAGTAGCCGTATTTCAGCTTGGCTGGCGGGTTGACCACGCCGGCGATGTGGCCGGAACCGGCCAGCACGTAGTCGACCGGGCCGCCGAACTTCGACGAGCCCTCGAACACCGAGATCGCCGGCGCGATGTGGTCCTCGCGGGTGGCGAGGTTGAACACCGGCACCGTGACCTTCTTCAGGTCGAGGCGGATGTTGCCTAGCACCATCTTCCCCTGCGCGAGGTTGTTTTCGAGGTAGCAGTTGCGCAGGTAGAAGGCGTGGTTCGCCGCCGGCATCCGGGTGGCGTCGGCGTTCCAGTACAGCAGGTCGAAGGCGCTCGGCGCCTTGCCCTTCACGTAGTTGTTGACGACGTAGGACCAGATCAGGTCGTTCGGGCGCAGCATGTTGAAGGCGTTGGCCATCTTGGCGCCGTCGAGGTAGCCGCGCTCGGCCATCTGTGTCTCGATCTGCCGGATCTGGTCCTCGTCGGCGAAGACCTTCAGGTCGCCGGCATGGGTGAAGTCGACCTGCGTCGTGAGGAAGGTGGCGCTCTTGATCCGCGTGTTGCCGGTGGCCGCCTGCATGGCGAGCATCACCGCGAGCAGGGTGCCGCCGACGCAGTAGCCGGCCGCCGCCACCTCGGTCTCGCCGGTGGAAACGCCGATCGCGTCGATCGCCGCCTCGATGCCCTCGCGCATGTATGACTCGAAGTCCTTGTCGCGGTGACGCTCGTCCGGGTTCACCCAGGAGATCACGAAGACGGTCAGCCCCTGGTCGACCATCCAGCCGATCAGGCTTTTGGCCGGGTTGAGGTCGAGGATGTAGAACTTGTTGATCCACGGCGGCACGATCAGGAACGGGCGCTTCAGCACCGTCTCCGTGCGCGGCGCGTACTGGATCAGCTCCATCAGGTCGTTGCGGAACACCACCTCGCCCGGCGTCACCGCCACGTCGACGCCGAACTTGAAGGCGTCGCGGTCGGTCTGGCGAACCCGTAACTCGCCCGACCCGGCCTGGATGTCCTCCTGCAGCATCTTCATGCCGCGCACCAAGTTGGCGCCGTTCTCCTGCAGAGTGTGCCGGATCAGCTCCGGATTGGTCATCACGAAGTTCGAGGGCGAGAGCGCGCCGGCGAGCTGGCGCAGGTAGAACTGCGCCTTGTGCCGGGTGTGGTCGTCGATGCCCTCGGCCTCGTTCACCAGGCCCTCGGCCCAGCGCGTGGTGATCAGGTAGCCCTGCTTGATGAAGTCGAAATACGGGTTCGACGACCATTCCGCGTCCGAGAACCGTGCATCCTTCGGCTCGGGCTGCGCCACCGGCGGCGCCTCGCGGCCCTGGAGTCGGAACCAAGTCGAGCCCCACAGGGCGACGAAGGCCTCGCTGAGCTTGGTCTGCGCCTCCAGCGTCCGCTTCGGGTCGGAGAGCCAGGTCTCGGCGACGGTGCCCAGCGTCCGCACGAGGTCGCTGGCTTCCTGGGGCGGCTTGGGCTGGACCGGCAACCCGTCCTCGGGGGCGACGTAGCGCGCGGCGGCGCGGCCGAGCTCCTCCATGAACTGGCCCGCGTTGCGCGACAGGGCCTCGAAATCGGGCATCGCGGGCGTCGTCGGCTGCGTCGTCACGCGTGATCCACTCCCAGCTTCCCTCCGCGCCGTCGGCGCGGCGGACCCGAGCGCCCGCCCTGGGGCGGTTCGAGCCTCGTTTCCGACAAATTAACGCGCCAACCCCTGATTTGCCCAGCGCGGCAGGCGCGAACGGCGATATATCTGCGGTATGAACTCAACGTCCGACAAGGTTCCGAACCCGGTTACGACGTCCCCGGGCAGGCCGTCGCATCCGGCCGGCTCCGCGGGGCGCGCTGGTGCAGTCCGCCGGCTGCTCGGCGCGCTCGCGCTGTGTGCTGCGGCGGCGACCGGCGCCTGCTCCTCCGATCTCTCGCCGATCAAGACGCTCGCGGTCGAGGCCGGCTACGGCCCGAAGCCGGTCGCGGCACCGGACTTCGTCGCGAACTCGCGCTCGAAGGCAGACCCCGAATTCATGCCGGTGGGCGTGTCGGCCCCGGTCCGTCCCGTGCGGGCGAAGTCGGCCGAGAGCCAGAAGGCGCTGGAGGCCGAGCTCGAGGGCGCCCGCGGCCGCAACGAATCGAAGGGCCGGGCGGCCGAGAGCGCCGGCAAGGCGACGAAGCCCGCGAGCGCGCCGGCGCAGCCGGCACAATAAGTCAGCGATTCGGGGTCGGCGGCGGCCCGCTTCGATGGTAGAGAGGCCGACCGCCACCCGTCGGGGCCGCCCGTGCCGCCCCGCGGGATCCGCGCCGATGGACAGATGGCCATGACCGATTTTCACCGCATCAAGCGCCTGCCGCCTTACGTGTTCGAGCAGGTCAATCGGATCAAGGCCGCCGCCCGCGCCAACGGCGCCGACATCATCGACCTCGGGATGGGCAACCCCGACCTCGACGCCCCCAAGCACGTCATCGCCAAGCTGTGCGAGACGGCCGGGCGTCCGCGCACGGACCGGTACTCGGCCTCGAAGGGCATCGCGGGCCTCCGCCGCGCCCAGGCCGGCTACTACCAGCGCCGCTTCGGCGTGAGCCTGAACCCGGACACCCAGGTCGTCGCGACGCTGGGCTCGAAGGAGGGCTTCGCCAACATGGCGCAGGCGATCACCGCGCCCGGCGACGTGGTGCTGGTGCCCAACCCGAGCTACCCGATCCACGCCTTCGGCTTCCTGATGGCGGGCGGCGTGATCCGCTCCGTCCCGGCCGAGCCGACGCCCGCGTTCTTCCCGGCCCTGGAGCGCGCCATGGCGCACTCGATCCCGAAGCCCGTGGCGCTGGTGGTCTGCTATCCGTCGAACCCCACGGCCTACGTCGCGACGCTGGATTTCTACCGCGACCTCGTCGCCTTCGCGAAGCGCCACGAGATCATCCTGCTGTCGGACCTCGCCTACGCCGAGGTCTACTTCGACGGCGAGCCGCCGCCCTCGGTGCTGCAGGTGCCGGGCGCGATCGACGTGACGGTGGAGTTCACCTCCCTGTCCAAGACCTATTCCATGGCCGGCTGGCGCATGGGCTTCGCGGTCGGCAACGAGCGCCTGCTGGCGGCGCTCAGCCGCGTGAAGTCCTACCTCGACTACGGCGCCTTCACGCCGATCCAGGTGGCCGCCACCGCCGCCCTCAACGGCCCGGACGACTGCATCCACGAGATGCGGGCGATCTACAGGAAGCGCCGCGACGCGCTGGTCGAGTCCTTCGGCAAGGCCGGCTGGAAGATCCCGGCGCCCGCCGCCTCGATGTTCGCCTGGGTGCCGATCCCGGAGAAGTTCAAGGAGATGGGCAGCCTGGAGTTCTCGAAGCTGCTGCTGGAGAAGTCCGACGTGGCGGTGGCGCCGGGCATCGGCTTCGGCGAGTTCGGCGACGACTACGTCCGCATCGCGCTGGTCGAGAACGAGCAGCGCATCCGGCAGGCCGCGCGCAACGTCCGCCGCTTCCTCGAGACCGCGGACAAGACGCTACACAACGTCGTGCCCCTGGCCAAGAGCGCCTGATCGCCCGAAGCGTCCGTTCGCCCGAGGGCGGTTGTTGCGGCGGGGCGACACGCCCGGCCAAAGCACGGCGCGCGGGCCCGAGACGGTTGTCAGCCGCAGCCCGGGTGCGCAGGGTCTCCGGCAATGATCCGTTCCCGCGTCACCGAGGCCCGCATGCGTCGCCTGTCCCTGCCCGCCGCCCTACTGCTGGCGGCAGCCGCCTCGGCCTGCGCGCCGAACCCGATCGTCGCCCGCGATCCGATCCCGGCGCCCGGGCCCGACGCGGCCTTCGCCTGCGACTCGCGCCCGCTGGTGCTCAACGCCTTCGAGACCACCTGCAAGCCGATCGCTCGGCAACCCGTGGTCGTGCTGCGCTCGAAGGGCTGACCGGCGACGGTCCCGGCCGGATTTCCCGGGACGAAGGCGCGGCCCACGCGTCGCGCCGACGGACATGTCGGTCCGCATCGGGCATGGTGCCCCGACGATTGAAGCCGGCCCCCAGCGACGGAGTACGCGAATGAACCCCTTCCTTCGACACGGCCTCGCTGCCGGCCTCGTCACCAGTCTCTTCGCGATCGTCGGCACAGGCGCCGCGCAGGCCCAGTCCGGGGCCTACGTGTTCCAGGGGCCGGACGGCCCGACGGTGTTGCAGGTCGACGTGGCCAACCGTCCGATCGTCCCGCCCCAGCGCCCGGACCTCGCGGTCCCGGCGATCGCCGTGCCGCAGGTGATGAACGGCGGCGGCTTCGGCATCACCGGCTTCAACTACTACGACAGCGGCCTGATGGAGGGCCGCGCCGACTCCCGCGCCAAGCGCCGCTACGTCCTGGCGCCGGCCTGGATCCCGGGCTACGGCGGACACTGACGGCGGGCGCCGGCGGCGCGTCGATCGCTTGCGCGCCGCAGGGCCGGATCAGTCCTTCGACGGGTCGTGGCCCCAGTTCATCAGCGACAGCGACCAGGCGGATTCGGGATCGTTGCGCGACTTGCCCCCTTGCGCGAGGTGGCGTCGGACGTAGCCCACGACCTTCTGCATGTGGGCGTAGTCGTCGTCGGTGAGCTCGGCCTTCTTCTTGGCCTTGATCTCGAGGATGCGGCGGCCCTCCTTGTGCCCGGTCGCCTCGCCGCCTCCGTCCTTCTGCCCGACCGATTGGCTCGCCTCGGAGTCGAGGTGCTTCCTCAGGGCGGCAGGCGTCATGTTCACCGCCGCGTCGAAATCCTTCCCCGTCTGCTCGTGGTCGTGCTTCGCCTCGTCCTTCTTCGTGTCGTGCTTGGTGTCATCCTTCTTCGCGTGATCTTGGGCCTTCGTCATCGTTCGGCGCTCCGGTCGGGCTGGAAAATCCCCGACCAACGCGCGAGCCGCCCGCGGTTTCACGCCCTCCGGCGCGCCCGGGCGTCGCAAGGCGGGGCGAGAGGCCGTTTACAGGGCCGGCCTGCCCCGGTATCACCCGACACGACCCCTTCAGAGCCCACAACACAAGCGACACACCCTCGAAATGCGCGCCGAGATCGAGCAAGCCTCGGATGCCGCCAAGCAGTCGATCGGACTGCTGAGGAGGCATCTTTGACTGGGATACCGTCGATAAACGCCTCGCGGAGCTGAACGCAGCCTCCGAGAACCCGGAGCTGTGGAACGACGCCGACGCCGCCCAGAAGGTGATGCGCGAGCGCCAGCAGCTCGACGAAGCCGTGGCCGCGATCCGCAAGCTCGAGCAGGACCTCGACGACGGGGCGATGCTGATCGAGCTCGGCGAAGCCGAGGGCGACGACGCCTCCATCCGCGAGGGCGAGGCCACGATCCTCGGCGTCGAGAAGCAGGCGGCCGGCCGGCAGGTCGAGACGCTGCTGTCCGGCGAGGCCGACGGCTTCGACACCTATCTCGAGGTCCATGCCGGCGCCGGCGGCACCGAGAGCCAGGACTGGGCCAACATGCTCCAGCGCATGTACGGCCGCTGGGCCGAGCGCAGGAAGTACAAGGTCGACATCGTCGAGTGGTCGGACGGCGAAGAGGCCGGGATCAAGGGTGCCACGCTCCTGATCAAGGGCCACAACGCCTACGGCTGGCTCAAGACCGAATCCGGCGTGCATCGCCTGGTCCGGATCTCGCCCTACGATTCGAGCGCGCGGCGGCACACCAGCTTCGCCTCGGTCTGGGTCTATCCGGTCATCGACGACCGGATCGAGATCGAGATCAAGGAATCCGACTGCCGGATCGACACCTACCGTTCTTCGGGCGCGGGCGGCCAGCACGTCAACACCACCGATTCGGCGGTGCGCATCACCCACAACCCGACCGGGATCGTGGTGGCGTGCCAGCAGGAGCGGTCGCAGCACAAGAACCGGGCCACCGCCTGGAACATGCTGCGCGCCCGCATGTACGAGGCCGAGCTGAAGAAGCGCGAGGAGAAGGCCAACGCCGAGGCCGCCTCCAAGACCGACATCGGCTGGGGCCACCAGATCCGCTCCTACGTGCTGCAGCCCTACCAGCTCGTGAAGGACCTGCGCACCGGCACGCAGTCGACCGACCCGGACGAAGTGCTCGACGGCGACATCGACCCGTTCATCGAAGCCTCGCTGGCGCAGCGGCTGTACGGCGCGACCGAGAAGGTCGAGGACATCGACTGAGGCGTAGGCGCCTTCCCTCCTCCTCTCCGGGGAGGAGGCGTACTACGGCTCGCCCTCCGCCAGTTCCCGCCCCGCTTCCAGGAACCCCTGCGGGTCCACCGGCTCGCCGTCGATCCGCGTCTCGTAATGCAGGTGCGCGCCGGTGGAGCGGCCGGTCGAGCCGACGCGGCCGACGAGGTCGCCGGCGCGGAGCCATTGCCCGGGGCGCACGTCGAAGCGCGCTAGGTGCGCGAAGCGCGTGACGACGCCGTGGCCGTGATCGATCTCCACCATGTTGCCGTAGCCGCCGGCCGGCTCCGCCGAGACAACGCGGCCTCGGGCGGTTGCGAAGGCCGGCTCGCCCAGCTCGGCCTTGAGGTCGAGGCCGGTATGCAGCGCGAGGCCGCGGGTAAACGGGTCGAGCCGCGGCCCGAAGCTGCTGGCGAGGCCGCGGTCGCGACGGAGCGGGCGGTCGAGGGGCAACCGGGCGGCGAGGCGCCGCAGGGCCTGCGCGTCACCGAGCGTGCGGGCGGTGACCGCGACGGCCGCGGCGAAGGGGCTCGGATCGATCGGAACCAGCGGTCCGCCGAGCCCGGACTCCAACGGACGCTGCAGGTCGAGCCCGGTGCGCCCGAGGACGCGGCGCAGGCGCCAGAGCTCGCCCGCCGCCCGTTCGGTGATCCGATCGAGCCCGATCACCTGCGCCGCCGCGAGGCCGTCGAGCCGCCCGGCAAGCGCCGCCAGGCGCAAGTCCACGTCGCGCGCGCTGCGGCGTTCCGGCCGGGCCGTATCGAGCCCGCGCAATCCCAGGTCTGGCTCGGGCGCGGGAGCTCGGCCGGGGAGGGCGCCGGTCGTCGTCGGATCGATCGCGCCGGGCGCGGTCGTCCGCACCAGACCGGTGAGCACGGCCTGGCGGCGCTCCAGGTCGGCCTGCCGCGCGGCGACTTCGTCGAGGCGCGCGGCGACGGCGTCTTGCGCCTCCGCGCGGGCCGAGCCGCCACGGTCGAGCTCGGCTTGGAGCGCGGCGAGGCGGGCCTCGTAGGCCACCTGCATCGCGCCCTGCCGGGCGACGAACCCGGCCAGCAGGTCGTCGTGGAACAACAGCAGCCCGCTCGCCGCCGCGGCCCAGAGGGTGGCGACGACGAGGGAGGCGGCGAGAAGCCGGTTCCTGCGAGGAGGAACGATGGCGCGGAGATTCATCGAGGCGGGCCGGGTTCCAAGACCGCCATCGAGCGCCGACAGGGTTAAGAAACCGGAAAATCCCTCATGACTTCCGCAAGATGCGGCCTCCCGGAGATGCGGTGCGCGATCAGCTCAGTGCGCGCGCGGCTTCCAGCACCTCCGCGGCATGGCCCGGCACCTTCACCTTGGGCCAGATCCGCACGATGCGGCCCTCGCGGTCGAGCAGCATCGTCGTGCGCTCGACGCCCATGTACTTGCGGCCGTACATGCTCTTCTCGACCCAGACGCCATAGGCCTCCAGCATCGCCTTGCTCTCGTCGGAGACGAGCGGGAAGGCGAGGTCGTACTTGGCCGCGAACTTGTCGTGGCTCTTCACCGGGTCGGGCGAGACGCCGATCACGACCGTGTCGGCGGCGGTGAAGTCGGCCAGCGATGCGTTGAACGCTTGCGCTTCCAAGGTGCAGCCGCTCGTGTCGTCCTTCGGATAGAAGTAGAGCACGATCTTGTGACCGGCCTGTTCGGCCAACGCGAGCGTCTTCCCGCCGGAGCCGGGAAGGGTGAAGTCGGGAGCGTGCTCGCCTTGCGCGAGGGGCATCGTGCCATCCTTTCGGCCGATTGATGGTTGCTTGGTGCGGAGCCGGCAAGCCCGACGCCCGCACTTCGGGCGCGAGCGTCCGGTCCCCTTTCGGAAACGCTTCGCTTAAGGGTCGCGTCCTAGAATGAGCGCATGGTCCGACCCCGCGAACGCGCCGATGCAAGGTCTTCATGCCTGAGGAAGCGGCCCGGCTCGAGGATACGCCCGGCGCAGGGCGCCCGCGCAAGGCGGTTCGTCGCTGGACGCGGCGCTGCCTGTGGACGGCCGCCGCCCTGGTCGTCGTGCTCGGCCTCGGTCTCGGCGGGGGCGTCATGCGCCTCGCCTACGGACCGCTGCAGATCGACGGCCTGTCGGCGCGGGTCTCGGCTGCGCTGGCCGACCGGATCGGGCCGGGCTGGCGCATCGACCTGCGCGACAGCACCCTCGAGATCGATGCCGAGAACGCGCTGGCGTTGCGCGTCAGCGGGCTCGACATCCGCAACCCGCAAGGGGCGCTGGTCGTGCGCGCGCCGCTCGCCCTCGTCAGCATCGACCCCTGGAGCCTGCTGAGGCTCTCGCCGTCGCCGCGCTCGATCGAGTTCCGCGACGTGCAGATGACCGCGCTCGTCCACCGCGACGGCTCGATCGCGTTCGCGGCCTCCGAGCCGTCCCATCCCGGCGACGCCTCGCCGCACACGCCGCCGAGCGTGGACGCGGCCCGCGGCGTGGTCTCGCCGCTCTCGGCCGCCACCGCCTCGATCTTCGGCGTCGTGCTCGATTCCGCCGGCGTCGTCGGCGCCCTCGATCGCGCGCGCATCACCAACGCCCGCCTGACGCTGATCGACGACGACGCCCGCGAGCGCGCGGTATTCGAGCACGTCAACGGCCTGTTCGGCCGCGACCCGAAGCAGGACGCGCGGCTGTTCGAGCTGCGCATCGACGGACCGCACGGGCAATGGCGCTTCGGCGGCACGCTGCGCGAGGCCGGCGGCACCCGGCGCACCGGAATCATCACCCTCGACGACCTGCCGGCCACCGACCTGCTGCTGCTGTCGGGCCAATCCAAGCTGCCGTTCACCACCGACCTGAAGCTCTCGGCCCGGGCCGACATCGCCCTCGACGGCGGCCGCATCGAGGCGATGAAGGCGACGCTGCGCACCAGCGACGGGACCTTCCTCGTCGAGGAGAAGGACTTCAACCCGGTCACCATCGAGAGCCTGAACGCCGCCTTCAGCTGGGACGAGGCCGCCCGGGTGATGACGCTCGACGGGCTCGACTACCTCGGCGCCGGCAACGCCGTGAACCTCACCGGCACCTGGGCCGAGGCCAAGGCTGGCGAGGACTTCGCCTGGACCGCCACCCTGTCGAGCCGGAATGCGACCCTGCGCGGCGCTGCGGCCAAGGACAAGCCGGTGACGATCTCGGCGATGGACGGGCATCTCACCGGCCGGGCCGGCGGCATCGCCATCGACAGCTTCGCCATGACCGGCGCCGGCATCCACGGCAACATGAGCGGCACGCTCGGCACCACCGCCGACGACGACGGCCTCACCCTCCACGTCACCGCCAGCGACAGCGAGGCCCGCACGGCGCTCCGGCTCTGGCCGGAGAACATCGCGCCGGGCGCGCGCAACTACCTCGTCGACGAGCTGCGCGCCGGCCGCATCGACGCCGTCGACATCACCGTCGACATGTCGGGCGCCGAGCTCGCCGCGGCGACGCGCGGCGACCCGATGCCGGACAACGCGGTGCACATCGACTTCCGCGTCTCGGACGCGACGCTCGAGGTCTCGGCCGACGCGCCACCGCTGACCCGGGGCACCGTCGCCGGCACGATCACCGGGCGCACCACCCGGATCCGGAACGTCACCGCCGACATCCGCATGGCCGACGGGCGCGCCCTGAACATTTCCGAGGGCGCCTTCGTCATCCCGGAGATCGCGCCCGACAAGGTCGTGGCCGACATCGGCCTGCGCCTGTCGGGAGGCGCCGACGCGCTGGCCGCCCTGCTCCAGACCAAGATGTTCAAGGCGCTCTCGGGCGTCGAGCTCGACCCGGCGACGGTGAAGGGCCAGGCCGACCTGCGGATCGGCTTCCCGCTCGACCTCAAGCACATCCCCGACCTGCCGGACCTCCCGGTCGCCGTCACCGGCACGCTCAGCGACCTGACCGTCGACAAGGTCGTCGGCAAGGACAAGCTCGAATCCGGCCGCTTCGCCGTGAGCTACGATCCGCGCGGCTTCACCCTGAAGGGCGACGCGAAGCTGTCGGGGGCGCCGGTCTCGATCGACATGCACCAGGCCAAAACCGGCGGCGCCGGCGAGGTGCTGGTCAACCTGACCGCCGACGACGCCCTGCGGGCGCGCAAGGGCCTGCCGACGGCGCCGCAACTCTCCGGGCCGATCGCGGTCAAGGCCACGATCCCCCTGGTCAAGGCCGGGGCGACGAGGCCGCCAATCCGCGTCGAGGCGGATCTCGCCCGCGCCGGCATCGACGGGCTGGTGCCGGGCCTGACCAAGGCGGCGGGCAAGGCCGGGCGCCTGACCTTCGCGCTCGTCGACACCGGCCCAGGGATGGACCTGCGCGACATCGTGCTCGATGCCGGCGTGGCCTCGGCACGCGGCAGCGCCTCGCTCGGCAGCGAGGGCGGCCTGGAGCGGGCGGACCTGACCAACCTGAAGCTTTCGCCCGGCGACGACATGCGGGTCTCGCTGGAGCGCAGCGGCAACGGCTACCGGGTCGCGGTGAAGGGCGCGGTGGCCGACGCGCGGCCGTTCCTGAAGATGATGACCGCGCCCGAGGGCAAGGGCCAGCGCGACGCCAGCCCGAAGGACATCGAGGCGGAGATCCAGCTCGGCATCCTCACCGGCTTCAACGACGAGGCGCTGACCAACGCCAACGTCAGGCTGACCCTGCGCGGCAAGGACGTACGCTCGGCCGCGATGAGCGGCAAGTTCCGCTCGGCCCCGTTCGTGGCCAGCGTGACCAAGGGCGAACGCGGCGCGCCGACGCTGGCGATCGAATCCGGCGACGCCGGCGCGACGCTGCGCTTCGTCGATGTCTACCGGCGGATGTACGGCGGCCGGCTCAACCTCGGCATCGTGCTCAGCGACGGCCCGCAGGCCGGCGTCGTGCAGATCCGCGAGTTCTCCCTGCGCAACGAGCCGGCCCTGTCGAGCATCATGGCCCAGGGGCCGGAGACGGTGGAGACCGTGGACGCCCGCGGGCGCAAGCGCACGGTGGCGGGGCAGGGCAGCGCGGTGGCCTTCGACCGGATGCGGGCGAACTTCGTCCGCACCGGCTCGCGCGTCGACTTCTCCGACGCGGCGATCTCGAACGCAGCGATGGGCTTCACCCTGTCGGGCTTCCTCGACACCGCCCGCGAACGCACCGACATCAACGGCACCTTCGTGCCGCTCTACGGCCTGAACAACATCGTCTCGCAGGTTCCGGTGATCGGCCCATTGCTCGGCGGTGGCCACAACGAGGGCCTGTTCGCGGTCAACTTCCGGGTCTCGGGCAAGCTCAACGCGCCGGACGTGAGCGTGAACCCGCTCTCGGCCGTGGCACCGGGCTTCTTGCGAAAGCTGTTCAGCGCGGGCGGCGGCTCGAACTTCGCCGACGGCGTGCCCCCGGCGGTGCAGGGCGGCGACCGCTGAGGGGCCGGATCGCGCGCGGCAAATCGCCGGTAGGTCGATCGGCCGGGCGGACTACTCCGCGGCCGGCACCCGCATCGCGTCGCAGCCGGCATCCGACGCGTAGGCGTTGACGATCGCGTCGAGGAGGCCCGGAAAGCGCGCCTCGACCTCGGCGAACCGGGCTTCGTTCCGCATCTCGACGCCATGCCGCGCGCTGCGGATCAGGCCGGCCTCGCGCAGCACCTTGAAGTGGGTCGAGAGCGACGACTTCGGGATCACCCGGTCGCCGAGGGTGGCCAAAGCCGAGCAGGCGTCGACGCAGCCCGCCCGCATGATCTGCGCGAAGATCGCCGCGCGGTTCGGATCGGACAGCGCGTGGAGGATCGCGTCCGGGCGGACGTCCTCGATCGCGGGGTGGAACAGAGATCTCATCTTTTCCGCATGTGGGGGCTTGAACCGAACTCCGTTAGTTCTGAATTACCGAACTATGGGACTAAGGCGGCCATCCTGGAGCCGACCCATGCCAAAGGGGTTAGCATACATGTCCAAGCTCGCGGGCAAAGTCGCCGTCGTCACTGGCGCATCGAAGGGCATCGGCGCCGCCATCGCCAAGGGGCTGGCGAAGGAGGGCGCGGCGGTGGTGGTCAACTACGCGTCGAGCAAGGCCGGCGCGGACGCGGTGGTCGCGGCGATCACCGCGTCGGGCGGCAAGGCGGTCGCGGTCCAGGGCGACGTCTCGCAGGCGGCGCAGGCGCAGGCCCTCGTCGAGGCGGCGGTGACGCAGTTCGGCCGGCTCGACGTGCTGGTCAACAATTCCGGCCTGTACGAGTTCGCGGCGATCGAGGCGATCACCGAGGCGCATTACCACAAGCTGTTCGACGTCAACGTGCTCGGCGTGCTGCTGGCGAGCCAGGCGGCCGCCAAGCACCTCGGCGAGGGCGGCAGCATCGTCAACATCTCGTCGGCGATCACGGACGTCAACACGCCGACCGCTGCGGTCTACGCCGGCACAAAAGGCGCGGTGAACGCGATTTCCGGCGTGCTCGCCAACGAGCTCGCGCCGCGCAAGATCCGGGTCAACGTCGTCAGCCCGGGCTACGTGGTGACCGAAGGCACGCACGCGGCCGGCATCGCCGGCTCGGAGATGGAGGCCGGCTTCGTGGCGCAGACGCCGCTCGGCCGCGCCGGCCGGCCGGACGACATCGCCGACGTCGTCGCGTTCCTGGCCTCCGACGAGGCCCGCTGGCTCACCGGCGAGGTCATCACCGCCAGCGGCGGCATCCACTGACGCACGGTCGCCGCGGATCGACCAGGCCGAGACCCGTTCCGGGCCTCGCTCGGTCAAGGGCGCTCACGCCACGCGCAGCAGCACGTGGCGCTTCTTGCCGAAGGAGAGCTTGAGCACGCCGTTCTTGGCGAAGTCGGCGGTGCGCAACACGGCGCGCTCGTCGGTGAGCACCACGTCGTCGATGCGCAGGCCCCCGCTCTTGATCTGGCGGCGGGCCTCGCTCGTGGACGGCACCAGCTTGGCGTATTCCGGGCCGAAGGCGCTTAACACGCCCAGACCCGCGTCGACGAGGTCGCGCGAGACGGTGACGCTCGGCAAATCCTCGGCCAGCGTCCCCTCGACGAAGGTCTTCCGCGCGGTCTCGGCGGCGGCGTCCGCCGCCTCGCGGCCGTGCATCAGCGCCGTCGCCTCGGTGGCGAGCCGCACCTTGGCCTCGTTGATCCCGGCCCCCCCCTTCGCGGCGAGCTCGGCGATCTCGGGCAGCGGCAGGAAGGTGAACAGCTTGAGGAAGCGCTCGACGTCGGCGTCCTCGGTGTTCCGCCAGAACTGCCAGTAATCGTAAGGTATCAGCATCTCCGCATCGAGCCAGACCGCGCCGGCGGCGGTCTTGCCCATCTTGGCGCCGGACGCGGTGGTGAGCAGCGGGCAGGTCAGTCCGGTGAGGCCGGGCACGCCCATGCGGCGGCCGAGGTCGATCCCGTTGACGATGTTGCCCCACTGGTCGGACCCGCCCATCTGCATCGTGCAGCCGTGGCGGCGGTTCAGCTCGACGAAGTCGTAGGACTGGAGGATCATGTAGTTGAACTCCAGGAACGAGAGTTCCTGGTCGCGCTCCAGGCGCATCCGCACGCTGTCCATCGACATCATGCGGTTGACCGAGAAGTGGCGCCCGACGTCGCGCAGCATCTCGATGTAGTTCAGCTTGGTCAGCCAATCGGCGTTGTCGACCATGATCGCGCCGGTGGACGAGCCGTCGAAGGCGAGGAAGCGGGCGAAGGTCTTCTGGATGCCGGCCTTGTTCGCCTCGATCTGCTCCAGGCTCAATATCTTTCGCGATTCGTCGCGCCCCGAGGGATCGCCGACGCGGGTGGTGCCACCGCCCATCAGCGCGATCGGCCGGCCGCCGGTCTTCTGCAGCCAGTGCAGCATCATGATCGACAGCAGGTGGCCGATATGGAGCGAGGCCGCTGTGCAGTCGTAGCCGACGTAGCAGGTCAGGCGCCCCTCGGCCGCCGCCGCGTCGACGCCGGCGAAATCCGAGCATTGGTGCACGTAGCCGCGCTCGGCGAGGACCTTGAGGAACTCGGACTTGGGCGCGAAGGGCTTGGGCGCGAGGGGCTCGGCGGCGGTCATGGGAATGCAGGCTTCTCGGTTCGAGGCGGGACGCCGGGCGGCGGCACGGGATGCGATCCCGCTCGGCTGGCGCGTCCGCTCGCAAAAGGGCATGAGGCGGCTTGGGTGTCACTCGCACAACCCCCGTCGCGTCGGCGGCGCCACCGGAGGCGCCCACGGGGACCGGGGGTTTTGCGAGCCGCACTCATAGCAGGGCGACCGGCGAAAGGCACGGGGGCAGGTCATGACCATGATGCGCGCGATCGGCCTGATGAGCGGGACCTCCCTCGACGGCGTGGACGTCGCCCTGATCGAGACCGACGGCGAGGCCGTCCACGTGGTGCGGGGCCACAACAACTACCTCGAGCCCCTCGGCCCCACCGGCTACCGCGGCTATTCCGAGGACGAGAAGGGGCTGCTGCGCGCCGCCACCAAGGATGCCGAGGGCGTGGTCGCGCCGGGCGACCGGCCCGGCCGCCTGCCCGAAGCGGAGGCCTTCGTCACCGAGGCGCATGCACAGGCGGTGGAGCAGTTCCTCGCCGAGAACGGGCTCTCGGCCGGCGAGATCGACGTGATCGGCTTCCACGGCCAGACGGTGATCCATCGGCCCGACCAGCGCATCACGATCCAGGTCGGCGACGGCCAGGCGCTGGCCGACCGGCTGCGCATCCCCGTGGTCTCGGACATGCGCCGCGCCGACATCGAGGCGGGCGGGCAGGGGGCGCCGCTCGTGCCGGTGTTCCACCAGGCGCTCGCCGCCGCCTCCGGCTTCGAGGGGGCGTTCGGCATCCTCAACATCGGCGGCGTCGCCAACGCGACGCTGATCGATTCGAAGGGCGGCGTGATCGCCTTCGACACCGGGCCGGGCAACTCGCTGATCGACGAGTGGATGCAGGAGCGCGAGGGCAAGAACCTCGACGACGGCGGCCGCACCGCCGCGCGCGGCCGCGCCGACGAGCCGCTGCTGGCCTGGCTGCTGACGCACCCGTTCTTCTTCCGGCGGCCGCCGAAGTCGCTCGACCGCAACTGGTTCTCGCACAAGCTCGCAGGCCAGCTCTCGACCGAGGACGGCGCGGCGACGCTCACCGCCTTCACCGCCCGCGCGGTCGCCCGGGCGCTGGACCACGCACCGGAGATCCCGGCCCGCTGGATCGTCGCCGGCGGCGGGGCCCGAAACGGCGAGCTGGTGCGGCTGCTGAACTATCACCTGCGCGCCGAGATCACGATGGCGGACGCGATCGGCTGGTCCTCGGCCTTCCTCGAGGCCCAGGCCTTCGCGCACCTGGCCGTGCGCTCGCTCAAGGGCCTGCCGATCACGTTCCCCTCGACCACCGGCGTGCGCGAGCCGATGACCGGCGGCGTGCTGGCCCGTCCGCGGGATTCGTCCGGGTCTTGAGCCTCGGCCATGCCCTTCGACGGATCGTCGAGGAATACCCCGAGGCCCACCTCGACCCGCCGGCCGGGCACCCGCTCGCAGCTGTGATCCGGAGAAGCGCGCCCGACGAGATGCGGCGCGCGCTCGAACCGATCGGCGGCGGCTATTGCGTGAAGGGCAGCCCCGGCCGCGGCACGCATTGGGCGGCGGTGCCCTGGCTCGCGGTGTTCGATCCCGCGATCACCACCAGCGCGACGCGGGGCTACTACCTCGTCTACCTGTTCCCGGCGCATCGGCAGCAGGTCTATTTCTGCCTCGTGCAGGGCACCGTCGCGGCGATCCGTGAGCATGGGCCGGATGCGGAAGGCTTCTTGCGCCGGAGCGGCGACGCGCTGCGGGCGCGGATGTCGGATTTTGCCGACCGGCTGCCGCTGTCCGCGATCGATCTCGGCAGGGAAGGCCCGCTGCCCGAGGGCTACGCGGCGGCCCACATCCTCGGCCTCGCCTACGATCTCGATGCGCTGGGCGACGAGCGTCGGCTAAGGCGCGACCTTGCGGTCGGGATCGAGGCCTATCGGGCGTTGAAGGCGCGGGGCGGGCTCGTGTTCGACTGACCGTGCAGCGCACTTCTCCCGCCCCAGCAAAGGGGGAGGGAAGCGCGCCCGATTTGTGCCCCCGGCGCCCGCGCGCTAGAGCACGCGCACGATGTCCCACAACACGTTCGGCCACCTGTTCCGCGTCACCACCTTCGGCGAGAGCCACGGGGTCGCCCTCGGCTGCGTCGTCGACGGGTGTCCGCCCGGGCTCGCGCTCGAGGCCGAGGAGATCCAGGCCGAGCTCGACCGGCGCAAGCCCGGCCAGTCGCGCTTCACCACCCAGCGCCGCGAGCCGGACCAAGTGCGGATCCTGTCCGGCGTCTTCGCCGACGACCGCACGGGCGGGCGCCAGCTCACCACCGGCACGCCGATCGCGCTGACGATCGAGAACACCGACCAGCGCTCGAAGGACTATTCCGAAATCCGCGACAGCTACCGCCCGGGTCACGCCGACTACGCCTACGACGCCAAGTACGGGTTTCGCGACTATCGCGGCGGTGGGCGCTCGTCGGCGCGGGAGACCGCGGCGCGGGTGGCGGCCGGCGCCATCGCCCGCAAGGTGATTCCCGGCGTGACGATCCGCGCGGCGTTGGTGCAGATGGGCCCGCACGCGATCGAGCGGTCGCGCTGGGACTGGGACGAGACCGGCAACAACCCGTTCTTCTGCCCCGACGCCGAGACCGCTAAATTTTACGAAACCTACCTCGACGCGATCCGAAAGGACGGCTCGTCGATCGGCGCCGTGATCGAGGTGGTGGCCGAGGGCGTCGCGCCGGGCCTCGGCGCGCCGATCTACGGCAAGCTCGATGCGGATCTCGCCGCCGCGATGATGTCGATCAATGCGGTCAAGGGCGTCGAGATCGGCGACGGCTTCGCCTCGGCGGCGCTTCGCGGCGAGGACAACGCCGACGAGATGCGCGCCAGCAACGACGGGCGCCCGGCCTTCCTGGCCAACCATGCCGGCGGCGTGCTCGGCGGCATCTCGACCGGCCAGCCGATCGTGGTGCGGTTCGCGGTGAAGCCGACCTCGTCGATCCTCACGCCCCGGCGCACCGTCACGAGCGACAACCGCGACGTCGACCTGATCACGAAGGGCCGCCACGACCCCTGCGTCGGCATCCGCGCCGTGCCCGTCGCCGAGGCGATGATGGCGTGCGTGCTCGCCGATCACCATCTCCGCCATCGGGGGCAAGTCGGCTCCTGACCGCGGCGCCCGACGCCTGACCGTCCCCGGACGCAAAGCTCATTCGAGTACCGAACCGTGCCTCACAGCTCCGTCACCTCCGCCATCGAAGCCTTCGCCCGCGGCGAGATCGTCGTCGTCACCGACGACGACGACCGCGAGAACGAGGGCGACCTCGTCGTCGCCGCGATCCATTGCACGCCGGAGAAGATGGCGTTCATCGTCCGCAACACCTGCGGCATCGTCTGCGCGCCGGTGACGACCTCGGAGGCGCGACGCCTCAACCTCGCGCCGATGGTCGCCTCGAACGACGCGCCGCTCGGCACCGCCTTCACCGTCACGGTGGACGTGAAGCACGGGCTCACCACCGGCATCTCGGCCGAGCAGCGCTGCAACACCGTGCGGGCGCTGGCCAACGGCAACATGGGCGCCGACGACTTCGTCCGCCCCGGCCACGTCTTCCCGCTGATCGCGCGGGACGGCGGCGTGCTGATGCGCTCCGGGCATACGGAGGCCGCGGTCGACCTGTGCAAGCTCGCCGACCTGCCCCCCGTCGGCGTCATCTGCGAACTCGCCAACGACGACGGCACGGTGATGAAGGGGCCGCAGATCACGGCCTTCGCCGAGGCGCACAATCTCGCCCGGGTGTCGGTGGCCGACCTGATCGCCTACCGCCAGGCGCGCGACCGGCTGGTCGAGCGGGTCGGGCACTTCCCGGTCCAGACCGAATTTGGGCCGATGACCGGCTACGCCTACACGACGCCGTTCGAGGCGATCCAGCAATTCGCCTTCGTCCACGGCGAGATCGGCGACGGCCGTGACGTGCTGGTCCGGCTGCACCGCTCGGACGTCGTCGCCGACGTTATCGAGGGCGGCCGCCAGATCGAGACGGTGATGCGCCGCTTCGCGAAAGAAGGACGCGGCATCCTCGTCTACCTGCGCGACGGCACCGCCGGCGTGCCGCTCAACCGCGTCGCCGACGAGGGCACCGAGGCGCAGCGCGTGCGCCAGTGGCGCGAGGTGGGCCTGGGCGCCCAGATCCTGCGCGACCTCGGCGTGGTCTCGTTCCGCAACCTCTCGACCTCGTCGCGGGCCTATGTCGGCCTGTCCGGCTTCGGCATCGAGATGCTCGGCGACGAGCCGCTGGAAGGCTAACGGGCTTTTGTCCGGCTACGCCCGCACGAACCGGCCGTAGCGCAACGCCAGCGCCGGCAGGATCGCGAGGTTCAGCACCGTCGAGGTGACGAGCCCGCCCAGGATGACGATCGCCATCGGTCCCTCGATCTCGCGCCCCGGCTCGCCGGCGCCGAGCGCCAGGGGCAGCAGACCGAGGCCGGTGACCAGCGATGTCATCAGGATCGGCACCAGCCGGTCCCCCGCCCCCTCCGAGGCGGTCGCGGCGTCCCAGCTGCGGCCCTCGCGGGCGACCATATGCTCGTAATGGGCGATCAGCATGATCGCGTTGCGCAGCGAGATCCCGAACAGCGTCACGAAGCCGACGATCGAGCCGAGCGAGATCACCGCCCCGGTCGCCGCAACCGCGAGCACGCCGCCGACGAAGGCGAAGGGCAGGTTGACCAGCACCAGGAGGAGGTTACGCACCGAGCCGGTGACCACCGCGAGCAGCAGCACGATGCCGAGGCCGGCCAGCGCCGAATAGGTCAGCAGGTCGGCGCGCGCCCGCGCCTGCGTCTCGGCGGCGCCCTCGAACGCAACGTAGACGCCCGGCGGCAGGGCGACCTCCTTGGCGACCTTGCGCTTGGCCGCCTCGACGAAGGAGGCCACGTCGCGCCCCGTCACGTTGGCGGTCACCGCCTGCACCCGCTGCGCGCCCGCGTGCTGGACCTGGTAGCGTCCCGCGGTCTCGTACACGTCGGCGACCTGGGCCAGTCGGATGTAGCTGCCGCTCGGGGTCCGCAGCGGCAGGTCGCCGAGGCGGGTGAGGTGCGCCCGTGTCGCCCGGTCGAGGATGACGATGACGTTGAAGACGGCGTTGCCCTCGTAGGCTTGGCCGACCACGTCGCCCTGGTAGGCGGTGCGGACGATCTCCAACACCTCGATCGCGTCGAGGCCCCAGTGGCGCAGGTCGTTCCGGCGTAGGGACACGGTGATCTGCGGCAGGCCGGCGGGCGATTGCTGCTGCACGTCGGCCGCGCCCCGCACCTCGGCGAGCTCGCGGGCGACGTCGCGGGCCGCCGCCTCGATCCGGTCGAGGTCGGCGCCGAACACGTTGATCACCACCGGCGCGGTGTAGCCCGAGACCGTCTCCTCGATGCGTTCGGTCAGGAAGGTCTTGAGCGAGAACGCGGCGCCGGGCGTGCCCGCCATCAGCGCGCGGATGCCGGCCTCGCTCCGCCCCTGCGCCGCGCCGTCGAGGCCGGGCTCGAGGTCGATGTGGATCTCGCTGTAATGTGTGCCGGCCGTGTCCTGCCCGGCCTCGGCCCGGCCGACCTGCTGCGCCACGGCCCGCACCCCCGGCACCGCCTTGAGGCCGGCGGTGATGCGGGTGCCGAGCCGCAGCGATTCCTGCAGCGAGGTGCCAGGGGCGGCCGCCATGTGCAGGATCAGGTGGCCCTCCTTGAGGTCGGGCAGGAAGGTGCCGCCGAAATAGGGCAGGGCGGCAGCCCCCCCGAGGGTCAGCAGCAGGGCGGCCGTCGCAGCCCAGCCGAAGCGCCGCTCGACGCCGCCGAGCACCCGGACGTAGGCGGCGCGCGAGGCCCGCATCACCGGCGGGTCGCGCGCCGGCAGATCCCTGCGGGCGACGAGCGCCATGGCGAGCGCCGGCGTGACGGTGAGCGCCACCGCGAGCGAGGCCACCACGGCCAGGATGTAGGCGAGCGCCAGCGGGCCGAACAGGCGCCCGGCGACGCCGGTGAGCGCCAGCACCGGCAAAAACACCAGAAGCACCGCGAAGGTGGCGTAGGCCACCGCGCTTCGCACCTCCAGGATCGCGTCGCGCACCACCCGCGCGACCGGCAGCGGCGCGAGCAGACGCCGGTTCTCGCGCAGGCGCCGCACGGCGTTCTCGATGCCGATCACCGCGTCGTCCACCACCTCGCCGATGGCGATGGCGAGCCCCCCCAGCGTCATCGTGTTGAGGCTCTCGCCCATCGCCCCGAGCACCAGCACGGCGGCGAGCAGCGAGAGCGGGATCGCGACCGCGCTGATCACCGCGGTGCGCCAGTCGAACAGGAACACGAACAGCACCACGACGACCAGGATGCCGCCGAGCGCCAGCGCCTGCAGCACGTTGCCGTTGGCCTGGGCGATGAAGTTCGCCGGGCGGAACAGGTCGCCGCGCAGCACGATGCCGTCGCGCTCCAGCCCAGGGCGAAGCTCGTCGAGCGCCGCGTCGACGCGGCGCGTCGCCTCCAAGGTGTTGGCGCCGATCTGCGCGCCGACCATCAGGAGGATGCCGGGGCGGCCGTCGACCAGGGCCGCGCTGATCGGCGGCTCGGGGGCGGCGACCACGGTGGCGACGTCGCCGAGCACCACGCTGGCGCCGCCCTCGTTGACGAGCACCGTGCGGGCGATCTCGTCCGGCGTCAGCGACTGGCCTTCCGTCTGCAGGGCGATGCGCTGGTTGGCCGTGTCGACGAAGCCGGCGCCGCGCACACCCGTCGCCTTGCGCGCGGCGACCAGCACGTCGTTCAGGCCGAGGCGGAAGCGGATCAGGTCGTGCGGCCGCACCTCGACCTGGAACGCGCGCACAGCGCCGCCGTAGACCGAAACCTGCGCGATGCCGGGCACCGCGAGCAGCCGCAGGCGCACCCGCCAGTCGGCGATGGTGCGCAGGTCGAGGGCGGACCGCTTCTCCGAGGTCAGCCCGACGAGGACGACGGTGCTGGTCGAGGAGGTGAGCGCGGTCATCGCCGGCGGCAGCACGCCCTGCGGCAAGCGCCCGGCAAGGCTCGCCAGCCGCTCGGTAACGAGCTGGCGCACCCGGTAGATGCTGCTGCCCGCCGTGAAGGTGGCGGTGATGACCGACAGGCCCTGGATCGAGCTCGACCGCAAAGTGGCGAGGCCGGGAAGCCCGTTGACCGCGACCTCGACGGTCTGCGTCACCAAGACCTCGACCTGTTCCGGGTTGAGCCCCGGCGCCTCGGTCTGGATCACCACCGAGGGCGGCGCGAATTCGGGGAAGACGTCGTACTTGGCCTGGCCGAGGCTGGCGGTGCCGTAGACCAGGAGCGCCAGGGCCAAGGCCACGACGATTCCGGGGAAGCGGATCGCGAAAGCGACCAGGGCGGCCTGCGGACCGACGGGATCGGAGGCGGGGGCGTCGGTGTCGGGCGGCATCGGCTCAGTCGTCGTCCGCGCCGCCGGAGGCCTGCGCCTGGGCCTTCATCTCCTCCGAGAGAAGGGCCTGCGCCCCGCGCAGCACGATCTCGGTCTCGTTCGTGAGGTCGGCGACGACGAAGCCGTCGCCGGAGAGCGCCGGGTCGGCGCCGAGCGCGTGGCGGGCGAACCCGGCCTCGCCGACCGCGCGGTAGAACCAAGCCCCACCCTGCCAGTGCACCACCGCCTCCTCCGGCACCAGCACGCCGACGGCAGCCCGCGACGCGGTGATGAAGGCCAGCGTGCTCATGCCTGGCAGGAGCCCGCTGTCGCCGGACACGGTGTAGAACGCGCTCAAGCCCTGGATGCGCTGGTCGGTGCGGGTCGCGGCCGAGACGAAACGCAGGGGCACGCGCTCGCTCTGCGGGGGCACCTCGGCGAAGGCCGCGCCGGGCGGGCCCTTCAGTGCCTCCCCCGGCGGCAACGTCACCTGAACCAGGAAGTCGGCGCGCTCGATCAGTCGGGTCACGAGGCCAGAGCGCTCGACGATGCCGCGGCCGATCACCGGGCCCCATTCCTGCTGCGCGGTGGCACTCAGCGTCCGCACCTGCGACTGCGCGGCGGCGAGCGCCGCCTGGTCGGTCTGGAACGTGCCCTCGGTGGTCTCGATCTGCACCTGCGTGGCGTAGGCCCCGAGCGACTTGGCGCGCTGGAACGCGGCGCGCGAGACCTCGACCCGCGCCTGCGCCGTCTGCAGCTGCGCCGTCGCGGTGGCATAAGAGTTCGTCAGCTCGGTCACCCGCGCGAGGTCGAGGACGCTGCCGTAGGCCTGGATCTCGATCGGATGCGATTCGGATGGGCGCCGGGCGGTCTCGAGCCCGATGCGGGCGCGCTCCTCCGGCGTCAGCACCACGACGACGCGCCCGCCCTCGATCGCGGTGCGCTGGGCCGCCGGAAGGTGCGGCGGCCGCGGCGCGACGGGCGCGCGCTGCGCCTCGACGCCGACGATCCGCGAGGCCGCCCGCCGGATCTCGTCGCCGGCCAGGAGGGCCGCGACGCCCAAGGCCGCCAGCCCGATCGCCCCACCCCAGATCCAACCGGAGGTCCGCCGCTGCCGCACCCGATCCATCCCCCCGAACACGCGGCTATCCTGCCGCCTCACCTTGAGGATGGCATTACCACACGATCCCGGTTTCGATTGCCGAATTGTCCCGAATTTCGCGCGATGTTTCTGCCGCTCTCCCTCAACGCCCCATCAGGGCGTCGACATGCGCGGAGACCGAGCGGCCGAGGCCGTCGAGGCTGTAGCCGCCCTCCAGCATCGAGACGAGGCGGCCGCCGGCATGGCGGTCGGCGACCTCCATCAGCTTGCGCGTGGCCCAGCCGAAGTCGGCTTCGGTCAGGCGGAGGTTGGCCAGCGGGTCGAGGTGGTGGGCGTCGAAGCCCGCCGACAGGATGATCACGTCGGGGGCGAAAGCCTCGACGCGTGCGAGGATGCCGGCCTCGAAAGCCTCGCGGAAGATCGCCCCGTCGTCGCCCGGGCGCAGGGGCACGTTGACGATGGTATCCTTCGCGCCGCGCTCGGAGGCGGCGCCGGTGCCGGGAAACAGCGGCATCTGGTGGGTCGAGGCGTACATCACGTCGGCGTCGTCCCAGAAGATGTCCTGCGAGCCGTTGCCGTGGTGCACGTCCCAGTCGACCAGCGCGACGCGGCTCGCACCCTTGGCGCGCGCATGGCGCGCGGCGATGGCGGCGTGGTTGAACAGGCAGAAGCCCATCGCGCGGGTGCGCTCGGCGTGGTGGCCGGGCGGGCGCATGGCGACGAAGGCGTTGCTGCACTCGCGCCCCATCACCGCGTCGACCGCGAGGATGCCGCCGCCGACGGCGCGCAGCGTCGCCTCCAGGCTGCCCGGCGACATCAGCGTATCCGAATCGATCGCGACCATCCCCTCCTTCGGGGCGGCGGCGACGATGGCCTCGACGTACTCGGCCGGGTGGGCGAGCGTTGCGACCGAGGCCTCGGCCTGGGACGCCATGGTGCGCACGAGGCCGGCGAACCGCTCGTTCTCCAGCACGCGCTCGATCGCGCGGATGCGGTCGGGCCGCTCGGGATGTCCCTCGGGCACGGCGTGGTCGAGGGCCGCCGGGTGGCTCACGTACAGGGTCGTCACGATCATCCCTCCGGCTCGCGCACGCCGTCGCGCCGCGGACGCAGCTGTCGCAACCGGGCAACAGCCTTTGGCATTGTGCCCGCGGGCAACGCAGGAGGCTACGCCGAAGTGCCACCTGCGCCTATGCTCCGATCAGTTTCCGTCAACTCTGGTTCGAACGGCGGAGACGTGCTCGAGAGACGTCCGACATGCGCTTCGCCCCGATCATCGCGTGTGCCGTGCTGCTTTCGGGTTGCAACTTCAAGGCGGTGCCCGATCCGACCCTGTCGGCGCGGGACACCGCCTTCATGGCTTTGGTGCCGGACGCCGAGTTCGATCCGCACTTCGCCCGCTACCAAGTGACCGATCCGACGAAGGAGCGGCCCGGCACCATCGTGATCGAGACGATGGAGCGGCAGCTCTACCTCGTGCTGCCCGACGGCAAGGCGATGCGCTACGGCGTCACCGTGGGCGACGAAGCCTACGGCTGGAAGGGCACCGCCACGGTCGACCGCAAGGCGGAGTGGCCGGCCTGGAACCCGCCGGCCGAGATGGTCAAGCGCTGGCCGCACGTGCACCCGATGCAGGGCGGCCCCGGCAACCCCCTCGGCGCCCGCGCCCTCTACCTCTCCGACAAGGGGCGCGACACGCTCTACCGCATTCACGGCACCAACGAGCCGGAGAAGATCGGCCAGGCCGCCTCGTCCGGCTGCATCCGCATGCGCAACATCGACGTGGTCGACCTGTTCAACCGCGTACCGGTGGGTGCGACGGTGATCGTGCGCTGACGCGTGACCCTCGAGCAGTCTCCTCGCATCATTCCCGGGCTGCGAAGCTGCGAGCGGAATTCAGAACCGCTGACGCCAGCCAGATCCGACGCCGTCGGCGGTTCTGGATTCCGGGCTCGCCTGCGGCGCCCCGGAATGACGGAGCGAGCGGTCAGCGAATGGCGCTCCATCCACGCTCATAGAGAGCGGGCAGCCGTCGTCCGGTCTCGGTCGAAGCCGACATTCCGCCCGAAAAAAGCAAGATTCCCGAAACGCTCATTCGTGAGCACGCTTTAACCTGAACGCCGGTTCAGATTTGGCCGTTAACTTCTCAAGACGATCTGCCTCGTACAGTCCAATACATACGAGGACAGGCGGCGACCGAACAAAGGTCGCAGGAGAATTCGGTCATGATCAACGTTTCTCTTCAAGACTTCTGCAACCATGCCGTCGCCGAGGGCCGCATCACACCGGCCGACGTGAAGGCCCTGCTGCGCGACGTGCTGCCGGACGGGATCGCCCATCGCGACGAGGCCGACATACTGATCGCCCTGGAGCGGGCGGTGCCCGACGCGGACACGGCCTTCGCCGACGCGCTGGTCGCCCTGGTCGTCGATTTCGCGGTCTGGGGCGAGCGTCCCTCGGGCTACGTAGACCGCGCCGTCGCCGCCTGGCTCTCCGCGTCGCTCGCCGGCCATACCGGCCCGACGCCGGCCGGCGCGCGCATCGCCGTCGAGATCGTCCGCGAGGCGGAGGGCAGCGCCGAGGCGCTGATGGCGTTCGCGCTGGACGCCAACCGCTGGACCCGCGAGCCGGCCAAGGCCGACCGGCCGCGCTTCGCCCGCGCGGCGTGAACTTGCTGCGGGCGCTTACAGCCTGACCTTGCAGCTTGAACCGGAGCCAAAAACTTTTCACCGCCGGGGCCGCGCCCTCGGCCTCCGGCACAGCTTCCGTCGCCTCGTGATCTGCTTTAACGGGAACGTTCTGTCCGGCTCACGCCAAGCCGGCTCCTGAAGACGACCTGATTCGAGCGCGCCAAAAGATGTTCGACAAGATCCTGATCGCAAACCGGGGCGAGATCGCCTGCCGCGTCATCAAGACGGCGCGACGCATGGGCATCAAGACCGTGGCGGTCTACTCGGACGCCGACCGTGACGCGGTGCACGTTGCGATGGCCGACGAGGCCGTCCACATCGGCCCGGCGGCGGCGTCGCAGTCGTACCTCGTCATCGAGAAGATCATCGACGCCTGCAAGCAGACGGGCGCGCAGGCGGTGCATCCGGGCTACGGCTTCCTGTCTGAGCGCGAGGCCTTCGCCAACGCGCTCGCCGAAGCCAACATCGTCTTCATCGGGCCGAACCCCGGCGCCATCGCTGCGATGGGCGACAAGATCGAATCGAAGAAGGCGGCGGCGGCCGCCGACGTCTCGACGGTGCCGGGCTTCCTCGGCGTGATCGAGAGCCCCGAGCACGCGGTCGAGATCGCCGACGGCATCGGCTACCCGGTGATGATCAAGGCCTCGGCCGGCGGCGGCGGCAAGGGCATGCGCATCGCCTACGCCTCGGGCGAAGTCGCGGAGGGCTTCGCCCGCGCCAAGTCCGAGGCCGCGTCGTCCTTCGGCGACGACCGCGTGTTCATCGAGAAGTTCATCACCGACCCGCGCCACATCGAGATCCAGGTGATCGGCGACAAGCACGGCAACGTGGTCTACCTCGGCGAGCGCGAATGCTCGATCCAGCGCCGCAACCAGAAGGTCATCGAGGAGGCGCCGTCGCCGCTCCTCGACGAGGCCACCCGCCGGAAGATGGGCGAGCAGGCCGTCGCCCTGGCGAAGGCCGTAGACTACGATTCCGCCGGTACCGTCGAGTTCGTCGCCGGCCAGGACAAGTCGTTCTACTTCCTCGAAATGAACACCCGCCTCCAGGTGGAGCATCCGGTCACCGAGATGATCACCGGCGTCGACCTGGTCGAGCTGATGATCCGGGTCGCCTACGGCGAGACGCTGCCGCTCACGCAGGACCAGGTGAAGCTCGACGGCTGGGCGGTGGAGAGCCGCGTCTACGCCGAGGACCCGACCCGCAACTTCCTGCCCTCGATCGGCCGGCTCACCACCTACCGGCCGCCGGAGGAGGGCGAGTTCGGCAACGGCAAGGTCCGCAACGACACCGGCGTGGAGGAGGGCGGCGAGATCGCGATCCACTACGATCCGATGATCGCCAAACTCGTGACCTGGGCGCCGACCCGTGCGGCAGCGATCGAGCTGCAGGCCGAGGCGCTCGACGCCTTTGCCATCGACGGCATCCGCCACAACATCCCGTTCCTCGCCGCCCTGATGGCGCATCCGCGCTGGCGCGAGGGCGCGCTGTCGACCGGCTTCATCGCCGAGGAATTCCCGGAGGGGTTCTCCGCGCCCGAGCCGAAGGGTGCGGTGGCCCAGCGGATGATGGCGGCGGCGGCCGCGATCGACCACAAGCTCAATGCGCGCAAGCGCGGCATCTCCGGCCAGATGCGCGACCCGGGCCTGCTGCATTTCGAGCGCGACCGCGTTGTGATGCTGGCGGGCGAAGCCTTCCCCGTCACCGTCGATCCGCACGAGGACGCGCTGGCGCAGAACTGCCTCGTCGTCACCGAGGCCGACGGCACCGCCCACGTGGTCGAGAGCGAGTGGCGCCCCGGCGAGCCGGTCTGGACCGGCACGATCGGCGCGCAGCGCGTCGCGATCCAGGTGCGTGGGCTGCTCAACGGCGTCGCGCTCCAGCACGCGGGCGCCGCGGCCGACGCCCGCGTCTACACCCGCCGCGAGGCGGAGCTCGCCGCGCTGATGCCGGTCAAGGAGGATGCCGGCTCGGGCAAGCAGGTGCTCTGCCCGATGCCCGGCCTCGTGAAGCAGATCCTGGTGAAGGAAGGCCAGGAAGTGAAGAACGGCGAGGCCATCGCCATCGTCGAGGCGATGAAGATGGAGAACGTGCTCCGCGCCGAGCGCGACGCCACCGTGGAGAAGATTCACGCCAAGGAGGGCGAGAGCCTCGCGGTCGACGCGGTGATCCTGGAATTCGCCTGATCGCCCCAGCATCCTGAGGCCGGCGCGGAATGAGCCTGATCCACAACGAGCAGACCAAACTGCTCGCCACCGGGCTCAACACCATCGCCGCGGCGTTCATCATCATCGGCGTCGTCACGCCGGTGACGGCTGTCAGCTTCGGTATCGCGAATGCTCCGAAACCGACCGGCGTCACCGTGTTCTTCGCGGCCGTCTGGCTTTGCACCGGTTTCGGCATACATTGGATCGCAAGACGCGTTCTACGGAGCCTCAAACCATGAACTCCGGCGAGATTTTCGTGATTTTCGTGATTCCGGCCACCATGCTGATGGTGGCCTACCTCGCGATGCGTGCCAACGAATGGGCTATCCGCCGCGACGACCAGAAATCCGGCAAGTAGCCAGTCGTCCATTTTCCGGTCGGGGGCCGGAATAGGAATGCCCCTCTACTTCGCCTACGGCGCGAACATGGACGCCGCCGCCATGGCCGCCCGCTGCCCGGCCTCGCGGCTGATCGGGCAGGGCCGGCTGCACCGCCACCGCTTCATCGTCATGCGCGAGGGCTACGCCTCGGTGGTGCGCGACGGGCGCCACACGGTCTGGGGCGTGCTGTGGGAGCTGGCGCTCGCCGACGTGCCGGCGCTCGACCGCTACGAGGGCGTCGCCGGCGGCCTCTACGTCAAGGCGGCGCAGCCTGTCGCGACCCCGGGCGGGGTCAAGCGCGTCTTGATCTATCTCGGCCGTTCCACCGCCTACGGCGTGCCGAAGCCGGGCTACCTCGAAGCGGTGCTTGCGGCGGGCGAGGCGGCGCAGCTGCCGCCAGCCTACCTGCGCGAGCTGCGCGGCTGGCGCCGCGGGCGTCCGACCGGGTTGTCCGGCCATGGATGAGAGCAGAAGCGTCGCCGTCGTGATCGTCGGCCGGGTGCAAGGCGTCGGCTATCGCGCCTGGACCCAGCGCGAGGCCGAGGCGCGCGGCCTGTCGGGGCACGTGCGCAACCGCGCGGACGGCGCGGTCGAGGCCACCTTCACCGGGGCGGCGGCCGCAGTCGACGCGATGGTGCAGGCCTGCCGGGCGGGGCCGCCGGGTGCGCATGTCGAGCGGGTCGAAACGCAGGCGGCGGAGCCGGAGCCCGATGTCGCCGGGTTCGCCATCCGACGCTGAGACGTCCGCGGATGGACCGAGCGCGCATGGACGGCCCGCTCTCGCGCGCCTCGACAGCGCGGGCCGGTCCAGGGTAGCCATCGCTTGGCCCTGCGGCAGGCGCGCCTGCCTGGCCGTCGGCGAAGCTCGAGCCGACGCTCCCCGGGACGATGACCGACCTGCCTTCCGCCTCGCTGCTCTCGGCCTACCTGCCTGCCGCCTTCTCGCCGATCGACCTCGGCGCGCTGATCTACTTCGTGCTGGCCTGGGTCGGGTACGGCCTCTCCGTCGGGCGCCTGCGCGGCCGGATGGTGTCGCTGAGCCAGATCATGAACGCGCAGCGCGAGGAGTGGGCGCGCCAGCTCATCGTCCGGGACAACCGCGTGGTCGACACCACGATCAACGCCTCGCTGCAGAACGGCACCGCCTTCTTCGCCTCGACCTCGCTGATCGCGCTCGGCGGCGTCCTGACCCTGTCGCGCTCCGGCGACGACGTGCTCAACCTGTTCGGCACGCTGCCCTTCGGCACGATCGCCACGCGCACGACCTGGGAGATCAAGGTCGCGGGCCTCGCCGTCGTGTTCGTGTATGCTTTCTTCAAGTTCGCCTGGGCCTACCGGCTGTTCAACTACAGCGCGATCCTGCTCGGCACGGTGCCGCCCAAGGGCTCGGGCGCGGGCGAGGCGGAGATGCTGCGCGCCGCGCGCCGGGTGGCGGCGATGAACACCGCGGCCGGCAGCCACTTCGCCCGCGGGCAGCGTGCGTTCTTCTTTGCGCTGGCCTATCTCGGCTGGTTCGTCAGCCCCTACTTCCTCGTCGCCTCCACGACGGGGGTCGTGCTCGTGATGTGGCGGCGCCAGTTCGTCTCCGAGATCCGCACGATCCTGCTCGCCGACGACGACCCGAAACGCCAAGGATCCCCGCCGTGAGCGACGACCGCACCGGAACCCGCAGCGAAGCCGCGATCGAGGAGACGATGCTGCGCCTCGTCGCCGAGCGCGGTCCCGGCAAGACGATCTGCCCGTCCGAGGTCGCCCGCGCGCTGGCCGGTCCGAACCCGGACCAGTGGAGCCCGCTGATGCAGCCGGTGCGGCGCATCGCCGTGCGCCTGACCAAGGCCGGCCGCCTCGCGATCCTGCGCAAGGGCAAGCCCGCCGACCCGGACGACTTCCGCGGCATCTACCGGCTGTCGCTGCCCGAAGCCTGATCCGGCCCAGGCAGCAGCGCGTCGGTGTAGCCGGCCAGCCGGTAGACCGCGAGGCCGATCCATTCCTTCACCGCGAGGTCGAGCACCAGCAGCCCCTCCGAGGCGAAGCTGCCGAAGCGCAACGCGTCGCGCGGGCCGCGGGTACGGTAGTCCACGGGGAAGGCGACGACGTCGAAGCCCGCCGCGCGGAAGCACCCGATCGCCCGCGGCATGTGGAAGGCGGAGGTGACCAGCAGCCAGCGCTCGCCCGGCTTCGGCTGGGCCATGGCGGCGGAGAACAGCGCGTTCTCGCGGGTGTTGCGCGACCGGTTCTCCAGGATCAGCCGGGTGCGCGGCAGGCCGAGGGTGTCGGCGTCTCGGCTGACGATGTCGGCCTCGGCGATCGCCCCGTCGACGAGGCTGCCGCTGCCGCCGGAGAACATCAGCCGCGCCTGCGGATAGCGCCGCGCGAGGTCGGCCATGTAGACCGGCCGCTCGCCGGCATCGTTGACGACGACCTGGTTGCGCCCCGAAGACAGGCCGGCCTCGATCCCGCCGCCGAGCACGATGATCCCATCGGGCGGCCGGTCGTCGGCGAAGGCCGGGAAGCGCTGTTCCAGCGGCAGCACCGCCCAGGCCGAGAGCGGCGAGAGTCCGCCCGCGAGCAGGCCGAAGAGGCCGAACGCGCTCAAGGTGCCGCCGAGGCGCCGCCGCGCGGTCGCAAGCGTCAGCGCGACGCCGGCGAGCCCGACGAGGCAAAACAGGTTCGAGGGGGTGATCAGGAAGAAGATCACCTTCGAGAGCGGAAAGAACATCGGCGCGGGTCCGGCGGGCGTCGGCCCTCAGGCCTTCGTCTCGGCCTCGTAGCGGGCCAGGGTCGCGGCGTCCGGCGGCAGCAGGGTGGCGAGGCTCGCGCCCTTCTCCGCCTCGCGGGTGAGCCAGAGGTCGAGGCGCTGCTGCTCGACGGCCTCCAGGGCCACCGCCTCGGCGATGTCGGCCGGGATCACCACCACGCCGTCCGGCCCGCCGACGACGACGTCGCCGGGATGCACCGCGGCGCCGGCGCAGGAGACCGGCTCGCCCGAGCCCGCGAGCTGCAGCGCGCCCTCGGCCGGCGCCGTCGCCGCGTCCCAGACCGCAAGCCCGCTTTCGGCCGCAAGCGCGCCGTCGGTGACGAGGCCGGCGGCGCCGCGGGCGGCGAGCCGCGCGGCCAGGATCGCGCCGAAGGGGAGGGCGAGCCCGGAACGGCCGGTGTCGACCACCACGACGGCGCCCTCGGGCACCGCTTCGACGGCTTGCGCGAGCGAGTGCGAGACCGCGCCCCGCGACGGGATCATCCGCAGCGTCACGGCCGGCCCGACGGCGCGGCCGGAGCCGGCGAGGCCGGAGAGCGAGCAGGCCGGCACGCCGCGGCGCGCCAGGGCGCGGGCGAGGCTCGCCACGGTGACCGCGGAGAGGGCGTCGCGCAGGGTCGGATGGAGGGCCATCGAGGTGCAATCTCCGGGCGGGCCGCATGGCGCCCGCGTGGCTCAAACTGGGTCGCGCGGGTGCGCGGGCAAGGCGGGTCGGCGAGGAGGTTCGAACGTCAGCTGATCGGCGCAGCGAAGATCCGGGCGGCGGCGGGGCGCTGCGCGAGCGCATCGTACCAGCGCCGGATCTCCGGCCGCTCGACGCGCTCGGCCGGCAGGGCGAGCCAGCGGTGGGCGGCGCAGCCCAGCGCGATGTCGGCGATCGAGAAGCGCGCGCCGACGACGAAGGCGCGGCCGGCCAGATGCCGGTCGAGGATCGCGGCGAGCGCCTCCGACCATTCTAGCGAATCGGCGATCAGCGCGTGGTCGCGGGTCTCCGGCGTCGCACGGTAGAGCTGCCAGAAGGCGTCGCGCATCGCCGGGGTGAAGCTCGTCGCCTGCCAGTCGAGCCATTGCTGGACCTGCGCCCGCTCGCGCCGGTCGTCGGGCAGGCGCAACGCGCCCTCCGCCCCGTCGGCGAGGTAGCGCAGGATCGCGTTCGACTCCCAGAGCGCGAAACCGTCCTCCTGCAGCACCGGCACCAGGCCGTTCGGGTTCATCGCCCGGTAGGCGGGGTCCGCGACCACGCCGTGCGCACCGCCGGCCTCGACCCGCTCGTAAGCCAGGCCGGATTCGTCGAGGCCCCACAGGGCCTTCTGCACGTTGACGGAGTTCGCCCGCCCCCAGAGCCTGCGCATCGGCTTAGTCCCGCTCGCTCATCTTCGGGGGGTAGGCGTGCACGCCGCCGTTCGGATCGGTGACCCGGGTGCCGCCGCGATCCGCCGCGACGTAGCCCGGGCCGACCGGCACCTTGCCGTGGCCTCCGGGGATGTCGAGGACGTAGGTCGGCTGGGCCAGCCCCGAGAGCCGGCCGCGGAGCGTGCGCATCAGCGCCTGCCCGGCGTCGAGGCCGGTGCGCAGGTGGGCGGTGCCGGGCGCGAGGTCGCCATGGTGCAGGTAGTACGGCTTGATCCGGTTCTCGACGAAGGCCCGCATCAGCGCCTCCAGCACCGTGGCGTCGTCGTTGATGCCGGCCAGCAGCACCGTCTGGCTCACCATCGGGATGCCGGCGTCGACCAGCCGCGCGCAGGCGGCCTGCGCCTCGGCGCCGAACTCGCGGGAGTGGTTGGCGTGCAGGGCCACGAACACCGCCCGGCCGAATCCTTTCAGCGCCGCGACGAGGGTGTCCGTCACCAGGGCGGGGCTCACCACCGGCACCCGCGTGTGAACGCGCAGGACCTTGACGTGCGGGATGGCGCCTAGGCGCCGCGCGATGTCGGCGAGGCGCCGCGGCGAGAGCGCGAACGGGTCTCCGCCGGTGAGCACGACCTCCCAGATCGCCGGGTCGGCTGCGATGTAGGCCAGCGCCGCGTCCAGCTCGGCCTCGCTCAGCGTGCCCGCGCCCTCCGGCCCGACCACCTCGCGGCGGAAGCAGAAGCGGCAATAGACCGGGCAGACGTGGAGCGGCTTCAGAAGCACCCGGTCCGGGTAGCGGTGGACGAGGCCGGGCAGCTTCTCGTGGACCGCGTCGCCGATCGGGTCGGCCCGCTCCTCGGGCGCCGTCACGACCTCTTCGGCGCGGGGCACGAACTGGCGGGCGATCGGGTCGTGCGGATCGGACGGGTCGATCAGCTCGGCCATGTCCGGCGTGATCGACACGGCGTAGCGCGCGGCCACCGCCCGCAGGGCCGGCAGCTCGGCCGGGGAGACCAGCCCCGCCGCGGCGAGGTCGTCCGGGCTGCGAAGCGGGCGGTTCATCGCGTCCCGCCCGCCACGGGCGTCCAGATCACGTCCTCGATATGCGGCGCGCCGGCGGCCAGCATCACCAGGCGGTCGAAGCCGAGCGCGCAGCCGGACGCCTCCGGCATGACGGCCACCGCCGCGAGGAAGTCGGCGTCGATCGGGTAGGTCTCGCCGTAGACGCGCTCTTTCTCCGCCATCTCGGCGGAAAAGCGCCGGCCCTGCTCGGCGGCGTCGGTCAGCTCGCCGAAGGCGTTGGCGAGCTCGACGCCGCAGGCATAGAGCTCGAAACGCTCCGACACCCGCGGGTCGTCAGCGCTCGGCCGCGCCAACGCCGCCTCGCTGACCGGGTACTCGCACAGGATGGTCGGGCACCCTTGGCCAAGATGCGGCTCGATCCGCGCCACGAGCACGCGGCTGAACAGGTCGGCCCAGGTGTCGTCGTCCGCGACGCGAAGGCCCGCCCGCGCGACGGCCGCCGCGAGCCCTTCGCGATCGGTCGCGTCGTCAGGGGACACCGTCGCGAGAAGGTCGATCCCCGCATGCCGGTCGAAGGCCTCGGCCAGCGTCAGCCGCTCGGGCTCGGCGAAGGGATCGCAGGTCCGGTCGCGATGGCGCAGCCGCGCCGTCCCGGCGGTCTCGGCCGCGAGCCGCAGGAGGTCGGCGCAGTCGGCCATCAGCACGGCGTAGGGCTCGGCCGCCCGATACCATTCGAGCATCGTGAACTCGGGATGGTGCAGCGGCCCGCGCTCGCGGTTGCGGAAGACGTGGCCGAGGCTGAACAGCCGCGATTCACCGGCCGCCAGCAGCTTCTTGCAGGCGAATTCTGGCGAGGTGTGGAGGTAGAGCGGCGCACGCAAGCCGTCGCCGCCGATCGCCTCGGTGGCGAAGGCGGAGAGGTGCGCCTCGTTGCCGGGCGAGACCTGGAGGCAGGCGGCTTCGACCTCGACGAAGTCGCGCGCCGCGAAGTGGCCGCGGAACGCATGGGCGATGCGGTTGCGCAGCAGCAGCAGCGGGCGCCGGTCGGCGTGCCGGTGCGGCGCCCACCAGGGGGAGGGGGCGTTCGTCACCGGGCAGCCCTGCACAGAGAGGCCCTGCACAGAGAGGCCCTGCACCGAGCGGACCTTGGATCGGCGGATCGGACGTTTCCGGCTTCGAACACGCGCGCTCCCGGCGGACCGATACTGGCGCGGCTGGCAACCGGGCCGCGGATAGGATAGTGCCGGAGCCCGATATCGCTCTCGAGGGATATGCCTCTCCCGCGGGGCACCGCGCTAGGCGCGCGAACCCCGCCTTGTCAACGCAGGACCTGACCCCGTGAAGGTGATCGCTTCTACCCTCCGCAAGGGCAACGTCGTCGAGAAGGACGGCAAGCTCTACGTGATCCTGTTCGCGGAGAACATCCATCCCGGCAAGGGCACCCCGGTGACGCAGCTCGACATGCGCCGCATCACCGACGGCGTGAAGGTGTCCGAGCGCTACCGCACCACCGAGCAGGTCGAGCGCGCCTTCGTCGAGGACAAGGAGCACACCTTCCTCTACAGCGACGGCGAAGGGTTCCACTTCATGAACCCCGAGAGCTACGAGCAGATCCAGGTTCCGCCCGACGTGGTCGGCGACGCCGCCCCCTACCTGCAGGAGGGTATGGCCGTGATGGTCTCGCAATACAACAACGTGGCGCTGACGATCGAGCTGCCGCAGCGCGTGGTCCTCGAAGTGGCCGAGACCGAGCCGGCGATGAAGGGGCAGACCGCCTCCTCCTCCTACAAGCCGGCCACCCTCTCGAACGGCGTCCGCACCACCGTGCCGCCGCACATCGCCACCGGCACCCGCATCGTGGTGATGACCGCCGACGGCGCCTACGTCGAGCGCGCCAAGGACTGACAGACCTCGGCCTTCGAGCGATCTACGGCGCCGGCGCCGTGCCCTCGGAGGCCTCGTAGCAGCGTTGCGAGAGGCCCTGCGCCCGCACCCGCTCGGGCGCGGTGAAGCCGCGGCCCTCCACCGACCACAGGCCTTCCTTACGCAGGGCGTCGCCGGTGCAGCGGGCCGCGATCCGGCACGAAGCCGGCTCGCCGCCGGTGCGGGTGCAGGTCTCGACGTAGTCCGCCCGGAACTTCGCCAAACCGGCACGGGGATGCGGCCCGGTCACCGCGACGAGGCCGGTCAGCGCACCCAGAAGCAGCGGCTGGTGTAGGAGATAGATCGTCAGGCTGTGGCGCCCGGCGAAGGCCGCCGCCCGCGCGCCCCGGCTGCGCGGCCGCCAGAGCCCGGGCCGCGAGCGCGCGAACCGGGGCAGGGCGATCCGCCCGAGGGCCACGCCGAACAGCACGATCCCGAACCAGGGGAACAGCGGCACGTAGTCGTTGGTCTGCGGCGTCAGCCGGCCGAGGCCGAGGAAGAACAGCGCGGGCGCGTCGAGGGCCGGGTGCGCCGCGAGGTGTGGCAGCGCCACGACCAGGGCGCCGGCCAGGGCCGTCACGATCGCCGGCACGAACAGGAACGGCAGCGCCAGCACGCTCGACGCCGCGATGCAGTGCAGGATGCCGAAGAAGATGAAGCTGTCGGGAAAGGCGAAGTATGTCGCGACCGTGATCAGGATCGCGGCCCCGCCGACCCGCAGCAGCCGCAGCAGGGTCGGCCGCAACCGCACGCCGCGCCCGTTCATCAGCACGAGGCCGACCCCGACCAGCACCAGGAACGAGCCGGCGATGACGTGCGCCGCGATCCGCCCGGCGGGCGACAGCGCTGCGTTCTCAGGCGTGAGGCGGAGGTAGCCGAGGTCCCAGGTCAGGTGGTAGGCGGCCATCGCTGCGAGCGCGGCCGCGCGCGCCGCGTCGATCGCGGGGATGCGGCCGGGCGCGGATGTCGGCGCGTCCGGTGAAGAGGCCGGGACGGGGGCAAGCGGGGGATCGGATCGCATGCCGGGCCCTAAGCATCATTCGCCGGGCGCGGCCATGGCCGGCGTCGAAATTCCTGCGCGGGACCAGGCCTCGGCCACTCATCCCAGCCCTGCCGCAACGCAGCAACAATCACGAGAATGTGACCGCGCTCGGTTGTCTTCACCGAGGGCCTTCGCCATCGGCAGGCCGGCGCAAAAGCGTGAGTCCCGACACGGACTTGGGCCGAACGCCGACGCGCCGGACCGCCGCAAAACCTTGGAAAATCGCGCCGATTCCCCGGCCGCTGCAACCGGACGCAGCAGGGCTGCCGGGCAAAGAGGCTTTCGCCGCCTCAAGACTTCGTTAATCCTGAGGCCGAAACGCACGTCGCGATTCGGTGTAGGTTGCTTATCGACATGTCTGACGGGTTCGGATCAGGGCCGGCGAGCGCACGGACGGACGGGGTGGGCATCGGCACCTCGCCGCAGGGCGAGGTCGACGAGCCCCTCGACCTCGTCGAGGTCTCGGGCCGGATCAAGTGGTTCGACGTCGCCAAGGGGTTCGGCTTCATCGTCCCGGACGACGGCATGCCGGACGTGCTGCTCCACGTCACCTGCCTGCGCCGCGACGGGCACCAGAACGCGAGCGAGGGCGCCCGCATCGTGGTCGAGGCGACCGAGCGCGCCCGCGGCTGGCAGGCCTTCCGCGTGCTGTCGCTCGACCAGTCCTCGGCGACCCACCCGTCCGAGCTGCCGATGCCGCGGACCCATGTCAGCGTGACGCCGACGAGCGGGCTCGAGACCGCCGTGGTGAAGTGGTTCAACCGCCTGCGCGGCTTCGGATTCCTGACGCGGGGCGACGGCACGCCTGACATCTTCGTCCACATGGAGACCCTGCGGCGCTACGGTATCGCCGAATTGAAGCCCGGCGAGACGGTGCTCGTGCGATACGGCGACGGCTCCAAGGGCGTGATGGCCGCCGAGGTCCGGCTGCCCGACGGAGCCGTCCCGTCCTCGCATTGATGGTGCTCCGCTTGTCTCGCGTTCGAAACCTCCTCGCCGGCGGCCTCGCCCTCGGGCTTCTCGGCATGCCCGCGCTCCTACCGGCCATGGCTCCGGCCTCAGCTCAAGGCGCGCAGCAGGCCAAGGCTCAGACCGAGCCGCTCAGCATCCGTTCGAAGGACGGCACCCACCGCTTCGACGTCGAGGTGATGCGCGACGACGCCGGGCGCACCCGCGGCTTGATGTTCCGCCGCACCATGGCGCCGAACCACGGCATGCTGTTCGATTTCGAGCGGTCCGAGCCGGTCGCGATGTGGATGAAGAACACCTACCTGCCGCTCGATATGGTGTTCATCCGCGCCGACGGCACCATCGCCCGGGTCGCGGCCGACACCGAACCGCTCTCCACCGCCATCGTCGCCTCGCCCGAGCCGGTGCTGTCGGTGCTGGAGCTCAACGCCGGGACCGCCGCCCGTCTCGGGATCAAGGCCGGCGACCGCGTCGAGCACCCTCTGTTCCACGGCCGCTGAGCCAGAGCGCCGACGCGCTCCGAAAATATGAACGCATCGAGAACATCGCGCTTGACGCCCGTTCCGTTGCGGATCAGTGTTCTTCGTATGTTCCACGCGGAACGGGCGCGCGATCGTCGCGCCTCTCCCGCGAAGGTGGCGAGGATCCCGATGATCGACGCAGCTATCGCCCCGTGCGCCAAGGCCGTCCTGTTCCGTAACGCCGACTGGACGCTGTCGGGCGAAGGCCTCGAGCACCGCACGACCGGCTACTTCATCGGCCGCGACGTGCTCGGCGCCCGGCGCGCCGAGGGCCTTTGGGACTGGCCGCTGCAGATGGCCGAGAAGAGCTGGTGCCGGCCGAGCCTGTTCCGCGAGGCGTTCCTGACCGCGCTCGACCGGTTCGGCATCGCCCGCGACGCCGGCCTCGGCCAGGCCTTCGCCCTCGGCTTCGGCTTCCGCGCCGGGCAGGCTCAAGAGACGGACGGGTTCGTCGCACTCGCCGACCTGCTGCGACCGCAGCCCGCGCCGCGGCCGGTGCCGGTGCCGGCGCGGCGTTCGGCGCGGATGTCCGCCGGCGCCTGAGCGTCCCGTCCTGACGGCGCCCCACGGTTGACCCGAGGCCGGCGACATGATGCGCTCGTTTGAGGGTTCGAGGAGCACGGCATGACGGACGGCGACGTAGACGGCAACGCGGGTCTCGACGGGTTGATCGTCCCGCCCCTGTCGCGCCGGGGCTTCGTGATGACGAGCCTGATCAGCGGTTTCACGCTCGCGGTGACGCCGGTGGAGGCGCAGGTCGTCCACACCGACGCCGCCGGGATCGAGGCGGGCGAGGTGCAGATACCGGCGGCCGACGGGCCGATGCCCGGTTACCGCGCCGTGCCCGAGGGGCCGGGGCCGTTCCCCCTGGTTCTTGTGGTCGAGGAGATCTTCGGCGTCCACGAATACATCAAGGACATCTGCCGGCGCCTGGCCAAGGCCGGCTACTGCGCCGTGGCGCCGGAACTCTATGCCCGCCAGGGCGACCTGTCGCAGATGACCGATCCCAAGCTCATCATCCGCGACGTGATCTCGAAGACGCCGGACGCTCAGTGGATCGGCGACCTCGACGCCACGGTCGCCTGGGCGACCTCCGCCGCCAAGGGCGACGGGGCCCGCCTCGGGGTGATGGGCTGGTGCCGCGGCGGCCGCGCCGCCTGGCTCTACGACGCCCACCGCCGCGATCTGAAGGCGGCCGTGGCCTGGTACGGCCCGCTCGGCGGCGACCCCACCGACATCCAGCCGCGCAGCGCCGGCTCGGTCGCCGCCGCGTTGAACGCGCCGCTGCTCGGCCTCTACGGGGGCGGCGACACCGGCATCCCGGTCGCCTCGGCCGAAGCCGCGCGCGACGCAGCGAACACCGCCGGCAAGCGCGTGGAACTCGTCGTCTACCCGGACGCCCCGCACGGCTTCCACGCCGACTACCGGCCGAGCTACCGCAAGGACGCCGCGGAGGACGGCTGGCGTCGCGCCCTCGCGTTCTTGAAGGCGAACGGCGTCGGCTGAAGCCGCCGGGTCGGGGCGCCGCGACCAGCGCTCACGGAGGTCTCCGGCCCGTCCTTCACGGCTGTGTGCCCTATCCGACACGGTGGGCCGGACCGGTTTATGCCAGGATGCGCCGTGGCGGCCCGTGCACGCACGGATCGGCCTGCCGTGCGCATCGACGATGGCGATGACCGACCGATCCGAGGGGCCGACCATCCGGCCCGCCTAGAGTGTCCGGCCATGACCGACGTGACTTCGCCTGGACGGAAGCCCGTGATCCTCGTCGTGGAGGATCAGCCGGACGAGCGCTTCCTCGCCGCCACCCTCCTGGAGGAGTCCGGCTTCACCGTGATCGAGGCGGAGACCGCCGAGGGGGCGCTCGCCATCCTGAACGATCGCGGCGACGAGGTCAGCGTCGTGTTCTCGGACGTGCGCACGCCCGGGCCGATCGGCGGTTTTGAGTTGGCTCGGATCATCGGCGTCACTTGGCCGCGGGTGCGGGTGCTCCTCACTTCGGGCGACGCCGGCGACCAGCCGAGCGACCTGCGGGTCTCGGCGACCTTCATCCCGAAACCGTGGCGGGCCGAGGACATCCTGGCCTGGGTCGAGCAGGCGGCGGGGCGGCCCGCCGGGTCGGGCTCGGGCCCCTCGGTGATCGGCCCCGGCGGGACGCTGATCCCACATTCGCCCGAACCCTGAGCCCCGCAATGGGCAGCCCCGCCCGGTGGACGGGCCGCCGTGTGAACGTCGGCGCCTCGTCGCCTGCGCCGAATCTGCTATGCAGTCCCGCGAGCGGACCGCCGCAATCCTCGAAGCGATCGAGCCGTCCATGTTCCTGAAAGCCCGTCGCGGTCCGTTGGCCGCGGGCCTATTCGCCCTCCTCGTCGCGGCCTCGCCCGCCGCCGCGGCCGCGCCGCCGGCGCAGCCGAACGACGGCCCGGGCGGCGTCGGCGACCGCAAGCTCACGATCGTCAAGCGCGCCGTCGGCCGGACCGGCGCCTCGACCTTCGTCTTCCATGCGGTGGGCGCGGCCCCAGCCGAGGGCCGGCCGGTCGTTGTGTTCCTACATGGCTGGGGCGCCACCAACCCGCAGAGCTACGGCGCCTGGATCGACCACCTCGCCCGTAACGGCTGGGTCGTCCTGTTCCCGCGCTTCCAGGAGGTGAACCGAACCCGCCCGGCCGACGCGGTCGCGAACGCCGAGGGCGCCCTCAAGGTCGCGCTCGACGCGCTCTCCGCGGACGCGGACGCCAAGCCCGACCTAACGAAGGTCGCGCTCATCGGCCATCTCGCCGGAGTCCCGCTCGCCATGGACATCGCGGCGGATGCGAGGGACCAGGGCCTGCCCGCGCCGAAGCTGGTGTTCGGCGTGATGCCGGGCGGCATCGCCAGCGGGCCGAAATCGCGCGGCGTCGTGCTCGGCGACCTCACCAGGATCGCGCCCCAGACGCTGCTCGTCACCATGATCGGCGACCGCGACGCCCGCGCGGCCGACCTCGCGGCCCGCCGGCTCCTGCGCGAGGCGAGCGCGGTGCCGATCGAGCGCAAGCTGTTCATGCGCGCGCTCTCCGACGACCACGGCTTCCCCGCGCTCACCGCGACGCTCGCGGCGCCCGCCGGGCTCGACGCCGCCTTCGACGGCACCGCGATCAAGCTGCCGGCCGACCCGAAGGACACCAAGCCGCCGCCGTTCAAGTGGTCGGCGGACATGTCGCTCTCTGGCGAGCAGCAGACGCTCGTGGCGCAGATCAACAACGCGCGGGCCGACACCCTCGACTATCTCGCGTTCTGGAAGACCTTCGACCTCGCCGCCACCGCCGCCTTCGCAGGCCAGGACTTCACCGGCCTGAAGACCAATCCGCGCTTCGGCGACATGGAGCGATGGGCCGACGGCTGGCCGGTGAAGCGCCTGTTCGTCGAGACCCCGCGCGTGAGCCCGCCCCCTGCGGCCACGAACGCGAGCTCCGTGAAACCCGCCGCGCGGCGCTGATCGCGCCGCCTGCCTCCGCGAGACCTTCGATGAAGCTGTTCCACTCGCCGACCTCGCCCTTCGTCCGCAAGGTGATGGTGACGGCCCACGAGCTCGGATTGGCCGAGCGCATCGAGCGGCTTCCGAGCGCCGTCCACCCGGTGACGCGGGACGGGCAGGTGCTCGCCGCGCATCCGCTGGCGCAGGTCCCGACCCTGATCCTCGACGGCGGCGAAGCGATCGCCGACAGCCGGGTGATCTGCGAGTACCTCGACGCGCTGGCCGGCGGGCAGCTGTTTCCGGCACCGGGCGCGGCCCGCTGGGCGGCGCTGAACCTGCAGTCGACCGCCGACGCGGTGCTCGATGCCGCCCTGCTGATCCGCTACGAGCTGACGGCGCGCGCCGAGTCCGAGCGCTCGCAGGCCTGGATGGACGGGCAGGGCGCCAAGATCGCCAGCGCGCTCGACTGGTTCGAGACGCAGGTCGGCGCGCTCGGCGGCGTCGACGTCGGCACCATCGCGCTCGCCTGCGCCCTCGGCTACCTCGACCTGCGCTTCGCCGACCTCGGCTGGCGCGAAGGCCGGCCGAACCTCGCCGCCTGGCTCGCGGATTTCAGCGAGCGGGCCTCGATGCGCGCGACGGCCTGATCCGGCGCGCGAGCGAAGGCCGGACCCGTCGCCGCGAAGGGATCACTCAGGTTCGGCAGTACACGCCCGCACGCCCCTCCGGCGCGGTTCTTGCGGCGTACGGCATCCTCCGAGAGTGGGATGCCGAGCCATGCCCGATTTCGTCGCCGCGCTGCTTGCCGCCGCCGCCTTCTGCCTCGCGCTTATGGCACTGAACGCGCTGACGCGCCTGGTGCTCCAGTGGCACATTGCGCCGTCGGAGCTTGCGGAGAACGGTCTCCTGCAGGTCGGCGGCGCCCTGGTGCTCGCCCGCGTCGCCTACCGGCGTGCGCCGACCCGCCGCCACCCGTAGCCCCTCAGGCGCCGCGGGCCGACAGGCTCAGGGCCTCGCGCAGGTCGCCGACATCCGTGAGGTAGCGCCGCTTGCGGCGCATCGCCTTGAGGAAGCCGGCATCGGGAAACGGGCAGTAGGGCAGGACCGGCACGGTGCGGCCCTCCGGCACAGCGCCGTCGCGAGCGACCACGTCCAGCACCCCGTCGAGCAGGAGCCGGCCGTGCTCGTGCAGGAGCACCGCGGCACGGGTCGCGGTCACGTCCGCAGGCAGCGCCACCTGCGCCTGTTCCAGGATCGCCCCGGCATCGATCACCACGGCCAGCCGGTGGATCGACACGCCGAAGGCATCCGGCCCCTCGGCCAGCGCGTGGATCGTCGGCACCGGCCCGCGATGGTGCGGCAGCAGGCCGGGATGGACGTTGAGGCCGCCGAGCCGCGCGGCCGCGATCGTCGCGCCCGAGAGGATCTGGTCGAAGTGGAAGGTGACGATCAGGTCCGGCGCGTGAAGCCGCAACAGGTCGGCGACCTCGGGTCCGTTGACGTCGTCCACCGTCAGCGTCGGGATATCGCGCTGCCGGCACAGGGTCGCCAGCGGCGTCGCCTCGGGCGTACCGGTGGTCCCGGCGATCCGCTGCGTCAGCGGGGCGACGAGCCGGAGCAGGTCCGGCAGGCCGAAGTTCACCGCCAGGTACGGCAGGAAGGCCGGCCCGGAGCGGGCGAGGTGGCGCCGGACCTGGCCGACGAGGCCTCCCGTCGAGGGCCGCTCGGCGTTCGACAGGCCGACGAAGGCGATCTCGCCGGCATGGTCGGCGACGAACCGGCGCACGGCGCGCGCGTTCGGCAGCGCTTCGAGGGCGAAGAGCGCGATCCTGGGCTTGCGCATCAGCGGCGCGGACGCAGCTGGAAGCGGAAGGCCCGCATGGCGGCGGTGCGCAGGAATTCCGGCGCGACGAGGCCGGCGCGGGCGAGGTGGAACAGCACGCTCGGGAAGGTGACGATCTCCTGGTTGCGCGCCAGCCCGCGGGCGATGCGCTCGGCGGCCTGGTCGGGGCTCATCTCCAGCGGACGCCAGCCCTTGAGCTGCCCGCCCATCGGCGTCTTCACGTAGCCCGGCATCACCACGTTCACCCGCACGCCCGTCGGCGCCAGCTTGGCGCGCAAGGCCTGGCCGTGAGCCACCAGCGCCGCCTTGGTGCCGCTGTAGGAGGGGGCGTCGGCCAGCGGCGCGTAGGCAGCGAGCGAGGAGATCAGCCCGATCTGGCCCTGTCCCCGCGCCGCCATGGCGGTCACGCAAGGCAGGACGACGTTGAGGCAGCCGACGAGGTTGATGTCGAGGGTCTCGAAGGCGACGTCCTCGCTCTCGACCGCGCCGGTCGGGTGCCCGCCGTTGACGCCCGCGTTGGCGATCACGAGGTCGATCGGGCAGTCCGCGTCGAGCGCTCGGATCCAGGCGCGGACCGCCTCGCGGTCGCGCAGGTCCAGGGGCACGGTCGTCGACTCCGCCCCGCGCGCGCGGCATTCGGCGGCCACCGCGTCGAGGCGGCCGGGATCGCGGGCGTTGAGGGTGAGGCGGTTTCCGGGCCGGGCGTAGCGACGGGCCAAAGCCGCGCCGATGCCGCTCGATGCGCCGGTGATCAGGATGTGGGGCATGGTCCGGGTGCTACCGCACGCCGGTCGGCCGGATCAATACACCTCGGCGAGGCGGCCGGTCCCGGCCTCGCCCTCGCGGATCGTTCGGGCGACGGCGACGAGGGCGTCTGGGAGCGCCGCCTCCATCCGCGGCACGGTGGCGGCGACGGCCCGCGCGATGGCGGATTTGGAGAAGTAGCCGCCGTTCACCTGCGTCCGGTGCAGCACGACGCGGCGGAAATCGGCCATCAGGCCGAGGTCCGGCGCGGTCGGCGCGGTCCAGAAGCCGTCGATGTCGCCCTGATGGGTGAGGCCGGGCATGTTGTAGATCGCGGTGCCGAGCGCCATGGTCGGCCGGCCCATCTCGAGCGAGAGCATCCCGACGGTGCTGTTGACGATCACCACGCCGCGGGCGCCGGCGATCAGGCTGGGCAGGTCGCCGCCGTCGATGAAGTCGAGGCGCTCGCTCACGCCGTGGCGGCGCGCCGAGGCGCGGGCGAACTTGCGCCAGTTGATCAGGCCGGCATCGAGGGGGTGGAGCTTGACCAGGAGGCGGCTCGGCGCCTCCGAGGCCTCTGCGAAGGACTTGATCACCCGGTCCATGAAGCCTTCGACCCCGAGGAAGGGGGAGTGCACGCGGATCTGGTAGTCGCTGTCGAGCTGGAGCGGCAGCAGGAAGTAGTCGCAGCCGACCGCGTTGTAGATCTCGTTGCAGCGCGCGGCCTCGCGCCGGGTGCGGCCGCGGCGGGAGAACTTCTTGATCCAGCCCGCATATTCCATCGCGATGTGCGTCGGGCGGTGGCTGCGGAAGCGCGGGTAGAGGTAGGGGAAGCAGACGTTGGCGACGTTGTAGCCGACGTCCCAGATGCTGCGGAGCGCCATGTCGCCGGTGGAGGGCATCGCGCGGCCGGGCTGCGGCAGGCGCCGCGCCACCGCCCGCACCGTCTCGGCGGTCTTCGGCAGGGTCGAGTATCCGTTCACGCCGCCGAGCTCGCAGGTGATCCAGTTCGGGCGGATGTAGCCCTCCTCGAACACGTGGACGCGTAGGCCCCGTGCGACCGCGACCGCGCGGGCGACGACGTGATAGGGGCGGCAATCGCCGAACAGGACGATGTCGGTGACGCCGTGGGTGGCGACGTAGGTGTCGAGCCAGGCTTCCCAGCCTGGGCGGGTGCCGCGGTAATGGTCGGCGTCGCCGCGCCAGAACAGCCAGTCGCCGGGGCAGAAGTTGATGCGGCGCACCCGATGCCCGCGGCCGGCGAGCGCCTTCCCGAGATCGGAGAAGAAGGTCGAGGCGAGCCCCTGGAGGAAGAGGAACGTCGCCGGGCTCGCATCGGTGGGATCTGGGCGAGGCTGAAGCATTCCGGAGCGCTCTGTACCTTCAGCAGACGGGACGGGGCCGCCATCACGGGTTGCACGGTCGAGACGGCCCGGCAATCCGAAGCCGCGCCGTCCCGCCGGATTCCGGCGGACCGTGGCCGTCCGGCCACGGCGTCGGGTCCGATCGCGAACCGCCTCCGAGCTAGGTGTCAATCGCGGCGGCGATATGTCCGGGCCGTGTCGCTCCCCAAGCGTATCGCGCACTCCCTTTGCGGAAGCATTCGCCTGCGGGGGCCGAAGTGGGATAAAGCCCGCGGAGCCTGGGCAGGGGCGCGTCGCGGCCGGCGCGATCCGATGCCCATCAGCCGGCCGGCCCGGAGCCCTCGACCGACGTGGTGATGCGCCCGACCCTTCCTGCCTCGCTCTTCGCCGTCGGACCCACGGTCCGGCTGCTGCGCGCCGAGATCGAGGCCGCCACCGGCAGCCGCTTCGGCGCGCCGGGCCTGGCAAGCGCCGCCGTCGTCTGGGGCGACGGCGCGGCCGCGCGGCTGCTGCGGCTGGCCGGGCGTCCGGTGCTCGTGGTCGCCCCGGGGCCGCTGCTCAGCCCCTACGACCAGGCCGCGACCGGGTTTTCGAGCCTGACCCTGACTTTTGCCGGCGCGCCCGTCGGCGGGCGCGAGGCGCCGGGCGTCCACCATTTCAACCCCTGGACCCGCGCGCCCATCGATCGCGAGGCCTGCGCCGAGCGCGTCGCCTGGCTCCGGGCGCGGTTTTCCGAGAACGCGCGGCGCGCCGTCTACGTCGGCATCTCGCGCTGGAAGCGGCCGGCGCTCGACGCCTTCGCCGTCGGCCCGGCGGGCGCGCCGATCCACACCATGACCACCGCCGACGCGGTGGCCGCCGCCAAGCGTCACGACGGGCAGGTGCTCGCCTGGGCGACCCGCGCTCCGGAGGCCCTGGAGAGCGCCTGCGCGGCGGCGGGCCTTCCGCTCGCGCGGGTCGAGGACGGCTTCCTGCGCTCGGTCGGCCTCGGCGCGAGCCTGCAGCCCGGCGCCTCGATCGTGGTGGACGATCGCGGCATCTACTACGATCCGCGCCGCGAGAGCCGGCTTTCGCGGATCCTGGCCGAGGCCGAATTCCCACACGCCCTCGTCGCGCGGGCGAAGGCGTTGCGCGGGACGATCGTCGCGCGGCGGCTGAGCAAGTACAATGTCGGGCTGTCGGTGGCGGCGGGCGACTGGCCGGCGGGGCGGCGCATCGTGCTGGTGCCGGGGCAGGTCGAGGACGACGCCTCGGTCCGCTACGGCTCGCCCAACGTGCGCTCGAACCGCGCCCTGCTCCAGGCGGCGCGGGCGCGCAACCCGGATGCGTTCCTGCTCTACAAGCCGCACCCCGACGTCGAGGCCGGGTTCCGCCCCGGCGCGATCCCCGAGGCCGAGGCGATGGCGCTCGCCGACCGGATCGTCTCGGGCCTGAGCATCGTCGACCTGCTCGACCGGGTGCACCACGTCGAGACCATGACGTCGCTCGCAGGCTTCGAGGCGCTGATCCGGGGCCTGAGCGTCGCCACCCACGGGCGCCCGTTCTATGCCGGCTGGGGCCTGACCGAGGACCTCGCGCCGGGCACCGATCGCGGCCGCACGCTCGCCCTCGACGAGCTCGTCGCCGGCGCGCTGATCCTGTATCCGCGCTACCTCGACCCGGTGGCGATGAAGCCCTGCGGCCCCGAGCAGCTGCTCGACCGCCTCAGCGCCGCCCGCGCCGCCGCGCCCCCGAGCGCCCTGGCGCTCGGCCGGCTGGGCGGCGCCCTGATGCGGACCCGCTACCGCCTGCTGAACCCGATCGTGCGGGCGCTGCGCGCCCGGCGCGGCGTCGCATCGGGCGGTGCGTCGAATCCCGACAAGCCCGGCCACGGTTGACGCGTCCCCCATGTCCTTCCTCTTCGCGACGGTTGCCGCGTTCGCCCTCTGCCTGGCGATCGAGTTCGGCCTCGGCGACGTGCCGGAGCGCGCGAGCCGAAAAGCCGGCGACCTCGCGGTGCGGCTTTGCGCCTACGGGTTGATCCTGCTGTTCTGGTTCGTGTTCTCGTGGCGCCCGTGGCTGGCCGCGTCGAGCTGCGTGCTGACGGTGGCGATCCTCCACCTCGTCAGCCGCCTCAAGCGCGCGGTGATCGGCGAGCCGTTGGTGTTCTCCGATTTCGCGCTGCTGCCGCAGGTGCCGCGCCATCCGCAGCTCTACTACGTGCCACCGGTCACCAGCCCGCGGATCGCCGGGCCACTCCTGCTCGGGCTGGCCGGAATCGTGCTGTGGTACCGGATCGAGCCGAGTCTGCTGCCGGCCTCGGCCGGCGCCGCCGTGGCCGCCGTCGCCGCGCTTCCGCTCGGCCTCGCCGCGCTGATCGCCGCCGCCGGGCGCGGCCCCCTCGGCCGGCGGCTCGCCCGGCGCTTCCCGCGGCCGGACGTCGAGGGCGACCTCGCCCGCTTCGGCCTGCCCGCTAGCCTGATCGCCTACGCGCTGCGGTGGCGGGCCGAGCGCGCCCGCCCGGCCTCCGTCGCGGCGTCGGCGACCGTCCGGGCGCCGGGCGACGCCGTCGTGGTCGTGATCCAGCTCGAATCCTTCCTCGATCCCGAGCGGCTCGGCGGGCCGCACCTGCCGGCGATGGACCTGATCCGGGCGCGCGCGAGCGAGTACGGCCGCCTGCGGGTGCCCGCGCACGGCGCCTACACCATGCGGACCGAGCACGCGGTCCTCACCGGGCGGGCCGCGGGCGAGCTCGGCTTCGGCGTGTTCGATCCCTACCTCGCCTCGGGCGGGAACGAGCCGGACAGCCTCGCCCGCGCCGCCCGGCGAAACGGCTACGCCACCATCTTCGTCCACCCGTTCCACCGCGACTTCTTCCAGCGCGCCCGGGTGATGGAGGCGTTCGGCTTCGAGACCCTGGTGATGGAGGAGGCGTTCGCCGACGCGCCCCGGGTCGGCCCCTATGTCGGCGACGCCGCCTTCGGGGCGCGCGTGCGCGCCGAGGTCGCGGCACGGCGCGGACCGCTGTTCCTGTTCGGCGTCACCATGGAAAACCACGGGCCCTGGAAGCCGGGCCGCCTTCCGGGCATCGACGACCCGCTGGCGCAGTACCTCCACCATGTCGCCGCCGCCGGGCGGATGGTCGAGGACCTCGTGGCGGCGCTGACGGGGCTCGATGCGACGCTCTGCGTCTACGGCGACCACGCGCCCGCGCTCCCGACCTGCCGGCCGGGCTTCGGCGACAGAGCGACGGACTACGCGCTGTTCCGGTTCGGCCCCGCAGCCGCGGGCGCCCCCCGGCGGGTCGATCGCACCGCGGACGACCTCGGCCGCCGCCTGCGGGCGGCAATCGGCCGGGACGCGCCGTCGCCGCACACCTGAGAACAAGCGTGGCCGTGCCACGGTGGTGACGCAATGCCGGGCGATGTCCGGGGCGCGCGCTTCCGGCGATCGTTAAAGCGATGGCAGGCTTTGGCGCGCAACGTCGAGCCACCAGGTCCGCGCACCGTCCGCCCGCGCTCCGGCGAGGGCTCGGTTCGCACAGGCTCGCGACGCAGACGACAGGGTCATACGCGGGTTGTGTCCGGCCTCATCGGGGCGGGATCGGCCCCGGGAGTTCGAAGATGGTTCGTTTCACGGCGCTGTTCGCGCTGACCGCCTGCCTCGTCGGCGGCTGTTCGGTTCTTCCGGCTTCGGGTCCGACGGCGCGGGCCGTCGAGGCGGGGGCCGAGGTCTCGACGCCGGAGGGGCTGCTGGCGCGCTACGAGCTCGTCGACGTGACGCCGGCCGTGATCGAGGCCCTGCGCGGACGCCCCCTCGACAGCCTGCTCGCCTCCTTCGGCGACAAGCGCCCCTCGATCGAGCCGGTGATCGGCGTCGGCGACTACGTCGCCGTCTCGGTCTGGGAAGCCGGCTCCGGCGGCCTGTTCTCAGGACCCCTCGTCGCCGACCGCTTCTCCGCCGGCTCGAAGTCCGCCCTCATCCCCGAGCAGGCGGTCGGCCGCGACGGCGCGATCTCGGTGCCCTACGCCGGGCGCATCCACGTCGCCGGACGC
>NZ_BPQG01000031.1 GCF_022179125.1 Methylobacterium cerastii
GAGGCAGCCCGCGTATTCGGGCTCAATCGCGAGACGATTGCCAAGATGTGCCGGTTCTCATTGCCACCGGGCTATACTCGCACCAAGCCGATCGAGAAGCCGAAGCTGGGGCCGCTACTGCCGGTGATCGATGCGATCTTGGAGGCGGACCGGATCGCACCCATCAAGCAGCGGCACACGGCCAAGCGGATCTTCGAGCGTCTGCGCGATGAGCACGGCTACGCTGGCGGCTACACGGTGGTGAAGGATCACGTCCGGATCGCACGCGCGAGTGGGCGGGAGACCTTCGTGCCGTTGGCGCACCCGCCGGGCCATGCCCAGGTCGACTTCGGCGAGGCGGTCGCCACCATCGGCGGCGTGCGCCGGAAGATCCACTTCTTCTGCATGGACCTGCCGCACTCCGACGCCTGCTTCGTGAAGGCGTATCCGCGGGAGACCACCGAGGCGTTCCTCGACGGGCATGTCGCTGCCATGGAGTTCTTCGACGGCGTGCCGCTGTCGATCCTCTACGACAACACCAAGATCGCGGTCGCCAAGATCTGCGGCGGAGGCCAGCGCGAACGTACCCGTGCCTTTACCGAGCTGGTGAGCCACTACCTGTTCCGGGACCGCTTCGGGCGTCCGGGCAAGGGCAACGACAAGGGCAAGGTCGAAGGCCTGGTCAAGTACGCCCGGTCCAACTTCATGACCCCGGCCCCGGAGGCGGCCTCGTTCGAGGCGCTGAACGCGGATCTGGAGCGACGCTGCCGGACCCGGCAGGATGAGCGGGCCGGACAGCATGCCGAGAGCATCGGCACGCGACTGGTCGCCGATCGTGCCGTTCTGCGTTCCTTGCCGGCGGTCCCGCTGGAGCCGTGCGAGAAGCGGGCTGGGCGCGTCTCCTCGACCGCGCTGGTTCGCTACCGCTGCAACGACTACTCGGTGCCGACCGCCTACGGCTTCCGGGACGTGCTGGTGAAGGGCTTCGTCGAGGAGGTCGTAATCCTGTGTGGCGGCATCGAGATCGCCCGGCATGAGCGCAGCTACGGCACGGGCGTGTTCGTCTTCGATCCGCTGCATTACCTCGCGCTGATCGAGACCAAACCGAACGCTCTCGACCAGGCGGCTGCGCTCCAGGGCTGGGATCTGCCCGAAGCGTTCCAGCACCTGCGCCACCTCCTGGAGGCGCGCATGGGTAACCGTGGCAAGCGCGAGTTCATCCAGGTGCTGCGCCTGATGGAGGCGATGCCCAAGGACGTCGTGGCCTCGGCCGTCACCGACGCGATCCGGCTCGGTGCGATCGGCTTCGACGCGGTCAAGCTGATCGCACTGGCCCGGCTCGAACGCCGACCGCCCCGGCTCGACCTGGCGGCCTATCCGCATCTGCCCAGGACCGCGGTGAGGACGACCGTGGCCGCCGACTACGCCGTGCTGGTGCCGGAGGTGGCGGCATGAGTGCGGCACGTGACGAGACGATGCCGGGCGGCACCACCGGCGGCACGCCGGGGATCCTGCTCGCCCACCACCTCAAGCAGCTGAAGCTGCCCACGGTGCTGCGCGAGTACGACAAGGTTGCCCGCGAGTGTGCCCAGGGCGGCATCGACCACCCGCGCTACCTGCTCCGGCTGGTCGAGCTGGAACTCATCGATCGCGAACGGCGCATGGTCGAACGCCGGATCCGGTCGGCACGCTTCCCGGCGGTGAAGAGCCTCGACACCTTCGACTTCACCGCGATCCCGAGCCTGAACAAGATGCTCGTGCTGGAGCTGGCGCGCTGCGGCTACATCCTCGGTCGAGAGAACGTCATCGCACTCGGCAACTCCGGCACCGGCAAGACCCACATCGCCTTGGCTCTCGGCCTGGCGGCTTGCCAGAAGGGCTTCTCGGTCGCGTTCAGCACCGCGGCCTCTCTGGTCAACCAGCTTCTGGAGGCCCGCGACGAGCGCCGTCTGCTCCGGCTGCAGCGTGAACTGGCTTCGGTTAAGCTCCTGATCGTCGATGAACTCGGCTACGTGCCGCTGTCGCCGACGGGGGCCGAGTTGCTGTTCGAGACCTTCTCCCAACGCTACGAGCGCGGCTCCACCGTGGTGACTTCGAACCTGCCATTCGAGGATTGGACCTCGGTCCTGGGCTCGGAGCGGCTCACCGGCGCGCTGCTCGACAGGCTGACCCACCACGTCAGCATCCTGAGCCTGAACGGCGACAGCTACCGCCTCAAATCCTCCCGCAGCCGACGCGGCTGCGGCGATGGCAGGGCGGAGCAAAACCAGGCCACCACCGATCCCCACGATCCCGAGACGGGCGAGATCCTACCAGCTTGAGCCTTATGGTCGGCGATAAACGATGAAGGGGCCCGATCGCTGCTGCGCGACCTGCAGCGGGCGCGCGGCCTCGCCTACCTGTTCATCAGCCACGACCTGAAGGTGGTGCGCGCGCTCGCGAACTACGTCCTGGTCATGCAGAACGGCG
>NZ_BPQG01000032.1 GCF_022179125.1 Methylobacterium cerastii
CGACCAGATGCTGGTCGACCCCGAGAAGACCACCCACCTCGGCAAGCCGGTCGGCAAGGATAGCTCGACCAAGACCTGGGAAGGCGACCAGTGGAAGACCGGCGGCGGCTGCACCTGGGGCTGGTTCTCCTACGACCCCAAGCTCGACCTGATGTACTACGGCTCGGGCAACCCCTCGACCTGGAACCCCAAGCAGCGTCCGGGCGACAACAAGTGGTCGATGACCATCTGGGCGCGTAACCCCGACACGGGCGTGGCCAAGTGGGTCTACCAGATGACCCCGCACGACGAGTGGGACTACGACGGCATCAACGAGATGATCCTCACCGACCAGAAGGTCGGCGGCAAGGACACCCCGCTGCTGACCCACTTCGACCGCAACGGCTTCGGCTACACCCTGAACCGCGCCACCGGCGAACTCCTCGTCGCCGAGAAGTTCGACCCGGTCGTCAACTGGGCCTCCAAGGTCGACATGGACAAGGGGTCGAAGACCTACGGCCGCCCGGTCGTGGCCGAGGCCTACTCGCCCGAGCGGACAGGCGAGGACGAGACGACCGCCGGCATCTGCCCGGGCGCGATCGGAGCGAAGAACCAGCAGCCTGCTGCGTTCTCGCCCGAGACGCGGCTGTTCTACGTGCCGACCAACCACATCTGCATGAGCTACGAGCCGTTCCACGTCACCTACACGACAGGCGTGCCGTTCGTCGGCGCCACCGTCGGGCTGCAGCCGCCGCCGGGCGAGACCCGGACCGGCGCGTTCCTGGCCTGGGACGGCGTCGCGGGCAAGATCAGGTGGTCGAACCCCGAGCCGTTCTCGGTCTGGTCGGGCGCGCTCGCCACCGCCGGCGGCGTGGTCTTCTACGGCACGCTCGAGGGCTACCTGAAGGCGGTCGACGCGGCGACCGGCCGGGAACTCTACCGGTTCAAGACCCCGTCCGGCGTCGTCGGCAACGTGATGACCTACCGCCATCGCGGCCGCCAATACGTGGCGGTGCTCTCGGGCGTCGGCGGCTGGGCCGGCATCGGCCTCGCCGCCGGCCTCACCGACCCGGCGGACGGCGCCGGCGCGGTCGGCGGCTACGCGGCCCTGTCGGACTACACCGCCCTCGGCGGCCAGCTCACCGTCTTCGCCCTGCCGGAACGCTGACGAAACCGTCTTGATGATCCAGCCGCGCGTGCCCCGAGCAAGGTCCGCGCCGACTCTGAAGCGTGGGCCCTCCAGCTCGGCGGGCAGCGTCTCGCATCGCGAATGATATAGGAAATTAAGCTAGATGTTCTCGTTGTGTTCTGGTATCTGATCCTAGTCAAATGCGATTCGGATCGATGCCATGGCGAGACAACCAAGGAGCGGTGACGAGGTCCGGCAACTGAAGGGGCTTCTGGCCGGGCTCTCCCTCGACACGAAGCTGCTTCGCCTGGAATAGGCCCTGCGGCGGAAGGACTGGTCCGACCAGGAGCGCGCGCCGGCCGGGCAACCGAACGGCGGGCAATGGGTCGGCGACGGCAGCGGGGATGGCGGCACCATCGATCCGGGCGTGCTGCGGCTGATCAAGCCGCAATGGGCACAGATGCCCGCGGCCGAGCCCACGCAGACACGCGAAGAGACCCGTCTCGACGACGGAACCCGCGTCCTCTCGATCCGCATCCGCGCGGGCCGGCGCGACTTCGACGAGCAGCATACGGTCACCGCGCCGGACGGCGAGAGCCGGGTCTTCGAGACCCTCGGCGCGACGCAGACGATCCGCGACGGCGTCTCCGGCGAGATCCTGGGCCGCAGCACTTTCACGGCAAACGGTGCCGAGCCGGACGCGACGGTGCAGCCCGCCTTCCTGCCGGCAGTTCCGCTTGCCCTGGCGGCCGTTCGGATCCTGCGGACGCTCGAGCTCGCCGGTACGCTCTTCGCGACGCTTTCGGCGCAGCGGGGTCGCTACGGCACCGTCCTCGGCACCACGGCGCACGAGTTCCGTGGGGCCGAGGATTTCAGGCACATGCCGGCGATCTGGGTCGGCCCGCTCGACCAGGCATCCCTCGACGCCGCTTGCCCGAAGACCGGTGAGATCCAGACCCAGCTCGACGCGGTCGCCGCGGCGGTCCGAGGAAGCGGTGTGTATCGAACGCCGCAAGCCGTCGGCACCGCGATCCACGTGCTGATGGATCGTTGGGCAAAAGCCCAAGACATCGCCAATTTCAAATCGGAGCTATCGATCCTCAAAAATGGAGACGAGGGCACGTATGGTCAATCCGGCACGAGCCGCCTCGACCAATACCATCGTCCGCAGCCGGCCGTCGCCTGCGTCTATGACTATAAGACGGGACTTCGCGGCCTCAGCTGGTCCGAGTGGGTGCGCTACGCCACCAGATCGAAGACGTATTTTCCGGCAACGCAACGGATCATCGTCATACAGATGCGGGAATCGCGATGACGACCAAGAAGCAGTTGGCTCGGCTTTTCCGGGACGTGCTGAAGCACAATCCGGATTTCGTCCAAGTGAACCCGCATGCGATCTGGATCCGCCCGATCCGTCATACCATCGCGCAGGTCTACATCCATCGCAGCAGCTCTGCGGATGTGTTTTGGCCCAGGTACAGTATCACGCCCTTGTATTGGGGTGGCGCGACCTGGGATTGGGTTGTCGGAAGTTTTTCCGAGGGATTTCGACGCGAGCCCCGACCGGCCCCCTTCACGCGGGACTACTTTCTCCAGCCCGATTACCAGCAGAGGCCGGAATTTCCCAAGCTCGCCGCGTGGGCGGCCACGGTCGGGGACTTCGCGTGGGCCGATCCCGAGATCGGCCGCATCTTCACGCGTGCGGTCGAGGAGCAGGTCCTGCCGCTGCTGCGCCCGATGGCCCTCGACCACCATGCCTATCTGGACTTCTACCGCAGCCACATCGTCCCGAGCCTCGGCCTTCACGACGAGCAGCGCATGGCGATCGCCCTCGCGGCGGGCGCGCTGGACGAGGCGCGCGAATACCTCGCCCGGATCTGGCGGTGGTACGAGAGCGACACCTACGGCGATTACGAGCCGCCGGAGATCCTCGACTATCCCAAGCGCGGCGCGCGCACGCGGCGCGCCATCGAGGCCTGGGAGAAGGCCGGCAGCTGCACCGACTACCGGCGCCGCCGCCGCCGCATCCTCGAGATCGTCGAACCGCTGCGCACCGGCGACCGTGCGGCCCTGGCCGTGATCCTACACCGCTGGGAGGCCGAGGCGGCGCGCTTCCACAAGGTCGAGCCATGGTGGGAGCCAACGCCGTTTCCCATCGAGGAGGGGTGACCCGGGCGACCGACGATCCGACGCCGCGGGAGCCCTTCCGCGGCTCTGGATCGATCCATGAGTCGTTCCGGGTCGTCCGGCATCGTCGGGCCCATGCAACGCCGCGCCAAGCGTAAAGACGCTTGAATTCTGCGCGTTCACCCGCTAGATCGTTCGTCATCAGTTCTGGTTGCAGTCGTGAGGCTGCGGTTCGGGAGTGGGCCCCACCGGGTCCGCTCTTTTTTATTGCCGCAAGCCTTGGTCGCCCCCGGCCGGAACGCCGCCCCGTCAGCGAGCCCGACCCTGAGCGCAGTCATGTCCGAGCCGTCCGCCGTCCCCTCGCCCGAGCCGACCGAGAAGCGTCTCGTTCGCGAGACCGGCGTCGCCGCGCGCGTGGCGCAGGTGATCGAGGGTCCGATCGAGGGCCTCGGGTTCCGTCTCGTGCGGGTGAAGGTGTCGAGCGCCAACGGCTGCACCGTGCAGATCATGGCCGAGCGCCCGGACGGCTCGATGTCCATCGACGACTGCGAGACCGTGAGCCGCGCGATCTCGCCGATCCTCGACCTCGATGACCCCGTGGGCATCGCCTACTACCTCGAGATGTCCTCTCCCGGCATCGACCGGCCGCTGGTCCGGGTCTCGGACTTCGCCCGCTGGGCCGGCTACGAGGCCAAGATCGAGCTGTCCGTGCCGCTCGACGGGCGCAAGCGCTTCCGCGGGATCATCGGCGAGCCGGATGCGGCGACCCTCACCGTGCCGGTCGACCTGCCCGACGTGAAGGAAGGCTTTCCGAGCCGGGTCTCGGTGCCTCTGCGCGACCTGTCCGAGGCGCATCTCGTCCTGACCGACGACCTGATCCGGGAATCGCTGCGCCGCGGCGGCGGAACCCCGGAAGATCTCGACGCGGATTTCGACGGCGAGTCCGACGCGGACGACGGGGAGGAGGCGCCCCTGCCGCCTGCCCCGTTCCCGAAGCGGCTGAAGGCCTCCGCCAAGCCGAAGGCCGCCAAGCCGGTCAAGGCGAAGCCCGCCTCGGACGCGCCGAAGAAGCCCGTGACCACCAAGGCGGCCCGCCTCAAGGACCGCGACTCGCTTCACTAGAGCATCGCAGCCCGGCCCGCTCGCAAGGCGGCGCGCCGGAGCGGCACCCCAAGAGAAGGACCGACACAGATGGCCGTCGTCAGCGCCAACCGGCTCGAACTCCTGCAGATCGCCGACGCGGTCGCCCGCGAGAAGGTGATCGATCGCTCCATCGTCATCGACGCGATGGAGGAGGCGATCGCCAAGGCCGCGCGCTCCCGCTACGGCGCCGAGACCGACGTGCACGCCGAGATCGACAACAAGACCGGGGCGCTGCGGCTCTCCCGCCACCTGCTCGTGGTCGATCTCGTCGAGAACGACGCCCGCGAGATCACCCTCGACCAAGCCCGGCGCTACAATCCGGGCGCGCTCGTCGGCGACGTGATCTCCGACACCCTGCCGCCCTTCGACTTCGGGCGCGTCGCCGCGCAGTCGGCCAAGCAGGTCATCGTCCAGAAGGTCCGCGACGCCGAACGCGACCGCCAGTTCGACGAGTACAAGGACCGCATCGGCGAGATCGTGAACGGCCTCGTCAAGCGCGTCGAGTACGGCAACGTGATCGTCGACCTCGGCCGCGGCGAGGGCATCGTCCGGCGCGACGAGATGATCCCGCGCGAGACCTTCCGCCCCGGCGACCGCATCCGCTCCTACCTGTTCGACGTGCGCCGCGAGGTGCGCGGGCCGCAGATCTTCCTCTCGCGCTCGCACCCGCAGTTCATGGCGAAGCTCTTCGGGCAGGAAGTGCCGGAGATCTACGACGGCATCGTCGAGGTGAAGGCGGTCGCCCGCGACCCGGGCTCGCGCGCCAAGATCGCGGTGATCTCGCGCGACGGATCGATCGACCCGGTCGGCGCCTGCGTCGGCATGCGCGGATCGCGCGTCCAGGCGGTGGTCGGTGAACTCCAGGGCGAGAAGATCGACATCATCCCGTGGTCCGAGGACCAGGCGACCTTCATCGTCAACGCGCTGCAGCCGGCGGAAGTCGTCAAGGTGGTGCTCGACGAGGAGGCCGACCGCATCGAGGTGGTGGTGCCCGACGACCAGCTCTCGCTCGCCATCGGCCGCCGCGGCCAGAACGTGCGCCTGGCCTCGCAGCTGACCGGCTGGGACATCGACATCCTCACCGAGGCCGAGGAGAGCGAGCGCCGCCAGAAGGAGTTCGCCGAGCGCACCACCGTGTTCATGGGGGCGCTGGACGTGGACGAGACCGTGGGCCAGCTGCTGGCCGCGGAAGGCTTCCGCAACGTGGAAGAGATCGCCTACGTCGATATCCAGGAGCTGTCCTCGATCCAGGGCCTCGACGAGGAGACCGGCGCCGAAATCCAGGCGCGCGCGCAGGACCACCTCGCCCGCATTGAGCAGGAGCACGACGACCGCCGCATCGAGCTCGGCGTCCAGGACGAGCTGCGCGAGATCGACGGCCTGACCACGCCGATGCTGGTCTCGCTCGGCGAGAACGACGTGAAGACGATCGAGGACTTGGCCGGCTGCGCCACCGACGACCTCGTCGGCTACACCGAAGGCCGCGGCCCGGAGGCCAAGCGCCACGCCGGCTACCTCGACGGCTTCGAGGTCTCCCGCACCGAGGCGGAAGGCATGATTATGGCCGCGCGCCTGCACGCCGGCTGGATCGACGCCCTTCCCGAGCCCGAGACGGCCGAAGGCGAGGCGGAGCCCGCCGAGGCCGAAGCGAACTGAAGGCGCGAGGTCGGGCGACATGATCCAGGCCGCGCAGCCGACGGCTGACGAGGGCGTCGAGGAGATCGCCCTCGACGCCGGGCCGAATCGCGGCCGTCAGGGTACGCTGCGCACCTGCATCGTCACCCGGACCGTGCAGGCGCCGGACGCGATGATCCGGTTCGTCCTCGGGCCGGACGGCGCCGTCGTGCCGGACCTGCGCGCGCGCCTTCCCGGCCGCGGCGCCTGGGTCAGAGCGCGCCGCGAGGACGTCGCGACGGCCGTGAAGAAGCGGGCGTTCAACCGGGCGTTCAAGACGCAAGGCGCGACCGCCGCCGCCGACCTCCCCGACCGGATCGCCGAAGGCCTGCGGGCCGACCTGCGACAAGCGATAGCCCTGGCCAACAAGGCCGGCTGCATCGTCACCGGCTTCACCAAGGTCGAGGCTGCGATCGGCGCGCAGCCGCGGGTCGCGGCCGTGATCCATGCGTCCGACGCCGCCGCCGACGGCCGCCGCAAGATCGCGGCGGCATTGCACAGGCGCCACGGCGATGCCATATCCCGCATACCGATCGTTGACGACTTGTCCGAAGACGAATTGGACATGGCCTTAGGTCGGGATCATGTGATACACGCTGCGCTCGTCGCAGGAGTCGGGGCCGCCGGCTGCCTGGCGCGTTGGCGTCGGCTACGCTCCTTCGAGGGCGTCGCCGCGGCGATCGAGGAGCGCGGATCCGCCGGATACGGCGGGGATGCTCCCCCTCTGCAAGACGATGCCGTGACGGATCAGGCCGGCGCTCCGCGGGTTGCCGGTTCACGCGACGATGGAAACCCTCAGGGTTCAGGCTGAATGAGCGACACGAATAATCCGGGCGACAAGACTCTGAGCAAGACCCCTGCGAAGCCGCTTTCCTTGAAGCGTCCGATCGAACAGGGGACCGTGCGCCAGAGCTTCTCCCATGGCCGCTCGAAGCAGGTCGTGGTCGAGACGGTGAAGCGCCGTGTCATCGGCGCGGCGCCGGCGCCCGTCGCCCCCATCGCGGCCCCGACCCGGGTCGCCCCGCCTCCGCCGCCGGTCGCCCCGCGCCCGGCCCAGCGCTCCGCCTCCGGCGTCGTGCTGCGCACGCTGAGCGAGCAGGAAAGCTCGGCTCGCGCCGCAGCGCTCGCCGACGCGCAGCGCCGCGAGCAGGAAGCACGCCGCCAGGCCGAGGCCGCCGCCGAGGCCGAGCGCGCCCAGGCCGCCGCCGCGGAGCGCGAGCGCGAGGCTGCCGCCGCCGCCAAGCGCGCCGAGGAGGCGCGTCGCCAGGAAGAAGAGAAGCAGCGTGCCGCCGCGGCGGCCGAGGCTGCCGCCGCGGCCCGTGCCGCCGCCGAGGCTGCGCCGGCCCCGGCACCCGAGACCGCCGCCGCACCGGTTCCTGCCGCCAAGGCGACTGAAGACAAGGCTCCCGAGAGCACGCCGACTGCCGCTTCGCCGGCCGCCGCCAAGCCGGCCGCCGCGCCGCGACCGACCGCTGCTGCGCCGGCCGCCCCGCAGGCGGCGCGTCCCGCCGCCGGCGGCGCCGCGCGTCCGGCCCCCGCCGCACGGCCGCCGCTGACGGCGCGCCCGACTCCGGCCGAGCCGCGCAAGACCATCACCGCGGACGTGCGCAAGCCGCAGAACCTGAACTTCATGGCCAAGCCCGCTCCGGCGCCGGAGCCGGAGAAGAGCGCGAGCCCGACTACGGCGGCCCGCCCCGCCGGCTCCGCCGCGCGTCCGGCCGGCCGTCCGGCGGCGAACGAGGACGAGAGCGAGACCAAGCGCGTCATCCGCCGTCCCGGCATGCCACTGAAGATCATCACGCCGCCCAAGACCCCGAAGCAGCCCGGCGGCGACCGCAGCCGCGGCCGTCTCACCATTGCGACCGCGACGTCCGGTGAGGACGAGCGCACCCGTTCGATTGCTTCCTTCCGCCGTCGCCAGCAGCGCATGAGCGGCAGCCGGCACGTCGAGCAGAAGGAGAAGCTGTCGCGTGAGGTGACGATCCCGGAGACGATCACGATCCAGGAGCTCGCCAACCGCATGTCCGAGCGTGCGGTGGACGTGATCCGCCTGCTGATGAAGCAGGGCGAGATCCACAAGATCACCGACGTGATCGATTCGGACGCGGCGCAGCTCATCGCCGAGGAGATGGGCCACACCGTGCGCCGCGTCGCCGAGTCGGACGTGGAAGAGGGCCTGACCTCCGACGAGCCGGATCTCGACGAGGATCTCGATCCCCGTCCCCCGGTCGTCACGATCATGGGTCACGTCGATCACGGCAAGACCTCGCTCCTCGACGCGATCCGCAAGGAGCACGTGGTCGACGGCGAGGCCGGCGGCATCACCCAGCACATCGGCGCCTACCAGGTCGCGTCGCCGTCCGGCGACATGGTCACCTTCATCGACACCCCCGGCCACGCGGCCTTCACCTCGATGCGCGCCCGCGGCGCCAAGGTGACGGACATCGTCGTGCTGGTGGTGGCGGCCGACGACGGCGTGATGCCCCAGACCATCGAGGCGATCCAGCACGCCAAGGCGGCGGGCGTTCCGCTCATCCTGGCGATCAACAAGATCGACAAGCCCGAGGCGAACCCGCAGCGGGTCCGCACCGAGCTGCTGCAGCACGACATCCAGGTCGAGTCGATGGGCGGCGAGACCCTGGAGTTCGAGGTCTCGGCCAAGACCGGCGACGGCCTGCCCGACCTGCTCGAGGGCCTGCAGCTGCAGGCCGAGATCATGAACCTGCGCGCCAACGAGAAGCGCGACGGCGAGGGCACGGTCATCGAGGCCAAGCTCGATCGCGGCCGCGGGCCCGTGGCCACCGTGCTGGTGCAGCGCGGCACCCTGTTCACCGGCGACATCGTCGTCGCCGGCGCCGAGTGGGGCCGCGTTCGCGCCCTCATCGACGACCAGGGCGAGAACATCCAGTATGCCGGGCCGTCGGTCCCGGTGGAGGTCCTCGGCTTCAACGGCACGCCCGATGCCGGCGACCGCGTGATCGTGGTGCCGAGCGAGGCCCGCGCCCGCGAGGTCACCGAGTACCGCGCCCGGACCAAGCGCGAGCGCCAGAACGCCCGCACGGGCGGCGCCAACCGCTCGCTCGTCGACATGATGCGCGACCTGAAGGAAGGCGCCGGCCGCAAGGAGCTGCCGGTCATCATCAAGGGCGACGTGCAGGGCTCGGTCGAGGCGATCTCCGGCGCGCTGGAGAAGCTCGGCAACGACGAGGTCTCGGCGCGCATCCTGCTCGCCGGCGTCGGCGGCATCACCGAGTCGGACGTGACGCTGGCGACCGCCTCCAAGGCGGTCGTGATCGGCTTCAACATCCGCGCCCACAAGGAGGCGCGGGAGCTCGCCGAGCGCAACGACGTCGAGATCCGCTACTACAACATCATCTACGACCTTGTGGACGACATCAAAGCGACCCTGTCGGGCATGCTGCCTCCGACGCTCCGCGAGGAGCGCCTGGGCGAAGCCTTCATCCAGGAGATCTTCGAGGTCTCGAAGGTCGGCAAGGTCGCCGGTTGCCGCGTCTCCGACGGCGTCGTCCAGCGCGGCGCCCATGTCCGCCTGATCCGCGACAGCGTGGTGATTCACGAGGGCAAGCTCTCGACGCTGAAGCGCTTCAAGGACGACGCGAAGGAAGTCACGTCGGGCCAGGATTGCGGCATGGCGTTCGAGAACTTCGAGAACATGCGCGCTGGCGACACCATCGAGTGCTACCGGGTCGAAGAGATCCGCCGCACGCTCTAATCGCGTTCGACAGCGCATCGACACGGCGGCCGCGGCTCCTGCCGCGGCCGTCTTTTTTCGTATTCCCGTCCCGCCCCGTCCGCCCGCCGGACGGCCTTGCGCGAGACCGAAGAGACCATGGCCCAGAAACCCAACCCGACCGGCCCGACCCTGCGGCAGCAGCGCATCGCCGAACTCGTGCGCCACGCGCTCGCCGAAGTGCTCCAGCGCGGCGACATCCAGGATCCGGTGCTCGGCAGCCACGTGGTGACCGTGCCCGAGGTTCGGATGTCGCCCGATCTGAAGCTCGCCACAGCCTACGTCATGCCGCTCGGCGGCATGGACGAGGCGCCGGTGATCGCCGCGCTCGATCGCAACCGCAAGGCGCTCCGCCAGGAGGTCGCCCGGCGGGTGAACCTCAAATTCGCCCCGGAGTTGCGCTTTCAACGCGACGACACGTTCGATGAGGCCGCCCGGATCGACGCGCTGCTGCGCAACGAGCGCGTCCAGCGCGACCTCGACAAGGGTTCGCCGGACGAGGACGACGCGGACGGCGACGACCGACGCACCTGACGCGGCCCCGGAGGTCAGGCGCACCCGCCTGGACCCCGTTTCGCCGACCCACGTAAAAAGCATGACGCCGACCGAGGTTTCCATGAACGACGTCCCGACCTCAGAGCATCCGGCATCGACCCCCGAAATCCCGTCATCGGGCGAGCGCCGCGGTGACGAAGGCCGTCGCCCGCCCCGTGGTGGTCCGCGCTCCGACCGGCCGAAGAAGCGCGACGTGTCGGGCTGGGTCATCCTCGACAAGGGCGTCGGCATGACCTCGACGCACGCGGTCGCAGTGGTGAAGCGCGCCTTCAACGCCAAGAAGGCGGGGCATGCCGGCACCCTCGATCCGCTGGCCTCCGGCATCCTGCCGATCGCGCTGGGCGAGGCCACCAAGACCGTTCCCTTCGTGATGGACGGCCGCAAGGCCTACCGCTTCACCGTGAGTTGGGGCATCGAGACCGACACGGACGACGCCGAGGGGCGCCCGGTGGCGACGAGCGACGACCGCCCGAGCCGCGAGGCGGTCGAGGCCGCGCTGCCGAGCTTCGTCGGCGCGATCGAGCAGGTGCCGCCGCGCTATTCGGCGATCAAGATTCAGGGCGAACGCGCCTACGACCTCGCTCGCGACGGCGAGGTGGTCGAGCTGGTGGCCCGCCCGGTGCAGATCGACCGCCTCGCGGTCGTCGAGCACGATGGCGACCGCACGGTGATCGAGGCTGAATGCGGCAAGGGCACCTATGTGCGGGCGCTGGCGCGCGATCTCGGCCGCATGCTCGGCTGCCGCGGCCACGTCTCGGCCCTGCGCCGAACCCGGGTCGGGCCGTTCACGGAGGCCGATTCCTGCAACGTCGCCGGCCTCGACGCGGCCGGCCCCGAGGGCAGCCTCGCGCACCTGATGCCGGTGGAGACCGCGCTCGATGCGATCACCTCCGTCTCGGTCTCGCGCGACATGGCGATGCGCCTGATGCGCGGCCAGTCGGTGATCCTGCGCGGCCGCGACGCGCCGGTCGAGGGCAAGATCTTCGCGACCTGCGGAGGCATCCTGGTCGCGGTGGGCGACGTCGAGCGCGGCGAGCTCGTGCCCCACCGGGTGTTCCACCTCGGCGGCACCGCGGCGGGTCGGGCCTCCTGACGTAGAAGGGATGATCGCGACGCCCTTCCTACTCCGTAGGGGGGAGCGGAAGAAGCGCGCGCTACTCCTCGCGGTCGGTCCGCGTCGCTTCGGCCGCGCGGTCCCGCCGCATGCCGCGCCGGAGCGACACGAGCTGCCAGATCGCCAGCCCGAGGGCGAAGACGAGCCCGATGTCGAAGACCGCGAAGAGCGGGTCGGTCATGCCGTCTCGCGGCCCGTCCCCTCACGCTCGCGCAGCGCCTCGATCATCTCGAGCACCCGCACCGCCTGGCCCGGGATGTCCCACCAGGGGCGGCCCAGCGGCATGCGCGCCGGCACGGCTTCGATGAGGTAGGCGGTCTCGGGCAGGCTCGGCGCGTCGCGGTCGGCGCCGCCGCCCAGCGGCAGCGCGGCGCGGGTGAGCAGCTTCAGCTTGCGCCCCGCCCCGACGCGGGCGCGGCGGGTGACGCTGTCGAACCCGTTCCGGGTGATCTCCGCGCCGATCTCGGCGTAGATCAGGCGCGCGGCCCGGATCGCCGGGCGGCAGGCGAGCGGCAGGCCGCCGACGCCGGCCTCCGAGCGGGCGTAGAGCACGTCCGCGGCAGCCAGCAACCGGGCGACCACGTCGCGCAGGGCATCCGTCGCCGTCGGCTCGGCCAGGAACGCGTCCGGATCGATGCCGGCCTCTTCGAGCCAGTCGAGGGGCAGGTAGAGGCGGCCCATGCGCGCATCCTCGCCGACGTCGCGGGCGATGTTGGTGAGCTGCATCGCGACGCCGAGGTCGCAGGCCCGCGCCAAAACGTCGGCGTCGCGCACGCCCATGATCAGCGTCATCGTCGCGCCCACAGAAGCCGCGACCCGGGCGGCGTAGGCGCAGAGTTCGCCCAAGGTCGCGTAGCGGCGGCCTTCGCAATCCCAGGCGAACCCTTCGATCAGCGCCGCCGGCAGCGCCTGCGGGATCGCGTGGTCGGCGACGACGTCGGCCAGCGCCCGGTCGGCGGCGTGGTCGGCGGGGTGGCCGGCATGGATGCGCGCGAGCCGCGCGTCGAGGCGGAGCACCGCCCCGGGCGCGGCGCCGGATTCCGCCTCGTCGACGAGGTCGTCCGACATCCGGCAGAAGGCGTAGAGCCCGTAGGCCGCGCGCCGGACGCTCGGCGGCAGCAGATGCGAGGCGGCGTAGAAGCTGCGCGACCCCGTGCGGATCGCGGCGCGGCAGGCGGCGTGGTCGGCCTCCGACGCGTGCGACGAGGCCGGGCGCAGGGCGGCCAGGAACTCGGCCGGAAGCGACTCAGGCGAAGACGCGCGCATCGGGAACCACCGTATCGAGGACGCGGGCCGTGGACAGGACGCCGGGCAGGCCGGCGCCGGGATGGGTGCCCGCGCCGACCAGGAACAGGTTGCGCACGTCTTCCGACGCGTTGTGCGGCCGGAACCATGCCGACTGCGTCAGCACCGGCTCGAGTCCGAAACCGGAGCCGCGGAAGCTGAGGAAGTCGTCGCAGAAATCCTGCGGCGTCGTCACCTTCGAGGTGACGATCTCGGACGACAGGCCCGGCAGCACCGTCGCCTCGAGGGAGGCCTCGATGCGCCGTCGGTAGGGTTCGGCGAGCGCGGCCCAATCCTGGCCGCCGGCGAGGTTCGGCACCGGCGAGAGCACGTAGAACGCGTCGCATCCCGGCGGCGCCAGCATCGGGTCGGTCTCGGTCGGCCTGTGGAGATAGAGCGAGAAGTCGTCGGCGAGGCGCTTCTTGCGGAAGATGTCGTCGATCAACGCGCGGTAGCGCGGCCCCATCAGGATGGTGTGGTGGGCGACGTCCGGGTATTTCCGCTTCGTGCCGAAGTACCAGACGAACAGGCCCATGGAGGAATGGGCGCGCTCGACCTTGCGGTCGGTCCAGCGTCGGCGGGCGGAAGCCGGGAGCAGATTGCGGTAGGTGTGGGCGGAATCGGCGTTGGACACGACGATGTCGGCGGGAATGGTCTCGCCGTCGGCGAGGCGCACGCCGGTCGCGGCGCCGCCGGCGACGGTGATTTCGGCGACCTCCGCGTTGCAGCGGAGCGAACCACCCTGCCCCGCGATCAGGCCGATGAGGCCGTCGACGAGGCGACCGGTGCCGCCCATGGCGAAGTGCACGCCCCAGCGCCGCTCGAGGTGGGCGATCAGGCAGTAGATCGCGCTCGCCCGGAACGGGCTGCCGCCGATCAGTAGCGGGTGGAAGCTGAAGATGGTGCGCAGGCGCTCGTCGCGAATGTACTTGGCCACCACGTCGTAGACGCTTCGGTGGCCACCGAGCCGCACCAGGTCGGGGGCGATCCGCAGCATGTCGCGGATCTTTCCGAAGGGCACGTGGCCGAGTTCCTCGAAGCCGACGCGGAAGATCGCCTCGCTCTGCGTCATGAAGCGCTCGTAGCCGGCGACGTCGGCGGGCGAGAACTTCGCGACCTCCGCCCGCATGGCGGGAAGGTCGCCGGAATAGTCGAATGTGGCGCCGTCGTCGAAGCGGATGCGGTAATAGGGCCGCATCGGTACCAAGGTGACGTCGTCCTCCATGCGCCGCCCGCACAGCGCCCAGAGCTCCTCGAACAGGAACGGCGCGGTGACGATGGTCGGGCCGGCGTCGAAGGTGAAGCCGTCCTGCCGGTGGACCCGCGCCCGCCCGCCCGGCTTGTCGAGGCGTTCGAGCACCGTCACGCGATAACCGCGGGCGCCGAGCCGGATCGCGGCGGCGAGCCCGCCGAAGCCGCTGCCGACGATGACGGCGTGGGGCCGGCGGTCGGTGCGTGTCAACGTGTCTGACGCATCGAGTGTCAACATGATTTGACACTAGGGGCGAAAGCCGGCCTCAGGCAAGAGCCATTCTGAGGGGCGAGACTTCAGTTCGGTCGCGACTCGGCGAGCAGGCCGATTGCCTCGACCTCTGCGACGATCGCCGCGGCGACGTGCTCGGGCGCCTCCTCGTGGGCGAGGTGGCCGAGGCCGCGCATCAGCTCGACGCGGGCGTCGGGCAGGCGGTCGCGGACGGCGAAGGCGGTGTCGGGGGCGATCGCCTTGTCGTCGGAGCCGACGACGAGGAGCGTGCGCACCGCGAGCCGCGGCAGTTCGCGATCGAGGGCGTCGAGGTTCCAGTTTGCCATCATGCCGAGCGCCCCGGCCACGTGGGCGGGCTTCTGGAACAGGCGGCGGTAGAGGTCGAGGCCGGCCGGATCGAGGCGCGAACCGGTGCCCTGGATCAGCCGCTGCACCGCGGCGCGGTCCGCCGTCCAGGCGAAGATCTTGGGCGTCATCCGGTTGAGGAACAACATCCGCGCCATGCTCGGGAACAGGATCGACGCGAGGCCCGGGAACGGCTTGAGGGCGCCGTTCAGCGCCACCAGCAGCCGAGGCGCGAGCCGCCCATCGAGGCACGTCCGCGCCAGGATCGCAGCGCCCGCCGAATGGCCGACCGCCACCGCCGGATGCACGCCGAGCTGCGTCGTGAGGTCGGCGAGCGCCGACGCCATGCCGGGAAGCGACAGGCGGCCGGCGGGCAACGGATCGGTGAAGCCGTGGCCGGGCAGGTCCGGCGCGATCACGCGGAAGCGACCGGCCAGCGCCGGCATCAGCCCGCGCCAGGAATGCGTCGCCGCACCCGTCCCGTGGACGAGGAGCAGCACGGGGGCGTCGGCCGGTCCCATCTCCTGCACGTGCCAGCGCAAACCGCAGGCCTCGACGAAGCGGCTCGCGTCACGATGCGGCCAGTCGCGCCCCTCGCGCTCCCAATCCGGGCGGTCCTCGGACATGTGTGTCATCGTTCCCCGAGCTTGCCGACCCGCGCCGTCACGCCGCCTCGCCCGCGGCACGTACCGCGGCACTGAGCTTGCGGGCGTCGGCCTGCGGCAATGGGAGATAGCGGGCGCCCATCGCCTCGGCCAGCGCGCGTGCCGAATCCTGGGGTCGCGGTGCGGTGTCGATGAGGATCGCAGCGTATCCTGCCGCGCGGAAACGCAGGGCTGCCGCGCGCGCGTCCTCGGAGGCGCGCGGCCGGCCCGGAGTCCCTGTGCGGTCGACGTTGGCGCGCCCATCGGTGAGCAGCACGACGACCGGGGTGCCGCCGCCGCGGCGGACGGCGAGCGCCACGTCGGCCGCCGCGTCGAGCCCTGCAGCCAGCGGCGTGCCTCCGCCGCCGGGCAGCCCGGCGAGCCCGCGCTTGGCCCGCACCAGCGACCGCGTCGGCGGCAGCACGAGCTCCGCCGCGCGCCCGCGGAAGGCGACGAGGGCGACCCGGTCGCGCCGGACGTAGGCCTCGGCCAGCAGCAGTTCCACCGCCCCCTTCGCCTCGGCGAGCCGCTCGAGCGCCGCCGAGCCTGAGGCGTCGACCGCGAAGATCGTGGTGCTCTCGGTCCGCTGGCGGTAGCGCGTGATCCGGATGTCCTCCGGCCGCACGATGATCGCCCTCGCCTCGCCCGCTCCGGTCTCCGACCGCCGGAGGGCCTGCCAGGGGGCGGCGGCCCGCAGGGTCGCCAGCAGGCTGAGGCGCCCGCGACGCGGATCGCCGGCGCGCGCGCCGATCGGCCGGCCCTGCCGCGCAGCCGCGGCGGCGGCTCCCGCCTTTCCCACTTTGCCGCCGCGCGCCGGCGCCTGGCCGGCGGCGAGAGCCGCGAGCAGGCCGGGTGGGATCGCCGCGAGCGCCGCTGCGAGCACGACGTCGTCGAGGCTCGGCGGTTCGGCCTGCTGCCGCTCCGAGGCCGCCTCGTCCGCGGACGCGTCGGGCGGCCGCTCGTCCTCGGGGGATGCCTGTGGTGGCGGTGGCTCGGCGTCGTCGCCGGGCTGCTCGGGAGCGGGCATCCGCGTCGCCCGCGGCCCAAGCACGAAGCGCGCCGCCTCGGCGAGATCGGGTTCCGCCAACATGCTCCGTCCGTCGCAGGCGGCGATCAGCCGGGCGATCCGCACGGCGAGCAACGGCCCGCGTAGCGACGCCACGCCGAGAGCCTCGGCGGCGGCGCAGAGCGTGGCCACGGCTTCGGAGGCGTCGTCCGGTTCCATCGCTCGGTCGGGCGTGCGTCGAGCCGGGTCGGACGCGGTCGCGCCGTCGATGTCCCGCAGCGCGAGGTCCCGGAGATCCACGTCGAAGGCGAGGCGTTCGGTGAGCGCGACGGGCGGTGCCTCGTCGTCGAGTCCCTCGTCGAGCAGCACCAGCCCGAACCGTGCCGCCCGCGTCTCGAAGAACCCGTCGCGGGCGACCGCGACCGTGCCCGTGTCGAGGGCGGCCGCAAGGCGCGCCGCCGTGCCGGGCGACAGCCGTTCGGCCATCGGCACGACGACGAGGCCGCCATCGGCCTCGGCGAGCAGTCCCGCCTGCGCCACCGGCCGCCCGGCCGACAGGGTCGCGGCGAGGTCGAGGCCGCCGAGCAGGCGGTCGTCGCCGATCCCGGGCGGGCAGCGGCGAACGGGAGTGCCGGTTGCAAGCCGGTCGGTCAGGTGCCGGAGCCAGGCGTCGCGCACCGGGCCGGCCCCGGCGCGCAGGCGGATGCCGACGCAGGCCTGCGGGTCGGCGGCGAGCAGCGCCGCGACCCGGATCGCGTCGGCCCAGCGCCCCGCGCCGGGCTCAGGGGTCACGCCAGGACCTCGGCGACGGCACGCGCCACGCGGGCGGTGGAGCCGGCCTCGTCGAGCGGGTTGCGGCGCAGGCGATGGCGGAGCGCCGCCGGCGCGATCCGGCGGACGTGATCGATGGTCACGTCGTGCGTGCCGTCGAGCGCGGCGAGCGCGCGGGCGGTGCGCATCAGAGTCAGCTCGCCGCGCAACCCGTCGGTGCCGAGCGCGAGGCAGAGTCGCGCGCAGGCCTCCAGCACCGCGTCGGGGATCGTCACGGCCGGAAGCCGCTCGCGCGCGAGGGTGATCTGCTTGGCCTGCGCCCGCTCCGCCTTGCTGTACGTGGCGCAGAACGCGGCCGGGTCGCGCTCGTAGGCGTCGCGGCGGCGGACCACGTCGATGCGGGTCGCGATGTCCGTCGGCGTCGCCACCTCGACGGCGAGGCCGAACCGGTCGAGGAGTTGGGGCCGCAGCTCCCCCTCCTCAGGGTTGCCGGAGCCGACGAGCACGAAGCGCGCCGGGTGGCGGATCGACAGGCCCTCGCGTTCGACGGTGTTGACCCCGCTCGCGGCCACGTCGAGCAGCAGGTCGACGAGGTGGTCCTCCAGCAGGTTGACCTCGTCGATGTAGAGGAAGCCGCGGTTGGCCCGCGCCAGCAACCCTGGCTCGAACGCCTTCTCGCCGAGCGCCAGCGCACGCTGCAGGTCGAGCGCGCCGACGACGCGGTCCTCCGTCGCCCCGAGCGGCAAATCGACCACCGGCACCGGCACGAGGGCGCTCTTCCGCTCAAGCTTTCCCGCGCAATGCGGGCACGCCTCGGCGGGCGCTGCCGGGTCGCAGGCATAGGGACAGCCGACGACGGCCCGCATCCGCGGCAGCAGCCCGGCCAGCGCCCGGATCGCGGTGGACTTTCCGGTCCCGCGGTCGCCGAACACCAGCACGCCCCCCACCGACGGGTCGACGGCCGCGATCAGCAGCGCCTGACGCATCTCGTCCTGGGCGACGATCGCGGTGAAGGGGAAGGTGGTCACGCGTTCGGGACTCGACGATTCGAGGGTGTGGTCACGCCGATTCATCACCCGGGAGGGCGGAGGCCGGCGGTGCGATCGAGAATGGCACCCAAGCCTTCGAAACGCACGGGGCGTTCCCATTTGACGCTGCGGGCCGCCGCATCCCCACACCGCTTAAGTCAGTCGCGGGTCCCCTCCCCATGGGAGAGGGGCCGCCCGGAGCTTTCAACGCGCCATCCGGTGCCCGAGCGCGTCCCCTACTCCGCCGCCACCCGCTCCAGCCCGATCCGGCCCCAGATCACGGCCAGCGCTTCGACCAAGTGGTCGATGTCGGCGTCCGTGTGCAGCGGAGACGGGGTGATGCGCAGGCGCTCGGTGCCGCGGGCGACGGTCGGGTAGTTGATCGGCTGCACGTAGATTCCGAACTCGTCCAGCAGGGTGTCGGAGATCGCCTTGCACAGCACCGGGTCGCAGACCATCACCGGGACGATGTGGCTGTCGTTCGGCAGGTAGGGGATGCCGGCCGCGTCCAGGCGCTCGCGCACCCGCTGCACCCGCTCCTGGTGGCGGGCGCGCTCGACGCCGCTCTGCTTGAGGTGGCGGATGCTGGCGGCCGCGCCCGCCGCCACCGCCGGCGGCAGCGAAGTGGTGAAGATGAAGCCCGAGGCGAAGCTGCGGACGAAGTCGCACAGCTTCTCGCTCGCGGTGATGTAGCCGCCATGGACCGCAAAGGCCTTGCCCAGCGTCCCCTCGATTACGTCGAGGCGGTGGGCCAGCCCCATGCGCTCCGACATGCCGCCGCCGCGCGCGCCGTAGAGGCCGACGGCGTGGACCTCGTCGAGGTAGGTGAGCGCACCGTGCGCCTCGGCCACGTCGCAGATCTCGTCGATCGGGGCGATGTCGCCGTCCATCGAGTAGACCGATTCGAAGGCCACGAGCTTGGGCTTGCCCGGCTCGATCATCCGCAGCTTGCGGTCGAGGTCCTCCGGGTCGTTGTGGCGGAAGATCTGGCGCTCGGCGCGGCTCGCGCGGATGCCCTCGATCATCGAGGCGTGGTTCTCGGAATCGGAAAGGATCACGCAACCGGGCAGCTTCGCACCGAGCGTGCCAAGCGCCGCCCAGTTCGAGACGTAGCCGGAGGTGAACAGCAGGGCCGCCTCCTTGCCGTGGAGGTCGGCGAGCTCGCGCTCCAGCAGCACGTGGTAATGGTTGGTACCGGAGATGTTACGGGTGCCTCCGGCGCCCGCGCCGCAGCGGTCGAGCGCTTCGTGCATGGCCGCGAGCACGTCCGGGTGCTGGCCCATGCCGAGGTAGTCGTTCGAGCACCAGACCGTGACGGGCTTCTCGCCCTCCGGGCTGTGGTGGGTCGCGTGCGGGAAGCGCCCGTTCTGACGTTCGAGATCGGTGAAGACGCGGTAGCGGCCTTCCCGGTGCAGGTTCTGAAGCTCGGCGCCGAAGAACGCTTCATAATCCATCGCTCGTCTCCCCGTCCTCGTTACGATCGCGCGGGTTCTCCCGCGTCAGGCCGCGTCACGCCGGCCCGGCTCGGCCGGCACCGGTGTCGTCACGGTCGCGGCGGAGGCCGCGACCTTCGGCGGTAGGCTCCAGTTCCACAGGGCGGCCGCGGGCAGCGGCAGCATCAGGAACCAGTGCTCGAGGGTCGCCAGACCCATCAGCGTGGTGAGGATGGTGAAGCCGACCATCGCGTGCGGCGTGGTCGGCTCGGCGAGCGCCACCTGCCCGAGGAGCACGACGACCACGGTGGCGACGCTGACCGACACCGGGAACAGCAGGTTCATCGGCCGCTTCGTCAGGTAGCAGCCAAGATAGGACAGGTGATCGGGCAGGAACTCGGTGTTGAGGTTGCGCACCCCGAGGAACAGGTTCAGCCGGGCGCTGAGGTTCATTCCCCACAGGACGCAGTAGGTCCACAGGGCGAATTTCTGCGGCGCGTTCCAGGTGAGCGCGAGGATCGCCAGCGCGCCGAGCACGATGGCGAGCTCGTGCCACAGGCTCGTGGCCAACGCCGCCCGGAACTTCTCGAATCCGCGGGCGCCCGGCCGGCACGCCTCGGGGCGCGGGCCGGTGACGAAGCCCATGTAGTAGCTCATCTCCTGCCAGCCCCAGACCAGCAGCGCGCCGGTGAAGGCGGTGTAGGCCCCCCGCTCCGTCGCGTCGCCGGCGCTCGCGCCGATCGCGTAGAGCGCCGCCAGCAGCACCGCGGTGCCGCCGGCCATGCTCCACGGAAAGGTGCGGCGCGGCAGGTGGTCGAGCAGGATGATCACCCCGGTGGAGAACCACCAGATCGCCACCGCATAGAGGGCCGGAACCGCGTAGGGCGACATCGCCGACCCGCTACCACACCGGCTCGAGGCGGATGTCGGCGGGCATCGCGTTGTCCAGCGTCGGCAGCAGGTAGAGCCGCCCGAAGGTGACCGCCGCCCGCGCGACCTGAACGCCGCGCTTGAGCGTGCCGGCGACGCCGCCCTGCGCCCGCGCCTCGGCGATCTTCACCGAGCAGTCGAGCAGAGTGTCGAGCCGCTGCTTGAACTTGGGGTTGTCGAGGTCGAGCGTCAGCGGGAAGGTCTGCTTCGAGATTTCCGAGGTGATGCGGAAGACGGTGAAGTCGTAATCCGACGGGTCGACCCCGAGCGCGGCGTGGAAGGCGGGGCGGCAATGGTCGCGGACGTACATCGTCGCGAACACGGCCAGCAGGAAGAACTTGATCCAGTAGCGGTTCAGCCCCTGCGTCAGCTTCGGGTTGGCGCGCATCAGGAGCGCGAAGGCCTCGCCGTGGCGGAACTCGTCGTTGCACCACTTCTCGAACCACTTGAAGATCGGGTGGATGCGCCGCTCGGGATGCTTCTCCAGCTCCCGGAAGATGGTGATGTAGCGCGCGTAGCCGATCTTCTCCGACAGGTAGGTCGCATAGAAGATGAACTTCGGGCGGAAGAACGTGTACTTCTTCGACTTCGTCAGGAAGCCGAGGTCGACGCCGATGCCGAAGTCCTTCAGCGTGTCGTTGATGAAGCCGGCGTGGCGCGCCTCGTCGCGGCTCATGAAGCCGAACAGCTCCTTGATGTCCTTGTTCTTGGCGCGCTTGCGCATCTCGGCGTAGAGCACGCAGCCCGAGAACTCGGCCGTGATCGAGGAGACCAGGAAGTCGAGAAACTCCTTCCGGAGCTCGGGCTCCATCTGCGACAGGTCGCAGTCGAAGTCGGCGTTGCGGGTGAAGTGCCGCTTGTTCGGGTCGGAGCGCAGCTCCTCGATCAGCTCGTCCCACTCGGCCCGGACCGGCTCGACGTTCGTGCGGTCGAGTTCCGCGAAGTCGGTGGTGTAGAAGCGCGGGCTGAGGAAGGTCGTCTCCTGCGCGGACTTGGTCGATTCGTTGACCGGACGGTTGGGCAGCGGATGCCTGACGGGAGCGTTCAAAGCTTCCTCCTCTCGCTGAAGCTGACTTCGTAGAGTTCGGTCAGTTCGAGATGGCCGGCGAGCTTGGTCCAGAGCCGCTCGATCCGTCCGGCCCGCGTCACCGTCGCGGTGCGGCGGACGACGAGGCGCTCGCCGTAGGGCACCGAGGTCGGCGCATCGTGGACTTGGACCTCGTCGCCAGGCTCGATCTCGAAGTCGGCGTCGAGGCTGACGTGGGCGTGCAGGCTCTCGGGCGTCTGCTCGATCTCGACGGTGCAGGGCACCTCGACCGTGCGGCGGCCGTTCAACAATCCGATCATCGCGGGACGCTCACGTCGGGAAGGGCGTTGCCGGGCAGCAGCTTGGCGAAGGCGAGGGCATTGGTCGGGCCGAAGGCGCCCATGTTGACGCTGCGGCCCGTGACCTCGTCGATCAGGGCGAGGGATCCGTCGTCGTAACGGGTCAGGCGGAACGGCTCGGCCGAGGTCAGGCCGGCGCGCAGGCGCGACTGACCGAAGCTGCGCAGGGTCGCGCGGACGAAGTTGTCCTGGCCGGGCTCGACGGTCTCGATCAGCTGCGCGTTCGCGGCATCCTCGATCCGGATCGATCCGTCCGCGCGGTCCAGCACGCGGAGGGAGACGGAGGCGACCGGCTTGCCGCCGGGATTGCCGCTGAGGCCGATGCCTTCGGTGCGCCCGACCATCACCGCCAGCATGGTGAAGCCGAGCAGCGCACCGGCCCCGATCAGTGCGAGCGCCGGGACCGGCCCGCTCTCCGCAACCACAGCCATCGGCTTCCCTCACCGTCATCCGGACCGATCCTCGCGTCGGCACCGTGTGGTGCCTGGCCACGGGGCCGTCTCGTTGGCGTCAGGTTAACCGGTGTCAAGCGCGCTTGACAATCCTGGTTTTGGATTTTTCGAACTCGTTTTTTGTTCGGATGATCAAGTCGTTGTTCGGGAACGACCTTTTCTGGAAAAACCAACGCCCGCCCTGGCATGTCGGCCGGGACGGGCGTTGAGGGTCTTGCGTCTTCGAAGGCCTGGGAGGCTCGCGTGGTTCAGCGCGCGCCGACGGCGACGAGGCGGGGCTGGCGCGAAGCGGCCTGCGGGCGGGCGACGAGGATCGGCAGCGCCGATTCCTCCTCCGGCGCGCGGGCGGCGACGATCGCCCGGCCCAGGATGGCGGCCACCGCGGCCGCATCGGGCACCGAGCGCAGCATCGGCTGCGGCTCGGTCACGCGCCAGGGGCGCGCATGCGGCCACAGGTGCAGGTAGGCGACGCGGGTGCCCGCGCTCAGCCGGAGCGGCAGGTCGCCGGTGCCGTCGGCGAAGCTGTGCAGCGCGGCGTCCTCCACCTGCGCCAGCGGCAGGTTGAAGGTGACGGGGATCGCGATGCCGATCCGCATCACCACGCGGCAGTTGGTGATGGTGTAGGTGGTGGTCCAGGAGGCGAGCCAGCCGAGCCCGCCGACGACGACGAGCGCCGCGGCGCAGGCGGCGAAGGTCGGCCACGAGGCCTTGAGGCCGGCCAGCACCGCCCCGTCGAGGGCGGCCGGCAGGATGGTCCAGGCGGCGAGCACCGCGAACCACAGCACCACGAACCCGCCGTGCATCGGGCGCGCCGCCATGCCGAAGGCCGTCGGCCGGCCCTGCCAGAGGATGTGCTCGCCCGGCGGCAGCGCCTCGGGCAGGCCTTCCGGGATGCGGTCGTCGACGACCGTGTCGTCTTGGCTGGTGTCGTGGATCCGGCGGTCGCTCATATCAGGGTCTCCGCGCGCTGGGGTGTGGCGTACAGGGTGCCGGCGCCGAAGTAGGCGATGATCTTCTCCTCCTCGAGGAGCGTCACCGCGTCGGGGTCGGCGTGGGGGGGTATGTCGGCGAACTGGCGGGCCAGCAGCGCCTCGGTCTTCACGGTGCGCGAGAACCGGCCGGTGCGGCAGAAGGTGACCGGCATCAGCACCCGGCGCGCCCCGGCGCCGAGCTCGACCTCGTAGTAGCGGGCGAAGCTCTCGCCGCGGTCGATCCAGATGTCCGACACCGTTCCGGCGACTTGGCTGTCGGCGCCGAAGACGCTCATGCCGATCGGGTTCGGGCCGTCCTCGTGGACCATGAAGTGGGTCGCGACCCGCAACGGCACGATCCGCTTCTGGCCGTCGAAGGTGTGGTCGAACGCGTCGTCGCGGCTCACCCAGGAGCCGGGGCCGACATGGGCGAACATCGGGTCGGCGCCGGTCGGCTCCAGCGGGGCGCCCGGCCAGGGCTCGCGCTTGCGGCCCTCGAAGTTGCGGTCGGGCACCATGTCGGCCTGCGGGGCCTGCTTGATCTTGCCGTCGGCGAGGTGGAACAGCTTCGGCGACGGGATCAGGATCGGGTCGGGGCTCTTGAGCCGGCCCGTCACCTCGGCCTCGAGCGGATAGCCCTCGCGCCGGTCCTCGCGGCGGAGCCAGAAGACTAGGCCGAAGAAGAACAGGAAGAAGGCGTAGAGGACGATCTGCGCGACGTCGACGTAGCCGGTCAGTGCGCCCGTGGGCAGTGCTCCAGGTGACATGGCGATCTCCCGACGGTCAGGTTGACGAGGTGGACAGCGCGGACAGGGATCGGACCCTGGACGCCGGTTGCAGACTGCGGTCGCGGACGAGCGGACCGATCGCGACGAGCGTCGCGAACAGCAGCGCGATCTCGATGTGGTAGACGATCAGGTAGCCGATCGAGGGGTCGCTCATCGCCTCGCCGAGCGCCCCCGATGCCGCCAGGCTCGAGCCGGCGTCGCGCACGATTCCGCTCGCGGCGATGGCGAGGCCCGCGGCCGACGCCTGGACCGCGCCCCAGGCGCCGAGCGCCAGCCCGGTATCCTCCGGCCCGGCCTTCGCCATCGAGGCGGTGAGCGTGCCGTGGGCGAACAGGCCGCCGCCGCAGCCGATCAGGCTGACGCCGGCCGCGAAGACCTGCGTGGAGCCGAGCGGCGCGGCGAACACGACGCAGGAGAAGGCGAGGATGCCGATCACGGCACCCGCCGCCGCGACGCGGAACGGGTCTCCGCCGCGATTGAGCCAGCGCGCCGCCACCAGCAGCCCGAGGCCGCCTCCGGCCGCCAGCAGAGCGGTCAAGGCCGTGGTGGCGGCGACCGAGAGGTGCAGGATCTGGCCGCCATAGGGCTCCAGCAGGATGTCCTGCATCGAGAAGGCCGCGGTGCCGAGCCCGGTCGCGACGAGGCGTCGGCGCGCCAGCCCCTGCCCCGCATAGGCGGCCCAGGATTCCGAGAAGTTCGGCTGCGCCGCGTCGCGGGCCCGGTTGGGATCGCGCGCCTCCTGCTTCCACAGGGCGAGGCCGTTGAGCACGATGGTGACGAGCGCCGTGCCCTGGATGACCTGGATCAGCCGCACCTTCGAGAAGTCGGCGAGCAGGAGGCCGAACGCGACCGCGCTGACCATCATGCCCACGAGCAGCATCACGCAGAGCAGCGCGACGACCTTGGGCCGCGCATGGGCCGGGGCGAGGTCGGTGGCGAGCGCCAGGCCCACCGTCTGCGTGGTGTGGAGCCCGGCGCCGACCAGCACGAAGGCGAGCGCGGCGGCGATCTGCCCGGCCCACATCGGGCCGGTGGTGTCGCCCGACAGCAGCAGCAACGCGAACGGCATGATCGCGAGGCCGCCGAACTGCAGCAGCGTGCCGAACCAGATGTAGGGCACCCGGCGCCAGCCGAGCACGGAGCGGTGGGTGTCCGAGCGGAAGCCGATCAACGCCCGCAAGGGCGCGAAGATGAGCGGCAGGGACAGCATCAGCGCGACGACCCAGGCCGGCACTTCCAGCTCGACGATCATGACGCGGTTGAGCGTGCCGATCAGCAGCACCGCGGCCATGCCGACGGTGACCTGGAACAGCGACAGCCGCATCAGCCGGCCGAGCGGCAGCTCCTTCGTCGCCGCGTCGGCGAAAGGGAGGATCGACGGGCCGAGCGCCGCGAGGTGCTGGATCAGGCGGGGGCCGAGCTTCATGCGCGGCTCCGCGACAGCTCGATCGCGTTCGAAAGATAGAAGCCGCTGTTGACGCGATGCGTCCGCGCCAGCGCGAATTCGGCCAGCGCCGGCTCGCGGCCGATGCGCCGATCGAGCGCGCCCAGCGTGATCGGCACGATCGCCGGGGCCCGGTCGCCCTTAGGAAAAAGCTTGCCGGCCGCGTGCATCACGGTGAGGAGCGCGGTGCGGGGCGCCACCGTGAACACGACCGAGCCGTCGGTGCGTTCCCCGAGCACGGCCAGCGCCCGCGCGATGTCGGCGGCGGAGTAGTGGATCAGCGAATCCATCGCGACGACGTGGTCGAAGCGGCCGAGGCTCGGATCGAGCATGTCGCCGACTCGGAAGTCGATCGACCCGCCACCCGCGATCGTCCCCGTCCGCTCGGCGGCGAGGCCGACCAGCGTCGCCGACACGTCGATGGCCACGACCTCGGCGCCGCGGCGCGCGGCCTCCAGGCTGAGCGCGCCGGTGCCGCAGCCGGCATCGAGGATGCGCCGGCCGCTGAGGTCGTCCGGCAGCCAGGACAACAGCGTGCCGCGCATGGCGTCGCGGCCGGCCCTCACCGTCGCGCGGATCTTCGAGACCGGCGCGTCGGAGGTGAGCCGCGCCCAGGCCTCGACCGCGGTGCGGTCGAAGTAGGTGGTGAGCTGGCCGCGGCGTTCGGCGTAGGTGGTGCTGGTCATGGCGCGCGCCCCTAGTCGAACCCGAGGAACTCGAAGAGGTCGCGGTCCTTCATCGGGATCGCGGAGAGCGGCTTGCCGCCGGCATAGAGGTAGGCGGCCAGCCGCATGTACTCGGTGGTCACGGCCTCGAGTTCCGGCGTCGGGTCCATCTCGAACAGGGTCCGCTTCTTGAGCCGGGACCGGCGGACGACGTCGAGGTCGGGGAAGTGGGCGATGCGCTCCAGGCCGACGGCGGCGTTGAAGCGGTCGATCTCGTCGGTCTTGGCCGAGCGGTTGGCGATGACGCCGCCGAGCCGCACGGGGTAGTTCTTCGCCTTGGCGTGGATCGCCGCGACGATGCGGTTCATGGCGAAGATCGAGTCGAAGTCGTTGGCGGTGACGACCAGCGCCTGCTCGGCGTGCTGGAGCGGCGAGGCGAAGCCGCCGCAGACCACGTCGCCGAGCACGTCGAAGATCACCACGTCGGTGTCCTCCAGGAGGTGATGCTCCTTGAGGAGCTTCACCGTCTGGCCGACGACGTAGCCGCCGCAGCCGGTGCCGGCCGGCGGGCCGCCGGCCTCGACGCACATCACGCCGTTGTAGCCTTCGGCCACGAAGTCCTCGACGCGCAGCTCCTCGGAGTGGAACTGCACCGCCTCCAGGGCATCGATCACGGTAGGTGCGAGGCGCTTGGTCAGCGTGAAGGTCGAGTCGTGCTTCGGATCGCAGCCGATCTGCAGCACCCGCTTGCCGAGCTTCGAGAAGGCGACCGACAGGTTCGACGAGGTCGTCGACTTGCCGATGCCGCCCTTGCCGTAGACCGCGAAGACCTTCGCGGTCGTGCCGATGGCGACGTCCAGCGAGACCTGGACGCTGCCTTCCGGCTCGCGGCGGGCGGCGATGGGATTCCTGATGGCGATGTTCATGCCGCAACCTCCGCGGTGATGCCTTCGAGACGGTCCTCGAGTTCCTCCTCGGCGCGGGCGAGCGCGTCGCGCGTCTCCGCGTCGGGAGTCCAGAAGCCGCGTTGATGCGCCTCGATCAGCCGGTGTGCGACTTTGGCCGAGGCGGTCGGGTTGAGGGCGGCCATGCGCTCGCGCATGGCGGGGTCGAGGACGTAGGTCTCGGTGATGCGCTGGTAGATCCACGGGGCGACGCCGTCGCTCGTCGCCGACCAGCCCATGGTGTTGGTGAGGTGCGCCTCGATCTGGCGCACGCCCTCGTAGCCGTGCCCGAGCATGCCCTCGGTCCATTTCGGGTTGAGCATGCGGGTGCGGGTCTCGAGCGAGACCTGCTCGGAGAGCGAGCGCACGGTGCCCTCGCCGCGGGTCTGGTCGCTGATGAAGATCGGCACCGCGGCGCCGCGGGCCTCCGCCACCGCCCGGCCCATGCCGCCGAGCCCGTCGAAGTAATGGTCGACGCTCGTGACCCCGACCTCGACCGAATCGAGGTTCTGGTAGGCGAGGTCGACCTTGGCCAGGACGCTGCGCATCAGCGCGCGCTGGGGCGCCGGCTGGCCGGTGCGGCCGTAGGCGAAGCTTTTGCGGCGCGAGAAGGTCTCGGCGATCTCGTCCTCGTCCTCCCAGCGGCCGGATTCGACCAGCCCGTTGACGTTGGCGCCGTAGGTGCCCTCGGCGTTCGAGAACACCCGGAGCGCCGCGGTCTCGATGTCGATGCCGTGCTCGGCCTGGTGCGCCAGGGCGTGCTTGCGCACGAAGTTGCTCTCCACCGGCTCGTCGGCGGTGGCGGCGAGGTAAGAGGCCTCGGCCAGGAGCTTCGTCTGCAAGGGCAGCAGGTCGCGGAAGATGCCGGACAGGGTCACGACCACGTCGATGCGCGGGCGGCCGAGGGTCTCCAGCGGGATCAGGGTGGCGCCGCAGAGCCGGCCGTAGCCGTCGAAGCGGGGCGTCGCGCCGATGAGGGCCAGAGCCTGGGCGATCGGGCCGCCTTCGCTCTTCAGGTTGTCGGTCCCCCACAGCACCAGGGCGACGCTCTCGGGCAGGGCTGCGCCCTCGTCGCGGTGGCGGGCGAGGATCCGGGCAACCTGCCGCGCGCCGTCCGCGACCGCGAAGGCGGACGGCAGGCGGTAGGGATCGAAGCCGTGGAGGTTGCGCCCGGTCGGCAGCACGGCCGGGTTGCGCAAGAGGTCGCCGCCGGCCACAGGCGCGATGAAGCGCCCATCGAGCGCCTTGAGCAGGCCCGCGACCTCGTGGTCCTTCGCCAGCAGCGCGTCGGTCTCGGACAGCGAGCGGAAGGCGGCGCGATGGGTCTCGTCGAGGGGCAGGCCCGCGGCGGCCAGGGCCGCGTCGACCCCCTCGCCGGCCACCAGGGCGACGATCCCGGCCCGCTCCGGCACGAGGCCGGCGGAGGCTTCGGCCAAAGCCAGCAGCAGGTCGACCCGCTCCTTTGCCGGGGTGCCCTTCCCGACCACGTGCATGCCGTGCGGGATCAACGTGTGCTCGAGCTCGTAGACCGCTTGGCCGAGCGCCTGGATGCGGGCGGCGAGGTCGTCCCAGGCCGGCTCGGCCTGGGTGAGGTCGAGGGCGGCGGCCTGGGCCTGGACGAGCTGGCCGAGGTCGCGCCGCTCGGCTTCCGCCTCCGGCTCCAGGGCGCGCCAGCGCTCGATCGACGCCTTGAGGTCGATCAGCCCGCGGTAGAGGCCGGCCTGGGCGAGGCTCGGGGTCAGGTAGCTGACCAGGGTCGCCGCCGAGCGCCGCTTGGCGATCATCCCCTCGGAGGGGTTGTTGGCGGCGTAGAGGTAGACGTTCGGCAGCGGCCCGATCAGCCGCTCCGGCCAACAGGCTTCCGACAGGCCGGTCTGCTTGCCGGGCATGAACTCGAGTGCGCCGTGGGTGCCGAAATGCAGCACCGCGTCGGCGCGGAAGTCGTCGCGGAGGTAGCGGTAGAAGGCCGAGAAGGCGTGGGTCGGCGCGAAGCCCCGCTCGAACAGCAGGCGCATCGGGTCGCCCTCGTAGCCGAAGCCCGGCTGCACGCCGACGAAGACGTTGCCGAACTGCGCCCCGAGGACGAACAGCACCGAGCCGTTGCTGTTCTGGCGGCCCGGGGCGGGACCCCATTGCGCCTCGATCTCGGACAGGTGGCGCTCGCGGCGGACGTGCTCCTCGGCGGGGATGCGGTGGTGGACGTTGGCCGGCGTGCCGTAGCGGGCGGAGTTTCCGGCGAGCACCGCGTTGCGCAGGTCGTCGACGCTGGCTGGGACTTCCACCTCGTAGCCGTCGGCCTTCATCGCGGTCAGGGTGTTGTGCAGGGATTGGTAGACCGAGAGGAACGCCGCCGTGCCGATCGAGCCGGCGTTCGGCGGGAAGCCGAACAGCACGATCGCCACCTTGCGCTCGGCCCGCGCGGTCCGCCGCAGGGTCACCAGGCGCTCGATGCGGGCGGCGAGCATGTCGGCGCGCTCGGGGTGGACGCGCATGTCGCGGGCGTTCTCGCCCATCGACGCGCCGGAGCGGCCGCCGAACACCATCGGCGCGGTGGCGCCGTCGAGCTCGGGGATCGCGACCATCATCGTCGCCTCGACCGGCGAGAGGCCGCGGTCGGAGCCTTCCCACTGCTCCAGGGTCTGGAACTCCAGCGCGTGGGCGGCGAGGTAGGGCACGTCGAGGTCGGCGAGCGCCGTCTCGGCCGCCGCCGCGTCGTTGTAGGCGGGGCCGCCGACCAGCGAGAAGCCGGTGAGCGAGACCAGCGCGTCGATGGCCGGGCGACCGTCGCGGCGGAAGAAGGCGTCCACCGCCGGGCGGTTGTCGAGGCCCGAGGCGAAGGCCGGCACCACCGCGAGGCCGCGGCCTTCGAGCGCCGCGATCACGCCGTCGTAGTGGGCGGTGTTCCCGGCGAGCACGTAGGAGCGCATCACCAGGAGGCCGACGCGGCCCTTGGCGGGCCCTTTGGGAACCGGCAGCGCGGCGAGCGATTCGCCGATGCGGCCCTTCATGCGCGGGTGGTAGAGGCCGGTCTCGGGGTAGCTCAGGGGGCTCGGCGCGGCGGCGATTTCGCGCCAAGCGAGGCGCGGGCCGGCGGCGTAACGCCCGACCAGGAAGCGTACCAGGTTGGCGATGTTCTCGTCCGAGCCCGAGAGCCAGTATTGCAGGGTAAGGAAGTAGGCGCGCACGTCCTGCGCCGAGCCGGGGATGAAGCGCAGGATCTTCGGCAGCTTGCGGATCATCGCCATCTGGCGGGCGCCGTTGCCCTGGGCGCCGGGCTTGCCGCGCAGCTTCTTCAGGAAGTCGAGGGCGCCGCGCTTGGTGCCGTCCATGTCGAAGCGGTTGAGGCGGGTGGTCTTCACCACCTCGCCGGCCGAGAGGCAGCCGATCATCGCATCGCAATGCGGGCGCCGGGCCAGCAAAGCTGGCAGCACGGCGCGGACGTGCTCGTCCATGAACAGCATCGTCGAGAGCACGATGTCGGCCCGGCCGATGTCGGCCTTGCAGTCGGCGAGGCTCGCGGGCGAGGTGTCCCACTCGGCGGCGGCGTGGAAGTCGAGGGTGAGCCCCGGCATCTCGCTGCGCAGGCGCAGGCGGGCGCGCTCAAGGGCACTCGCCATGTGGTTGTCCATCGTCACGATGACGATGCGGAGTTCGGGCCGTTCAGCGGCCGAAATGCGCTTTTGCATCGTACAAGGTCTCGACGGTGATGAGCGGCAGCGCCCGCTCCCTGGCGAAGGTTTCCGTGTTGGTTCGGGCTTTTCCTCGGACGAAGAACGGGATCTTCTTCAGCTCCTTCTCGGCCTCCGTGGCCCAGGTCGGAGTCGTCGGAGCGGACGGCGGAGCGAGCGTCGCCGCGGTGACGGGGGCGGTGGCGATGGCGGGCGGCGCGGATGCCTTGGCGGGCGCCTTGCCGCCGAGATGCGAGGGCGCGCGGTCGTTGAATTCGGGGTCCTCGCGGAACATCCCGAGCAGGTGCTCCTCCAGGCCCATCATCAGCGGGTGGACCCAGGTGTCGAACAGGACGTTCGCGCCCTCGAAGCCCATCTGCGGCGAGTAGCGCGCCGGGAAGTCCTGGACGTGGATCGGCGCCGAAATCACCGCGCAGGGCAGCCCGAGCCGCTTGGCGATGTGGCGTTCCATCTGGGTGCCGAGCACCAGCTCGGGGCCGGCCGCCTGGATCGCCGCCTCGACGTCGAGGTAGTCGTCGCAGATCAGCGCCTCGATCCCGTGGAGCGCCGCCTCGGCGCGGACCTCGCGGGCGAACTCCCGGCCGTAGGTGCCGAGGCCCACGACCTGGAAGCCGAGCTCGGCCTTGGCGACGCGGGCGGCGGCGATCGCATGGGTCGCGTCGCCGAAGATGAAGACCCGCTTGCCGGTGAGGTAGGTCGAATCGACCGAGCGCGAATACCAGGGCGCCCGCGACGGCGCCCCGGCGAGCACCGGGCCGGGATCGACGCCGGCCAAGGCCGCGACCTCCTCGACGAACCGGATCGTCGCGCCGACGCCGATCGGCACCGTCTCGACCATCGGCTGGCCGAAGGTCTTCTGCAGGTGAAGCGCAGCGGCCTTGGCGATTTCCGGGTAGAGCACGACGTTGAAGTCGGCGTCCTTCAGGCGTCCGAGGTCGGCGGGGCTCGCGCCCATCGGCGCCACCACGTTGACGGCGACGCCGAGCCGTCCGAGCAGGCCGGTGATCTCGGTGAGGTCGTCGCGGTGGCGGAAGCCCAGCGCCGTCGGCCCGAGGATGTTGCAGGACGGGCGCCGGCCCTCCGGCTTCGGCTCCGTGGACGGCGAGCCGGACAGCCCGCGCACCAGCCGGTAGAAGGTCTCGGAGGCGCCCCAGTTCTCTTTCTTCTGGTAGGCCGGCAGCTCCAGCGCGATCACCGGGATCGGCAGGTTCAGCGCCTTGGCGAGGCCGCCCGGATCGTCCTGGATCAGCTCCGCCGTGCACGAGGCGCCGACGATCATCGCCTGCGGCTTGAAGCGCTCGTAGGCGGCGGACGCCGCGTTCTTGAAGATCTCGGCGGTGTCGGAGCCGAGGTCGCGGGCCTGGAAGGTGGTGTAGGTGACCGGCGGGCGGGCGTCGCGCCGCTCGATCATCGTGAACAGCAGGTCGGCATAGGTGTCGCCCTGCGGCGCGTGCAGGACGTAGTGCAGCCCCTCCATCGCGGTGGCGACCCGCATGGCGCCGATATGCGGTGGTCCTTCGTAGGTCCAGAGGGTGAGCTGCATCGCCTCAGACCTCCAGCCGGGTGCGGCGCACGAGCGGGCGCGCGAACAGCTCGGCGAGGTCGCCGGCCTGGTCGTACCCCTGGATCGGCGTGAACAGCAGCTCGATCGACCACTTGGTGGCGAGCCCTTCCGCCTCCAGCGGGTTGGCGAGGCCGAGGCCGCAGACCGTCAGGTCGGGCTTCGCGACGCGGGCCCGGTCCATCTGCTCGTCGAGGCTCTGGCCCTCGACGATCTGCGTGCCGTCCGGCAGCAGGGCGAGGTCTTCGGCCAGATGCCCGCGGTGCAGGTAGGGCGTGCCGACCTCGCACAGGCCCATCCCCATCTCGCGCGATAGGAACCGCGCGAGCGGCACCTCGAGCTGCGAATCGGGAAAGAAGAACACGCGCTTGCCCGCAAGCTTCTCGCGGTGGTGCTCCAGGGCGCGCCCGGCGCGGGCCCGGCCCGGCGCGGTCGCCGCCTCGAAGCGGGCCTCCGGCACGTCGAACGCGTCGGCGGCAGCCTTGAGCCAACGCGTCGTGCCCTCGACCCCGAGCGGGAACGGCGCCGGCAGGCGCGTCGCGCCGCGGGCCTCGAGCGCCTTGGCCGTGTCGGTGAGGAAGGGTTGGGCGAGCAGGTAGCGGGTGTTCGGCCCGACGCCCGGCAGCTGGCCCGCGCGCCGCGCCGGCAGGAACGCGACCGGTCCGATCCCGAGCTCGGAGAAGATGCGGAGGAACTGGTCCTCGACCACGTCGGCGAGGGCGCCCGCCACCAGCAGCGCCGGGGCGGCGTCGGCTTCCGCCCGCGGCATCTCGGGGACGAGGGCCGCCAGGCACGCATCCTCGCCCTGCGTGAACGTGGTCTCGATGCCGCTGCCGGAATAGCTCAGCACCCGCACGTCAGGCGAGAAGGTGGTGGAGAGGCGCTGCGCCGCGCGGCCGAGGTCGAGCTTGATCACCTCGGAGGGGCACGAGCCCACGAGGAACAGCAGCCGGATGTCGGGCCGGCGCTCGATCAGGCGGCGCACCACCCGGTCGAGCTCCTCGTTCATGTCGGCGATGCCGGCGAGGTCGCGCTCGTCGATGATCGCGGTGGCGAAGCGCGGCTCGGCGAAGATCATCACGCCGGCGGCCGACTGGATCAGGTGGGCGCAGGTGCGCGAGCCGACCACGAGGAAGAACGCGTCCTGAATCTTGCGATGCAGCCAGACGATACCGGTCAGCCCGCAGAACACTGCGCGCTGGCCGCGCTCTTGCCGGATCGTGACGTCGCCGCAGCCGGCCTCGACGGGCGCCGTCGCGGCCCTCGGCGGGAGGAAGGGCGCGTTCATCGCGCCACCATCGCGGTGCCGCCGACGGGGCGCGGATACGGCCGGGCCTGGAGCCGCGCGGCCCGGAGCTTGAGCAGGAATTGCGTCGCGTTGACCGCGTAGGAGGCGTAGGCCGCGAGCGCCAGCCACATCAGCCCGGTGGTGCCCATGAGGCCCAGCGTGAGGGCGGCGAGGTAGGCGGTGTGCAGGGCCAGCACCAGCATGCTGACCACGTCCTCCCAGTAGAAGGCCGGGGCGAACAGGTAGCGGCCGAACACGGCCTTCTCCCAGATCGAGCCGGTGACCATGATCGCGTAGAGCAGCCCCGTCTTGGCCAGCACCGAGAGGTTGGCGGCGACCGCGCCCTCGCCGGTGGCCAGCGTCCGCAGGACGAGCCCGAGGCTGATGAGGAACACGAGGAATTGAAGCGGGGCGAGAAGGCCCTGGACCAGGGTCCAGCGGCTGGCGTCGCGCCGGGCGCGCTCGGCCGGCGTGTAGAGTGGTGGTCGTGTCGTCCGGTCCGTCGGACCCATCGCCTCACCCCATCCCTGCTGCGGCCGGCCGCCTCTCGAAGGAGCGGCTTGGGGTGAAGCCTAGAAACCGTGCCCAAAAGTGTCAAGCGCGCTTTACGTCAAATCCAAATGACAATGACATCGAAGCATTCTGGTTCGAATTGACCATTGCCAAGTCGGCTCGAAAGGGTATCGTCTAGGTCAAGTCGTCCCGAAGAGGGCGACAGCGCGGGGATTTCCAGGCCCGGCCATGCTGAGTTGTAAAGACAATTAAGCCGTCAGCGACATTGGAGAGGGCCAATGGATGACTTGAGGCGCTCCGAGGGGCGAAACGCCATCCTGGCCCTCGCACGCGAGATGGCTTCGGCCTGCGAGATCGACGAACGGGCGCCGCCTCGCCGGCAGCAGCTCTCCGATCGCTGGCACGGTCACCTGTCCCGCGTCGTCGAGGCCGAGATCATTCCCCGCCTGATGCTTGCCCACCGGATGGAGGCGTCGACCCGCGGCCCCGGGCCGCGGAAGCCGACGGCCGAGGACATCGAGGCGTTCGCCTCCCTCGTGCTGGCGCCGGCCGGCGAAGTGGTGGAGGCGCGGATCGCCGCCCTCGTCGACGACGGGCTCGCCCTCGACAGCCTCCTCCTCGACCTGCTGGCGCCGACGGCGCGGCATCTCGGCGTGTTGTGGGAGGAGGATCTCTGCGATTTCGCGGAACTGACGATCGCGATGGGCCGCCTGCAGCGGATCATGCACGACCTCTCGCGCCGCTACGGCGGCGAAACCGGAGGGCACCGGGACGGGCACAGCATCCTGCTGAGCCTCTGCCCCGGCGAGACCCACATGTTCGGCCTTTCGATGATCGAGCAGTTCTTCCGCGACGCGGGCTGGGACGTGACGAGCACGGCGCTGGCGCCGGTGGGCGAGATCCTGAACCAGGCGCGGACCGCATGGTTCGACGTGATCGGCCTCTCGCTCGGCTGTGAGGTCCTTCTGCCGACCTTGACCAAGACCGTCCTCGAACTTCGGCGCGTCTCGTTCAATCCCGGCGTCCGGATCCTCGTCGGCGGCCCGATCTTCATCGACAATCCCGGCCATATCGAGCAAGTCGGCGCGGATGCGACGGCGTCGGATGCACGCCGAGCTGTGGCTGCAGCCGAGTTCATGCTTGATATGAGGGCGGGAGCCTGCTGAAAGACCTGATCGGCGACTTCACGAAGCGGTGAGACTTGACCAGCTTGGCCACCCACGCTGCGCAGAACCCCTCCGCAGCCCTGAGCAAGACCCTGGCGGCCCTCGGCGGAGAGGCGGCGGGTCTTCTCGTTGCGGCTGCGACGGACCTGTCGTTGGTCGTCGACGCGGATGGCATCATCCGCGACGCGGCCTTCGCTGCGCCGGATCTTGCGGGCCAGGGCTGTGACACCTGGCTCGGACGGCGGTGGATCGACACCGTCACCGTCGAGAGCCGGCCGAAGATCGACGCGCTGATGCGCGATGCGGCGCCGGACGGCGTGACCCGCTGGCGCCAGGTCAACCACCCTTCCGTCTCCGGCGAGGATCTGCCGATTCGCTACGCCGCGATGCGGTTGGGCTCGGACGGCTCGATCATCGCCATCGGCCGCAACCTCCTCGCCATGGCCTCGCTGCAGCGCAAGCTCGTCGAGACCCAGCAGGCGCTGGAGCGCGACTACCTCCGCCTGCGCGGCGCCGAGACCCGCTACCGCATGCTGTTCCAGCTCGGCAGCGAGCCGGTGCTCGTGGTCGACGCGGCCACCCGCCGGGTCACCGAGATCAATCCCGCCGCCGTCCGGCTCGTCGGCCGCCCCGAGAAGCGGATCCTCGGGCAGGACGTGGTCGAGCTGTTCGAGGCGGCGAGCGCGCGTGAGATCGAGCTGCTGTTCGCCGGCCTGCGCGCCACCGGCAAGGCCGAGGACCTCGAGGCCCGGCTTGGCGGCAGCCGTGGGCCGGCGCGGATCTCGGCCTCTTTGTTCCGACAGGGCAGCTCGGCGAGCGTGCTGCTTCGCGTTAGCGACGCCGCCATCGTCGGCGCCGATTCGGCGCGCGTCCGCGGCCCGCTCCTCGACGTGATCGAGGGCATTCCCGAAGGGTTCGTCGTCACCGATCTGTCGCGGCGCATCCTCACCGCCAACGGCGCCTTCCTCGACCTCGCCCAGATCGCGACCGTGGAGCAGGCGCGCGGCGAGCTGATCGACCGCTGGATCGGCCGCGAGGAGACTGAAGCCGCCACCCTGTTCGCGACGCTGGCCGAGCACGGCTCGGTCCGGCACTTCGCCACCGGCCTGCGCGGCGTGCTCGGCTCCATCGAGGAGGTCGAGGTCGCCGCCGTCGCCGTGCCGAACGCGCGGCCGCCCTGCCTCGGCTTCACCATCCGCGGCACCCCGCGCCGCGCCGTGGCCGCCGCGGCGCCGGGCTCGCACGAGCTGCCGCGCTCGGTCGAGCAGATGACCGAGCTCGTCGGCCGCGTCTCGATGAAGAATCTCGTGCGCGAGACCACCGATTTGATCGAGCGCCTGTGCATCGAGGCCGCCCTGCGGATCACCCGCGACAACCGCGCCTCGGCCGCGGAGATGCTCGGGCTCAGCCGCCAGGGACTCTACGCCAAGCTGCGCCGCTACGGCATCGGCGACCTCGACGGACCGGACTTTCCCGAAGCCTGACCCTCGCATGCGGGACGACGACCGTGTTGCCCGCGCGCACGTCACCGTCCTCCCGCAGCATGCCTTCGGCGACGAAAGCCGGCGTCGATCGAATCCCTCGACCCACACCGCCAGGCACGGACGAGATGTCCGGCGGAACGTTTCGCAGCCGGGTGTGTCAAAAACTTTGACCGTTCGATCTGTCATCTTCGCTTGACACCTTGGGTGCCGAAAACCTAGCCTCCGGACATGGCGACACCGGCTCCCAGTGCACTCGTCGAACTGCTCAAGCCGATCACGTGGTTCGCGCCGATGTGGGCCTTCGCCTGCGGCGTGGTCTCGTCGGGGCAGCCGACCCATGGGCAATGGCCGGTGATCATGGCCGGCGTCGTCCTCGCCGGGCCGTTGGTCTGCGCCACGAGCCAGGCGGTCAACGACTGGTACGACCGCCACGTCGACGCCATCAACGAACCGAACCGCCCGATTCCCTCCGGCCGCATGCCGGGGCGCTGGGGGCTCTACGTCGCCGCGGCCTGGACCGGCCTGTCGCTCCTCGTCGCCGCCGCGCTCGGGCCCTGGATCCTCGGCGCTGCGATCTTCGGCCTCGTCCTGGCCTGGCTCTACAGCGCGCCGCCGATGCGCCTGAAGAGCAACGGCTGGTGGGGCAACTCGGCGGTGGCGATCTGCTACGAGGGGCTGCCCTGGTTCACGGGCGCCGCCATCATGGCTGCCACCGTCCCCGACCACCGCGTCCTGATCGTCGCCGCCCTGTACTCGATCGGCGCCCACGGCATCATGACCCTGAACGACTTTAAGTCGGTGGAGGGCGACACCCTCACCGGCATCCGCTCGCTTCCGGTCCAGCTCGGCATCCCCGGGGCCGCCCGCTTCGCCTGTCTGGTGATGGCGGTGCCGCAGGCAGCGGTGATCGCGTTCCTCTTCGCCTGGAGCCGCGGGTGGCACGCGGCGATCGTCGCGATGCTGCTCCTTGGGCAGATCGCACTGATGCGCCGCCTCCTCGCGGCGCCGTGCGAGAAGGCCGCCTGGTACAACGGCACCGGCACCACCCTCTACGTGCTTGGCATGCTGGTCGCCGCCTTCGCGCTCCGTCCGCTCGTGGGAGTGCCGTGATGGCCGCCTTGTCCTCGTCCACGGTGTCATCCGGGTTCTCCTGGATGCAGATCGTCCGCCTAGGGCTGGTCCAAACCGCGCTCGGCGCGGTCGTGGTGCTGATGACCTCGACCATCAACCGGGTGATGGTGGTGGAACTGGCGCTGCCTGCGATCGTGCCGGGCGCCCTTGTCGCCCTCCACTACGCGGTCCAAGTGCTGCGCCCGCGCTGGGGCTACGGCTCCGACTTCGGCGGCCGCCGCACCCCCTGGATCGTCGGCGGCATGGCCGCGCTGGCGCTCGGCGGCTTCCTCGCCGCGGTGGCGACCGCGCTGGCCGAGACCAACCTTTTCGCCGGCCTCGCCCTCGCGGTGCTGGCCTTCTTCTCCGTCGGCATCGGCGCGGGCGCGGCCGGCACCTCGCTCCTGGTTCTTCTCGCCACCGGCGTCGAGGACCGGCGCCGGGGCGCGGCGGCGACGATCGTCTGGGTGATGATGATCGCCGGTTTCGCGGTCACGGCGCCGCTCGCCGGGCACTTCCTCGATCCGTTCTCCGGGGCGCGGCTGGTGGCGGTCTCCGGCACTGTCTCCCTCGCGGCGTTCGTCCTCGCGTGCCTGGCTGTGCGCGGCGTCGAGCCCGCCGCCGCGCCGGCGCGCGCGGAGCCCGCCGGCCCGGCCAAGGCGCCGTTCCGGACGGTGCTCGCCAAGGTCTGGGCCGAACCGGCCTCGCGCCGCTTCACCGTGTTCATCTTCGTGGCGATGCTGGCCTACAGCGCCCAGGAGCTGATCCTCGAACCCTTCGCCGGCCTCGTCTTCGCGATGACGCCGGGCACGACCACCAAGCTCGCCGGTCTGCAGCACGGCGGTGTGCTCGCCGGCATGCTGATGGTCGCCGGGCTGACCATGGGCGTCGGCGGCCCCTGGCTCGGCTCGCTCAAGCTCTGGACGGCTTTGGGCTGCGCCGGCTCCGGCGCGATGCTCGCCGGGATCGCCGCCGGCGGCCTCGTGGGGCCGGACTTCCCGTTGCGCGCTGCGGTGTTCGGCCTCGGCCTGTTCAACGGCGTCTTCGCGGTCGCCGCGATCGGATCGATGATGGCGCTCGCGGGCGCCGGCGGCGAGGCCGAGCGCGGCACCCGCATGGGCGTCTGGGGCGCGGCGCAGGGCGTGGCCTTCGGCGCGGGCGGCTTCCTCGGCACGGTCGCGGTGGACCTCGCGCGCCTCGTCACGCCCGAGGCGGTGCAGGCCTACGCCGCGGTCTTCCTCGCCGAGGCGCTGCTCTTCGTGCTCGCCACCGTGATCGCCCTGCGGATCGAGCATGCGGGCGCGACGCGCGTGCCGCGTGGGCAGCGCGAGCGAACGCTGAAGCTTCAGCTGGAACCCCGTTTCTAAGCCGATGTCGGACCTGACCTCTTCGGGCGCCGTCGCGCCGGGTCCATCAGAAAAACGCGCCAGGGAGCACAGCATGTCCGAGGCCGCCGAATTCTTCGATTGCGTCGTGGTTGGCGGTGGCCCTGCGGGCGCCACCACCGCCACGGACCTCGCCCGGATGGGGCGCAGCGTGCTGCTCCTCGACAAGCCCGGGCGGATCAAGCCCTGCGGCGGCGCGATCCCGCTGCGCGCGATTCGCGACTTCGCCATCCCCGACGCGCAGATCGTCGCCCGCATCAAGCTCGCACGGATGATCGCGCCCTCCGACACGGCCGTCGACATGCCGGTCGGCGACGGCTTCGTCGGGATGGTCGATCGCGAGCATTTCGATCCGTGGCTGCGCGACCGGGCCTCGCTCGCCGGCGCCGACTACCGTGCCGGCACCTACGAGCGCATCGATCGCGACGCCGACGGGACCACGGTCCACTACCGCGTCGGCGACGCGGCGCACGCGGTCCGGACCAAGCTGGTGATCGGCGCCGACGGCGCCTCCTCGCCGGTGGGTCGGGCCGAGATCCCGGGCCATGCCGGGATGAAACAGGTCTTCGCCTATCACGAGATCGTCCGCCCGCCCGCGGACGGCAGCGGGAGCTTCGCGGCCACGCGCTGCGACGTGTTCTACCAGGGCAAGCACTCGCCCGACTTCTACGCCTGGATCTTCCCGCACGGCGACACGATCAGCATCGGGACCGGCTCGGCCAAGAAGGGCTTCTCGCTCCGCACCGCGATCCGGAACCTGCGCGAGTCGACCGGGCTCGCGGCCGGCGAGACGGTCCGGCGCGAGGGCGCGCCGCTGCCGCTGAAGCCGCTCAAGAAGTGGGATAACGGGCGCGACGTGCTGCTGACCGGGGACGCCGCCGGCATCGTCGCTCCGGCGTCGGGCGAGGGCATCTACTACGCGATGCTCGGCGGACGTCTCGCGGCCGAGGCGGCCGAGGCGTTCCTCACCACGGGCGACGTCCGCGCCCTCACCCAGGCGCGCCGCCGCTTCATGAAGCTGCACGGGCGCGTGTTCCTGATCCTGCGGATCATGCAGGCCGTCTGGTACCGCAACGACGCCCTGAGGGAGCGCTTCGTCTCGATCTGCCGCGACAAGGACGTGCAGCAGCTCACCTGGGAAAGCTACATGAACAAGGAGCTGGTGCGAAAGAAGCCGATGGCCCACGTGAAGATCTTCTTCAAGGACATGGCGCACCTGTTCCGCTGGGTCTCGCCTTGAGCGAGGTCTGGATGCCGGCCACGGTCGCCACCCTGTCCGCGCTCGTGGTGGCGCTGGCCGGCGGCGTGCTGACCACCACCGGCCCCTGGTACCGCGCCCTGCGCAACCCGGCCTGGAAGCCGCCGGACTGGGCCTTCGGGCCGGTCTGGGCGACGATCTTCACCCTGTGCGTCGTCTCCGCCGTCATCGCCTGGAACGAGGCCGACGAGCCGCAGCGCGTCGCGCTGCTCGCGGCCTACGCCGTCAACAGCGTCCTCAACATCGCGTGGAGCGCCCTGTTCTTCCGTGCGGAGCGGCCGGACTGGGCGTTCTTCGAGCTGGTCCTGCTCTGGCTTTCCGTGGTCGCCCTGATCGCCGTGACGCTGCCGGTCTCGGGGCTCGCGGCCCTGCTGCTCGCGCCCTATCTCGCCTGGGTGGCGGTGGCCGGCGTCCTCAACCGCGCGATCGTCCGGCTCAACGGCCCGTTCGGAGCCGCATGATGGCGGCGTGGTTCGCGAGCGGACGGATCGTCGATGCGATCCTCGTCCTCGTGGCGATCGAAGCGATCGTTCTGATCGCGCTGCGGCATCGGACCGGCCGTGGGCCGGCTCCGCTTGCGCTTCTGTGCAACCTCGGTTCGGGTGTGGCGCTGATGCTCGCCGTGCGGGCGGCCCTGGTCCAGGCCCCGTGGCCGGTCGTCGCGGGCTGGATGCTCGCATCGCTGGTCGCACATCTCGGGGACCTCGTGCCGCGCCTGCGCAGCCGCGAGCACCTGACGCTTGGTCGCACCGCACAGGCCAGCGCGACAGGAACTTCCGTCTCGGCGGGTGCGTTCAACGCGCGACCGCCAAGCTGAATTATTATGCTTCTCAATTGCGGCTATCGGAGATTGGGCATCATGCGTCGCATCCTCGCTGTGGCCGCAACCTCCGGTTTCCTGCTCGGTTCCGCCGTACCGATCGACGCCTTCGCCCAGGGTGCGGACCAGGACCTGGTCAAGCGCGGCGAGTACCTCGTCACCGCCGGCGATTGCGTCGCCTGTCACACGGGGCCGAGCGGCAAGCGATTGGCCGGCAACTACATTCTCAACACGCCGATCGGGAAGATCCGCACCCCCAACCTGACGCCGGACGACGAGACCGGCCTCGGCAAGTGGACGGAGGCGGACTTCGTGAAGGCGATGCACGAGGGCATCGACAACGAGGGGCACTACCTCTACCCGGCCTTCCCCTTTGCTTGGTACACGAAGGTCACGACCGACGACGTGAAAGCGATCTGGGCGTACCTGCGCTCGCTCGAGCCGGTGAAGGAGCCGCGCAAGGACAACGAGATCCCGTTCCCCTTCAACATCCGCACCGCGCTGATCACCTGGCGGACCGCCTTCTTCACGCCGGGCGAGTGGAAGCCCGACCCGAAGGCCACCGCCGAGGTCAACCGCGGCGGCTACCTCGTCGAGGGGCTCGGCCACTGCGGCATGTGTCACAACGAAAATAAGATCGTCGGCAACAGCAGCCTGGCCGGCAAGCTCGGCGGCGGCGTCATCGATGGCTGGTACGCCCCGAACATCACCCCCGACGACCACCAAGGCATCGGCTCCTGGAGCGAGGAGCAGGTGGTGACCTACCTCAAGACCGGCACGGCGCCGGGCAACCAGCCCGGCGTCGCGGCCGGCCCGATGCGCCAGACCATCGAGGAATCGCTCTCGAAGATGACCGACGCCGACCTGAAGGCGATGGTCGCGTACCTGCGGACCTACCAGGCCAAGCAGACGTACAAGTCCAAGGACCTCCAGGCCTTCGACACCAAGGGCGCACCCGGTGCCGGCGTCTACTTGAGCTACTGCTCGTCTTGCCACCAGCCCGACGGCAAGGGTGTCGAGGGCGCGATTCCGGCGCTCGCCGGCAACACCTCGGTCCAGTCGGCCGGCCCGGAGACGGTACTGCGCGTGATCTACGGCGGGCTCGGCGCCCAGAGCGGCTACGCGCCGATGACGGCGATCGGCCAGGGCATGACCGACCAGCAGGTCGCCGACGTGACCGATTACATCCGCAACTCCTGGGGCAACAGTGCGCCCGTCCTGAAGTCCGGCGTGGCGGCCGACGCTCGCAAGGCGACGAGCACCATGCTCGCCGGCAACGCGCCCTGCGCCGAGATCGAACAGCCGGATGTGGCGAAGGCCGTGGCCGACGCCGACGCCATCGGGCAGTTGAAGGGCCTCAAGCAGGAGGACTTCATCCCGCGGATCGATGCGCTCCTGCCGAAGATCAAGTCCGCGCTCCCCGCCGGGCGGGACGACGACATCGTCAACGGCCTGACGACCGCGTTCTGCAAGGCTGCGAAGCCTGATACCGACGACGTGAAGCTGCCTTGGCACACCACCATCGGCAGCTTCAGCAACCTCGTCTACAGTCAGCTGAAGAACCCCGAGAAGCAGGCCAGCACCATGCCGGCCCCGGCGATGCCGAAGCCGAACTGAGCGGCGGGCAACCGGTCGCGGGCCGGCCCTCGAACCCACGCAGGGTTCGAGGCGTGGGCCGCCCGCGCCGACGAGGGGAGGTCCGAGGGGATTTCGACCCGTCGCCCGGACCCGCGATCCCGCCCGTTGGACGATCATGACCCACCAGAGCTGTGACGTCGCGGTGATCGGAGCCGGCACCGCGGGGCTCGCCGCGTTCCGAGCCGCCGAGGCGGCGGGCGCCCACGCCGTCCTGATCGAGCGCGGGCCGGGCGGCACTACTTGCGCGCGGGTCGGCTGCATGCCCTCGAAGCTGCTCGTCGCCGCGGCCGCGGCGGCCCACGACGCCCGGCACGCGAGCCTGTTCGGCGTCGCGGTTGCGGGTGTGTCGATCGATGGTCTCGCGGTGATGGCGCGGGTGCGGGCCGAGCGCGACCGCTTCGTCGCCGCGGTGCTCGATGGGGTCGACGCCATCCCGAAGGCAAAGCGGCTGGCCGGCGAGGCTCGCTTCCTCGATGCCCGGACGCTCGCGGTCGGCGAAGGCCACCGGGTCGCCTTCCGTTCCGCGGTGATCGCGACGGGGTCGAGCCCGCGCGTGCCGAAACCGCTCCGGGGCCTCGGCGACGCGGTCCTGACCACCGACACGGTGTTCGAGCTTCCCGACCTTGCGGAATCCCTGGCGGTGGTCGGCGGCGGCCCGGTCGGCATCGAGATCGCCCAGGCGATGGCGCGGCTCGGCGTGGCCGTCAGCGTGTTCGACACCGGGTTCGGCCTCGCCGGCCTGAGCGAGCCGAGCCTCCAGCAGCGGGCCGCCGCGATCTTCGCTGAGGAGATGACCCTGCATCTCGGTTCGGAACTCGTCGCGGCCGAGCCCGTCGCCGGCGGCGCAGAGCTGACGTGGACGGAGGCGGACGGCGCCCGGCGCACGCAGACCTTCGCGCGGGTGCTTTCCGCCGCCGGCCGGCCGCCCAACCTGCAAGGCCTCGGGCTCGCGGAGGTCGGCCTTCGCCTCGACGAATCGGGCATGCCGGACTTCGACGCACGAACCCTCCTCTGCGCGGGCGCGCCGATCCTGATCGCGGGCGACGCCAACGCGGTGCGGCCGGTCCTGCACGAGGCCAGTCGCCAGGGCGGCATCGCCGGCCGGAACGCCGCTGCGCTCGCCGCAGGCTCGAGCCTCGAAGCGCCGGAACCCTTGCCGGCGCTCGCCATGGTGTTCACCCATCCGCAGGCGGCGAGCGTCGGGGCGGCGTTCGATGCCGATGCGGACTGCGTCGTCGGCGGGATGCGGTTCGACGACCAGGGCCGGGCGCGGGTCGAAGGCGTCAACCGCGGCGGCATCCGGCTCTGGGCGGATCGGAGCGGGCGCCTGCTTGGCGGCGAGATGTTCGGGCCGTCCTGCGAGCACCTCGCGCACCTCCTCGTCCACGCGATCGGCGATGGCCTGACCGCCCAGGCGATGCGGGCGCGGCCGATCTACCATCCCACGGTCGAAGAGGGGCTTGCGAGCGCATTGTCTGATCTCATACAAAGACATGAGCGCTGATCGCATCGCGCGGCGTCGTCGTGCTCGAACGCGTCGCGCGGCGTAGTGCGGACGCCATTGCGCCCGCCCGTCCCACGGGTCATACCGGGCCGCAGATGAGCCGGTCCCATTCCTGATGACGACGATCGTTGCCGACGGCGATGCGATCGACATGGACGCCCTGACGGCCGAACAGCGCGACGGCCTCGACATCGGGGTGATCGGGCTCGACGCCGCCGGGACGATCGTGTCGTTCAGCGAGGGCGCGAGCGCGCTCACCGGGCTGTCGAGCGACGCCGTGGTCGGCCGCAACTACTTCCGCGAGGTGGTGCCCAGCACCAACGTGCCGAGCTTCTTCGGTCGCTTCCTCTCGGGCACGCGCCGCGGGCAGCTCGACGAGAGCTTCGACTTCGTGTTCGGGCGCATGCCGCAGCCGCTTCGCGCCCGGGTGCGGATGCGGCGCGGGGACGCCGTCACCTGGCTGACGATCAGCCCGGTCGAAACCCTCGGCGCCGGCCAGCCTCGCGAGGCGGTGATGGCCGCCATCGGCCGCCGGGTCCGAGCCGAGCCGGTCGATCCGCAGCTGTGCGAGCGCGAGCCGATCCACATTCCCGGCTCGATCCAGCCGAACGCTGTGATGCTGGCGGCCGACGCCGGCACGCTGGAGATCCTGGCCCACAGCACCAACGTCCGCGACGTACTGAGCCGTGCGCCCGAGCGGATCGCCGGCCTGCCGCTCTCCGATGTGCTGCCGAGCGCCTTCGTCGAGACGATCCGCCAGCGGCTCGCCAGCGCCACCCTCGACGACGGGCGCTCGATCCGCCGCACGCTCAAGCTCGCCGGCGACGACCGCGCCAGCTACTACGCCATCGTCCACGCCCATTCCGGCCGGGTCATCGTCGAGCTCGAACTCGAACCCGAGCATCCGGAGGATTTCCGGGTCGCGACCCAGACCGATTCGGAACTCGCCGTCACTCGGCTCCGCGCCGCCGAGACTCTGAACGGCGCCGCCCGCATCGCCGCCCTCGAAGTCCGCGCGCTCACCGGCTTCGAATGCGTGCTGGTCTACCGCTTCGATGGCGACTGGAACGGCGAAGCCATCGCCGAGGACAAGGTGCCGGACTGGTCGCGCGCCCTGCTTGGCCTGCGGTTTCCAGCCTCCGACATCCCGGCCCAGGCGCGCGCGCTCTACACCAAGGCCAAGAGCCGCTTCGTGATCGACCGCGATTCGGTGCCGGTGCCGCTGGTCGCGGCACCTGCGGCCGGCAACGGGCCGATCGACCTCACCTTCGCGCAGCATCGCACGCTCTCGCCGATCCACCTGGAGTACCAGCGCAACCTCGGCGTCAACGGCTCGATGTCGATCTCGATCATGGTCGAGGGAAGGCTTTGGGGTTTGATGATCGGCCATCACCGCCATCCGCACTATGTCGCCCCCGAGACCCGTGCCGCCGCGACGGTGCTGACCGACGCCTTCGCCATGCGGGTGCAGGAGATCGAGGCACGCCGGCTCTGGACCGAGCGGCAGGCGCATCTCGACACCGAGGGACGCCTGGTCCGCGGCCTGACCCGCTCGGACGACTTCGTCGCCGCGCTCACCGCCGGCTCGACCACCCTCCTCCACCTGTTCGGCTCGACGGGCGCGGCCATCGTCTCGGGCACCCGCGCGACGCTGATCGGCGCGACGCCCCCCGAAGAGGCCGTCCGGGCCATCGGAGACTGGCTGAAGCAGACGCTGGCGCCGGCCGAGACGACCTATGCCGACGCCAACTTTCCCACGCAGTGTCCCGCCGCCGCCGCGCACCGCGAGATCGCCAGCGGGCTGCTCGCCGCCTTCGTCGACGAGTCGCGCGAGCACCTGCTGTTGTGGTTCCGGCCGGAGGTGTCGAGCACGGTGACGTGGAGCGGCGATCCCCGGAAGCCTGTGCTCGCCGGCAGCGGCCCCGTCGCGGTGCTGCCGCGGCGCTCGTTCGAGCGCTGGGTCGAGGAGCGCACGGGCTTCGCCACCCCCTGGGCCGACTGGCAGGTCTCGCTGGCCGGCTCGCTGGCCCACGCGGTCGAGGGCGTCGTGTTGCGCCAGCGCCGAAAGATCGACGAGCTCACCGGCCTCCTCGCCGAGAAGGAGCGCCTGCTCGCCCAGAAGGATCTGCTGACCCGCGAGATCGACCACCGGGTGAAGAACTCGCTCCAGATCGTCTCGGCCTTCCTGCAGATGCAGCGGCGCCAGGTCACCGATCCGGCCGCCCGGCAGGCCTTCGCCGACACCTCCGCCCGGGTGATGAGCGTCGCCCGCGTCCACGACAGCCTCTACCAGGCGGAGAACGTCGAGGAGGTCGACCTCGGCCAGACCATCGAGGCTCTGTGCGCCGACCTCGCCGGCATGGCCGGCGGCGGACACGCCGTCGACCTCACCGCCGAGCCCGGCCTGATGGTGCCCTACCGCAAGGCGGTGGCGCTCTCGCTGATCGCGACCGAGCTCGTGACCAACGCCTTCAAGTACGCCGCCAAGCCGGAGGGCGTCGGCCGCGTCGCGGTCACCGTCTCGGGTCACGGCGCAGGCACCGTGCGGCTGCGCGTCTGCGACGACGGCGAGGGCCTGCCCGAGGGCTGGTCGGAGACCAAGCCCCGCGCCAACGGCACCGGGGTCGGCCTCGGGATGAAGCTGATCCGGGCGATGCTCGACCAGATCAACGCCCGCCTCGACGTCGACAACGCGCCCGGCGCCTGCTTCACGATCACCGCGTGAGCCTGCACCAGCGGCTGCGCGCCGCGACCGCCTCGGCGCACCAGGGCCTCGAAGACGCGCTCGACTGGCGCGCGCGCGTCGCCACCCGGGACGGGTATCGCGACCTCCTTGCCCGCTTCCACGGCTTCCATGCGGCCTACGAGCCGGCGATCGGCGACGCCCTCGCCGACGCGGCGTTCTGGGGTCCGCGGCGGCGGCTGGCCGCGCTGGAGGCGGACCTCGCCCATCTCGGCATGCTTGAACCCGACATCGCCGCCCTGCCCCAGCCCTCGGGCGTCACGTTCGCGGACGCCGCGGCGGCGATGGGCGCGCTCTACGTGCTCGAAGGCTCGACGCTCGGCGGCCAGGTCATCGGCCGGCACATCGGCGCGCTCTACGGGTTCGCGGATGCGGGCCTCGTCTATTACCGCGCACATGGACGGCAGACGGGCCTGATGTGGAACGCGTTCCGAGCGCGGCTCGACCGCCTGTCGAGCGACGCGGAGGCGGAGGCGGCGCTCGCCTCCGGCACCGCGACGTTCGACGCGCTCAAGGTCTGGCTCTGCGCGCCGGACCCGTCCGCCTCGCATCGGGTGGGATGAGGGGCGGCCCGCCTCAGCCCTCGCGGTCCTTTCCGAGCAGCCCGTCGACGAAGGTTTCGAGGCCGGTCCGGCGCGTCCGCTTCAGGCGCTCGGCGGCCAGGATGCCGCGCAAGGCGTCGAAGGCGTTCTGCAAGTCGTCGTTGACGATGACGTAGTCGTACTCGCTCCAGCGCTGGATCTCGACGCGGGCGTTGGCGAGGCGCTTCTCGATCGTCTCCGGGCTGTCCTCGGCGCGGCGTTCCAGGCGGTGGCGCAGCTCCTCCAGGCTCGGCGGCAGGATGAACACCGTCACCACGTCGTCGGCGAGCTTGCCGCGCACCTGGCGGGTGCCCTGGTAGTCGATGTCGAAGATCATGTCCCGGCCGGCGCTGAGCACCTTCTCCACTGGGCGCCGCGGCGTCCCGTAGAAGTTGCCGTGGACCTCGGCCCATTCGAGCAGGTCGTCGCGGGCGCGCAGGTCCTCGAAGGCCTCGCGCTCGATGAAGTGGTAGTGGCGCCCGGCGATCTCGGAGGGGCGCCGGGCCCGGGTCGTCACCGAGATCGACAGGTCGAGGCCCCAGCCGCCGTCGTCGGCGATGGCGCGCGTGAGCGTGGTCTTGCCGGCGCCGGAGGGCGAGGACAGGATCAGGATCAGCCCGCGGCGGGCGATGGAATCCGAGACCGACTGCAAGGGGGCGTCCGTCATCCGCATGCCCCGGCCGTGTTCCGTGCGCCCATCGCCCCGCCCCGTCACTCGACGTTCTGAACCTGCTCGCGGAATTGCTCCACCACGGCCTTCAAGTCGAGTCCGATTCGCGAGAGTGCCACGTCGTTGGCCTTGGCGCAGAGCGTGTTGGCCTCACGCCCGAGCTCCTGGGCCAGGAAGTCGAGGCGCCGCCCGATCGCGCCGCCCGCCGCCAGCAGCTCGGACACCGAGGCGAGGTGGGCGCTGAGGCGGTCGAGTTCTTCGCGGACGTCGGCCTTGGCCGCCATCATCACCGCCTCCTGGTGCAGGCGCTCGGGATCGAGGCCGCCGGGCTCCAGCAGGCCCGCGACGGAGGCCGCGAGCCGCGCGCGGATCGCCTCGGGCCTGCGCGCCGGGCAGCTCTCGGCGTCCTGCGTCAGCGCACCCATCCGCGCGACCTGCGCCGCCACGATCTCCTCGAGCTGTCGGCCCTCGGCGCGGCGCGCATCGACGAGGTCGGCGACCAGCCGGACGACGCCCTCCGCGAGGTCGCGGGCCAGCGCATCGGGATCGGTGGCGGCCTCGTCCTCGGACTCGATCACACCGCGGATCGACAGCAGCCCGTCCATCGTCGCGGGCGCGATTCCCTCCGGCACCGGCACGCGGGCGACGGCCTCGGCGAGCCGGGCCAGCAGCGCCTCGTCGATCCGCACCCGGGCCTTGCTCTCGGGCCGCGTGAGGTTCAGCGACAGCTGGCACTGGCCGCGGGACAGCGTCTTCTGCAGGGCGGTGCGCGCGACCTCGCCAACCGCGTCGTAACCGTTCGGCACCCGCAGCCGGACGTCGAGCCCGCGCCCGTTGACGCTGCGGACCTCCCAGGCCCACTGCACCGGCCCGGTGGTGCCGGCGGCCCGGGCGAACCCGGTCATGCTCGCGATCATGGTCGTGCGATGCCCTGCGTTGCGACGGGGTAAGTTTTGCTGTGACGAGGAGCCTACAGGAACGCGTTCACTTCCACCGTGAACCCGCCCGGCGCCTGGAAGTAGAAGGTCACGCGCCCGTGCTCCTCGCGCGGCGCCTCCGGTGCGAAGCCGCCATCGGTGAGCTGGGCGTGGATCGCGTGGACCTGCTCCACACGCTCCTGGATGAAGCCGATGTGGAAGATCTTGGGGTAGGTCGCATCCTTCACGCGGAACAGGCTGAGGATGCCGCCGCCGTCGTCGGTGAGGAAGGCCATCTTGTCGTTGACCGGCATCCCGGTGCGGCGAAGCCCGAAATAGGTCTCGAACATCAAGACGGTGGCCGGGACCTCGGTGACGCCGAGGTTGACGTGGTTCAGGTGCATCGGCTCGTCCTGGATGGCGCGTGCGGACGGCGCCGCGGCGTCGGGTACGATCAAGGCTGCTTCAGCGCCGGCACGGTCTTGGGCGAGCCGAGGTCGTAGGTCTTGTTCTTCAGCGGGTCGAGCTTCGTGCCCTCCGAGGCGTCGAAGGCCTTCGGCCGCGGGGCGCCGGGCGCCATGGTCGCGCCGTCGAGCGCGTAGGCGTTCGTCGGCGGCGCGAAGGCCGAGGCGCGGGGCGCCACCGCGTCGGCGGGCGGCTCGGCCTTGTCGACGCTGTCCGGCGCCGTGGTCTGGCGGCTCTTCTCGACCTGGCGCCAGCGCGCGACGTTCTTCTGGTGGCCGTCCAGGCTCTCGGCGAAGGCGTGGCCGCCGGTGCCGTCGGCCACGAAGAACAGGTCCTTGGTGCGCGAGGGGTTGGCCACCGCCTCGAGCGCGGCGCGGCCGGGGTTGGCGATCGGGCCGGGCGGCAGGCCCTCGATCACGTAGGTGTTGTAGGGCGTCGCGCGCTCGATCTCGGAGCGCTGGATGCCGCGCCCGAGGGTGCCGCGCCCGCCGACCAGCCCGTAGACGATGGTCGGGTCCGATTGCAGCTTCATTCGCTTGTTCAGGCGGTTGACGAACACGCCGGCGACCCGCGGGCGCTCGTCGGCGCGGCCGGTCTCCTTCTCGACGATGGAGGCGAGCGTCACCATTTCGGCGGGCGTCCGCACTGGCACGTCGGCGCTGCGGCGCAGCCAGATGTCGTTGAGGACCCGGCGCTGCTTCTCGCGCATCAGGTTGACGATCTGCTGGCGGGTGGCGCCGCGCTCGAACTTGTAGGTGTCGGGCAGGAGCGAGCCCTCGGGCGGGATCTCGCCGACCTCGCCGGTGAGCACGTCGTTCTCGTTCAAGCGTACGACGATCTGCTCGGAGGTCAGCCCCTCGGGGAAGGTGATCGCGTGCTGGACCTGCCGGCCCGTGGTCACGGTGTCGATCGCTTCGCCGATGCTGGCATGGGCCTTGAAAGTGTACTCGCCGGCCTTCAGCGGCGGGCGCCCGCCGAAGCGGGCGGCGAACTCGAACAGCCCGACATGGTCGATCACGCCCTCGCGCTTAAGGATCTCCGCGATCTCCCCGGTGCCGCTCCGCGACGGGATCACGACGACCTTGTCGGCGGGCAGCGGGCCGGGCTCCTGCACCTGCCGCTGGAACAGGGTCAGCCCCAGCATCGCGGCGATCGCGACCGCGACGGCGAAGGTCAGGAGCCCGCTGATGGTGGCGAGCAGGCCGCCGCGGCGGCGCTCGGGCCGCTCGGGCGGCGGCGGGGCGGCGGTCGGCTTGATCGCCTCGTTGGGCGAGCGGGGGGAAAGGCGCTGAGGCTGGGCCGGCTCATCGTAGGCGAGCGGCTGCGGCGGCACGTGCGTCTGGCGTCGACGGAAGAACATCGGGATCCTGCTCGGGCTCGCGCCGGCGACGGGGAGTTCGGCCGGGCGCGCATGCGCGACGGGACGGCGACCGCGAGGGATCGCCGCAAGCTACCGGAAACTACGCCGGTTTGTGGCGAAATTGCCATTGCGCGCCGCACCCGGCCGGCTGCGACGAGGCGGGTCGCCCCCGTCAGCGCGGAATCGCCCGCGCCGACGCCGGCTGGCACGTCGCGCAGAAGAAGGTCGAGCGGCCGGATTGCACGATCCGGCCGACCGTCCCGCCGCAGCCCTTGGTGCGGCAGGCCTCGCCGACGCGGTCGTAGACCCGGAACGCCTGCTGGAAGGCACCCGACGTGCCGTCGGTGTGAGCGTAGTCGCGAAGGGTCGAGCCGCCCGCCGCGACCGCCTCGGTCAGCACCTCGCCGATCACCTTGGCCAGCAGCCGCGCCTTCGGCGTCGGCCCGCCGTCGGCCTTGGCGAGCGTACCCGCGGCGGCCTCGGGGTGGAGGCCGGCCCGGTGCAGAGCCTCGCAGACATAGATGTTGCCCAAGCCCGCGATCAGGCGCTGGTCGAGGAGCGCGGCTTTCAGCGGCGTGATCTTGTGGCGGAACAGGCGCGCGATGGTCGCCCCGGTCAGCTCGGCGCTCAGGGGCTCGATGCCCATGGCCGCGAAGTGCCGGCACGCGGCGAGCGTGTCGGTGGGCACCAGGTCCATGAAGCCGAAGCGGCGGGCGTCGTTGTAGGTCACGGTGGCGCCGTTCCCCATCGCCATCACGACGTGGTCGTGCTTGGGCGTACCCAGCGCCCCGTCGAGGTAGAAGTCGCCGGGCGAGGTGTTGCTGCCGTCGGGCATCGCCACGTCGAAGCGCCCGCTCATGCCGAGGTGCATGATCAGCGTCTCGCCCGAGTCGAGTCCGGCGGTGAGGTACTTCGCCCGCCGCGCGAGGCTGGTGACCCGGCGGCCCTCCAGGCGGGCGGAGAAGTCATCGGGGAACGGGAAGCGTAGGTTCGGCCGGCGCAGGGTGACGCGGCTGAAGGTGGCCCCGACCATCGCCGGCGCGAGGCCGCGCCGCACCGTCTCGACTTCTGGAAGCTCCGGCATGGTCCTGTGGATGTCCCTCGGCGCATCGGATCGCGAAAGCTGGATATCGGCCCGGGGCGCTGCCATCGCAATCCCGGGCGCCCGGCCTCTGGGAGCGCGCCCTGCGACCGTTCACTGCTCCGCGTCTTACGACGCATGGCGGATCGCGTCCGGCTTCGCTATGAGGCGCGAGGGCGCAGACGGGCAGGACTTCATGACGGTGGCGGACGGGAAGACGGGCGCGCAGGAAACCGATTTCGGCTTCGAGCGGGTGGCTTTGGCCGAGAAGCAGGCGCGCGTCGACGACGTGTTCCGCTCGGTCGCCAAGCGCTACGACCTGATGAACGACCTGATGTCCGGCGGCCTGCACCGGGCTTGGAAGGCGCAGGCCATCGCGATGCTGCGCCCCTCGCGCACGCGGCCCTTCCGCCATCTCGACGTGGCCGGCGGCACCGGCGACGTGGCCTTCCGCGTCCTGGAGGCCGGCGGCCCGCAGACCTCGGTCACCGTGCTCGACATCAACGAGGCGATGCTGCGGGTCGGCGCCGAGCGCGCCGGTGCGCGCTTCGACGGCCGCATCGACTTCGTCACCGGCAACGCCGAGACGCTGCCCCTGCCCGACGCGACCTTCGACGCCTACACCATCGCCTTCGGCATCCGGAACGTGCCGCGGATCGAGCTGGCCCTGCAGGAAGCCCGCCGCGTGCTGAAGCCCGGCGGCCGCTTCCTGTGCCTGGAATTCTCCAAGGTCGACCTGCCGGTGCTCGACAAGATCTACGACGCCTACTCCTTCCACGTCATTCCGCGCCTCGGCGCGCGGGTCGCGGGCGACGCGGAATCCTACCGCTACCTCGTGGAATCGATCCGTAAGTTTCCCTCCCCTGGGCTGTTTGCCGGGATGATCGAGCAGGCCGGCTTCCGCCACGTCACCCACCGGCCGCTCTCGGGCGGCATCGTCGCGATCCATTCCGGCTGGAAGGTCTCGTGACCGATCCGAGCCGCCGGACGGCGCGATGATCGGCGCCGCCGTCAACCTCGCCCGCGGGGCCCGCGTCGGCTTCGTGCTGGCCCGCGAGGGCGCGCTGGCACTCGTCGACGCCTCCGAGCTGCCGCCGCTCCCGCGCCTCGGCCTCCGGCTGGTCCGGATGCTGGAGCGGCCGGGCCTCGGCTCCGGGGCGGCGCGGCTCTCGGCCGGGCTGACCCGGCTCGGGCCGTCCTACGTCAAGTTCGGGCAGTTCCTCGCCACCCGCCCCGACATCGTCGGGATGGCGGCGGCGCGCGACCTCGAGATGCTCCAGGACAGGGTGCCGTCGTTCCCGCAGGCGGTGGCCGTCAAGGTGGTCGAGGCGGCCTTCGGCCGGCCGATCTCCACCCTGTTCGTCGCCTTCGGCGAGCCGGTGGCCGCGGCCTCGATCGCGCAGGTCCACAAGGCGGTGGTGCAGGATGCCGACGGCACCCAGCGCAACCTCGCCGTCAAGATCATGCGGCCGGGCGTGCGCGAGCGCTTCCAGCGCGACGTCGAGGTGATGCGGCTTCTCGCCCGCATCGTCCACGTGCTTTCGCCCGAGGCCGAGCGCCTGCGCCCGCGCGACGTGGTCGAGATCCTCGCCCGCTCCGTGACCATGGAGATGGACTTCCGGCTCGAGGCCGCCGCCGCCTCCGAGCTGGCGCAGAACACGGCCGACGATGAAGACTTCCGGGTTCCGCTGCCCGAATGGGAGCTGATCGCCCGCGACGTGCTGACCTGCGAGTGGATCGAGGGCACTCGCCTGCACAGCGCCGCCGCGCTCCAGGCCGCCGGCCACGACCCGCACGCGATCGGCCGGACCGTGATCCAGAGCTTCCTGCGCCAGGCGATCCGCGACGGGTTCTTCCACGCCGACATGCACCAGGGGAACCTGTTCGTGGACGCCGCCGGCAAGCTCGTGGCGGTGGATTTCGGCATCATGGGCCGGCTTGGGCGCAAGGAGCGGCGGTTCCTCGCCGAGATCCTGCTCGGCTTCATCATGCGCGACTACACGCGCGTCGCGCAGGTGCATTTCGAGGCGGGCTACGTGCCGGCCCACCACTCGGTCGACGACTTCGCGCAGGCGATCCGCGCCATCGGCGAGCCGATCCACCAGCGCCGCGCCGACGAGATCTCGATGGCGAAGGTGCTGACACTTCTGTTCGACATCACCGCCCTGTTCGACATGAGCACCCGGACCGAGCTGGTGATGCTGCAGAAGACCATGGTCGTGGTCGAGGGCGTCGCCCGCAGCCTCGATCCCAAGCTCGACATGTGGACCTCCGCCGAGCCGGTGGTCCGCAGCTGGATCACCCGCAACCTCGGCCCGGTCGGGCGTCTCGAAGGGGCGGCTCACGCCGCGCGCACCCTCGCCGACGTCGTCGCCGACGTGCCCGAGCTCGCCCTGCGGCTCCGGCGCCTGCTCGTCCGCGCCGACGAGGCGGGCACGGGGGACGCCCACCGCCTGGAACGCATCGCCCGCACCGAGCGCCGCACCGAGCGCCGCACCGCGTTGTGGCAGACGCTGGCCCTGTGGGCGATCGCGGCCGGCGTGCTGGTCGCGGCCTTGCGATAGCGCGTCCCGCCGGACGATCCGTCAGGCCGCGGCCCAGCCGGGCCCGGCCGCCTGATCCGGGCGTGGGTCCGCCTTGGGGACGATGCCGGTCTCGTGCGGGTTCAGGGGGGCGGGTCGGCCGAACAGGTAGCCCTGCACCTCGGCGCAGCCGGCGGCCTTGAGGAACGCCAGCTCCTCGGGCGTCTCGACGCCCTCCGCCACCACCGGCAGGCCCAGGCCGGAGCCGAGGCCGAGGACGGCGCGCACGATCGCCGCGGTCTGGGCGTTCGTGTCGACGTTGCGCACGAACGACTGGTCGATCTTGATCCGGTCGAACGGGAACGCCCTGAGGTTCGCCAGCGACGAGTAGCCCGTCCCGAAATCGTCCATCGCGATCCCGACGCCCAGCGTCTTGAGCTGCCGCAGCGTCGCCACCGCGCGATCGAAGTTGCGGATGAGCGCGGTCTCGGTGATCTCCAGTTCGAGCCGCGCGGCCGGTAGTCCGGTCTCGAGCAGCACCGCGAGCACCTGCGCGGCGAAGGCCGGATCGTGCACCTGGACCGCGGAGACGTTCACCGCCACCCGCAGGGGCGCCTCCCAGCCCGCCGCCTCGCGGCACGCGGTGCGAAGCACCCACATCCCGATCGCCGAGATCGTCCCGCGCTCCTCCGCCACCGGGATGAAGAGGTCGGGCGGCACCCGGCCGCGCTCCGGGTGGGTCCAGCGCAGCAGGGCCTCGAAGCCGAGCAGCGCCCCGCCATCGGCGGCGACCTGCTTCTGGTAGACGAGGTGGAACTCGTCGCGAGCGAGCGCGCATTCGAGGTCGCGCTCCACGCCGTGCCGCTCGCGCACGGCGATGCCCATCTCCGGCTCGAAGACGCCGTAGGTGCCCCGGCCGTCGGCCTTGGCGCGGTAGAGCGCCGTGTCGGCGTGGACCATCAGGTCCTGGCGTTCCATGGCGTCCTGCGGACACAGGGCGATGCCGATGCTGACCCCGACCATGGCGTCGGCGGTCCGGTCCGAAGCCTGCGCCGCAAGTGCGGCGATGATGGTCTTCGCCAGATCCTCGGCCGCGTCAGGCCCGGCCTGGCCGTCCATGAGGATCGCGAACTCGTCCCCGCCGAGGCGCGCCATGCACTGGTCTGGGCCGAGCAGGCCCGTCACGCAGCGGGCGACCCGGGCGAGCATCGCGTCGCCCGCCGCGTGGCCGAACAGGTCGTTGACGGCCTTGAAGCGGTCGAGGTCGAGGCACAGCACCGCGATCGAAGCGCCGGTCTCGACGGCCGCGGCCACCGCCCGGTCGAGCACCGCGTTGAAGGCGGTGCGGTTGAGCAGGCCCGTCAGCGCGTCGTGGTGGGCGAGGTACTGGATGTGCCGCTCGGCCTGCTTGCGCTCGCGGATGTCGCGGACCGCCAGCGCCTGGTGCGACTTGCCCGCGAAGTCGATCCGCCGGAGGATCGCCTCGACCGCGATGATCTCGCCGGCGGCGTGGCGCAGGCCGAGCTCGACCGGCTGCCCCATGGCGCAGGCGAGCCGCTGCCAGGCGTTGGCCTCGGTGAGGAAGGTGCTCACCGGCAGGCCCGCCACCGCCGCGTCGGCGAGGCCGACGAGGCGGCCGAAGCTGACGTTGGCCGTGACGACGCGGTGGCCGTCCACGACGATGAGCCCCTCCACCGCTGCGTTGGCGAGGCCGCGCATGCGCTCGGTCTCGCCATGCACGCGGCGCTGCTCGCGCAGGCTGAGCGCGTGAGCCGTCGCGGTGAGGACGAAAATGGCGAGGCTGGCAAGCGCCACCGCGCCGGCGAGCCACGTCGGCGACATCGCATGCGGCGACAGGGTGGCCAGCGGATTTTCCGTGATCGTCACCGCAGCCATCCCGATCGTGTGGTGCGCGCCGATCGCCAGCGTCAGGATTGCCGCGCTGGCCAGCAGGGAGGTGAGCGATCGGGACCGGATCGCGGTCGAGAGCGCGACGGCGGAAAAAAGCTCGCCGACCACGATCGAGGCGGCGACGACGGCTGGGTTCCAGCGCAGGTGCCCCGTCACCTCGAAGGCCGCCATGCCGGTGTAGTGCATCGCGGCGATGCCGAGCCCGACGACGAGCCCCCCGAGCCAGGATGCCCCCTGCGTCCCGAGCAGGGCGACGCGCAGCCCGAGGCCGGTGAGGCAGATCGCGATGACGAGCGAGAGGAGGGTCAGGCCGTGGTCGTAGGCGCTCGGGATGCTCGGCTGGAAGGCCAGCATCGCGATGAAATGGGTCGCGAAGATACCCGTGCCGCTGGAGATCGCCGCGACGACGAGCCAGGTCAGACGGGTGCGGCCGGCGCTGCCGGCGTGGCGGAGCAGGCGGATCGCAGTCAGCGCCGCGATAGCGCAGATCGCGGCTGCCAGGCCGACGAGGCGGAGATCGTGCTGGTCCGTGAAGCAACCGATGACGGTCAACATGCCGACGGATCCGACATCGCGCCAGGCTTGCCCCATGCCGGAATGCTGCGATGCTCGGTCATCCTCGAAAGAATTTCGATCTCAAGATGAAAGTAGATATTCAAGGCACAACCGTAAGGCTATATTTAATATCATTTTCCGGCAGGCCGATTAAAGATACCTTTCATGCAAGATCCTCCCAAAAGGCTCTGACATCATCGTTGCCGCATAACGGCGCTCTTTGGGGCGATTACGTATCGATCGAATCATCTTTCGATTGCAGCCGCTCAAGCAAAGTTGCTGTGCCGCCTTCCCCGCCTCCAGGGTGGGCGCTCACCGAGCCGCGGTGCGGAAGCCCGCGTAGATGTCGCGCCGGTCCGGCGTGAAGAAGTTGCGGTAGGCGTTGTCGACCATGCGGCCGCGGGTGATCCAGGCGCCGCCGCGCAGCACCTTGCGCGTGCCGAAGGCCGGCTCGGAATACTCGCGGTACACGTCGGGCGAGAAACCCGGATAGGGCAGGAAGTCGCTCGCGGTCCATTCCCAGACGTTGCCGAGCATCTGCCGGCAGCCCCAGGCGCTGTCGCCGTCCGCGTGGGCGGCGACGTCGACGCAGCCGAGGCGGCCACCGTCGAGGTTGGCTAGGCGGGCGTCCGGTGCAGTCTCGCCCCAGGGATAGCGCGACTTCGTGACGCCGATCGCGCCGTCCGGCGCCGGCGCCGTCGAGGCTGCGACCTCCCATTCGGCCTCCGTCGGCAGGCGCCGCCCGGCGAAGGCGCAGTAGGCTGCGGCCTCGTACCAGCTGACGTGGACCACCGGCTGGTGTGGGGCGAGGTCGGCGACGCCACCGAACCGGCTAACGCGCCAGCCCGCTCCGTCCCGCTGCCAATGCGCGGGATGCTCGGCTCCGGTCCGGCAGCGCCAGCGCCATCCCTCCGCGTCCCAGAACGACGGCTCGCGATAGCCACCGGCCTCGACGAAGGCGGCGAATTCGGCGTTGGTCACCGGCGCCCGCGCGATCTTGAACGGTGCGACCGCGATCGAGTGCGCCCACTTCTCGTTGTCGAAGACGAAGTCCGCGTCCGGCTCGGCGCCGAGCCGGAAGGTCCCGCCCGGGATCGCCGCGTCGCCCGGCCAGGGCCCTTCGGCGACGGGGGCGAGGCCGGCCGAGGCGGCGAAGGACGGCGCCGGATAGCCCAGCGTCTGGCGCGAATAGGTGAAGGCCTCCCCGTGCATGTCCTCGTGGTAGGTGGTCAGCCGGTAGCGGTAGGCCTCCTCGCGCGTCGGCGTGCCGTCGAGCCGGCGGACCAGCGCGTCGTGGACGCGGCCCATGTAGCCGAGCGTGTCCGCGAGCGGGGGTAGCGCGCGCACCCAGCGGTCGTCGTGGGCCAGCACCGCAGAGTTGTAGACCGCGTCGGCGTCCGCGATCGCCGGCGCGGCGCCGTCGAGGGCGCGCAGGATGAAGTGCTCGTGGAACCAGGCGAGGTGGCCGATCTCCCAGAGCAGCGGGTTGACGATGTCGAGGCGCGGCCCGATCAGCTGGTCGGGCACGAGACCGGCCACCAGCTCGAGGGTCCGGGCGCGGCTGTCCTGCAGCATCGCGATGAGTTGTGTGGCGTCGGTCATGGCGTGCGTCCGATAAGCGATCGACCCATGAACGTCATCCTGATCACGCCCGCACCCCGCCACTCGCGGACCGGCAACCGCACGACGGCCCTGCGTTGGGCCGGCCTCCTCCGGGGGGCCGGCCACCGCGTCGTGGTGGCGACCGCGTATGACAGCGAGCCCTGCGACCTGATGATCGCCCTCCACGCCTGGAAGAGCGCCCCGGCGATCCAACGGTTCCGTCGCGCGTACCCGGAGCGCCCCCTCGTCGTCGCGCTGACCGGCACCGACATCAACCACGATCTCGCCGCCGACCCGGCCAAGACCCAGCGCTCGCTCGATCTCGCCGACGCGCTCGTCGGCCTGCACGAACTCGTCGGCGAGGCGATCCCGGCGCGCCACCGCGAAAAGCTCGCGGTGATCGTGCAATCCGTGCCGGCGGGCGGGGACCGCCTGCCGGCGCTGAAGCGCGCCTTCGAAATCCTGGTCGTCGGGCACCTGCGCGACGAGAAGGACCCGCTGCGCGCCGCGATCGCCGCCCGCGCCCTGCCCACTTCCTCCCGCATCCGCGTCGTCCACCTCGGCGGCGCCCCCGACCCCGCCTGGGCGGCGCGCGCCCGGGACGAGATGCAGGCCAATCCGCGCTACGACTGGCGCGGCGAGGTCTCCGGTGCGCGCGTCAGGCGGTTCCTGCGGCGCGGGCGGCTGATGGTGCTGAGCTCGCTCAGCGAGGGCGGCGCCAACGTGGTCTCGGAGGCGGTCGTCGCCGGCCTGCCGATCCTCGCCTCTGCGATCCCCGGCAATGTCGGCCTGCTCGGGGGCGACCATCCGGGCTACTTCCCGCCCGGCGACCACGGCGCGCTTGCTGGCCTGATGCTGCGGGCGGAGCGGGAGCCCGACTTCCTCGAAGGCTTGCGCGCGCACGGGGCGGCGCGCGCCGACGCGTTCGACCCGGCCCGCGAGCGCTTGGCCTGGTCCGCCCTCGTTGAGCGCGCTTCCGCCGCGGCGCGGGCACGGGTGGCGTCCGGCATTGACGCGGCCCGTCCCGCACCGGCACTCCTGCAGCCATGAGTGAAGCCCCCGCGTCGCCGCTTGCGAACCGTCGCATTCTCCTCGTCGTCGGCGGGGGGATCGCGGCCTACAAGGCCCTCGACCTGATCCGCCGCCTGCGCGAGCGCGGCGCCACCGTCCGCCCGCTCCTGACGAAGGGCGCGCAGGAATTCGTCACGCCGCTCGCGGCCGCGGCGCTCGCCGGCCAGCCGGCCCATACCGACCTGTTCGACCGGGCCGACGAGGCCGAGATCGGCCACATCAAGCTCGCGCGCGACGCCGACGCGGTGGTGGTGGCGCCGGCCACCGCCAACCTGATGGCGCGGATGGCCACCGGCCACGCCCCCGACCTCGCCTCCACCGTGCTGCTCGCCACCACCCTGCCGATCCTGATCGCTCCGGCGATGAACGTGGCGATGTGGGCCCACCCTGCGACCCGGCGCAACCTCGCGACCCTGCTCGCCGACGGCGTCCGCGTCGTCGGCCCCAACGCGGGCAAGATGGCCGAGCCCGAGACCGGGCCGGGCCGCATGGCCGAGCCGGTCGAGATCGCCGACGCGGTGGCTGCGATGCTGGCCGAGGCGCCGCGCGAGACGGAGGGCTTCGGCTTCCTCGCCGGGCGCGCCAAGCCGCCGATACCCACGCCGACGCCGACGCAGCTTGCCGGGCTGCGGGTCCTCGTCACGTCGGGGCCGACGCACGAGCCGATCGACCCGGTGCGGTTCATCGCCAACCGCTCGTCCGGCCGCCAGGGCCACGCGATCGCCGCCGCAGCCGCGGCGGCCGGCGCCACGGTGACTCTGGTCTCCGGGCCGGTGGCGATTCCCGACCCGGCGGGCGTCACCGTGGTGCGCGTCGAGACCGCGCGCGAGATGCTCGCCGCGGTCGAGGCGGCCCTGCCCGCCAGCATCGCCGTGTTCACGGCGGCCGTCGCGGACTGGCGGCCCGCCACCGAGACCGGCTCCAAGATCAAGAAGGACGGCTCGGGGCCCGCCCCGCTGGCGCTGGTCGAGAACCCCGACATCCTCGCCACCATCGCCGCGCGGACGACGGGCCGCCCCGACCTCGTCGTGGGCTTCGCCGCCGAGACCGACACGGTGATCGCGCATGCGCAGGCCAAGATCGCCCGGAAGGGCTGCGACCTGATCGTCGCCAACGACGTCTCGGAGGCCGGCGGGGTGATGGGCGGGGGGACGAACACCGTGCACCTGATCGCCCGCGACGGCTCGGTCGAGACCTGGCCGACGCTCGACAAGGACGAGGTCGGCCGGCGCTTGGTCGCGCGATTCACGGAGCTGCTGCAGCGATAGGGACGGTCGCGCCGCCCCTGCCGCCCTGCCCTGCCGCCTAGCCCGGCGCGCTCTCCTGCTGCGCGGCCGCGAGGCGGGCGTCGTCGGCCGAGATCGCTTGGTAGGCCGGCCGCGCCCGGTAGCGCGCGAGGTAGGCCATGATCGCCGGCTCCTCAGGCACGAGCTTGAACGCGGTGGTCCAGCCGAGCGCCGAGCCCCACAGCACGTCCGCTGCGGAGAAGCGCTCGCCGAGGATCCAGGGGCCGGGGGTCAGCATGGCGATGACCTGGGACAGCACCGTGTCGTAGTCGCCGTAGGCCGACATCATCCGAGGCGGCGGGTCGCGCTCCATCGCCCGGTCGATCACGGCGGGCTCGAAGCACGAGCCGTAGAAGACCATCCAGCGCAGGTACGCGCCGCGAGCCGGATCGGTCAGGGCGGGCGCGAGGCCGGCCTCGGGAAACAGGTCGGCGAGGTAGAGGTAGCAGGCCGCCTGCTCCGCCACCGTCGCGGCGCCGTGGCGGATCGCCGGAACCTTGCCCATCGGGTTGACGGCGAGATGCGCGCTGCCCTGCTGCTCGCCCGCCTTCAGGTTGATGACGTGCAGATCGTGCGGCGCGCCGAGCTCCTCCAGCAGCACCCGCACGCCCGTCGAGCGGGTGTTCGGCGCGTGGTGAAGGACGATCGCGTCGGTCGTGGTCGGCATCGCGGTCTCCGAAGGGTGGACGTTTCGGGCGCACGCTATGCCGGTGCCCCGCTCCGGTCGAGCCGCAGCGTTCAGATCCGGTGCGTGCTCAGACCCGATACTTGCCGTTGCGTTTGATCAGCACCTGCGTTCCGACGGGGACGCGCTCGTAGAGGTCGACGATGTCCTCGTTGAGCATGCGGACGCAGCCGGACGACATCTGCTCGCCGATGCTCCAGGGCTCGTTGGTGCCGTGGATGCGGAACAGGATGTCGCGGTTACCCTGGTAGAGGTAGAGCGCGCGGGCGCCGAGCGGGTTGTCGACGCCGCCCTTGCGCTGGCGGTCGATCTCCGGGTGCAGGGCGACCATGGTCGTGGTCGGGCTCCAGTCGGGCCAGACGCCCTTGCGGCCGACGCGAGCCTCGCCCTTCCAGGAGAAGCCGAGCTTGCCCACGCCGACGCCGTACTGCATCGCCGTGCCGTCGGCCTGGACGAGGGCGAGCTGGCGCTTGTCGATGTCGACGACGATGGTGCCGGGCCGCTCGGGGCCGTTGTAGCTCACGACCTGCCGGCGGTACTTCGGATCGAGGCGGTTGGTGTCGACCAGCGGCACGTCGAACGGCTTGTCGGGCTTCGTGCCGATGTACCACGCCGCCTCCTCGTCGTTGGCGGCGACGTTCACCGGTCCGCGCTGGTTGCAGGCGGCGAGCGGCGCGATCAGGACCGCGGCGAGCAGGATCCGGCGGATTGGCATGGGGCCTCACGAGGCGAGGGAGCGTTCGGATCATGCCTACCGCCTCGCGTTCCCCCACGATGTGACTTTTGCGTCTCAGGTCGGACGAAGCGCCCGGTACGATTGCCCGGATTTCGCCTCGTTCGGCCGTGGCTTGCGCCCTAACTTTCCCGGATCGGTTTCGACACGAGGCGCATCATGGCCGACACGCTCACCCTTCCCGAGATGCAAGGCGCGCTGCCCGAGACGCCCCTGCGCCCGGCGATCCATCTCGACCATTGCGTGATCCACGTCAGCGACTGGACGCGAGCGAACGCCTTCTACGGCGACGTCGTCGGGGCCGAGGTTGTCCCGGTCGGGGCGGGCTTCGCCTACCGGCTCGGCGGGGTCCAGTTGAACTGCCACGGCCCGGGCCTGTCGCCGGAGCCCCTGGCGGAGAAGCCTGTGATGCCGGGCGGCAGCGACCTGTGCTTCCGCTGGTCCGGCACGATCGAGGAGGCGATGGCGCACCTGGCCGCCTGCGGCGTCCCCGTCGAGCGCGGTCCGGTCGAACGCCATGGCGCGGCCGGGCCCGGGACCAGCGTCTACTTCCGCGATCCCGACGGGTCGCTGATGGAGTTCATCACCTACCCGACGCCATAATCCGCCCGCGGCTTCAGCCGCGGCTCTGCGCCAGCGCCTGGTTCGTTTGCTCTAGGCGCAGTGCGAGTTCGCGCATCAGCGCGATGCTGATCTGAGGAAACTGCGCCAACAGCTCGAGGAACACGCCGCGGTCGATGCGCAGGGCCGTCGCCGCCGTCTCGGCGGTGACGGTGGCCGAGCGCGGCTGGTCGGCCAGGATGCCCATTTCTCCGACCAGCGCGTTTGCGCCGAGTAGGGCGAGCCGCACCGGCCCGGCGGCGCCGTCGATGGTCACCGCGGCGCTGCCCTCCAGGATCAGGTAGGCGGCGTCCGCCACGTCGCCGCGGGTGAAGAACTGTTGGCCGGGCTCGAAGTGCACCCGCTCGCTGGTGAAGGCGAGGAGCTTCAGCCGCGACGGCTCGACCTCGCGGAACAGCGGCACCTGCCGAAGGGAGGTAACCTCCGTATCGAGGGTCATGGGTGGGACTCCGGACCGCGCCGGATCTCGTGATGGGGCCGGCCGCGTCATCCATGCGGCTTGCGGCGATCTTGTCCAGCCCTCACGTTGCCGGGGCATGCTGCGACGGCTTGCCCCGGATGCCGCGCCGCATGGGATCGGGCATGCGGAGGCCCACAGGAGGTGCCATGAGCCGCGCCCGCCGTCTTCGCCTTGCTGCGTCCCTGCTCGCGCTGCTCGTGCTCGGCCTGCCGCTCGCCGTCGCGCCGGCGGCCGCCCGCCTGAACCGGATCGAACTCGCCCGCGTCGCGGTCGCGCCACCCTCGAGTGCCCGTGTCCCCCTCGACCTCGCGTTCACCGACGCGTCGGGCGACCGGCCGACCACCCTGGGTGCGGCTTTGGGCGGTCGGCCGACGCTGATGCTGCCGGTGGATTACACCTGCGGCAACGTCTGCGATCCGATGCTGGCGATGTCCGGGGCGGCGCTGGCCGCGACGAGGCTCGTCGCCGGCCGCGACTACAGCCTGATCCTCGTCGGCATAGACCCGCGGGACGACGCGGCCGCCGCCCGGCACATGCTCGGCACCGAACTGGGCGACCCGGCGCTCGCGGCAAAGGCGGCCGCCCTGGTCGGCGACGCCGGGGCGGTGGACAGGCTGACCCGGGCGCTTGGCTACGACTTCGTCTACGACGCGGGTACCGACAGCTTCGCCCACCCCGCCGCCGCGATCCTGCTGACCGGGGACGGCCGCGTCGCCCGCGTCCTTTCGCCTCTGGCGTTGAACGGCGGCGATTTGCGGCTCGCTCTCGTCGAAGCCGGCGAGGGTCGCACGGGCAGCCTCGCCGACCGGCTCGTCCTGCTCTGCTACGGCTACGATGCCGCCACCGGCATCTACACGCCTATGATCCGTCGCATCCTCAGCATCGCTGCGGCTGCGACGATCCTCGCGATGGCGGGCGGCATCGTGTTCCTCGCCCGTCGTCCGCGGCAGGCCTGAGCGTACTCAGCGCTTGGTGGACAGGCCGGGCTTCTCGTCACTCGGAGGATCGCGCTTCACGCTGGCGTTCGGCTGCGGCGAGTCGATCGGCTCCTCGTGGGTCGTCAGCGTCGCGCTGCCCTCGTCCGCGGGCATGGGCGGAAGCGCCGTCGTTTTCGGCTTCGGCGCGGCCTCCGCCGAAGCCCGGGCCGCGGCGGACACCATCTCGCGATTCGTCATGCTCGCAAACACCTTGTTCGAAGCGGGCGGAGAATGCTCGCGCCCCGCGCCTTCTGTGTTCCAACGCCATCGCACCGGCGTGGTTGCGGCTAAGCTTGTCGCAGAAGCGTGAGAGGAACCTTCGGATACTGGCGAAGGTTGTGAAAGGGTGAAGAGAAGCCTGAGGAGGAGCTGATGGCATCCGGTAATTCGACCTCCAAGCGAGGTTTTGCGTCGATGGATCTTGAGCGCCAGCGCGAGATCGCCAGCAAGGGTGGCCGCAGTGTGCCGGCCGAGAAGCGGTCCTTCTCGCAGGATCGCGAGCTGGCCTCGTCTGCCGGTCGCAAGGGCGGCCAGGCGACCGGCACCGGACGCGACGGCGCCGAATAATCGATCGTCGTCGGCGATAGGCGGCGCCTGCCCTCCGAGGGCAGGCGCCTTTTTTTGGTGCTCGGTTTCGGTGACGGAAAACGCAAAGGCCCGCCCCAGGTGTTGGGGCAGGCCTTTGCGTTGGTCGGTCTCAGTGAAACGTACTAGCACGACGTATCGATTAGGAAATGCAGCGGCCCGGGATCATGCGGCGGGCCTCGGGGCCAACGAGGGAACTCAGGGCCGCTTCGCAACCCTCGCGCATCCGCATGCGCGGCTTCAGCGGCGGCTTCGTCCCGATCTCCTGTGCCGTCTCCATTGCGGCCGGCACGGCACGGTTCGGCCCGGCCTGGAGGCTCGCCACGCGGCTCGGCCGGATCGCAAGCGACACGGGGCGCAGGCCGGGCAACGGACGCGCCTCGAACGAGGCCGGAGCCACGATAGGCGTTGCCGGAACCCACTGGTCGGCGCCGGCCTGCACCATCGGGTGGACGAGCAACGTCAGGATGGCGGCCGGTGCGCTAACGCCGAGAAGGAAGCCTGACCGAAGCATCGTCGTGATCTCCGAGTGGGAGCTTGACAGGATGATTCGAAAACGCGTCTTCCGCGATCCGGTTCCGTCACTGCCGCGCTTTCGCCGGAATCAGTATTGAGGTCGGATTTTTCGAATCGCTGCAGCGATCCGCGCATCTTATCCACAGGCGGCCGTCATGGCGTTAACGCCACACACGTCGAAAAAGCGCAGCGTATCGGAACTCACCGGGGTGGCGCTCGTTGATGATGCACCCGGCCACCTGGTCCTCCCCGCATTCCCCTTGTGCATCGGCCGGAACCTTATCGACGGGTCGGAGATTTCTCCGGCCCTTTTTTTTGTGCCCGGTCACCATCCGGGCGTTCGGGCAACAAAAAACCCCGGCGCGAGCCGGGGTTTCGTCGTTTTGGGGACCGAAGCGCAGGCGGCCGGGTCGCCGCCCGGATCTCAGGCGGACTTGGCTTCCCGCCGACGCGCCGTCTGCTGGAAGAACAGCGCCTGGCTGATGACGGCCGAGACGTTGGCGGGCTGGAACGGCTTGGCGATGAGGAAGGCCGGCTCGGGCCGCTCGCCGGTGAGGAAGCGCTCGGGATAGGCGGTGATGAAGATCACCGGAACCTCGAAGGTTTTCAGCAGGTCGTTCACCGCGTCGAGGCCGGACGAGCCGTCGGCGAGTTGGATGTCGGCGAGTATCAGGCCGGGGCGCTTGCTGTCGGAGGCGATCTTGACCGCCTCGGTGCGGGTGCGGGCGACGCCGATGACGTTGTGACCCAGCCCTTCGACCAACGCCTCGAGGTCCATGGCGATCAGCGGCTCGTCCTCGATGATGAGGATGTCGGTCGCCATGTCGGCGGCGAGCTCGCGGCCCGCCTCATCGACGAGGTCGCGGACTTGGCTGACATCGACGTCGAGGATGATCGCCGCGTCCTCCTCCGAGAATCCCTCGAGGCAGGAGAGCAGGAAGGCCTGGCGCGGCAGCGGCGTGATTTGACCGAGCCGGACCTCGGCGGGGAGATCGTGCTGCACCTGCTCGCTGCGGCCGTTGACCGACAGGGAGTTCCAGATACGCGTGAACACGCGGAACAGGTCGGCCTTCACGTTCGTGCTGCGGCCGAGCGTATCCGGCTCGTTGACCAGCGTCTCCAAGGTCGCGGCGACGTAGGCGTCGCCCGCCACCTGGCTGCCCGTCAGCGCGCGCGCATAGCGCCGCAGGTAGGGCAGGTGCTGCACCACGAGTTGCGATGTCGACATACGATCCCCTGTGCCTTGTCGGCCTGCTATTCAACCTGCCGCCCCAACGCGGGGCATCCGACTCCGTTCCGGGCGGGTGCGGAACCGCCTCCGCCCGTCGGCGTTGCTGATGCAGCCATGGCGTATGTCGCGCTTCAAGACAATGCGGGCATGGCTCGTGACGAGATGCCGTGAACGGCACCAGGGGGCGCGAGGATGACCGACGCTGCGAAAGCCGAGAGGCCGATCGGCCGTGGCCGTGCGGGCGATGGCATCGCCGACGGCGGCGGGGTCTCTCAGACGATCGTTCCCGACTCTGCGGGTCGGCACCGCGGATCGTCCCGCCTCAGCGATCATGCCCAGGCTCGTATCGGAAGCACGCTGCGTTCCCTCTACGACGGCCTCGTCCAGCAACCCGTCCCGGATCGCTTCCGCGACCTCATCGAGCGCCTCGACGCGAAGGAACCGAAGTCACCCTGAGGCGCTCCGGCTCCTTCCTAGAAGATCCCGCGGCGCGTTGAGCGCCTGCGGGATCTTGTATCAGTCTTCGTCACCCAGCGCGTGTCAGAGCGTCGGCGAACGGCCGCGCATCAAGCCGATCACGGCGGAGATGGCGAACAGGACGATCGCGACGAAGAACACCAGCTTCGCGGCTTCCATCGCCGTTCCGGCGATGCCGCCGAAACCGAGCAGAGCGGCCACGAGGGCCACGACGAGGAACGTAACGGCCCATCCGAGCATCTGCGTTGTCCTTGAAAACATGGACGCGGGCTTGGCCGCGACCTTCTGACATCCCAAACGTCAAGTCGTTGTTTCGGTTCCGCGACTTCGAATGCCTGCACACACGAAAAATGAGAGTTGCGGCCCGGGTGCCGGTGATTCGCCGAATTCCTCGATCGACCCCTCGCGCCAGCGCGCATGTCACGCCATATTGTTGGAGTGGGCACGAGGCCGCAGCCGGAACGGATCGATCCGGCCCGGCGTTCCTCATCCCAGGTCCGAAACCAGAGAACAGCGATGAGAAACGCCTCCGCCCTCGTCCAGCGCCTCACGGATATCGTCAACTCCGCCGCCGGAGCCGCCGCACGCGGCGTCGAGGAAGTGTTGGGCGCCCTGGTCCCGCAGCCGGAGGCGCGCCTCGTTCCGGTGCGCGTTCGGAGCAACGGACCGGTGCGCCGGCCCTGATCGCACCCGAGCTCATCCTGCGTCTTTCTGCGAGCCGCCCTCCGGGGCGGCTTTTTCATGCGCTGTCCACCGGTTTTCCGTGACGGAGAAAGTTCGAGAGCCGTGCCATCCACCGCGCCGATCCCGCAAGGGTCGAGGACGACGATCTGGGTCCAGCAAGTCGAAACGGCTGTAACCTTAACGCCGATCGCTGGTTCGACCGGCCTATTCCTGCTCCTGATCGCAGCGATGTTGTGATCAACTCGGTTGTCTTACGCACTTGCCGCTCGGCTTAACCGGTCTTTAAGTCGGCGCCGACCGCCCCGCCCTCGCCGGGCCGGCGTGCCGGACTGATTGGGATCTGACGAAGCATGGCGTTCTTGGCGCGGTGGAGTGCGTTTTACGGCTCCGGAGGAACGCGGCGACAGATGATCGGCACTGCGGTTGCGGGTCTGATCCTCGGGCTCGGCAGCGTCACGATCGGCTCGAGCCTCGTGCAGGCGTCCGAGCGCGGCGGCTTGTTCGACTTCTTCCAAGAGCTGTTCGCGCCGGCCCTGCCGCAGCCCGCGCCTCAGGTGCACCGGCCCGGACGCTACGCCAACCTGCCCGATGGCCGCCGCCTCGGCGTTCCGCGTCCGCTCTACCACACGCCGCGTCCCGTGGCCGACCTTGCGCTCGGCCGGTCGCGCCGGGCGCGGGCACGGGCTCGCTCGGAACGTGCGGCACCGGTCGCCGTGGCCGTCGCCTCCACCGGGCGGCGCACGGTCTGCGTGCGGATGTGCGACGGCTACCTCTTTCCCCTCGGCACCCTCGGAGCGCGGGCGGACATGCCGGTCCACGAGGCGGCCTGCGCCGCCGCCTGTCCTGGTGCGCCGACGAACGTCTACACCCTCGGCGCACGCGAAACCGAACTCGACCGCGCGATCAGCCCGCAGGGTTTGCCGTACCGTGCCTCGGCACTCGCCAACATCTACCGCCAGCGCCGCGTGGAGAACTGCTCCTGCCAGGCCGCGCCCGGCACTACCCCGCTGCCGGTCGCCAACGACTTGACGCTGCGCAAGGGCGACGTCGTCGCCACCCATGACAGCGCCGACGTGGTGACGCGCAGCCGTTCGGGCTCGGTTGCCCTCGTCGACTTTCGGCAAGCCGCGATCACGCGCGGCCAGAGCCGGCGGATCGAGGCCAAGGTCGGCGCGATCCGGCGTGACGCCGAAGCGCGCGTCTTCCGCAGGACGCTGCGCACCGCCGAGCGGGCGAGCCTCGTGCAGGTCGCCTCCGTCGGCGATGGCTTCCGTATCCCGGCCCGCGCCGTCGGCGGCCAGAACGAGATCCGCGTGGTCACGCCCTCCCCGTTCCGGTGACGGCGCGCCGCGATCGCGTACCGTCCCGCGCTCGATTGTCCACGATGCCGCGATCGCGTAGCCCCGGGTCGTTCGGGAGCGACAGGGGCCTACGATGGCGGAGACGAATGCGGGCGGTGACGCGCCGGACTTCGAGACGGCGATGCCTGCGAATGGCCGCCTTGAGACGCTGAGCCCTCTGGTCCGCCGTCGCGTTGCGCCCAATGGCGGTCCGTTCACGGCGAGCGGCACCTGCACCTACGTCGTCGGGCACGGGCAGGTCGCGGTGATCGATCCGGGGCCCGAGGATGCCGGCCACGTCGATGCGCTGCTGGCCGACCTCGGGTCCGAGACGGTCGCCGCAATCGTCGTTACCCATACCCATCGCGACCACTCGCCGGGCGCACGCCTGCTTCAGGCGCGCACCGGCGCGCCGATCGCCGGCTGCCTGCCGCATCGGGCGGCGCGCCCGCTCGCCGTCGGCGAGGTCGGCCATCTCGACGCCGCCGCCGACCGCGACCACGTCCCCGACCGGCCGATGCACGAGGGCGACACGCTCGACGGGTCGGGCTGGACGCTGGTCGCCGTCGAGACGCCGGGGCACACCATGAACCACCTCGCCTTCGCCCTGCCGGAGGAGGTGGCTCTGTTCTCCGGCGACCACGTGATGGCGTGGTCGACCAGCATCGTCGCGCCGCCCGACGGCTCGATGCGCGCCTACATGGATTCCCTCGACAAGCTCCGGGGCCGCGACGAAACCGTGTACTGGCCGGGACACGGGGGGCCGGTGCGCAACCCCCGTCGGTTCGTCCGGGGGCTCGCCAACCACCGCCGCCACCGCGAGGCCTCGATCCGTGCGCGGATCACTGCTGGCGACGACACGATCCCGGCGATCGTCACCGCTACCTACCAGAGCCTCGATCCGCGCCTGCGCGGCGCGGCGGCGCTGTCGGTTTTCGCCCACCTCGAGGACCTCGTCGCGCGCGGGCTCGTGGCCACGGACGGCCCGCCGCGGCTCGACGGCGTCTTCCGGCCGGTCACTCCGGCAGTCGGCTGAGGCGCCGGGCCGCAGGCCACTACTTCACCGCGAGCGCGAGGTTTGCGACCTCGTCGAGATAGGCTCGGATGCGGTCGGCGTTGACGCCGAGGTCGCGGGTGCCGAGCCGTGAGGCGGAGCGGACGTCGATGCGAGCGCCGTCGGCGCGCGGCCGGACGCGGATGGTGACGTCGTCGGGTAGGTTGAGGATGAGGCTGCGCGAGACGGCCTCGATCCGGCCGTTTCCGACCCGCCCGCCGGGGCGTATCGCCTCGACGATCTGCCACTTGCGGTTCACGGCGGCTTTGCGCGCCAGCTCGAACGCCTCGTCGGCGCCGATGTCTAGGGTCAGCGGCGCGATCTGCGGGTAGGCGGCGCGCTGCTTCTCGCGGGCCTGCGGACCGGGATCGGGCGGATAGCCTCCGTTGCGGGCGGCGAAGGCGGCGCGCGAGCGCGAGAAGGCTGGCGGGTTGTCGATGTCGGTGGTCACATCGGTCAGCGCGGGCAGCCGGAATCCGCGGAGCGCCGCGTAGGCCGGGTAGGCCAGGACCAGCATGGCGAGGACGAGGCCGGCGATCGCGGCGCCGAGGCCGCGGGCGCCCTCCCGCCAGACCCGGACGAAGGCGTACGCGGCGAGCGCCACGGCCACCAGCGCCACGCAAAGGCCGGCGGCGAGGGTCGCCAGCGCCGGCCCGGCCTCGGTACGGGGATCGCGCACCAGCATGATCGCGATCCCGGAGACCACGAGCGAGAACAGGGCGGTCCACCGTGCGAGCGGGCCGGCGCGGGTGACGGGTTCCTCGACGAGTAGGCGGCGCATGGCTCGTGTGGGGCTGCAGGGGATGCGAAGGCTATACCGGCCGCAGCGCAGCCGCGCCACTCGCGGGGACCGCCCGGTCTGCTATAGCCTCGTCCCCAATGCCGCGTTCCCTCCCAGCCCCCGATCCGGACCCCGCAGACGCCGCGGACCCCCTGCGCGTCTGGTTCCGCTTCATCCGTCTGAACCGGCGCGTGACCGCGGCGATGAGCGCGCGGCTGCGCGGCCTCGGCCTGTCGATCCCACAATTCGATGTGCTCTCCACATTGACCGAGCGCGAGGGCCTGACCCAGCAGGATCTCGCGGCCCGGCTCTACGTGACGAAGGGCAACGTCTCCGGCCTGATCGACCGCCTGGTCGAAGCTGGGCTCGTCGAGCGGCGGCCGATCCCCGGCGACCGGCGCTCGCACGCGCTCCACCTCACGCCGGTCGGGGCCGACCTCGCCGCGCAGGGGCTGGCGGCGCAGGCGGCCTATGTCGGGCAGACGCTGGGACGGCTCGGCGATGACGACCTCGCGGCTTTCGAGGCCTTGGTGCTGCGCTGGCGGGCGCTGGCCCGGGCGGAAGCCGAAAACCCTACCGACTGATACGGCTTCCGCTTGATCAAAGCGGAGGCCGTATCAGGCAAGCCCGCGCGGCGCCTGAGCGAAGCCTAAATCCGCCATCCCGAAGGGATCAACCGGATTTGGTATGACTGGGCCGGGCTCGGCGGATCAGGGTGCGTAGGCGCGCGCGGTGCCCGGGATCACGACCGAGGTCGGCACGTGCAGCGACGCCGGCCCTTCGTCGCGCCGCTCCGGCTCGGCCGCCTTCTGCGCGGCCCGGACGCGCACGGCATCCCACGGGCCGACGATCTCGAAGGCGAGCCCTGGGCGGCCGGGGTCGCCGCCGGCCTTCGGGCCGAGCTCCGCCCGAGCGCTGACGCTGCGCGCCGGCAGCGAGATCTGCCCGCGCAGGATGCCCGTGAGGCTCGCGGTCTTCAAAGTGCCCTCGCCGATCTCTCCGATGCCGTCGGCGAAGCGCAGGGCGATCGCGGCGCGCTCGAACGGCGTGCGGCCGTTGCGGCGGGCGAGCGCTCCGGGCGCGATCGCCCCGTTGCGGTGCAGGACGTCGACGAGGTCGATCCCGGCCAGCACGCCGCCGTCGATGGTGAAGCCCGCCCGCCCGGCGACGTGCGCCGCGAGGTCCGCGGTGTCGCGCCCGCTGCTCTCCAGGGTGAACTGGCCTTGCGTGCCGCCGAGCACCCAGCGCGCCTCCCCGAGGTCGAGGAGGAGCGATCCGAGGTCGAGCCGGTCGAACGCGCCCTGCGCTTTCACCTCGGTCTCGCCGCCGTCTGCGCCGGCGGCCGAGAGGGCGACCCGGCCCTTCAGGGTCGCGCCCTGCAGCCCGGCGCGGTTGAGCGCGACCTCGATCGAGCCCGGCCGCACCAGCACGCTCGCGGCGAGGTCGCTGAGGAGGACCGGGCCGATTCGGCTCTCGGCGGCCGAGATGCGCAGGTCGAGGTCGCCGCCGGTGAGCGGCGCCAGGGCCACCGGCCGGGCCGGCTCCGCGGTGCCGTCATCCGCCGGAGCGGTGCCGAAGACCTGCATCAGCCCGCCAAGCAGGGGCGCGAGGTTGAGGCTGTCGGCGGCGAGCGTTGCCTGGACCGCGGTGCGGGCCTCGCCGAAGCTCATCGAGCCCGCGCCTTCGAGCACGTCGTCGCCGAGGGTTGCGCGCAGGCTCGAGAACGACAGGGTCCGGCCGGCGGTCTCGAAGCGGCCGTCGAGCACGAGGGTCCGGATGAAGGGCGCCAGCGCCACGTCGCCGCCGATCCAGGCCATCGTCTCGGACAACGAGCGCGTCTCGACCCGTCCCCGCCCCTGCATCGCGAAGCCGCCCGCGGTGGTGGCGGTGCCGTCGGCCGACAGGCTCCCCGTGGGCCACGCGGCGTTCAGGGCGAAGGGCGACGCGGCTCCGGCCAGGAGGTCGCCCGCGCGCAGCCCGACGACCGCCACGCTGGTGCGCGCACCGCGCCAGGTCAGGGTCGCGGCCGCGTCGAGGCTGGCGCTCCAGATCGGCCAGGCGAGGGTCAGGTCGACCGCCTGCGCGCCGGCTCCCGGATTCGCGGAATCGAGGGTGGTGCCACTCAAGGTGATCCGGCGCGGATGGTTGGTGCCGCCTTGGGCTAGGCGCGCGCCGATGCGGCGGGCGGGCTCGGTCCAGCGCGGGTCGTCGGCGCCGTCGGGCATGTGGATGGTAGCGCCGCCCAGCGCGACCGAGCCGAGGTCGGCCTGGCCCGAGAGCAGGGCGAGCGGATTGAGGTCGAGGTCGAGGCTGCCGCCCTCGATCAGGGCAGGTCCGCCGGCCTGCGCCCCGGTGATCCGGGTGCGGGTGAAGCTCAGGCGCGGAAGCGGGAGTAGCGTCATCGTCGTCGCGCCCTCCGCGGTGAGCGCGAGGCCGAACTCGCGCAGGCCGCGGCTGACGAAAGCCGCCGCCGTCGGGGTGCCGACCGGCCAGGGCAGGGTCGCCAAGCCCGCCACGAGGGCGGCCATCGACGCGAGGCCGACGGCGATGAGGGGGCGGCGCGGCGACATTGCACTCCGGGCGGGCACGTCGCGGGAGCGCCGAGGAGCGGCGTAGGCGCGACGGGGGACGACGAACGCGTCCGCGATGTCTCAGGCTCCCCCCAGCCGTCATGCATCGGACCGTTCGGGTGATTCCCTTAAAGCCTTCGATCGGCTTTGTCTGCCCGCGGCGCCCGGCCGTCCCCGCCGCCTTCGAACGCATGCCGGCGCTTTGATTCCCGGCACCGGGCGCCTTTACCGGCGCGTCGGAATCGGAGACAGCTTTCGCGGAAACGATTGTCGGCGCCGTCGCGCGCGGGCCTTGATAGGGTTCAACGTCCATGAAGAAGGTCTATGCGGATCCGACGACGGCGCTCGCGGGGCTGCTGAAGAACGACATGATGGTGATGTGCGGCGGCTTCGGCCTCTGCGGCATCCCCGACGAACTGATCGAGGCTGTGCGCGAATCGGGCGTGAAGGGCCTGACCATCGTCTCGAACAACGCCGGCATCGACGGCGTTGGTCTCGGCAAGCTGCTCGACACGCGGCAGGTCTCCAAGATGATCTCGTCCTATGTCGGCGAGAACAAGGAGTTCGCCCGGCAGTATCTCGGCGGCGAACTCGAGATCGAGTTCAACCCGCAGGGGACGCTCGCCGAGCGCATCCGCGCGGGCGGAGCCGGCATCCCGGCCTTCTTCACCAAGACCGGCGTCGGCACCAAGGTCGCCGAGGGCAAGGAGGTGCGTGAGTTCGACGGCGAGCACTTCGTGATGGAGCGCGGCCTGTTCGCGGACCTCGCGCTCATCCACGCCCACACCGGCGACACCGAGGGCAACCTCCGCTACCGGAAGACCGCCCGGAACTTCAACCCGATGATGGCCACCGCCGCGACCATGACGGTGGCGCAGGTCGAGCACCTGGTGAAGCCCGGCGAGATCGACGCCGACGACATCCACACGCCCGGCATCTTCGTGAAGCGCATCATCCACGTGCCGGGACGCGAGAAGCGGATCGAGCAGCGCACGGTGCGCAAGCGCGCCGAAGCCGCGCCCGCGGCGGCCGGCGGCGGCCAGATCTGATCAGGCAAGAGGGAACACGAAAATGGCCTGGACCCGCGAACAGATGGCGGCACGTGCCGCGAAGGAGCTGGAGGACGGCTTCTACGTCAACCTCGGGATCGGCATCCCGACCCTGGTTTCCAACTACATCCCCGACGGGATGTCGGTTCAGCTCCAGTCGGAGAACGGCATGCTCGGCATGGGCCCGTTCCCGCTCGAAGGCGAGGAGGACGCCGACCTGATCAACGCCGGCAAGCAGACGATCACGGCGCTGCCGACGACGAGCTACTTCTCCTCGTCCGATTCTTTCGGGATGATCCGCGGCGGGCACATCAACCTGTCGATCCTCGGCGCCATGCAGGTGGCCGGGAACGGCGACCTCGCCAACTGGATGATCCCCGGCAAGATGGTGAAGGGCATGGGCGGCGCCATGGACCTCGTGGCCGGCGTCAAGCGCGTCGTCGTCGTCATGGAGCACGTGGCGAAGAACAAGGACGGCACCGAGAGCCCCAAGCTGCTCAAGGAATGCGACCTGCCGCTCACCGGCACGCACGTGGTCGACCTCGTCATCACCGATCTCGGCGTGTTCACGATCGACAAGCACGGCGACGGCGGGATGCGGCTGATCGAGCTCGCGGACGGCGTCACCGAGGACGAGATCCGCGGCAAGACCGAGGCGGCCTACACGGTGGGGCTCGCCTGAGGTTCTACGACGTGGCTCGGCCGCCCCGCCGGGCGCCGAGCCACGTCGCGGCGCCGACCGCGAGGCCGACCGCGGCGATCAGGAGCGTCGAGGCGGCGTTGATCTCCGGGTTCACCCCGAGGCGGACCTGGCTGTAGAGCCGCATCGGCAGGGTGGTCGCGCCCGGCCCGGAGACGAAGCTCGCGACCACGAGGTCGTCGAGCGACAGGGTGAAGGCCAGCAGGAACCCGGCGGCGATGCCGGGGGCCAGGAGCGGCAGCGTCACCGTGGCGAAGACCCGGAACGGCCCGGCCCCGAGGTCGGCCGCGGCCTCCTCCAGGTCGCGGTCGAGCCCGCGCAGGCGCGCGGCGACGACCACCGCGACGAAGCCGGTGCCCAGCGTCGCGTGGGCGACGACGATCGCCCCCATCCCGCGGTCGAGCCCGATCCCGACGAAGAGCAGCAGCAGCGACAGGCCGGTGATCACCTCCGGCATCACCATCGGCGCGGTGACGAGGCCGGTGAACAGCGTCCGCCCACTGAAGCGGCCGTGGCGGGCGAGCGCGAGGGCGGCGAGCGTGCCGAGCGCGGTGGCGATTGCGGCCGACAGGGTCGCGACCCGCAGCGACATCCAGGCGGATTCGAGCAACGGCCCGTCGGCCAGCAGCACGCCGTACCACCGGGTCGAGAACCCGCCCCACACCGTGACCAGCGCCGACGCGTTGAACGAGTAGGCGACGAGCACCAGGATCGGCGCGTAGAGGAAGCCGAACCCTGAGATCAGCACGGCACGGATCAGGACGGATCGGGTCAGCACGCTCATGGTGCGCCCTCTCTGCCCGGGATCTCTCTGCCCGAGCCCTCGCCGCTCGCGGCCTCGGCGGCGGCGTCGCGGAACAGCACCACCGGGCCGACCACGAGGACGACCAGCAGGATCGCCACCGCCGAGGCGAGCGGCCAATCGCGGTTGGAGAAGAACTCGCTCCACAGCACGCGCCCGAGCATCAGCGTCTCGGAGCCGCCGAGCAGGTCCGGGATCACGAACTCGCCGACCATGGGGATGAAGCAGAGCGCTGCGCCGGCCAGCAGGCCGGGGAGCGCGAGGGGCAGCGTCACCGTCCGGAACACCCGGGCCGGCGAGGCGCCGAGGTCGGCGGCCGCCTCGCGCAAAGCCGGATCGAGGCGGCTCAGCACGGCGTAGAGCGGCAGCACCATGAACGGCAGGTAGGCGTAGACGAGGCCGATGAGCACTGCGACGGGGGTATTCAGGATTTCTAGCGGCTGTCCGATCAGCCCCAGGCGCATCAGCCCGAGGTTGAGCAGGCCTTCCGGCTTCAGGATCGCGATCCAGGCGTAGACCCGGATCAGGAAGCTCGTCCAGAACGGCACCACGACGAGGGCGACGAGCAGCGGCTGACGCCCCGCCGGGCTCCGGGCGATGGCGTAGGCGAGCGGGGTGGCGATGCCCGCCAGGATGATCGTCGCCGCCAGCGCGTAGGCCACCGAGGCCAGGGCCGCGTCGCGATAGAGCGCGTCGGTGGCAAGCGTGACGTAGTTCTCGACGTTCAAGGCCTGGAGGAAGTCCGACCAATCCCCCGCCCCGCCCCGCCAGTCGAGCACCGGCAGGTACGGCGGCATCGCGGTGGCCGGCTCCGACAGGCTGATCTTCAAGGTGATGACGAACGGCACCAGGAAGAACGCGCCGAGCCAGAGCCAGACCGGCAGGCGAAGCAGGGCCTGTAGGCTTCGCGCGCGCGACAGGGGGATCATTTCGAGAACCTCACCCGAACCACAATCTCCGGGGCGACGACGTTCATACATTGCACATGCGAAGCCGCCACGCGTTCCCTCCCCACGCAAAGAAGGGAGGAAGATGCGCGTCGTGGTCGCGACACACCAAAACCACCCCGCGCGAACAAAAGTCCGCCGGCGGCATGGCCCGAACATCACGAAACAGGAGACGCGGGACGCCGCGGAACCCTGTGATGATGCGCGATTAGCCGGTTCCCCGGCGTCCCGCGGTGCCGGGCCCGGAACGCGGGCGTCGGCGCCGATTTGGCGTCGCGACTGGTTCGATCGTAGCCACACAACGCGGGGCAGGAGGCGTAAAACCTCGAACGCCTGTCACGCTTCCGCGTCCGCGTGAGCGGTCGGTCGCGCCTAAGCCTTCCCGCGCGAGCACGAGCCCAGCCCCGCGTTGCGGGTCCGGTCACTCCGGGCCACGGCACGCGGGTGAACCCGCCGCTCTGTGTCCCTGCCCCACGATGCCCGCGCCGCCGGCTGACCGACCGACGACCCGGGAGCCGCCACGCTGCCGACCGCCCCGTCGATCACCGGGCCGGCTCCTGACGGCGGCACCGGGACGAAACGCAGCCCCGGCGCCGTGCAGCGCGTGATGGGGTTATAGGCAGGTTGTAGGAATTTTGTCAAGATTGCCCCGAGCCCGCCCCGATTTGGGCCGTTCCTGCATGCGATGATGAGCGACCGTCCGTTGGGTCAAGCAGCGACGGGGCGGTTTTGTCGGATGTCTCGGACTTGTGCGTCGAGCCGAGGTCGTCGTCCTTTCATCCGGCCAGTCGTCGCTTGGTGTGCACAGAGGCCTTCTTCTCGTCCCGGCCGACGATGTCGAGGGCGAGACGGCGCAGGAGGGCGAGGTCCCGAGCCGTCGGGGACAAGTCCTGCACTGCACGCATCGACCCCCTCCCGGCTTCTAATAGGCGTCGACGCACCACCCTCACCGCAGCGAGGGCTGGAAAAGCCATGTGCGATCGCTCTGCCCGCTTCAGGGGGAAGGCGGGTCGTCGTCGGAGATAGGCATGACGACGATCGTAGGGATCGCCGGTCCTCTCATGCCGGCAGGATCGTCGCGGCGTCGGGGGCGAAGCGGATCGCGACCGCTTCGCCCACGGCCGGTGCCCCCTCGCCCGGCGCGGCGGTCGCGCGCAGCAGGGTGCCGTCGGCGAGGCGGAGGACGCGGCGGATGCGGTCGCCGAGAAAGGTCTCCTCGATCAGCGTCGCGGGCGCGCCCTCCCCGCCGAGGCGCAGATCTTCGGGGCGCAGATCTTCGGGGCGCAGATCTTCCGGGCGCAGATCTTCGGGGCGGACTGCCAGGACGACGGCGGCGCCGGCCGCGACCGGCGCCTCGGGTGCGCGCCCGAGCCAGGTCCCGAATGCGGTCTCGACGGCGCGGTGCGGGCCGGGCGCGTCCGCCCCGAGGCGGCCGGGGATGAGGTTCACGTCGCCGAGCAGGCCCGCGACGAAGCGCGTGGCCGGCCGGCGGTAGAGGTCGGCGGGGCGTCCCACCTGAACCAGCCGGCCGCGATCCATCACGCCGACGCGGTCGGCGAGGGTCATCGCCTCGGCGGGGTCGTGGGTGACGACGACGAAGGCGGTGCCGAGCCGGCGCTGCAGGGCGCGCAGCTCCCCTTGCGTCTCCTCGCGCAAGCTCCGGTCGAGGGCCGCCATCGGCTCGTCCAGGAGCAGCACCCGCGGCTCGCGGGCGAGGGCGCGGGCGAGCGCCACGCGCTGGCGCTGGCCGCCCGAGAGCGTCGCCGGGGCGCGGTCGGCATAGCCGTCGAGGCGTACGAGGCGAAGCAGCGCCGCGACCCGCTCGGTCGTCGCCGCGCGGCCCGTGACGAGGCCCTTCAGCCCGTAGGCGACGTTGCGCCCGACGCTCATGTGCGGGAACAGCGCATAGGACTGGAACATCATGTTCACCGGCCGTCGGTGCGCCGGCAGCGCGGTAAGGTCCTCGTCCCCGAGGCGGATCGCGCCCGAATCGGGTGCCTCGAACCCGGCGACGAGGCGGAGCAACGTGCTCTTGCCGCAGCCCGAGGGGCCGAGCAGGCAGAAGAACTCGGACGCCGCCAGGTCGAGGGACACGGCGTCGACCGCGATCCCGCTTCCGAACCGCTTGGTCAGGGTCTCCAGTCGCAGCAGCGGCGCGGACAAGGCCTCAGCTGTCCTCGCGCAGGGCCTCGGCGACCCGGGCCTCCAGCAGGTCCGGCCGGCGGATCACCAGGGCGCCGCGGGTGCGGTCGACGAGGCCTTCGGCGGCCATCACCGTGAACTCGCGGGTCACCTGCTCGCGGCGGCAGCCGATGCGGGCTGCGAGCACGTGGTGGTAGGGCGGCGGCGTCACCACCCGTTCGTCGCCCCCGCCCGCCCGCGGCACCGAGAGCCGCAGCAGCTCGGCGTAGAGCCGGTGGCGCAGGTCGAGCAGCGCGTGCTCCATCAGGCGGGTGTTCAGCTCGCGCACGCGCTTGGTCAGCAGGCGGAACAGCCGGTCTGCGATGGGCTCGGAGGCGAACACCATCTGGCGGAACACCGAGGCCGGGACGACGCAGAGCTCGCCGCGGGTGAGCGCCGTGACGTTGGCCGAGCGGCCGACGCCGTCCAGCGCCGACAGCTCGCCGAAGAACGCGCCGCCGCGCATCTCGCCCAGGATCACTTCCTTGCCGGATTGCGTGCGGTTGAGGATCCGGACCTCGCCGGTGACCAGGAAGTACACGTCGGTAGACACGTCGTCGAAGTCGACCAACACCTCGTTCTCGTCGAAGCGGCGCCAGTGGCAGCGCGTCTCGAAGGGCGCGAGCTCGATGCCCGGCTCCTTGAAGAACGGAATGGTGGAGAGCCGCGCCATCGAAAACCGGTCCCTTCGCGATGCGCCGGGACCGTCGCGCCGCGGACCGTCTAGAAGTCCGCGCAGCCGACCCGGAGCGTCGCGTCGTCGAATGTGTTGCAAGATCGTGACGACCGGGTCGTCACCGGTCAAGCCGACGGCGGCCGATGAGGGTGGATGGTGCCGCCCGAGACGGCACGAGGCCGTGATTTCCTGACCCTGCCGGATGACTTTAGGTATAAAGCCCGCATTCGGCCTGCGAGGGTGCCCGGAACCCGGAATGCAGCGTCAGCCGCCCCCCGACCCGATGCCTCCAGCCTTTCCCTCCGAACGATCCGCGCCGGACCTCGTCTCGACGCCGGGCGGCCCCTTCCGCGCGACGCTCGGCGCCGCGTTCTCCCTGTCGGGACGTGGGCTCCACACCGGGCGCCGCGCCACCGTCCGCGTCGGCCCTGCGCCGCCCGGCCACGGCGTCGTCTTCCGCCGAACGCTGCGCGACGGCCGCACGGTCGACGTGCCGGCTTCGTGGTCGCTGCGCGAGCGCCAGCCGCTGTGCACCGCGTTGCGGTCCCCGGAGGGACCGCTGATCCGCACCGTCGAGCACCTGCTCGCCGCGCTCTCGGCCGAGGGCGTCGACGAGGCGCTCGTCGAGATCGACGCCGAGGAGCTGCCGATCTTCGACGGCAGCGCCGTGCCCTGGTGCCGCGCGATCCGTGCCGCAGGGCGGATCGAGAACGGCGCGCCGCGCCGGACGATCCGGATGCTGCGCACGGTCCAGGTGGAGGATGGCCGGCGCACCTTACGGATCGAGCCGCATGACGGGCTCCACGTCTCAGCCCACCTCGCGCTGGCGCATTTCGGCCCGCTCGACTGGTCCGGGACGATCACGCCGGACGTGTTCCTGTCCGAGATCGCGCCGGCGCGGAGCTTCGGCCGCTATTGGCGCGCCATGCTCGGGCGCGCCTACGGCTTCGTCACGCGAAAACCCTTCCTGCAGGGCTGCGGCGTCCGCTCGGCGGCGATGATCGTGCGCGGGCGCATCCTCGGCGGGATGCGGGTGGCCGACGAGCCTGTCCGCCACCGCGTCCTCGACCTCGTCGGCGACCTCGCGCTCGCCGGTCACCCGATCCGCGGGCGGCTGATCGCGGCCCATACCGGGCACGAGCTCAACCACGCCCTGGTGGCCCGGCTGTTGGCCGAGCCCGACGCCTGGGAGCTGGTCTGAGCGTTCGCCGCCGTCCGGCGCTTGCCACGGGGCGCCGGCCTCGCCAGAACGCCCCATGCTCCGCGTCAACGACCTCACCCTCCGCATCGGCGAGCGCCTGATCCTCGACGGCGCGAGCTTCTCCATCCCCGACCGCGCCCGCGTCGGCCTCGTCGGCCGCAACGGCGCCGGCAAGACCACGCTGTTCAAGGCGATCCTCGGCGAGTGGCCGGTGGATGCGAGCGCGGTCTCGATGCCCAGGGGCATGCGCATCGGCGCGGTGGCGCAGGAGGCGCCGGCCGGCCCCGAGACCCTGCACGCCGTCGTCCTCGCCGCCGACACCGAGCGGGCGCGGCTGATGGCCGAGGCGGAAGGCGCCGACGGCCTGCGCCGCGCCGAGATCGAGACGCGGCTCGTGGACATCGGCGCGCATTCGGCGCCGGCCCGCGCGGCGGCGATCCTGCACGGCCTCGGATTCGACGCGGCCGCGCAGGGGCGCCCGTGCTCGGACTTCTCCGGCGGCTGGCGGATGCGCGTGGCTTTGGCCGCGGTGCTGTTCTCCGAGCCCGACCTGCTGCTGCTCGACGAGCCGACCAACTACCTCGACATCGAGGGCACGATCTGGCTCTACGACTACCTCGAGCGCTATCCGCGCACCGCGATCATCATCTCCCACGACCGAGACCTGCTCGATGAGAGCGTCGACCACATCCTGCATCTCGACCGCGGCAAGCTGACGATCTACCGCGGCGGCTACACCTCCTTCGCCAAGCAGCTCTCCGAGAAGCGCATGCTGCAGGCCAAGGCCAAGGTGAAGCAGGATGCCGAGCGGGCGCACCTGCAGAGCTTCATCGACCGGTTCAAGGCCAAGGCGACCAAGGCGCGCCAGGCCCAGTCGCGCGTGAAGAAGCTCGCCAAGATGGTGCCGATCGCCGGGCTGATCGAGGACGACGTGCCGGTCATCCACCTGCCGAGCCCGGAAAAGCCGCTCTCGCCGCCGATCGTCGCGATGGAGCGGGTCGCCGCCGGCTACCCCGACCGCATCGTGCTCTCCGGGCTGAACCTCAGCCTCGCCCCGGACGACCGCGTCGCGCTGCTCGGCGCCAACGGCAACGGCAAGTCGACCTTCTGCAAGCTGATCGGCGGCCGGCTCGACGCGCTCTCGGGCGAGCTTCGCCGCTCCTCGAAGATGAAGGTCGCGTACTTCGCGCAGCACCAGCTCGACGAGCTGCGCCCGGCCGAGAACGCGGTGGCGCACCTGCGCACGCTGATGCCGGACGCGCCCGAGGCGCGGGTGCGCGCCGCCACCGCCCGGCTCGGGTTTCCCGCCAACAAGGCGGACACGCCGGTCTCGCAGCTCTCGGGCGGCGAGAAGGCCCGCCTGCTGATGGGGCTCGCGGCCTTCGAGGGGCCGCACCTGCTGATCCTCGACGAGCCGACCAACCACCTCGACATCGAGAGCCGGCAGGCGCTGGTCGAGGCGATCAACGACTACGAGGGCGCCGTCATCCTGGTCAGCCACGACCGCTTCCTGGTCGAGGCCTGCGCCGACCGCCTCTGGCTCGTCGCCGACGGCTCGGTGAAGGCCTTCGACGGCGACATGGACGACTATCGCCGCCTGGTGCTCGCCGGCCCCGAGCGCGACACCGCCCGCGACGAGGACGCGTCCGGCGGCAAGCAGGCCGAGGCCCGCCGCTCGGCGGTCGAGCGCCGCGCCGCCCTCGCCCCCTTGCGCAAGCGCCTCGAAGGCCTCGAGGCGCGCATGGAGAAGCTCACCGCCGCCATCGCCAAGATCGACGCGGCCTTGGGCGACGGCACCGCCTTCCTCCAGAACGCCGCCAAGGCCGGCGAGATCGCGAAGATGCGGGCGGATGCCGTGGCCGCGCTCGGGGTCGCCGAGGAAGAGTGGCTGACGGTGAGCGGGGAGATCGAGGCGGCGTGAGACACCACCGCGCTAGAATTCGGCTCGGCCCGCGATCGATCCCGCTCCCGCCGAGGCGCTTTCAGCCTGCGTACAGGCGCGGGCGGCGATGGAACCGCGACGCTCCGAGACACGAACCATCGCCATCCGGGAGCGCGTCGGCGATCGAGGATTGATGATGGCCGACACGGTCCAGCGCGATGCCACCCGGCCGACGTCGACCGCGGCTAGGTCACCCGATACCATCGTTGCCATCCCCGTGCGCAACGAGGCCGAGCGCATCGGCTTCTGCCTCGACGCGCTCGACGCTCAGGAAGGCCTCGCACCGGGCCGCCTCGGCCTGGTGTTGTTCCTCAACAACTGCACCGACGACACCGCCCGGATCGTGGCCGCGCGCGTGCCGGCCCTGTCCATGCCGGTCCGGGTGATCGAGGCGGAGTTCGCCGGCGCCCATGCCGGCTGGGCCCGGCGCAAGGCGATGGACGCGGCCGCCGAGTGGCTGGCCGAGGCCGGCACGATCCTCTCCACCGACGCCGACAGCCGCGTGCCGCCGGACTGGGTCTTCGCGAACCTGCGCGCGCTGGCGGCCGGCGCCGACGCGGTCGCGGGCCGCGTCGAGCTGATCGCCGAGGAGGCGGCCCTGCTGCCGCCCTCGCTTCCGGCCCGCGGGCGGCTGGAAGACGCCTACAGCGCGCTCTTGACCGAGGCCGAGGCGCGGATCGACCCCGATCCGAACGACCCCTGGCCGTGCCACCGCACCACCATCGGCGCGACGCTCGCGGTCAGCCGCGACGCCTACCTCCGGGTCGGCGGCATGCCGGAGATCGCGCTCGGCGAGGACGGCGCCTTCGTCGCCCGCCTTCTCGCCCATGGGTTCCGCGTTCGCCACGACCCGGCTGTGATGGTGTTCATCTCCGCCCGCCTCACCGGCCGGGCGCCGGGCGGGGTCGCCGACACCATCCGCTCCCGCTGCGAGGATCCGGGCGCGCTCTGCGACGCGCGCCTCGAGCCGGTGCCAAGGGCGCTGCACCGCTACCTCTGGCGCCGGCGACTCCGTCGCCTTCACGCCTCCGGCCGCCTCGGCACCTCGACGGCCTGGGCGCACCGCCTCGGCATCCAATCTCACGAGGCGGCGCGGATCGCCGCCCTGCCCCTCGTCGGGCAGGTCGTGGAGGAGGCCGAGCGGGCGAGCCCGAAGCTTCGTCACGCCCCGCTGAGCGTGCCGCAGCTGCCGGGCCAGATCAGGCTCGCGAAGGCGGTGCTGCCGCTCGTGCGGGCGTTCGCCTCGGTTCGGGATCGCTGGAAGGGGTCTGCCGCGGCCGCCACGCCGTCGCCGACGCCGTCGGTCACGCGGGCCATGCCTTGACCGGATCGGGAGCGGCTCCCCTCTCGTAGGACTCGGGATTTCTCGAAACGCGTTTTCGGACCCGCACCGTCATCCCGGGGCGGCGTAGGCGAGCCCGGGATCCAGAACCGCAGGTCGACCTTCAGGTCGGCTCCGTCGACGGCTCTGGATGCCGGGCTCTGCTGCGCAGCCCCGGGATGACGAGGTGGAGCGGGACCGACCGCGATCCATTCGGGGGGGCGTCAGGCCCGCGCCGCCGCGGTTGCCGGCGGTTTCGGCTTTCCCAGGCCGAGCACCAGCGCGCAGCCGGCGGCGGAGAGGATGGCCAGGGGGAGGAGGCCGAGCGGGTAGCTGCCGGTCGCGTCCTTGATCACGCCGAGCAGGTAGGTGCCCAGGAACCCGCCGATGTTGCCGATGGCGTTGATCTGGGCGATGCCGGCGGCGGCTGCGCCCGCCGAGAGCCACTCGGTCGAGAGCGCCCAGAACGGGCCCTTCACCATGTAGGTGCCGGTGACGGCCAGGCACAGGATCAGCATCGTCGGCCAGAGTTGGGTCGTCAGCACCGCGGCGCCGAGGCTGAGCGCAAGCAGCCCGAGCGGCAGCGCCGTATGCCAGGTGCGCTCGCGGCGCCGGTCGGACGAGCGTCCCCACAGGATCATCAGCACCGAGGCGATGCCGAAGGGCACCGCGTTCAGGAGCCCGGTCTCCAGGTTGGTGAGGCCGAAGGACTTGATGATCTGCGGCTGCCAGAGCGACAGGCACTGGCTCGCCCCCGAGGCGCCGGCATAGATCAGCGAGGCGGCAAGCACGTAGCGGTTGGTCATCACCTGCCGCAGCGAGAGGTGGCCGGCGGGCCGGGCCGCGCCCTCGACCACCGAGGCCCGCTCGTCGGCCAGGCGCCCCGTGAGCCAGGCGCGCTGCTGCGGCGTCAGCCAGTTGGCGCGGGCCGGGCCGTCCGGCAGCAGGAGGAAGGCGAGGATGCCGAGCACCACCGCCGGCACCGCCTCGATCAGGAACAGCCACTGCCAGCCGCGAAAGCCCAGCATCCCGTCGGTGCCGAGCAGCCACGCCGAGAGCGGCGAGCCGAGGAAGCTCGAGATCGGGATCGCGACCATGAAGATCGCCACGATCCGCCCGCGATAGGCGCGCGGGTACCAGTAGGTCAGGTAGAGGATCACGCCGGGGAAGAACCCGGCCTCGGCGGCTCCGAGCAGCAGCCGCACCGCGTAGAACGAGAACGGCCCGACGACGAAGGCCATCCCCGCCGAGACCAGCCCCCAGGTGATCATGATCCGCGCGATCCAGATCCGGGCGCCGAACCGCTCCATCGCGACGTTGCTCGGCACCTCGCAGAGCACGTAGGACACGTAGAACAACCCGCCGCCGAGGCCGAATTGCGCCGCCGACAGGCCGATGTCCTGGTTCATCTGCAGGGCGGCGAAGCCCGCGTTCACCCGGTCGACGAAGGCGACGAAGTAGGCGAGCATCAGGAACGGCAGGATGCGCCACGTCACCGTGCGCAGTGTGGCGCGCTCGATCGCGCCGATCTCCGTCTGAACCATGGCTTATCGTCCCCGCGCCGTCGGCGCACGCAGCGTTCGGCCATCCCGATCGCCCTTGGCCAGAGCCGATCACGACACCGCCGTCCATCCGTCGGCCGCCGCCCGACGCATGGCAACGTTCCGCCCGCCACCTCGTTGTCGCGACGACCGCTCAGCTCCAAGGACGCGCAAGGCGATGGCGACGAGCCTCGACGCATTAACCCCTGCCCTCCCCGGGCGCCGGGAGGTGATCGACACGGCGGCCGGCCGGGTCGGCTTCTACGCTTCGTCCGAGGCCGAGGGCGTGCCGCTGCTGCTGATCCACTCGATCAACGCCGCCGCCAACGCCTACGAGGTCCGCCCGCTCTACCTGCACGCGCAAGGCGCCCGCCCGGTCTACGCCCTCGACCTCCCGGGCTTCGGCTTCTCCGAGCGGTCGCGCCGCCTCTACGATCCGCGCCTGATGGTGGACGCGATCCACGCCGTCGCCGCCGAGATCGCCGGGCGGCACGGCGGCGTCCGCGTCGACGCGATCGCGGTGTCGCTCTCGGCCACCTACCTCGCCCGCGCCGTGGTCGAGCGGCCCGAGGTCTACCGCGCGATCGGCCTGATCAGCCCGACCGGGTTCGACCGGCGACTCGCCGGGCGCGGGCCGGCGGGCGGCGACCGCGGCAGCCCGCGCGTCCGCAGGATCGTCGACTCGGCCGTCCTCGGGCCGGCGTTGTTCGCCCTCCTCGTCAGCCGCCCGAGCATGCGCTTCTTCCTGCGCAAGACCTTCGGCTCGAAGCGGATCGACGAAGGGCTGTTCGCCTACGATCACCTGTCGGCCCACCAGCCGGGCGCGCGGCACGCACCGTACTGCTTCGTGGCCGGCTACCTGTTCCCCACCGACGCCACCACGCTCTACGAGGCGCTGACGCTCCCGGTGCTGATGCTGCACGGCAGCCGCGGCGACTTCGTCGACTTCCGCGACGCGCCGCGTTTCGCCGGCCGGCCGAACTGGACGATCCGCGCCCTGCCCACCGGCGCCTTCCCGCATTTCGAGGACCCGGCGACGGTGACGGGCGCCTTCGATGCGTTCTTCGCCGGCCTCGCTTGACCGGGCGCCTCGCTCAGCTGACCCGCCATCGCGATTCGAAGCCGGCGAGCCGCGCAGCACCGAGGGTGGCGCGCTCCACGCACTCGGCCGGGACCCGGCGCCACGCCGGGGGCCTGCGGAAGTCGAAACGGCACATGGTCTCGCGCATCAGGAGCGCGATCTGCGCTTCGGTCTCCGCCGGGATCGGCCGGCCGGCCCACTCATTCGGCGCCCGCGCGGGCGCCGCAGCGACGACCCGATCCCATGGCAGGCCCCAGGCCAGCTCGGCGAAGCGCGCGCAGGTGGCGGCGAAGCGGTCGGCGAGTTCCTCGGCAAGTTCCGGCGCGTCGCCGCGGAACGGCTCGGGATCGAGGCCGCGCGACCACGCCGCCTGATCGAGGACGTGACCGATGCGGCGCGGGTGGCCGTCCACCTGCCGGTGGACCCTGAGGCTCCGCAGCCGGCGCGAAGCCTCGACGGCGAGCGGCCCGGAACTGCGGTTGGTCACGGTGCCCAGGACCGCGGCGTCCATCATCGGCCCGAGCCGCCCGGCGAGGCCGAGGGCGGCGACGAACCGCTCGACCAGCGTCGCGTCGGAGCGCGCGTCGCGAAGCGGCACGGCGGTGACGGCGCCATCCGTCGCCCGCGCCCACGGGGCGATGAGCGCGCGGTAGTCGAGGCGCCCGGAGCGGCGATGCGCGCGGGCGTATTCGCGGAAGGTCCGCGGCTCCTTCACCAGCTGCGCGCGGTGGGCGTAGGCGGAGTTCAGGAACTCGAACGGCGGCTTCACCGCCATCACGACCTCCATCGCGAAGCCGCGCCGGGCGAACACCTCGGACAGCGTCCGCGGAACGCCGAAGCTCGGCCGCTGCACCGAGAAGTCCTCGTAGGAGAGGATCACGGTGTCGGCGTCGGTGTCGGCGAGCGCCCGATCGAGGCGCGCCAGCATCGTGCGGCGCTCCGCCTTCGGCCGCCGGCCGTCGAGCGCCTCGCCCAACACCTGGTGGTTGACGTCGGCCCCAGACCGGGCTCCCTCGGGCGCGAGGTTTGGGTAGAGCAGCCCGGCCTCCGCCAGCCTCGGACGCAGAGTGGCCAGCACCAGCTGCAGCGATGTGGACCCCGTCCGGGGCATTCCGATATGGATGATCGCGCGACGCATCGTCGATCGCCTCCTTGTCCTGATCCCTGGCCGTCGCGGACCGTCCGCCCCGGCTGTCCGTCCCCCCAATCCCCCGGTTCCGATGATCGACCTGACGCTCGAGTCCGCCCGCATCATCGTCGCGACCGCCTTGGAGACGGCCCGAACGCGCGGCCTGAAGCCGCTCGCCGTGGTCGTCTATGACGATCGAGGGTCTCTGAAATGTGTCCAGGTGGAGGACGGCGCCTCGCTCCGCCGCGCCGAGATCGCGATGGGCAAGGCCAACGGCGCCCTGGCGCTCGGCCTCGGCTCGCGGGCGATCCATGCCCGGGCGGAGGCCCAGCCCTACTTCGTCGCGGCGGTGAGCCACGTGGTCGGAGCCGCGGCCCTGGTGCCGGTGCCGGGCGGCGTGCTGATCCGCGCGGCGGACGGCCGTCTGCTCGGCGCCGTCGGCATCTCGGGCGACACGTCGGACAACGACGAGATCTGCGCGCTCGCCGGCATCGAGGCCGCCGGGCTCGTGCCAGAGACCGGCGCCTGAGCCGATGCGCCTGCCGCGCCGTGGCTGGCTTTCCGGCGCGGGCGCCATGCTGCTCGCGGGTACTGCCGGAGCGCGGGCGGCGCCGGACGGCACGTATCGGCGCGGCAACGACGCCGACCCCGAGACCCTCGACCCGCACCGGTCGTCGACCGTGGCCGAGGCGCACATCCTGCGCGACCTCTATGACGGGCTGCTCACCTACGACAACCGCGGCGCCATCATCCCCGGCGCCGCGCAATCCTGGCGCGTGTCGGACGACGGGCTGACCTACACCTTCACCCTGCGCGAGGGCGGGCGTTGGTCGAACGGCGACCCGGTCGAGGCGGAGGCCTTCGTCTACTCCCTGCGCCGCATCCTCGCGCCGGAGACGGCGGCAAAGTACGCCGAGGTGCTGTTCCCGATCCGCAACGCGGCGGCGATCAACCGCGGCGCGATGCCGGCGACGGCGCTCGGCGTCGCCGCGCCCGACCCCCGCACGGTGACGATCGCGCTGGAGGCGCCGACTCCCTACCTCCTCGAACTCCTGACGCACCAGACCGCGCTGCCGGTGCACCGTCCGTCCGTCGAACGCTTCGGCGAGAGCTTCACCCGGCCGGGCAACCTCGTCTCGAACGGACCCTACGCTCTGGTCGACTCGGTGCCGAACGACCGCATCGTGCTCAGGCGCAACCCGCATTTCCACGCGGCGGCCGAGATCGCGATCCCGCAGGTCGCCTTCGTGCCGACGCCGGACCTGTCGAGCGCGGTGCGGCGCTACGATGCGGGCGAGCTGGATTCGCTGGCCGACCTGCCCGGCGACCAGATGGCGTCGCTGCGCCGCCGCTTCGGCGACCAGGTCGTGCTCGGGCCTTCGCTCGGCCTCTACGCGCTGGCGGTGAACACGCGGAAGCCGCCCTTCGACGACGTCCGCGTTCGGCGCGCCCTGTCGTTGGCGCTCGACCGCGAATACCTCGCCGAGGCGTTGTGGGGCGGCACCATGAGCCCGGCCTACTCGCTCTGCCCGCCCGGGCTCGACAACTACCGGACGCCCCCGGAGACGGAGGGGCGCACCCGCCTCCCGATCGACAACGAGGAGACGGCCGCCCGCCTGCTCGCGGAGGCGGGCTTCGGGCCGGACCGGCCGCTGCGGGTCGAGTACCGTTTCAACACCAGCGACAACAACCGCAACACCGCCGTCGCGGTCGCCGAGATGTGGCGCGGCCTCGGGATCGAGACCCGGTTCGTCTACACCGACGCCAAGACCCACTTCGCGTATCTGCGCGACGGCGGCGACTTCGACGTCGCGCGGATGTCCTGGATCGCCGACTACTCCGACCCGCAGAACTTCCTGTTCCTGCTCACCACCGGCAACGACGGGATGAACCCCGGCCATTGGTCGAACGCCGAGTACGACGCCCTCCTGGCGAAGGCCGCGGCCGAACGCGACCTCACCGCACGCGCCGACCTTCTCTACCGCGCCGAGGCGCTGGTGATGCGCGACCCGCCGTGGATCCCGGTGATGCACACCCGCTCCAAGGCGCTGATCGCGCCGCGCCTGCACGGCTACGTGCCGAACCTGCGCAACGCCGCGCCGACGCGGTTCCTGCGGCTCGTCGGATGAGCGGGCGCTTGTCTCGCCTCGGCGCGCGACGGATACACTTCGGCACGACCGGCGGGGCATTTTATGAACGATGGAGTACGGCCGGCCTCGCCCGGGATGGGCATCCGGGCCGGATGTCCCGAGGCGCGGCCGGCGTGATCGCACCAGCAAGGCTCCATCGCCTTTACGTATCCCGTAGCGGGTCGGGAGAGGGGAGCGACGATGCCGGATACGGCGCTCCCCTCTCCCGACCCTCGCTGACGCGAGGCCCACCCTCCCCCGCAGAGGAGGGAGGGAGACGCGCCTTTTACGAATGCGGCGAGCCGTGTGCCAGGTGGGTTGCCCCAGCGTCCAAGCATCGGTCGTTTTGCGCATGACCGGCTACGTGCTGCGCCGGCTGCTGCAGGCGATCCCGACGCTGTTCGTGGTGATTGCGCTGAGCTTCTTCCTGATGCGGCTCGCGCCCGGCGGGCCGTTCGACCTGGAGCGGCCGTTGGCGCCTGCGGCCATGGACAACCTGCGCCGGGTCTACGGGCTCGACCAGCCGCTGGCGGTGCAGTTCGGGCGCTACCTCGCGGCCCTGGTCCGGGGCGATCTCGGGCCGTCCTTCTCCTTCCGCGACATGAGCGTCGCCGACCTGTTCGCCCGCGGCCTGCCGGTGTCGATGATCCTCGGCGGCTTGGCGCTTGCCGTCTCGCTCGCGCTCGGCGTCGGCCTCGGCGCGTGGGCGGCGTACCGTCGCGGCGGATGGGTCGACCGTTTGGTCGGGGCGGCCGCCTCGCTCGGCCTGTCGGTGCCGGGCTTCGTCGTCGCGCCGCTGCTGCAGATCGCCTTCGGCCTCTCGCTGCGCTGGCTGCCGGTGAGCGGCTGGGAGGGGGGCGCGCCCTCGCACCTGATCCTGCCGGTGATCACCCTGGCGCTGCCGCAGGCCGGAGGCATCGCCCGGCTCACCCGGGCGTCGATGGCGGAGGCGTTGCGCGCCCAGCACGTGCGGACCATGCGCAGCCTCGGCCTGCCGCCCTGGCGCATCGCCCGGCACGCCCTGCGCGGCGCGCTGCTGCCCGTCGTCGCGATCCTCGGGCCGCTCTCGGCCAGCCTGCTCACCGGCTCGGTGGTGGTCGAGACCATCTTCGGCCTGCCCGGGATCGGCCGCTACTTCGTCGAGGGGGCCTTGAACCGCGACTACACCCTGGTGATGGGGACGGTGGTGCTGGTGGCGGTGCTCGTCGTCGTCCTGAACCTCGTCGCCGACCTCGTCTCGGCGTGGCTCGACCCGCGCCTGCGGCTGCACGCGTGAGCGCGCCGCCCAAGTCGCCGACGCGCCGCGCGATCCTGCGCCTGTCGCGCGACCGTGGCGCGATGACGGCGCTCGCCGTGCTCGCCCTGATGACGCTCGCCTGCCTGGTCGGCCCGCTGCTCACCGGCCATGCGCCCGCGCGGACCTACCCGGACCTGCGCCAGCTTCCCCCCGGCCTCGCGGCCCAACCCGACGCGGATCGTCTGCGGCCCACGCTCGATCGCCTCGCCTTCCGTATCCGCGCGACGGTGGCGGAGGCCGAGAGGACGGGCGACACGCTCCGCCTCGTCCTGGCCTCGGACGCAACGATCGACCCGCGCGGCCTCGTCTACCTGCCGCGCTCAGACCTGTTCGGCGCCCCCCGCGTCGTCGCCAGCGAGGACGACGGGCGGCGCCTCACCGTCGCGGTGCCAGTGCGGAGGCTCCACTTCCTCCTCGGCACCGACGTGCATGGGCGCGACCTCCTCAGCCGCAGCCTCGTGGCCGGCCGCGTCTCGCTGCTGATCGGGCTCACCGCGACGCTGGTCGCGCTTGGCGTCGGCATCCTCTACGGCGCCGTCTCGGGGTTCGCCGGAGGGGCCGTCGACGCCGCGATGATGCGGGTGGTCGACATCCTCTACGCCCTGCCGTTCGTGTTCTTCGTGATCGTGCTGGTGGTGTTCTTCCGCGCGAGCCTCGCCCTGATCCTGGTGGCGATCGGCGCCGTGGAATGGCTCGACATGGCCCGCATCGTCCGCGCCCAGACCCTGGCGCTGCGCCGCCGCGACTTCGTCCGCGCCGCCGAGGCGCTCGGCCTGTCGTCCGCCGCGATCCTGCGGCGGCACATCGTGCCGAACACCCTCGGGCCGGTGACGGTCGCCGCCACCTTGCTGGTGCCGCGGGTGATCCTCCTGGAGAGCTTCCTGTCGTTCCTCGGCCTCGGCGTGCAGGAGCCGGCGACGAGCTGGGGCGTGCTGATCGCGGAAGGCGCGCGCAGCCTCGAATCCGCGCCGCACATGCTCGCCGGGCCGGCGGCGTTCCTGGTTGCGACCCTCGTGGCCCTCAACGTGCTCGGCGACGGGCTGGCCGCCGCGCTCGATCCGCGGGCGGAGGCCTGATCGCGCGGCCTGATTGCGAGGCGTGGCCTCACCGTATCTCGGTATAGGCCGGGTAGACCTGCCGAACCCGGCGCCGCTCCTCAGGGATCGGCATCGCCGGGCGCACCCGCGCCTGCGCCGCCGCCGGCAGGACGATGTTGGTCTCGGCCGGGCGCAGGCGCCAGCGGTCGGAGCCCGACATCGTCACCGGCTGCCGGTCCCGGGCCAGCGTCGCGTCGGCCCCGTGGGTCGGCACGACGGCGAGGCCGGCGAGCGCCGCCGTCGCCAGGATGCCCAGCCGCAGGCAGGGCCCGAGGCGGCGGGCCTGGGAGCGTGCATGAGAGCGGGGGTGGGACGGAGCACGGAACCGCGACGGGGAGCGGACTGTCTTGCGAACGTCGAGGCGAGGCTTCATGGGAGGCATCCACGGTGATGCCGTCATCAAAGCCCGCAACGATGAAAGCTCAGCCGAACCTTTCGCTGGTCTCCGCCGTTCTGAACAGGCGTCTCGAGTCAAGGTAAACACAGTCATGGCGACCAAAGTCGAGACCGCGTCGGGCAAGACGACGCCCGAGCGCGCCCCCATGGGCACGATCGTCGACACCGACATCTCCGCACGACTGGACCGCCTGCCCTGGGGCCGGTTCCACGTCCTCGTCATCGTGGCGCTCGGCATCACCTGGGTGCTCGACGGGCTGGAGGTGACGCTGGCCGGCGCGCTCGTCGGCGCGTTGCGCAAGGCGCCGATGAGCTTCACCGAGTTCGATGTGGGGCTGGCCGCCTCCTCCTACCTGGTCGGCGCGGTTACGGGGGCGCTCGGCTTCGGCTGGCTGACCGACCGCATCGGCCGCAAGAAGCTGTTCTTCATCACGCTGGCCCTCTACCTCGCGGCGACCGCGGCCACGGGCCTGTCGTGGAACGTCTACTCGTTCTGCATCTTCCGCTTCCTCACCGGCGCCGGCATCGGCGGCGAGTACACCGCGATCAACTCGACGATCCAGGAGCTCGTGCCGGCACGCGTCCGCGGCTGGACCGACCTCGTGATCAACGGGTCGTTCTGGATCGGCGCCGCGCTCGGCTCCTTCCTCTCGATCGTGCTCCTGAAGCCCGAGGTGATCGACCCGGCCTGGGGCTGGCGCGTCGCGTTCTTCACCGGCGGCGCCATCGGCCTCGTGATCCTGCTGCTCCGCACCTGGATCCCCGAGAGCCCGCGCTGGCTCGCGACCCACGGCTACACCGCCGAGGCCGACCGGGTGGTCTCCGGCATCGAGAAGCGCTTCACCGACGAGGGCCACACCCTGCCGCCGGTGGACGAGGGCAAGCGGATGAAGCTGCGCACCCGCGACCACACCCCGCTCTCGGAGGTGTTCGGGACGATGTTCGGCACCTCGCGCAAGCAGACCGTCGTCGGGCTCGCGCTGATGATCGCGCAGGCGTTCTTCTACAACGCGTTGTTCTTCACCTACGCCCTGGTGCTGGAGCGGTTCTACGGCGTGCCCGGCGGCAGCGTCGGCTGGTACCTGCTGCCGTTCGCCCTCGGCTCCTTCCTCGGGCCGCTGCTCCTCGGGCGCCTTTTCGACACGGTCGGCCGCCGGCCGATGATCGCCTTCACCTACGGCATCTCGGCGGTGCTGCTCGCGGGCGCCGGATACCTGTTCAAGATCGAGGTGTTCGGGGCCTGGGCGCAGACCGGCGTGTGGATGGTGGTGTTCTTCTTCGCCTCCGCCGCGGCGAGCGCCGCCTACCTCACCGTCGCCGAGACCTTCCCTCTGGAGATCCGGGCCCTGGCCATCGCCGGCTTCTACGCCATCGGCACCGGCATCGGCGGCGTCTCGGGGCCGCTCCTGTTCGGCTCGCTCGTGGAGACCGGCTCCCGCGAGGCGGTCTTCGGCGGCTATCTCGTCGGGGCCGCGCTGATGGCGGTCGCGGCCATCGTCGGCGGCCTCTTCGGCACGGCAGCCGAGGGACGCTCGCTGGAGGACGTGTCGAAGCCGCTCGCGGCGGCCTGACGGTCCTGTTGCGATGCCATCGCGCGTGGCGCTGGGGTCAGGCCCCCCGGCGCCACACCTGGCCGTGATAGACGAAGGTCTCGCCCTCGCTCGCCAAGGCCGCGAGGCCGGTGAAGGCGGGGTCGTGGACGGTGATGACGCTGGTCGGGATCGCCCGCATCATCGCGGAGAACGGCGCCTTGCGCTCGAACGCCGCGCGGAAGCCGCCTTGCTGCAGGAGCTTGACGATCCGCGGGGCGATGCCGCCGCCGACGTAGACGCCGCCGGTGGCCAGGAAGGTCAACGCGAGGTCGCCGCAGACCCGGCCGAGCAGGCGCCCGAACAGCTCCAACGCTTCCGCCGCATGCGGGTCGGAGGCGTCGAGGCCCGCCTGGGTCACCGCCGCCGGCTCGATCTTCTCCGCCGGCACGCCTGTCCGGACGTGGCGCACGGCGGCGTGCAGGCGGGCGAGGCCAGGGCCTGAGAGCACCGTCTCGACGGTGACCCGGTCCTCGACCCGCTCCAGGGCGTGCCAGACCTTCTCCTCGAAGGCGTCCGAGGGGCCGAGGTCGGTGTGGCCGGCCTCCGTGGAGACGATCGCGAGGCGGTCCGAATACGGGACCAGGGCCGCGGCGCCGAAGCCGGTGCCCGGCCCGAGCACCACGCGGGCGCCGCCCGGCTCGTGCCCGACCGGCCCCACCAGAGTGAGGTCGTGCGGCGCGATGCCCGCTGCGCCGGCCGCGACCGGCACGTAGTCGTTGACCACCACGGAGGTCTCGAGGTCGAAGTCGGCGCCGATCTTGGCGCCCTCGATCACCCAGTGGGCGTTGGTGAGCTGCACCTTCGGGCCGTCGACCCGGCCGGCGATGGCGAGGATCGCCGAGCGCGGCGCCGGCCCGCCCGCGTGCTTGCCCCCTTGCCCGTCCTTGGCCAGGGCCGCGCGGATGGCGCTCGACGGATCGGGGTGGCCCGCCGTCGCCTCGTGCGAGAGCAGGCGCGGCGCCGCGCCCTTCGACTCGACCACCCCGAAGCGGGCGTTCGTGCCGCCGATGTCGCCGACGAGGACCGGAAACGCGAACATGCGGTACCCTTTCCCGATCGACGCGGGGCCGTCCCGGCCGACGCGTCGCTGCCTATCCGAGGGAGTCGCCGGCGCGGCTCAGGCCGCCGGCAGCGCGTCCAGATCGATGGTCCCGCCCGCCGCCCAGCCGCCTAGCAAGGCCCGCACCGCGTCCGGGCCGGGCAGGCGCCGTTCTGCCGCGGTCTCGCCCGGTCCGATCCGGATGCCGAGGCCGCCATACGCCGCGACGCTGGCGAAGGCGATCTCGTCGGTGCGGTCGTCGCCGAGGAACACCGCGCGGCGGCCGGCATAGGGGGCGTTCTCGAGGAAGGCGCGGATCGCGTGCGCCTTGGTGGCCGAGGCCGGCACGATCTCGCCGACCGCCTTGCCGAGCTGGAGCCGGTAGCCGCCCGCCAGCTCGGCGGCGATCGCGGTGACCGCCTCCTCCGCCCGCTCGGCGTCCGCCGGCGTCGCCAGACGCCAGTGCACGGCGACCGAGGCGCCCTTGTCCTCGATCAGCACCGCGTCGAGGTCGGCGACCATGGCCCGGAGCCGGGGCATCCGCGCACGCAGCTCCGGATGGTCGTCCGGGCTGCCGCCGGTGAGGACGCCGTCGACCCGGCGCTCGACCCCGTGCAGGCCGGCGACGTCGAAGGCGGCGGGCGCGAGGAAGGCGTCGATCACCGAGACCGGGCGACCGGTGACGATCGCCAGCGCCCCGTCCAGCCGCGCATGGAGCGCCTGCAGCATCGGCACCAGGTCCGGCTCGACGCGAACGAGGTCGGGCCGTGGCGCGATCTCGACCAGCGTGCCGTCGAAATCGAGGAAGAGGGCGATCGGTGTGTCCAACGTCGGCGCTCCAATGTCCGTTCGGGGCTAGCATGTCGCGCGCCTGCGGCAAACGCATTGTCGCGCCGCCCTATCTCTCGGGGACGACGAACGGAGGACGACGCGATGCATCCGACCCCAGCCCCGACGAAGCCCGGCGAGGAGAGCGTTTGGGATTATCCCCGCCCGCCCCGGCTCGAACCGGTCGCCGCGACCCTGAAGGTCGTGCTGGCCGGCCGTACCATCGCCGAGACGCGGGCGGGCTTCCGCGTGCTGGAGACCAGCCATCCGCCGACCTACTACTTCCCGCCGGGCGACGTCGCCGCGGGCGTGCTCGGGCCGGCGCGCCGGGCCGGGATCTGCGAGTGGAAGGGACGCGCCGTGCTGTTCGACGTTCTGGCAGGCGGCGCGACGACCCCTGGCGCGACGACCCCTGGCGCGACGATCCCGGGAGCAGCTTGGGCCTATCCCGATCCGACGCCGGGCTTCCGTGCGATCGCGGGCTACGTCGCCTTCTATGCCGGCCCGATGGAGGCCTGCTTCGTCGGCGGCGTCCGCGCGGAGCCGCAGCCGGGCGGGTTCTACGGCGGTTGGATCACCCCCGGCGTCGTCGGCCCGTTCAAGGGCGGCCCGGGAAGCATGGGTTGGTGAGCCGTTGCAGCGGTCCTGAGAGCTGTACCGCCGCGCGGCGACCGCTACATCGGGCGTCGGGAGCCGAGGGGCGCATAAGGATTATGACATGAGCGATGCGATCGACGGCAGGCCGCATGAGGTGGGCGTGGACCCCGGCCGCCTGGAGCGGATCGACGGCTGGATGCGAGACCTCGTCGCGCAGGGCAAGCTCGCCGGGCTGTCGGTGAGCGTGGCGCGGCGCGGGCGCACGGTGTTCCGGCGCGCCCACGGCTTCGCCGACCTCGCCCGCAAGACGCCGTTCACCACGGATACTGTGACGCGCATCTACTCGATGACGAAGCCGCTGACCTCGGTCGCGGTGATGCAGCTCTACGAGGAGGGCCGCTTCCAGCTCGACGACCCGGTCTCGCGCTTCCTGCCGGAATTCTCCGAGATGCGGGTCGCGACCGGCGGCAACCGCGCCAAGCTCGAGACCGAGCCGGCCCGCCGCCCGATCACCATCCGCGACCTGCTCACCCATACCGGCGGCCTGACCTACGGCTTCATGGAATCGACCCTGGTCGACGCACTCTACCGCCAGCAGGGCGCCGACTTCCTGCGGCCGGATGCGAGCCTCGCCGAGGTGGTGGCCACCGTGGCGAAGCTCCCACTGCTGTCGCAGCCGGGGGAAGCCTGGAACTACAGCGTCTCGACGGACGTGCTCGGCCACCTCGTGGCCGTCGTCTCGGGGCGCGACTTCGCGGATTACCTGCGCGAGGCCGTGATCGCGCCGCTCGGCATGGTCGACACCGACTTCTTCGTGCGTCCCGAGAACCTCGGTCGGTTCGCGGCGAACTACGTCTACGATCGCAGCCGCACGCTCACGCTCTACGACGACGCGGTCGAGACCACCTTCGCCAAGCCGCCGGCGATCGCGGGCGGCGGCGGCGGCCTCGTCTCGACGGCGTCGGACTACATGCGCTTCTGCCGGTTCATCTTGAACAGGGGCGAACTCGACGGCGTGCGCCTGCTCGGACGCAAGACGGTCGAGCTGATGACCATGAACCACCTGCCCGGCGACCTCGCGGCAATCGGTACGCCGCGGTTCGCCGAATCGTCCTACCACGGTATCGGCTTCGGGCTCGGCTTCTCGGTGATGCTCGATCCGGCCAAGGCCCAGATCGTCGGCACGCCCGGCGAGGTCGCCTGGGGCGGCATGGCCTCGACCGCGTTCTGGATCGACCCGGCCGAGGACCTCGCCGTGGTGCTGCTGACGCAGCTCGTCCCGTCCTCGGCGCTGCCGATCCGCAAGGAACTGCGGGTGCTGACCTACGCCGCTTTGGTCGATTGAGACCTGATCACGTGATCCGCGGTCGCCTTCTATCCGATCGCGCCGCCGAGGCGCGATCGGTTTAGGCCATGGACTATTCGGCGGCGGGGGCGGCCGTGGTGCCGGCCGGGGCCGGCTTCGCGCCGGGCTTCGGCGCGGGGGGCTTGGCCGCGTTCGCGCCGGTCGCGGCGGGCTTGCCGGCCATGTATTCCGGATCGGTGCGCGGGCCGCCCGGGCCGTTGGTCGGCCCGGTCATCTGGCCGGCGACCACGTCGGTCACGCGGTTCCAGGTTTGCGACTTGCACAGGAACGCGATCAGGCAGCCGCGGACGGTGAGTTCCTCCGGCGTGTCGGACCAGATCGTCACGTCGTAGGACTTGCCGTCCTCGGAATTGTAGATCTTGCCCTCGTAGTGGGCGTCGGCGTTCGGCTTCAGCCCCATGATGAGCTGGTGGCCGAGCGAGGCGCGGGCCTGCTTGCTCGCGTCGGGGTTCTTGAAGTCGACCCGCGGCTGGCCCTTGTCGTTGAGCGGCACCTTCAGCCACACGACGTAGCCGCACAGGCTCTTGTTGCTCGGGCCGCACTTCTCCACCCGGATGCGGGCGCGCCCGTCCTCGGTGAGCCACGTGCCGCTCGGGTCCGCAGGCGTCGCCGCATGGGCGACGCCAGTCAGCATCGCCAGCGCCATCGCACGTCCGGCCCAGGCGCCGATTCCCGCGCCGATCCGTCGAACCGTCATACCCATTACTCCTTGCCGCGCGCCGGCTGCGTGGCCTTGGCCCGTCGGCGTGCACGATCTCTCAGGCCCGCCAATCCGCTCCGAACATGACGGGATCATGGCCGTGCGGCGGCTCGCAGGGGACGCGCGGCCGATGACGGGGGCGGCCCGGACGGCTAAGCCTGCCGTCCATGATCGTTCGCCCGCGCCCCAACCTCTTCGCCATCCTGTTCACCCTGCGTGGCTCGATCCTGCCGCGGGTGGCGCTGAAGGTCCTCGGGCTGACGGCCTTCGCCGCCCTGGTGGTCGCCGTCGAGCAGCGCGTCCCGGAGAAATTCCCGGTGACGGCGGGGATCGGGCCCTTCACCCTGATCGGGCTGGCGCTGTCGATCTTCCTGAGCTTCCGCAACAACGCCTGCTACGAGCGCTGGTGGGAGGCCCGGAAGGCCTGGGGGGCGCTCATCGTCGAGGTGCGCGGCTTGAGCCGGACCCTGGTCGCGCTGCTGCCCGGCGACGCGCGCGCCGGCCTTCGCCGGTCGAGCCTGCGCCGGGTCGTCGGCTTCGGCCACGGCCTGCACGCGCGTCTGCGCGGCCTCGACGAGGCGGCGGCCGTCGCGCCCTGGCTGCCGCCGGCCGAGGCTGCGCGGCTGCGCGCCTGCCCGAGCCCGACCGATGCGGTGCTGGCCGGCCTGACCCGCGACCTCGCGGACGCGTATCGCGACGGGCACCTCACCGACGTGCTGTTCGGCCTCCTCGAGCGCAAGGTCTCGGACCTGTCGGCGATCCACACCGCCTGCGAGCGCATCCACGGCACGCCCCTGCCCTTCGCCTACACGCTGCTGCTCTACCGCACGGCGTGGCTCTACTGCCTGCTGCTGCCGTTCGGCCTGTCGGCCTCGCTCGGCTGGGCGACGCCAGTCGCGACCATGCTGGTGGCCTACACCTTCTTCGGCCTCGACGCGCTCGGCGACGAACTCGAGGAGCCCTTCGGCCTCGAGGCGAACGACCTGCCCCTCGACGCGATGCTGCGCACGGCCGAGCGCACGGTGCTCGACGCCCTCGGCGAGCCGCTGCCGCCCGCGATGGAGCCGGTGCGCTACCGGCTGGACTGAGCGGGCGGGACCTTCGCACGCGGCGTTCGGCGTCCATTTTTTCGCGAAGTTGCGCGGTCACGCCCGCGTCGGGGCCGTGTCCGGTCCGGGGCCGGGACGCCGCTGCATCAGCACGGTGCCGAGCCAGCGCCCGTGCTTGTGGCCGACGTTGTCCAGCACGCCGACATGCGCGAAGCCCAGGGCCACATGGAGGGCGGCCGACGTCTCCGAGCCCGGATCGGTGATCACCGCCACCATCGCCCGCGCGTCGATCGCCTCGCAGGCCGCGATCAGGGCCGTCAGGAGGGCGCGGCCGATCCCGAGCCCGCGCGCGGCCTCGGCGACGTAGACCGAATCCTCCACCGTCGAGCGGTAGGCCGCCCGCGCGCGGTACGGGCCGGCATAGGCGTATCCGCGAACGACGCCGTCCTGCTCGGCGACGAGGTAGGGGAAGCCGTCCGCGACCAGCGCCGACCGGCGGCGCGCCATCTCGGCCTCCGTCGGCGGCTCGACCTCGAAGCTCGCCGTGCCGTTCAGGACGGCGTCGGCGTAGATCCGGGTGATCGCGGGAATGTCGGCCTCCACGGCCGGCCGTAGGTTCGGCGTCATCGCTCCGCTCACGCAAAGAAGGGGCCGGCGCGCATGCGCCGGCCCCTCTGCCGTTAACCGTGCGGCGGCCGATCGAGGACCGCCCGTGGCTTACTCGGCCGCGGTCATCTCGGCGGTGAAGTGGCCGCACCAATCCTGAGAGGCCACCACCGGCCACAGGCCCTTCGACTCGGGAGCCGGCTGGCTGACCGGCGGGTTGAAGCGGCACAGGCCCTGGTCGCCGGCGGCGGAGGCGCCGTTGGTCTTGTGGTCGTCGAAGAAGCGGCAGCTGTCGCAGGAGGCGTTGGTCGAGGTCATGGGGTCACTCCGGTTCTGGCGTCTGTCGCGAGCCTTGGAAACCGTCGCCGGCCCCGTTGCCCGTCCGCAGTTCTTAATTAGAACAGCTCCAATGAAGCGTCAACCGGTCGGCGGGCGCGTTGTTCCCGCGCTCGCTGCGATCTGCGGAAACCGATCGCGGCATGGCGCCTGCTGGCCGGTAACGGACTGAGCGCGGAAACGCCGGTCGTTGCGGCCCGCCTGTCACCCGCTGCCGGTCCGTGGGCGGCGAGCGTCATCGACTCGCCATGGGCCCTCCCCTAACGTCCGCGGCGGAACCGGCGCCGGTGCCGGTTGGGAGGGTCCCGCCCATGGTGCTGGAAACCGAATCGGCCCTGGAATCGGCCACTGCGCTGGCCACGAGCGAGGCGAAATCCGCCCGCACCGACCTCATCGAGGCGGCGGCCTCGGTCGTCGGCGGGCGCGGCGGCCCGGGCGGCTTCGTCCGCGACCTGTTCGGGCGGGTGCCGCCGGAGGATCTGGCGCCCTACCCGGCCGAGGCGCTGGCCGACCTCGCGATCGCCGCCCGCGACCATCTCGCGATGCCCCGCGCCACCGGGTCGGCGGCGAACCTGCGCCTCGTCGACGTGGCTTTGCCCGCCCTCGGGCGCACCCGCGAGCTGACCGTCGTCGAGGTCGTCAACGACAACCGGCCCTACCTGCTCGATTCGACCCTGGCCGAGCTGACCGAGCAGGGCCTGACGCCCCACCTCGTCGCCCACCCGATCCTCGGCGTCGAGCGGGATGGGGCGGGCGCCCTGCTCCGCGTCGTCGGCGAGACCACGGCGGACGCCCACGGCGCGCTGCTGCGCGAGAGCTTCATCCACATCCACCTCGACCGGCTCGATGCCGGCGAGGCGCGCGAACGCCTCGAAGCCGGCCTCGCTCAGGTCTTCCGGGACGTGGCCCTCGTCACGGACGACAACGACGCGATGCTGGCGCGGCTGGCGGAGCTCGCCGAGGGCTACGGCCGCAACCCCCCGCCCCTGCCGGAGGGCGAGGTCGCCGAGGCGCGGGCCTTCCTCGAATGGCTGCGCGACGGCCACTTCACCCTGCTCGGCATGCGCGAACACGCGCTGCCCGGCGAGGCCGCCACCGAGGCCGAGAGCCTCGGCATCCTGCGCGATCCCGGCCTCGCGGTGCTGCGCCGCGGCCGGGCGCTGGTCGACATGACGCCGGAGATCGTGGCCTTCCTCGAAGAGCCGCACGCGCTGATCATCACCAAGTCGAGCCTCAAGGCCCGCGTCCACCGGGCGGCGCATCTCGACTACGTCGCGGTGAAGCTCTTCTCCACCACCGGCAAGCTCACCGGCGAGGTCCGCATCGTCGGGCTGTTCACCGCGGCCGCCTACACCGCGCTCGCCCGCGAGGTGCCGTATCTCCGCGGCAAGGTTGCGGCCGTGGTGGAAAAGGCCGGCCTCGACCCGACGAGCCATGCGGGCCGAGCGCTGCTCGCGGTGCTCGAGACCTACCCGCGCGACGACCTGTTCCAGATCGACGTGGACCGGCTGTTCCGCTTCACCCTCGCCATCGCCAACCTCGCCGACCGGCCGCGCATCCGCGTCCTGTCCCGGACCGACCGGTTCGGGCGCTTCGTCTCGCTCCTCGTCTACGTGCCGAAGGACCGCTACGATTCGGTCGTGCGGGCCCGCATCGGCGCCTACCTGGCGCAGGAGCACGGCGGCCGGCTCTCGGCGACCTATCCCGATCTGCCCGAGGGGCCGCTGGCGCGCATCCACTACGTGGTCGGCTTCTCGGAGGCCGGCGCGCCGGAGCGCGACCCGTCGGCGCTCGAAGCCGGGATCGCCGCCTTGGTGCGGACCTGGGGCGACGCGCTCCGCGCCGCCCTCGGCGACGCCATGGGCGGCTCGGAGGCGCGGACGCTGGCCGCCCGCTACGGCGAGGGCTTCTCGGCGGCGTACCGCGAAAACTTCTCCGCCGAGGTCGCCATCGGCGACATCGCCATCCTCGAATCGCTCTCCGAGGAACGACCGCGCGCGGTCGCCATCGACCGCCGCGACACCGACCCGGCGGCGCAGGTGCGCCTCAAGGTGTTCTCGCGCGGGGCGTCGCTGCCGCTGTCGGACCGGGTGCCCGGCCTGGAGAACCTCGGCTTCCGCGTGATCAACGAGCGGACCTACAGCGTTTCGGCGGTCGGCGCCGACACCAGGGTCTGGCTGCACGACATGCTGCTGGAGCGCGCCACCGGCGCGGCGATCGAGATCGGCCCGCTCGAGGCGCCGCTGGAGGCGGCGATGCTCGCCATCGCCGCGGGCCAAGCCGAATCCGACGGCTACAACCGCCTCGTGCTGGAGGCCGGCCTCGCCTGGCGCGACGTGGCTTTGCTGCGGGCGCTCGGCCGCTACCTGCGCCAGCTCCGCGTGCGCTACGGCCAGGATTACCTCGCCGCGACCCTGAGCCAGCACCCCGGCATCGCCCGCCAGCTCGTCGCTTTGTTCTACGCCCGCTTCGACCCCGTCACCGAGGGCGACCGCCAAGCGAACGAGGCCGCCGTCCGCGAGGCCATCGAAACGGCGCTCGCCGACGTGACCAGCCTCGACGAGGACCGCATCCTGCGCCGCTTCGTCAACCTCGTGGAGGCCGCGGTCCGCACCAACTTCTTCCAGACGGCCGCCGACGGGCTCCCGCGCGAGACGATCGCCTTCAAGTTCGCCTGCGCCAAGGTGTCCGGGATGCCGCTGCCGCGGCCGTTCTTCGAGATCTTCGTCTACGCGCCCCGCGTCGAGGGCCTGCATCTGCGCTACGGCTATGTCGCCCGAGGGGGCCTGCGCTGGTCCGACCGGCCGGAGGATTTCCGCACCGAGATCCTGGGGCTGGTGAAGGCCCAGCAGGTGAAGAACGCGGTGATCGTGCCGGTGGGCGCCAAGGGCGGGTTCTTTCCCAAGCGCCTGCCGCCGGCTTCCGACCGCGCGGCGTGGCTCGCCGAAGGCACCGAGAGCTACCGCATCTTCATCCGCACGCTGCTCGAACTCACCGACAACTTCGTCAGCGAGGGCATCGCGCCGCCGGCCGACACCGTGCGGCACGATTCCGACGACGCCTACCTCGTGGTCGCCGCCGACAAGGGCACGGCGACCTTCTCCGACATCGCCAACGCGCTCTCGCTGGAGCGCGGTCACTGGCTCGGCGACGCCTTCGCCTCCGGCGGCAGCCAGGGCTACGACCACAAGGGCATGGGCATCACCGCGCGTGGCGCCTGGGAGGCGGTGAAGCGCCACTTCCGCGAGATCGACGTCGACACCCAATCCGATCCGGTGACGGTAGTCGGCGTCGGCGACATGTCGGGCGACGTGTTCGGCAACGGCATGCTGCTCTCGCGCACGCTGAAGCTGATCGCGGCCTTCGACCACCGCGACGTGTTCCTCGACCCGAACCCCGACATGGCCGGGAGCTTCGCCGAGCGGAAGCGGCTGTTCGACCTCGGCCGGTCGAGCTGGGCCGACTACGACAAGGGCCTGATCTCGGCCGGCGGCGGCGTGTTCTCGCGCGCGCTGAAGGCGATCCCGCTCTCGGCGGAGATCCAGGCGGCGCTGGGCTTCGACCGCGCCTCCGCCTCGCCGGCCGAGCTGATGCAGGCGATCCTCAAGGCGCCCGTGGACCTGCTGTGGTTCGGCGGCATCGGCACCTATGTCCGCGCCACCACCGAGACCGACGAGCAGGCCGGCGACCGGGCCAACGACGCGGTGCGCATCACCGGCCCGGAGATCCGCGCCAAGGCGGTGGGCGAAGGCGCCAACCTCGGGCTGACGCAGGCCGGGCGGATCGAGGCGGCGCGTGCCGGCGTGCGGCTCAACACCGACGCGATCGACAACTCGGCCGGCGTCAACACCTCCGACGTCGAGGTGAACATCAAGATCGCGCTGATGATCCCGGAGCGCGACGGCCGCCTCGACCCGGACGCCCGCAACGCGCTCCTCGTCGCCATGACAGACGAGGTCGCGCACCTCGTGCTGCGCAACAACGAGCTGCAGACCCTGGCCCTCACCCTCGCCCTGCACCGGGGCCTCGGCGAGACCGGTTTTGCGATGCGCACGATGCAGGGGCTGGAGGCGGAAGGCCGGCTCGACCGCGCCGTCGAGGTTCTGCCGGACGACGCGACCCTCACCGAGCGCATGCGCCGCGGCGAGGGTCTGACGCGGCCGGAATACGCGGTGCTGCTGGCCTACGCCAAGCTTTCGCTCTACGACTCGGTGCTGGCGAGCCCGGTGCCCGACGACCCGTACTTCGACCGCGAGTTGCAGCGCTACTTCCCCAAGGCGCTCCGCGAACGCTTCCCCGACGCTGTGAAGGGACACCGTCTGCGCCGCGAGATCATCGCCACCGCCCTGTCGAACATCATCGTCAACCGCGGCGGCATCTCGCTCGTCACCCGGCTGACCGACGAGACCGGGGCGGACGCGGCCACCATCGCGAAGGCCTACGCCGTGACCCGCGACGCCTTCGGCCTGATGGAGCTGAACGCGGCGATCGACGGGCTCGCCGGGCGCATCGGCGGGCAGGCGCAGGTCGGACTCTACGCCGAGGTGCAGGACCTGCTGGTCGACCGCATCGTCTGGTTCATCCGCAACCTCGACCTGACCGGCGGCATCGCTCCGCTCGTCGCGCGGTACCGCGACGGGATCGGCGCGGTGCTTGCGGCCCTTCCCGGCGTCCTCGGCGCGGACGCCAACGCCGCGATCGAGCGGCGGCGGGCGGAGCTCGTCGGGCAGGGCATGGACGACGAGCCGGCCCTGCGCCTCGCCTCGCTCCGCGCGCTGACCTCGGCGCCCGACATCGTCCGCGTCGCAGGCACCAGCGGGCGGCCGGTGGCGGAGATCGCGGCGACGCATTTCGCGCTGGAGCGGGAGTTTTCCCTGGATGCGCTGGCGGCCGCCGCCCGCGCCGCGCCGGTCTCCGACACCTTCGACCGGGTCGCCCTGGAACGGGCGGTGGCCGGCATCTCGAGCGCCCACCGCCAGCTCACGTCGGAGGTCGTGGACGACATCGGCCCTGGGCCGGAGGCGGTCGCCGCCTGGGGCAAGGCGCGCGGTCCGGCGCTGGCGCGTATCCGCGGGGCGGTCGACGCCATCGCGGCCTCGGGGCTGACGGTCTCGAAGGCCACCGTCGCCGCGAGCCTGCTCGGCGATCTCGCGCGACGCTGATCGGCCCGGTCGCAGACACGAAAAAGCCGGCCCGGCGCTTGAGCGGGACCGGCTTTTTAAGGGCCGACGGGTTGTGCGCGTAGGCTCAGAACGGGCCCATCCGCATGTCGAGCATGCGCTGGTTGTGCTCGAGCCAGAGGCGCAGCATCTGCGAGAACAGGCCGGGCTTCGGTGCAGGCTGGGTCATGGTTCGCACTCCGTAGGTGTGACGGTCGTAGGCGCCGTCCGTTCGCCCGGAAGATGCGCGTCATGGTGCATCGCAACAATGGCGTCCGTCGCACGTAACGGATGCGTCGATCGCATGGCAAGCGCTAAAAATTAACGATTTTGCGCCGGGGCATGCGAAAATTGCAGTATCTTGCAGCTCGGCTGCGAGCGTCGTTCTTCATGTCAGCCGGGATGGATCGGCGCCGGCAGCACCGACCGCGTCGGGCCCGACATCGCCGACAGCGCGAGGCCGAGCCCCAACGTCGACACCGCCGCCGCGATCAACGGCAGCTGCGCGTATCCGACGCCCGCGGTGAGTGCGACCCCGCCGAGCCAGGCGCCGGTGGCGTTGCCGAGGTTGAACGCGCCCTGGTTGAGCGTCGAGGCGAGGTTCGGCGCGTCGCTGGCGGCCTCCACCACCCAGATCTGCAGCGGCGAGACCAGGGCGAAGGCGAGCCCGCTCCACACCACCAGCGCCGCGAGCATCGCGAACTCGAAGCGGGCGACGCCGACCAGCAGCGTCAGCACGGCGATGAGGCCGAGGAAGCTTCCGATCACCGTGGCGGTGAGATTCCCGTCGGCGAGCCGTCCGCCGATCAGGTTGCCGGCGGTCAGCCCGATGCCGGCGACGAACAAGGCGCCGGTGACGCCGCGGGCGCTGAGTCCGGTCACCCCCATCAGCAACGGCGTGATGTAGGTGAAAACCGTGAAGAAGCTCACAGAGGACAAGGTCGAGACCAGCATCGGCCGAAGCACGGGCCAGCGCCCGAGCGCCCGGAACTCTCCCGCCAGCCCGCCGCGCGAGCCGGGGAGCCCGGCCGGCACGAACAGCTGGATCGCGAAGCCCGCCGCGACGCCGATCGCCACCACCGCCCAGAAGGTCGCGCGCCAGCCCGCCGCCTGGCCCAGCGCGGTGCCGAGCGGCACGCCGAGCACGTTGGCGAGCGTCAGCCCAGCGAACATCAGCGACACCGCCTGCGTCCGCTTCTCCCGCGGCACCAGGTCCCGCGCCACGATCGCGCCGATGCCGAAGAAGGCGCCGTGGGCGAAGGCGGTGGCGATGCGCGCGAGCATCAAGGTGGCGTAGGTCGGCGCGACGGCGCAGGCGACGTTGCCCATGAGGAACACCGCCATCAGGGCGAGCAGGGCGGTCTTGCGCGGCAGGCCCGCGGTGGCGATCGCCACGAGCGGCGCGCCGACCACCACGCCCATCGCGTAGCCGGAGACGAGGTAGCCGGCCTGCGGGATCGTGACGGAAAAGCTCTGCGCCACCTCCGGCAGCAAGCCCATGATCACGAATTCCGTGGTGCCGATGCCGAAGGAGGCGACGGCGAGGGCGAGGATCGGCAGCGAGGCCATTCGGAGGCTCCGTTGGCACGGGACCGGGGCGCGGGGGCCCGTCCCTCTTTGTGCGGTGCGGTATGCCCTCAACATGGCGGATCGCCCGCGGTTGCGAACCGTCGGTGATCGGGACGCAGCCCTGTCCCACGGACGGGGCTGCCAGGGGCGGCGTCGATCGGGCCGGGATAACTGCCCGGGTGCGTACACTGCCACCCCGTCGTCGTGCAGGCTGCTGATTACAGTCCTAGGCGCAACGCGCGGCGACCGGCCGTCGCGATCCTCAGAATTCGATTGGAGACGACGTGATGAAGGCTCTTATCCTGGCAGGCGCGACGCTGGCCGCCGCCGTGGTCGCGGTTCCCGCAAGCGTCGAGGCCCGCCCGTATGGCGGTGGCTGGGGCGGCCATGGCGGGTTCCGCAGCGTCGGCTTCGCCGGCTCGCGTGGCGGCTACGGTGGGTATCATGGCGGCTACGGTGGATACCGGGGCGGCTATGCCGGCAATCGTGGCGGATACGGCTACCGCGGCGGCTACGGCCGGGGCGTCGGCTACGGCATCGCCGGCGCCGGGATCGGCCTGGGCCTCGGGCTCGCGGCCGGCGCCCTGTCGGGTGGCTTCGGCGGCTACGATGACGGCAGCAGCTACGGCGGCGGGTATGGCGGCTACGGCTACGCCCCCGCCTACGGCGCGAGCTACGCACCCGTCTACAACGGGAGCTACGGCGGCTACGCGCCGGCTGCCTACGGCTATGGCAGCGGTTGCACCTGCTCGGGCTACTGAGCCGAACGGCTGAGCCGCGCGGCGGCGGGCGATTCGGGCACCCGCCGCCCAGGTATCTCAAGTACAACCCGCCTCACGGCTCGGTCAGCGGCAGGCCGCGGCTCGGCGGGCTCCAATGCAGGTCCGGCGTCGCGGCATAGAGCCGGCGGTGGGCGAGCACGGCGTAGGTGTCGGTCATGCCGGCGATGTAGTCGGCGATCCGGCGCGCGATCCGGCCCGGCGGCGCCCCATCGAGCCCCGCGCTCCATTCCTCGGGCATCCGCGTCGGGTCGGCGGAGAACGCCGCGAACAGGTCCGCGACGATGGCGTTGGCCTTCTCGCGCACCGCCATCACCTCGGGATGCCGGTACATCCGCGCGTAGAGGAAGCGCTTGATGTCGGCGTCAGCGGCCGCGATCGCGGCCGAGAACGCGATCACCGGGGCGTCGGCCGCGCGGATGTCGGCGACGCTTGCCGGGGCCAGACGATCCAGCCGCCGCCGGCTCTCCGTGATCACGTCCTCGACGAACCGGGTGATCACCCGCCGCGCGAGTTCGTGGATGGTGCGCGACGCCTCCAGGCCGGGGTGCAGGGCGGCGATCTCGTCGAGCAAGCCGCGCAGGAACGGCACCTCGCCGAGGTCGGCGAGGTCGAACAGCCCGGCGCGCAGGCCGTCGTCGAGGTCGTGGCTGTCGTAGGCGATGTCGTCGGCGAGCGCCGCCGCCTGCGCCTCCGGGCCGGCGTGGCGGGCGAGCTCCAGCGGATGCAGGGCATCGTATTCGAGGATCGCTGCCGGGATGCCTTCGCAGGCGTAGCGCGGAGTCGGGCGCCCGTCCGGGCCGAGCAGCGGGCCGTTGTGCTTGACCAGGCCCTCCAAGGTCTCCCAGGCGAGATTCAGCCCGTCGAAGCCGGCGTAGCGCCGCTCCAGCCGGGTCACGATCCGCAGGGCCTGCGCGTTGTGGTCGAAGCCGCCATGGGACGCCATGCAGGCGTCGAGCGCGTCCTCGCCGGTATGGCCGAAGCAGGTATGGCCGAGGTCGTGGGACAGCGCCAACGCCTCCGCCAGGTCCTCGTCGAGGCCGAGCGCGCGGGCGAGCGCGCGGGCGATCTGGCTGACCTCCAGGGTATGGGTCAGCCGGGTGCGGTAATGGTCGCCCTCGTGGTGCACGAAGACCTGGGTCTTGTGCTTCAGCCGGCGGAACGCGGTGGAATGCACCACGCGGTCGCGGTCGCGCTGGAAGTCGCTACGCGTCGGCGAGGCCGGCTCTGGGATCAGCCGCCCCCGGGTCGCGCCCGGGTCGGTGGCGTAGGGCGCGCGCCAGCGCTCACCGTTGGCGCGCACGGGTCCCGCCCATCTGTTCGCGATGTCCTGCCCGCATGGTCCCCTCGCGGTTCGGCGACGCACGCGTTGCGGCGCGCCGTCCTACCTCATATCTTGGTTCGATCACGCGGCAGGCAATCGCCCGCCGCGCCCAGACCCCGACGACAGCGCCGATGGCTTCCCAGATGGCCGAGATCACCCTGACCCCCCGCGCCGCCAAGCGCATCAACGAGATCATGGTCGCCGAGCCGCCGGGCGCGGCGCTCCGCGTCAGCGTGAACGGCGGCGGCTGCTCGGGCTTCTCCTACGCCTTCGACATCACCCGCGAACAGGCGGCGCAGGACGTCGCCATCGAGCGCGACGGCGCCACCGTGATCGTCGACCCGGTCTCGCTCGAGTACATGGCCGGCTCGACCATCGATTTCGTCAACGACCTGATCGGCCAATCCTTCAAGATCGAGAACCCGCAGGCCACCTCGTCCTGCGGTTGCGGCACCTCGTTCTCGCTCTGACCCCACCCGACCTCCCAACGCCGGCACCGTTGTGCCGGGACGAAAGGTGCGGGCCGGCGAGGCTTGCGACAGGGTTTGCGACGTGGCGCACCGATTGCCTCGCGCGCCGAAATGCGGGACGACGGCGCCGTCTTCTCGGTCTGGCAATCCCGGCAGCGGTCCGCACACGATGATCCCTCACCGAACGGTCCGCGCCAGCCTGCTCCGGGCGGCTCGACTCTGCTTCTGTGCCGGCCTCGTCCTCGGGGGCGCCGGTCTTGCGGCCGTCCCGGCCACGGCGCAGGAGGCGGCCTCCGCCGTCCAGGACGTCGTGCTCGTCGATGTGGCGCTGCCGCTCGGCGATACGCTGTTCAAGGCCGCCCGCGTCACGGTGAGCGGTACCCGGCTGTCGCGCGGCGACCTGACGGCGATCCTGGCACCGGACTCGGCCGAGCCGTGGGCGCCGCGCCTCGCGCGCCTGGAAGCGGCGAGCATGTCGATCCCGGTCCTCGTCTCCGAACATCCCGGTCCCGGCGGATCGCTGCAGACCGTGACCTACCGCGAGGTCACGGCGCGCGACGTGCGCGCCGGCCGCATCGCCGAGCTGACCATGGCGGGCGCCGGCGTCGCGGTCTCCGGCGCGCAAAAGGGATCGGGCACTTACGGCCGGATCGTCGCGAGCGACCTCGACCTCGCCGCGCTCGTGCGGCTCTCCTCGGAACCGGGTGACGGGAAGGGGCCGGTGCAGCGGGTCTACGCCGCGATCCGCGTCGCCGACGTGACCTACACAGAGGATTCGGGCGTCGCGATCCGGATCGCCGGGCTCGAAGGCCGCGACTTCGGCGGCCGCCAGATCCCCGGCGGGTGGAACGGCGCGATGGCCGCCCTCACCCGGGGGCTCGACGCGGTCGATCCCGAGATGAAGGCCGACGCGCGCGGCCGGCTCGCCGCCACCGCGGCGGATCTTGCCGACGCGGTCTCCTTCGGCAGCCTCGAACTGCACGGCCTCGCCATCAGCCGGACCGGGGCCGGCGCGCCGATGCTGGTCGAGGTCGGGCGCCTGGCGCATGTCGGCACCGGCGCCGAGGCCGGCACGACGCTCGAGGCGATCGCCTTCGCCCAGGGCGGGGTGAAGGCCCGGCTCGCGCGGGCGGCCCTCACCGGCGTCTCGCTCAGCCCCACCATCGCGGCCCTGCGCCGCCTCGCCGACCCGAACGCCGCCGTCACCGACGAGGCTTTGCGCCGCCTCGCCCCGGCCATCGGCGGCCTGACCTTGCAGGATTTCAGCGTCGAGTTGCCGGCCGATCCGGCTGCGGAAGCCAGGCAGACCAGCCGCAGCGCCGGTAAGCCGCCCGCCGTCGCCGGCGACCCGCTCGGCGTTCCGGCCTCGCAGGGCGCCGCGCCGATGCGACTTGTCCTGCGCAGCGGCGCCCTGACCTTCGGGCCGCTGCGCGACGGGGTGCCGACCGCAAGCCGCCTCGACCTGTCGGGCGTGACCTTCCCGGCGACGATAGTCGCCGGCGTGCCGGTGCTCGGCGCCCTGCCGGATTACGGCTATGCCGACCTCGATTTCAACCTTGTGATCGACTCGGCCTGGGACGAGGACAAGCGCGAGGTGGCGTTGCGCGAGATGACCCTGTCGGGACGCGACATCGGCTCGCTGCGGCTCGCCGGCACGATCGGCGGCATGGGGCCGGAGCTGTTCGCCTCGCACATCCCGGCGGCCAGCCTGCTGATGCTCACGGCCACCGCCAAGGCCCTCGACCTCACCGTCCAGAACACCGGCCTGTTCGAGCGCTTCCTTGCCGCCCAAGCGAAGGCCCTGAGCCTCAAGCCGGAGGAATTGCGCCAGGAATACGTGGCGGCGACCCAGTTCGGCGTGCCGGCGATGCTCGGCAACTCGCCGGCCGCCCGGGCGATCGGCAGCGCGCTCGGCCAGTTCGTGACGAAGCCCGGACGCCTGACGCTGAACGCCAAGGCGAAGAACGCGGCCGGCCTGGGCTTCGCCGATTTCGGCCTCGCCCGCACGCCGGGTGCGGTGCTCGACAAGCTCGACGTAGATGCACGAGTGGAGTGAGGTCGGGCCTTCCGGCCAGACGAAGCCTTGCTTTGGTGAAACGTCACTCGGCGATGACGCCGGGGTAGCGCCGCGCCAGGTCCTGCCGGGTTGCGTCGGCCCAGGCGCGGTCGCGGCTCGTCCGCGGGCGATCGAGCGGCACCGTGGCGACCAGGCTCGCCGGGCGCGGCGACAGCAGCAGCAGCCGGTCGGCGACGGCGATCGCCTCGGCGACGTTGTGAGTCACCATCAGCACGCTCATGCCGAGCCGGTCGACGGTGTCGACCACCAGGCCCCGCAGGGAGGCGGCGGCCGCGTCGTCGAGCGACACGAACGGCTCGTCGAGCACCAAGAGGCGCGGATCGTTCGCGAGCGCGCGGGCGAGCGCCACGCGGCGCTGCATCCCCAGCGACAGCGCGCCGGGAAACCGGTCCCGCCACGGGGTCAGCCCGAGATGCGCGAACAGCCCGTCGAGGTCGCGCGCGCGCTGCGGCCGCGGCATCGCCAGGCGCACGTTCTGCTCCACCGTCCGCCACGGCAGCAGACGCGGCTCCTGGAAGACCATGCCCGGCCCGTTCTCGGATGCGCGCGGGTCCGGCACGATGGTTCCGTCGTAGTCGGCGTCGAGCCCGAGCAGGATGCGCAGGGTCGTGGTCTTGCCCGCCCCCGACGGCCCGATCAGGCAGGCGATCTCGCCCGGCCGGATCGCGAAGGCGAGGTCGCGCACCGCCTCCACCGGCTCGACCGAATCCGGATGGTAGACCTTCCGCGCGATCGCGACCGTGAGGACCGCGTCCTCGCCGTCGCCGACGGCGGACATCTTATCGCCAGCGGCGGACATGCGCTTCGAGCCGCTGCAGGAGGAGGATGTCGATGGCGATCATCACGCTCATGAACACGATGCTGTAGCCGAGGATCGCGGCCACGTCGGTGCTCTGGACGAAGTAGTAGTTGATCGCGAAGCCCACGCCGTTGGGACGCCCGAGCAGCTCGATCACCAGCACGATCTTCCAGGCCAGCGACAGGCCGGAGCGTGCCGCGGCGACCGCGTAGGGCTGCAGCTGCGGCACGAGCACGTGGGCGACCCAGGAGCGCCGGTCGAGCCGGTAGGTCCGCGCCATCTCCTCCAGGCCGGGGTCGAGGTCGCGCGCGCCCTCCCGCAGGATGACGGCGACGTTGGGCAGCTTGTTCAGCACCACGGCGAGGATCGCGGCCGTTTCGTTCAAGCCGACCCAAACGTAGGCCAGCACGGTGATCACCAGGGCCGGCGTGTTCAGCATCGCCAGGAGCGGCGTGTCGAGGAGGGTGTTCAGGCGCTTCGAGCGCCCGAGCGCCACGCCGAGCAGGACGCCGAGCACCATCGCGAGCACGAACGAGACGCCGACCCGCGCCAGCGTGATACCCACATTGGTCCACAGGTCGCCGCGCGCCGATTCCCGGGCGATGAACGTCGCCACCGCGAGCGGCGTCGGCAGCATCCGCGAGCCGGCGACCTGCGCCGCCGCCTGCCATGCGGCGAGCAGCACCAGCATGGAGGCGAGACGGGTGAGGACGGCCCGGCGGTTCGAGTCGCTGGCGCGGATCAACCGGTCGTCCCGTCGTAGTACAGGCCCGGCGGCAGGCCGGTGCCGGTGCCGACGAGGCGCTCGCCCCCGAGCCGCGACATCACCGAGAACAGCCGCTCGCCGTCGCTGCGCTCCTCGGCCACGGGCCGGCGCGGGATGCCGGCGAGGTATTCCCGCTTCAACGCCTCGAAGATCGCGTCGTCGTCGGCCGCCATCAGCGGGCGCACGATCGTCCAGGCGGAGGGGTCGCCGGCCAGCATGTCCTTGGCCGCGCGCACGGCGCGGACGAAGCCTGCCATCGCCTCGGGCTTGTCGGTGACGGTCTTCGCCTCGAACAGGTAACCGATCAGTGCGAACGCGCCCTTCGCACCGAGCGCCCGCATCATGTCGTCGGCGCCGATCAGCCGGCGGAAGCCCTTGGCTTCGAGGCGCGCGCAGTAGGTCCAGTAGGTCAGCGCCGCATCGAGCGAGCCTTGCTCGAGCTTCAGCGCGATCAGGGGCGGCGCGCCGTAGGCGATCTCGCTCTTGGCCTCGATGTCGAAGCCGGCGGCGTCCTGCGCCTGGGCCTTGAGCAGCAGCCAGTTCTTGTCGAGGGGGCCGCCGCCGACGCCGAGGCGCTTGCCTTCGAGGTCCTTGAGGGTCTTCACCGGGCTTGCCGCGGGCACCATCACGGCGCCCTCCGAGGTCGAGGCCGGCACGTATCGCATCGCGCGGCCCTCGTTGCCGAGGCGGGCCGCCCAGAGCAGGTCGCCGACGATCACGTCGACCTGGCCGCCCATGAAGGCGATGCGCGCCGCGTCGTTGCCGGCGAGCTTCACGAGGTCGAGGTTGAAGCCGTTGGCGGCGTCGAGCCCGCGCGCCTTGATCAGCGCGGCTTCCCACGCGACCGTGCCGAAGGGCAGGCTGCCGAGGCGTACGCTCGGCGCCGCCAGCGCCCGATGCGACAGCATCGGCAGGCCGGCGAGCGCGGCGGCGAGCAATCCGCGCCGTGACAGCATCGCGCCTTCTCCCTAGAGATCGTCTCGGCCGATCTTGGCCTTGTGCCGTTCTCGGCCGGAACCGTGAGGCACCGGCGCCCGCGGAACCATTGTGCAGAGGTCTTAGGGCGCGGGGGGCGGCCCGTCCACATCCGCCTTGCGCGGTCGCGGCCGCCGGGGCAGGCTCGGGCGGGGAAAACCGATCGGGAGAGACGACCATGGCCGAACCGCGCGAAGGCGCCCTCGACGACGCGACCATCGCCGCACGGATCGCCGCCGAGATACCGGCCTGGCGTTACGAGGACGGGTGGATTCGCCGCACCTACAAGACTGCCAGCTGGAAGAGCACGCTGATGGTGATCAACACCGTCGGCCACCTCGCCGAGGCGGCGTGGCACCACCCCGACCTCACCGCCTCCTACGCCTGGGTCGAGGTGCGGCTGATGAACCATGCCGCCAAGGGCATCACCGACAAGGACTTTGCGCTGGCCCGCAAGATCGAGGAGGTCGTCTCCTGGCAGCCGGGCCTCGAAGGCGCCGGCCTGGAGGGCACGCCGACGGACCCGCGCTTCGCCTACGTGAAGTACGACAAGTAGGGCGTTCCCTAACGACACCCTCACGGCGTCGTGCGGCCTGACCGCTCGATTCCTCACGGTCGCGGGCCGATCTTGGCGGTGCGGTCCCATCCCGGGACCGCGCCAGCCCCGCGTGAGACCATGCCGAACCTCTCGACCGCCGTCGTCCCGTCGCCCGCCCGCCCGGCCGCCGCAAGACCCGGTCTCAGCTTCACCATCGGGCAGGATGTGAGCGGCTGCTGGGTCGCGCTGGAGAGCCACGGCATCGCCGGCGGGCTGTTCCGGAACCGCGACGACGCGATCCATTATGCCGGGGTCGAGATTCGCAATGGCGCCGGCGAGATCCGCTTCGCCACCGGGCCGGTCGCCTTCACGGCCGGCCGCTGAGGAGCGGCGGTCACGGGGCGTTCTTCACCCGGCGGCACTCGGTCTTGAGGTAGGAGGTCTTGCCGATCTCGTCGCGCAAATCCGTGCGGGCGATGATCTCCTGCCAGCCGTTGGTGCAGCCGAGCTCGTTCGCGACGCGGACCTTGCGCACCTCCAAGGCCTTGTCGTCGGTGCAGGCTTCCTGCGCGATCGCGTTGGCGCAGACGAGGACGACGGCGAGGAAGGTGTTCACGGACGAGGTTCTCCCGCGGAAGGACGTGGCAGCCTTACGCGCGAACCGCGCACGAGGTTTCGCGCCGGGCGCGCCGTCCGCGGTCGTCGCTCAGGCCGGGCTTCGCGCCAGCGTGACGACGCGGTCGGCGGCGTAGGTCGCGCCCTCGACCGGGTTCGCCACCCAGCGGCAGCGGCCGATCGCCATGTCGTGCCCCGCATGGAAATGACCGGACACCCACAGGTCGGGTCGCGCCGCGTCGTCGAGGTCGTCGAGCACCGTCGTCGCGTAGAAGGCCGGCACCCACCACGGCACCCCCGGTGCGTCGCGGAAGGCGTCGGCCGCACGCGGGCTCGGCGGATGGTGCGTCACCGCCACCGTCGGCCCGTGGAAGGGCTGCGCCAGGGTCGCCAGCAACTCGGCCCGCTCCGCCGCGTGCGCCGCCATCGCGTCGGCGGGAAGCCAGACCGTGCCGTCCGCCTTGCGGATCGAGCCGCGATACTCCCGTGAGCCGGTGATCGGGTCGGTCATGCGGTCGGCCGCGTAGGCCATCGGGTCGGCCGGGCGGTCGGGGGCGTCCGGCCCGAGCCAGCGCCCCGCCAGCGACCAGTCGCTCCACAGGGTCGCGCCGACGAACCGGACCCCGTCGAGGAGGCAGGCGGCGCCGTGCCGAAGCAGGTGGATGCGGGCGCCGCCTTCGTTCAGGCGCGCGACCTCGGCCGCGAGCGCGGCGAGGAGCTCGGGCGCGGTGCGCCCGTCGCCGGTCGGCGCGTAATGCTCGTGGTTGCCCGGCACGAGGACGACCGGCCTGCCTCCGGCCAGCGCCAGCACGGCGGCGAGCCCGCGCTCGGGGTGTCCTTCGTACAGGTCGCCGGCGCAGACCATGACGTCGAACGGCCCGCTCGGCGGGGCGATCAGGTCGAGGCGGCGGCGCTCGAGGTGGAGGTCGGAGATCGGGAAGATTCTCACGGGGTCCGTCCTGCGTCGTGCGCGGCGCGGCGCTCGGCGGCGGCTGCGCGAAGGATGTCGCCGGCCGAATCCGCGTTGAGGATGGCGATGCCGGCCGCCGCGATCAGGTCGGGCCAGGGCGAGGGCTGGAACGCGGTGACGAGGCCGGCGGCGATGATCGCGAGGTTGGCGTAGGCGTCGTTCCGGGCGGACAGCCAGGCGGCACGCGTCAGGCTGCCTGCGCCGTCGCGGTGGCGCGACAGCATCAGGGCGCAGGTGAGGTTCACCGCGAGCGCCCCGAGCCCGGTCAGCGTCAGCGGAAGCGGCGCCGGCGCGCTCATGTCCGAGACCTTCTCGTAAGCCGCGTAGGCGGTGGCCAGCGCCGGCACCATCAGGATGCCGGCCATCGCCGTGCCGAGGCGCGCGCGGTTGGCCGCGCTCCAGCCGAGGCCTGCGAAGATCAGCAGGTTGATCGCCGCATCCTCCAGGAAGTCGAGGCTGTCGGCGATCAGCGCCACCGAGCCGATCGCCAGCGCCACCGCGATCTCGATGCCGAAATAGCCGAGGTTCAAGCCCGCAACGCGCAGGACGACGGTGCGGAGCGGGGGAAAGGCGGCGGATTCCACGCGGGCGACGGTGTCCGTTACGGGTCGGGCCGCCTCTTCGCCCACCCGGTGCCTGCTGTCGAGCCGCCCTTACGCGTTTCGTCCGGCTGGATTCGGAGGCCGTCCTGTGCGAGGCGGGTCGGCCATCGGACCGAATCCGTTCGGCCGGAACGAGGAGTCTCAGATGTTGCCCGAATTGCGCGTTCTCTACTTCGAGGACCTCGAAGTCGGGCTCTCGGAGACCCTCTCGAAGACGATCGCCTCCTCCGACGTGGTCGGGTTCGCCGAGATCACCGGCGACCGCAACCCGATCCACCTGTCCGAGCACTTCGCGGCGCGCACGCCGTTCGGCACCCGCATCGCCCACGGCCTCTACACCGCCGGGCTGATCTCGGCGGTGCTCGGCACCCGCCTCCCCGGCCCCGGCGCGGTCTACATCAGCCAGACCTTGAACTTCCGCGCGCCCGTGCGCATCGGCGACACCGTCGACGTCACCGTCGAGGTGGCCGAGCTGGTGCCCGAGCGGCGCCGCGCCCGCCTCAAGTGCACCTGCGCGGTGGCCGGCGAGGTCGTGCTCGACGGCGAGGCCCTGGTGAAGGTGCCGACCAAGGCCGAGGCCGACCCGCTGGCGGTCCGCATGGGCGGCCGCCCGCCGGCGTGAGCGGTTCCCGGTGCCCGGGGGCATGATGTCTCCTTGCGATCGTGACCTTCCGGCATGATCCAGATCTCCGACCCGTCCGATCCGCGCCTCGCCCCCTACGCGGCGATGCGCGAGCGCGACCTCGTCGGGCGAGCCGGGCGCTTCATCGTGGAGGGCGAGGTGACGCTTCGGCTGATGCTGTCGCCCCGCGCCCGCTTCCGCACCGAATCGATCCTGCTGCTGCCCGAGCGCGTCGCCGGGCTCGCGGCCGCGATCGAGGCTTGTCCCGATCGGCCGCCGGTCTACGTCACCGACCGCGCCGTGATGAGCGCGGTGGCGGGGTTCCCGATCCATCGCGGCGTGCTGGCCGTCGGAATCCGCGGCGACGACGCGGGCGCCGAGGTGCTCGTTCCGCAGGCGGCCGCCCCGGCTTTGGTCGTAGGCCTGGCCGGCTTGACCAACCACGACAACGTCGGCGGCCTGTTCCGCAACGCCGCCGCCTTCGGCGCCGACGCGGTGCTGCTCGACGCCGGCACCTGCGATCCGCTCTACCGCAAGGCGATCCGCGTCTCGGCCGGCGCCGCCCTCACCGTCCCCTTCGCCCGCCTCGATCCCGGCGTCGACTGGTTCGCGACGGCCGCCGCCCTCGGCCTGGAACCGCTCGCGTTGAGCCCGTCCGGCGCCGAGGATGTCGCCGACCTCGCGCCGCCGTCGCGTGCGCTGCTCATCCTCGGAACCGAAGGCCCCGGACTGCCGGCCTCGGTGCTGGCGCGGATGCGCGGGCTGCGCATCGCTATGGCCCCCGGCTTCGATTCGCTCAACGTCGCCACCGCAGGCGCGATCGCGCTGCATCGCCTCGCGTGCGGGCTCCGCACTGCGCGCGACAATGAGCACCCATTGCCTTGACCCCGCAGCGAGCTAGCTTGACCGCACGGTGGAGCGGGCGGCAGCCCGTCGTCCGCCGGGAAGTTCGGATCGGGGAGTCGGGCGCGTTGCTTCAATCACGTGAGGGCCTGCGGACGTTGTCCGGGCGCCGGGTCGTCGTCGTCGGTGCGGGGCCCGGCGGTCTCGCCACGGCCCTGTTGCTGGCGCGCGCCGGCCTTCAGGTCACGCTGATCGAGAAGGACGGGCAGGTCGGAGGCCGGACCAAGACGGTGTCGGCGCCCGGTGGCTACAAGTTCGACATCGGCCCGACCTTCTTCCTCTATCCCCAGATTCTCGCCGACATCTTCGATAGTTGCGGGGAGCGGCTTGAGGATCACGTCAAGCTCGAGCGGCTCGATCCTCAGTACCATCTCGTCTTCGAGGCGGGCGGCGAGATCCGCGCCACCGGCGACATGGACCGGCTGGAGGCCGAGGTCGCGCGCATCGCCCCGGAAGACGCCAAGAACGTCAAGCAGTTCTTCGCCGACAACCGCGTCAAGCTGAAGTTCTTCAAGCCGGTGCTGGAGCAGGCGTTCCACACCCTGCGCAGCATGGCGAGCCCCGGGATGCTGCGGGCGCTGCCCCACCTGCATCCCGGCCGCAGCGTCGACCGCGACCTGCAGCGCTACTTCAAGGACCCGCGGGTCCGCCTCGCCTTCGCGTTCCAGACCAAATACCTCGGCATGTCGCCGTTTAGGTGTCCGAGCCTGTTCACGATCCTCTCGTTCCTCGAATACGAGCACGGCGTCTACCACCCGGTCGGCGGGTGCGGTGCGATCTCGGAGGCGATGGCGGGCCTGTGCCGCCGCATGGGCGTCGATATCCGCCTCGGCACCTCGGTTGAGCGCGTCACCTTCGACGGCAAGCGCGCCGACGGCGTGATCGTGGACGGCGAGCGGATCGCGGCGGACGCCGTGGTGATCAACGGCGACTTCGCACGGGTGATCCAGGACCTCGTCCCGGAGGAGCACCGCCCGCGCTGGCGCGACCGGAAGATCGAGAAGGCGCGCCTGTCGTGCTCGACCTTCATGATGTACCTCGGCATCGAGGGGAAAGTGCCCGACAGCCTCGGGCACCACACCATCCTCCTGGCGGAGGATTACGCGCGCAACATCCGCGAGATCACCGACGGCATCCTGCCGATGCAACCCTCGGTCTACGTGCAGCATGCCGGCTACACCGACGGCGGCATGGCGCCCCCCGGCCACACCGCCCTCTACGTCCTCGTGCCGGTGCCGAACCTGAAGGCCGGGATCGACTGGCCCGCCACCCGCGCGACCTACCGCGCCCTGGTTCTGGAGCGCCTGAAGCTCCTCGGCCTCGACGACGTCGAGAGCCGCATTCGCTTCGAGCGCATCGTCGACCCGGTCGAATGGCAAGACAACTTCTCGGTGTACGAGGGGGCCACGTTCAACCTTGCGCACGACTTGATGCAGATGTTGTACTTCCGCCCGCACAACCGCTTCGGGCCGGGCTTGTACCTCGTCGGCGGCGGCACGCATCCGGGCTCGGGCCTGCCGGTGATCTATGAGGGCGCGCGCATCTCCGCGCGCCTGCTGATCGAGGAACTGGCCGGCGCCCGCGTCGCCGAGACCTCCGGCGTGCCCGAGACCGCCGCGCTGGCCACCGGCGGCGAGACCTCGTGAGGTTGAGCGGGCGCCGCACCCTCCGCACGTCGCTCTCGATTCCCCCATCCGCCTGGGTGCTCGCCCGGATGGCGACGGTCCTCGTCGCGGCCCTCGCCGCCTTGCCGGCGACCGCGGCCACCGTGGAGGTCTTGGTGGAGGGGGCCGACCCGGGCGCCTCGGTCTCCGTCGCCCTGTGCCAGGGCGGGCTGTCGGAGGAGGCGTGCAGCGCCGGGCAGGAGACGACCGCGCGCGGCGGCGCGGTCACCGTGGTGTTCCGCGACGTGACGGCCGGCCGCTACGCGGTCGCCGCGTTCGAGGACGTGAACGGCAACCGCCGGCTCGACCGGACCGGCCTCGGCCTGCCCATGGAACCCTACGGCTTCTCCGGCGGCGCCGGGCTCAAGGCCCGCCCGACCTTCGCCGAGGCCGCCTTCGACCTGCGCGAGCCCGGGTCCGCCCTGCGGGTCCGCCTCGCCCGCGCCCTGCCCCGACGCTGAGGCGCGCCGTGACGGAGCCTCTCGTCCGCGTCGCGGGCGCCGCCCTCGCCTATCGCGACCGCCGCGTGCTCGACGCCGTCGATCTCGTCCTCGACGCGGGCGAGATCCTGGCGCTGCTCGGGCCGAACGGCGCCGGCAAGACCTCGCTGATGCGCCTGATCGCCGGGCGCCTCGCGCCGCAGGCCGGGACGGTCCGGGTCGGCGGGCACGATCCGTTCCGGGTCCGCTCCGCGCGGCGCGGAATCGGCTGGGTGCCGCAGGAGATCGCGCTCTATCCCCGCCTCACCGTCGCCGAGAACCTCGGCGTGTTCGCCCAGCTCGCCGGCCTCGGCCGGCGCGAGCGGACGGGGGCCGTGGCCGAGGCCATGGCGCTCACCGACGTCGCCGAGGCGGCGGGACGCCCGGTCGGGCTGCTGTCCGGCGGCTACCAGCGCCGGGTGAACATCGCCGCGAGCCTGATGTGCAAGCCGGGCCTGGTGCTCCTCGACGAGCCGACGCAAGGGGTGGACCTGACGGCGCGGGCCGCGATCCACGCCGTGCTCGGCCGCCTGCGCCAGGAGGGCACCGCGATCCTGATCGCCACCCACGACTTCGCCGAGGCCGAGCGCCTGGCCGACCGCGCCGCCTTCATGGCCGCCGGCCGCATCGTTCGCGAAGGCACGCTCGCCGACATGCTGGCCGAGCTTCGCCAAGGCGTCCCCGAGCGCGAGGTCGCCCTGACCCTCCCCGCCGGGCCGGCGGCCGACCAGGCCCTGCGGCATGCCGGGTTCGCGCCCTCGCACAGCCCGCTGGTCTGGCGCGCCGCCCCCGGCGTCGGCCGTGTCCTCGACGGCGCGGACCTGCTCGACGCGCTGCGCGCGCAGGCGGTGCCGGCCTGCGAGGTCCGCGTGCGGGCGCCCGGCCTCGAGGCGCTCTATCTCGACGCGCTGGCCGGCGACCCCGCGGCCCTGCGCGCGGCCGGGGCCGCCCGATGATCGGCGCCGCCTTCCGCGTGATGTGGATCAGCCTGATCCGCGACCGCGCCGCACTGACGATGGCCTTCGTGCTGCCGACCGTGATCTTCGTGATCTTCGCCGCGATCTTCTCGGGCGCGATCGGCGACCGCATCCGCATCCATCTCGGGCTGGCCGACCTCGCCGGCACCGCCACCACCGAGCGCCTGATGAAGGCGCTGGAGGCCGACCCGTCGCTCCGCGTCACCCGACTGCCCGAGCGGGACTTGCCGGGCGTCGTCGCGGCGGTGCGCCGCGGCCAGGTCGACGTGGCGCTGGCGATCCGCGGCGACCTGTCCGCGCCGGCCGCCGGAGCGGCGGCGGAGCAGCCGGTGGTGCTGGTCGAGAGCCCGGCCAAGGCGCTCGCGACCCCGATCGCGCTGGGCCAGCTCCAGCGCGTGCTGAACGAGGCGCTGCCCGACGTGGTCTTGTCGCGGGTCGTCGCCGACGTCGAGCGCAGCGGCAAGATCGGCGCCGACGAGCGCGCCTTCCTCGACCAGGCCTTCGCCGAGCAGCGCGCCAAGAAGGAGCCGTTCAGCTTCGCCTCCCTGGTGGAGCGGCGCAGCACCGCGGCCGGCGCCGCCAACGAGCGGGTGCGCTACTATGCCGGCGCGATCACCGCGGTGTTCCTGCTGTTCGCCGCGATGCAGGGGGCGATGTCGCTCACCGAGGAGCGCGCCACCGGCCTCGCCGACCGGCTGATGGCCGGACCCGGCGGGCTCGCGGTGATCGTGCTGGGCAAGTTCGCCTTCCTCACCCTCCAGGGCGTCGCCCAGGCCGGGCTGATCTTCGCGGCCGCGGCCCTGTTCTACGGCGTCGAGATCGGCCCGCACTGGCCGGCCTTCCTCGTCACCTGCGTCCTGGTCTCGGCGATGGCGGCCGGGCTGGCGCTCGCCGCCTGCGCCGCCGCCGCGACCCGCCAGCAGGCCCACCTCGCCTCGACCTTCGGCGTGCTGCTGCTCTCGGCGGTGGGCGGCAGCATGGTGCCGCGCTTCCTGATGCCGCCCTGGCTACAGCAGGCGGGCTGGTTCACCCCGAACGCCTGGGCGATCGAGGCCTACCAGGGTGCGTTGGGCGACGGCGCCGGCGCGGCGCTGGCGGCCTGGGGCGTGCTGTTCGCGATCGGCTTCGCGGGGCTTGGCGCCGCGCTCCTTCTCGTTTCGCGGCGGACGGCATGACGGACCGTCCGGCGCGACCCGGTGGCGCGTTGACCGCCGGTCCGTTCTGCCTAGCTTCCATCAAGCGGACGCCGTCGTCGCGGGCGTGCCGGGAGTATCGATCGTCATGAGCCAGGATTCCACGGTCGCCGTCGTCGGCAGCGGGCTCGGCGGCCTCGCAGCCGCCTGCGTGAGCGCGGCGCGCGGACACCGGGTCACGGTCTACGACAAGAACGAATGGCTCGGCGGCAAGGCGGCGGTGCTGCACGAGGGCGGCTTCCGGTTCGACATGGGGCCGACGATCCTCACCGTGCCCCGCGTGCTGGAGCGCATCTTCGCCGAGGCCGGCCGCAACCTGCACGACTATCTCGACCTGCGCCGCCTCGACCCGCAATGGCGCTGCTTCTTCGACGACGGCACCCGCATCGACCTGATGCAGGACGTCGCCCGCATGGCCGCCGACATGGATCGCTTCGCCCCCGGCAGCGGTGCGGGCGAGGGCTACCGGAAGTTCCTCGACGTCTCCGAGAACCTGCACGGCATCTCGGAGAAGTTCTTCTTCTGGAAGCCGGTCGAGGACCTGTTCGACACCATCAACATCCGCGCCAACCTCAACCCCGGCACGCTGCGCGACGTGCTCGCGCTGCGCATGCATGCCTCGGTGGCGAGCACGATCCGCGGCAAGGTCAAGGACGCCCGCTTGGCTCAGATGCTCGACCACTTCGTGCAGTATGTCGGCTCCTCGCCCTACGGCGCGCCGGCGGTCCTCTGCGCCATCGCCCACATGCAGACGGCGGAAGGGGTCTGGTACCCGATGGGCGGCACCCGCGCCGTCGCCGAGGCGCTGGCCAAGCTCGCCACCGAACTCGGCGCGACGCTGAAGCCGGGCGAGGAGGTCCTGGGCCTCGACGTGTCGGCCGGCGCCGTGAAGGGCGTGCGGACCAAGTCCGGTTCCACCGCCTACGATGCGGTGATCTCCAACATGGATTCGGTGCGGACCTACACGGAGCTGGTCGGCGGCGACGCCGGCAAGGCTTACGCCAAGAAGAACCCCGAGCCGGCCTGCTCCGGCGTCGTGCTGTATCTCGGTCTGAACAAGCGCTACGAGCACCTGAACCACCACGACTTCGTCTTCTCCAAGGACCCGGAGGAGGAGTTCGACTGGATCTACCGCAAGGGCGAGCCGGCCCCGGACCCGACCGCCTACCTGGCGGCGCCCTCCTCCACCGACCCGTCGGTGGCACCCGACGGCGGCGAGGCGCTCTACGTGCTGGTGCACACGCCGTACCTGCGCCCCCACCACGACTGGAAGACGATGTTCCCGGCCTACCGGCAGGTGATCCTGGACAAGCTCAAGCGCACCGCCGGCATGCCCGACCTCGAGGAGCGCATTGTCGTCGAGCGCCATCTCACGCCGCAGGACATCCACGAGCGCTACCACGTGCTCAACGGCGCGATCTACGGGCTGGCCTCCCACGGCAAGGTCATGGGCGCGTTCAAGCCCGGCAACCGCTCGCGGCAGGTGCGCAACCTCTACCTCGCCGGCGGCGCAGCCCACCCCGGCCCTGGCATGCCGATGGTGATGATGTCGGGCTGGATCGCCGCCGACGCGCACGATTCCGACGCCCGCGGGCAGCTCAGCGAATCCGCGTGACCGGCGGGACGGCACTCGGCGCACCGGTCGGGGCCTGAGCGCATGGCCGACGCGCCCGATCGCAGCCGCCGGTTCCGGGCGCCGCCGCCGGCCTCGCCGGTGGTGTGGCGGTTCATGGTCGCCTACTTCGACCGCTTCCTCCGGCGGCGGATGAACGCCCTGCGCCTCGCGCGCTGGGGCCTGCCGCCGGACCTCGGCCCGGGGCCGGTGGTGGTCTACTGCAACCACCCGGCCTGGTGGGACGCGGCGGTGATCATCCTGCTCGCCGGGCGGCTCTTCCCCGAGCGGTCGAGCTATGCGCCCTTCGACGCGCGGATGCTGGAACGCTACGGCGTCTTCCGCCGCATGGGCGCCTTCGGCGTCGACCTCGACACGCCCCGGGGCGCGGCGCAGTTCATGGCCGCCTCGCGAGAGATCCTCGCCCGGCCGGCGAGCGTCCTCTGGATCACCGCCCAGGGGCGCTTCGCCGACGTGCGCTTGCGGCCCCTCGACCTGCGCGCCGGCGTCGCGAGGCTGGCCGAGATCGCGCCGGACGCGCAGTTCGTGCCACTGGCCCTCGAATACGCGTTCTGGGACGAGAGCGGCGCGGAGGCCTGCGCGGCCTTCGGCGCGCCGGTCTCGGGCCGTGTCCTGGCCGCCCTGCCGCGGGTCGAGCGCCTGGCACGGCTGGAAGCCGACCTGACCGCAATCCTCGACCGCCTGAGCGCCGACGTGGTCGCCCGCGACCCGGCGCGGTTCCGCGACCTCGTCTCGGGACGCCAGGGCGTCGGCGGCCTGTACGACGGCTGGCGCCGGCTGGCGGCGACCCTGCGCGGGCGACGCTTCGAGCCCGGTCACCGGGCGGCGGTCGGCAACCCCGAGTCGCAGCTTCGGTCGCAAATCCAACCGCATATGCAGCCTCAATCGCATTTGCCGTTGCACACGCAATCGCAGTTGCACACTCAATCGCAGTTGAACGCGCAATCGCAGTTGCAGTCTCACTTGCAGTCTCACTTGCAGTCTCACTTGCAGTCGCAGTCGCAATCTCAGCCCCCCCCCGAGGACGCGCGTCGCTGATGGCCGACCCTCTGCTCCTCGTCCTCGCGATCCTGGCGCTGGCGGCCGCCCTCCTCCCGGCGGTGCTTGCGGCGATGAACCTGACGCTGCTGCGCACGCCCGAGCCCGAGGCCGGCGAGGCGGGCCTCGTCTCGATCCTGATCCCGGCGCGCAACGAGGCCGGCCACATCGCCGAGACCGTGCGCGCGGCGCTCGCCAGCGTCGGCGTCGCGATCGAGGTGCTGGTCGGCGACGACCACTCGACCGACGCCACCGCCGCGATCGTCTCCGGCCTCGCATTGGCCGAACCGCGCCTGCGCCTCGTGCCGGTGCCGCCCCTGCCCGAGGGCTGGACCGGCAAGAACCACGCCTGCGCGCACCTGGCCGGCGAGGCGCGCGGCGCGCACCTGCTGTTCGTCGACGCCGACGTGCGGCTGAAGCCGATCGCGGCGGCCGGGCTCGTCGCCCACGCCCGCCGCAGCGGATCGGGGCTCGTCAGCGCCGTGCCGCGGCAGGTGATGGGGACGCTGGGCGAGAAACTCACCGTGCCGATGATCAACTTCCTGCTCGTCGGCTACCTTCCGGTGGCGATGATGCGCGCCTCGATGCGTCCGGCTTTGGGCGCGGCCTGCGGGCAGATGCTGCTGATCGGGCGCGACGCCTACGCGGCCGTCGGCGGCCACGGCGCCATCCGCCGCTTCCTGCACGACGGGGTGAAGCTGCCCCGCCTGCTGCGCGCCGCCGGCCACCGCACCGACCTCGTCGCGGGCCATGCGCTCGCCGACTGCCGGATGTACACCGGCTTCTCGCAGTGCTGGGCCGGCTTCTCGAAGAACGCCCACGAGGGCATGGCGACGCCGGTGGCGCTGCCGGTCTGGACCGCGCTGCTGGGCCTCGGCCACGTGATGCCGGCCCTGCTCGTGCTCGCCGGGTTGCTGGTGGGCCTCTCCGGCGCGACCTGGTTCCTGGCGCTCGCCGCGCTCGCCGTCTCGCTCGCGACCCGTGCCGCCATCACCCTGGTGACGGACGAGCCGGCCGCCACCATCCCGCTCCACCCGGCGGCGGTGGTCGTCGCGCTGGCGATCCAGTGGAACGTGCTGCTGCGCCGCAAGCGCGCCGGCGCGGCCGTCTGGAAGGGCCGCAGCTATCCGACCGGCGGAGCCTGAGTCTCGGCGATCATCCAAGCCGTCGTGTCCGGGTCGGCGCCCGCGACGGGCAGATGCAGGATGATCGGCGTCTCGTAAGGGTGGCGCGCCTTCAGCGCCGCCGCCAAGGTCTCCGAGAGGCCGGCGCGCGTCTTCATGAACGCGACGACCTCGTCGGCGTGCGCGGCCGCGCCCTTCCAGGCGTAGACCGAGCGCATCCCGGGCCGCACGTTGACGCAAGCCGCGAGCCTGTCGCGCACCAGCGTCTCCCCGACCGCGAGCGCCGTCTCGGCATCGGGGAGGTGGTATAGACGAGGAGCGGACGCTCCATGCTATGGCTCTCCCGACGGCGAAGGCGGCACGCGCTCGATCGAGCCCGGCGCCGGCCCCGCGTCAACTGAGGTGGTCCCGGGTCCCGCATGCCGCGCTTCCACAAGGTCGCCTTCGTCGCGAGCCCGACGCCCGACGCCCGCGAGGCGGCCGCCGCCCTGATGCGGCGCTACGACCACGTCGCGCCGGAAGAAGCGGACGTGGTGGTGGCGCTCGGCGGCGACGGCCTGATGCTGCAGGTGCTCCACCGCTTCATGGACGCGAAGAAGCCGATCTACGGCATGAACCGCGGCACCGTCGGCTTCCTGATGAACGAGTTCCGCGAGGACACGCTGCTGGAGCGCCTGGAGGCGGCCCATCGCAGCGTCGTCCACCCGCTGCTGATGGAGGCGCACGACACCGAGGGGCGCAGCCACCGCGCCCGCTCGATCAACGAGGTCTACCTGCTGCGGCAGACCCACCAGACCGCCAAGCTCAAGATCTCCGTCGACGGGCAGGTGCGGCTGCCCGAGCTGATCGCCGACGGGGTGCTGGCCGCGACGGCGGCGGGCTCCACCGCCTACAACCTGTCGGTGGGCGGCCCGATCCTGCCGCTGAACGCCAAGCTCCTGGCGTTGACCCCGATCTCGGCGTTCCGGCCCCGGCGCTGGCGCGGCGCCCTGCTGCCGGACCACGCCCACATCCGCATCGAGGTGCTCGACGCCGAGCACCGGCCCGTCGCGGCGGTGGCCGACCACACCGAGTTCCGCCGGGTGTCGATGGTGGACACCTGGCTCGACCGCGAGACCCATCTCGTGCTCCTGCACGACCCCGGCCACAGCCTCGACGAGCGCATCCTGCGCGAGCAGTTCGGCTGATCCTGCTCACTCTCTTTGCGGTGCTGCATTACCTTCCGCCGAACCGGCCACCGCTTCGACGGGAAATGCTCTCGGTTCAAAACGCAGTCAGCTTGGCCGTGTCATTGTCTGCCGGCGACCCATTGCAGAAACTGGGAGCGTCCGCTTGCGGGGCACTTGGTGAAGCAGAAACCTATGGCCAGCATGGGAGGGAAGCGGACCTTCCCAGGACTCATCGTCGACGTCCATCGGGCTATTTAGGGATCGACCCATGGACGTCAGGATCAGCGCGCCATCAGGGCCGATCGCTGCTCTTTGGCTTGGCCGCGACCCGGCCATCTTGCTAAACGATGGACGTATTCTACTGCTGCAAATGACGAGAGTATGACAAGTTCTGGTATCCCGCGGTCGAAGAACCCCCAGCAAAGGCATTTGAGCAGGGCTTCGGCCGACAGCTTCGGCTTCTATCATGATATGATCCAGTCGAGCGGCGCGGCGACGTACCTCCTGGGAGATGCATTCGAGGCAACCATCGCCGCGCAACATTTCGGCCGCTTGACGGTGTACGATCGGCAACTCATCGGCGCCGATCATAGGCGGGACCTCGTGCACATTCGGCGCGACGGTTTCGAGCACTACTATCTCCAGGTCTTACGCTCCGGCCGGGTCGTGAGCGGTCGTCCTGGGGACGAGCGTCGTCTTGTCCCGGGTGACGCCGTTCTCTTCGATGCGACCCAACCGATGCGGTCGATCGTGGACGACGGCGATCTCGTCACAGTCATCTTGGCCCGCGATCAAGTCGAAGCTGTCTCGCCGGACGTGCGCCATCTGCATGGAAGCACCCTTCCCGGGAGTGAGCCAGGCTCACTTGGCAAAGCCGTGCTTTCTTTCCTGCGCTGTGCATCGAGTTTCCCAGAGACCTCAGCCGCCGGGATCGGTCACGTCATCACCAATATGCTCGGTCAGGTCCAGGGAAGGTCCGATGCGGCTTACAGTGACGCCGTCGGCGAAAGCAATTTGGAGTCATCGCGGCGCTTGAGGGCGGAAATCTTCATCGACAACAACCTTGCGGCAGATTTGAGCTCCGATGCTATCGCCCGTAGCATCGGTGTTTCTCGATCTTCTTTGTATCGAGCGATGCAAGCCGTCGGCGGCGTCGAAACGGTCGTCAAGCGTCGACGTGCCGCTCGTCTGCGGCTGCTGATATCCCGACAGGACACAGAAACGTCGATCGGTTTTTTCGCGGAACAGATCGGTTTCTCGAGTATCAGCCACGGTTCACGTGCATTCAAGGAAATCTATGGACAATCACCGGATCAGTTTCGGGCTGCCCTTCGATCTGACGCAATTTCGGCAGATCAAGCTTTGAACCCCGGGCGAATGCGGAATTGGTACGGCACTATAAACGACTGAATGGGTGCATTTGGTTCAGATCTGCATCGCGCTTGATGTCATCGACGGCGGACTGAAGCAGTTGTCGCGACGTGCCTCCTTCCAACCGACTGGCTTCTGCTCGGTTGGAAAGCGTGGTGCCCGGTCCGAACGGCCGGCATGGGGCGGAAAGGGAACGTCCGCTTCAGGGCGAAAGGCCTATTTCCGCTCACCGCCCTCAGCAGACCATCCCACGGCCAAGCTGAGCGGATTCCCACCCTAAGCCGCCAGATCCCGCCGGACCGCATCGTCGGCGAGCGCCTGGAGCGTCTCCTCGAACACGGCTCGGATTTGCGCGATCTGCCGCGTGCCGGGGATCGCTCGCTCCCCACGTGCCCGCCCCTCGACGGCGGCGAGCAGTCCGACCAGCCGGATCGCTCCGACGTTGGCACTCATCGACTTCAACCCGTGGGCGGCGCTGGCGACGACGGCCGCGTCGCCGTTCGGGATCGCGGCTTCCAAGGCGGCGAGCGCCACCGGTGCCTGCGCCGTGTAGAGGCCGAGCACCCGGGCCAGGAAGGCGCCGTCGCCCATTTCGGCGAGGCCTTCGAGGGTTTCGCGGTCCAAGAGCGCCGGTGCGTCGGGAAGCGCTGGTGCGTCGTCGCGCGTCGGCAGGCCGGCCGTCGGCGTCGCCGCGTCGTCGTCGAACGCTTTGGGCGCCGTCCCCGTGTCCATGCCGGGTGCGTCCGCGGCGACGAAGCGGCCGAGCACCTGCGCGAGCTGGGCCAGGGTGAAGGGTTTGGCCAGCGTCCCGTCCATGTCCGCGTCCTGCCACGCCGTGGCGCCGTCGCCGATCACGTGCGCGGTCATCGCGACGACCGGCAGGCGGGCGGCGCCGGCCTCGGCTTCGCGGCGGCGGATGGCGCGCGTCGCCTCGAACCCGTCGAGGACCGGCATGCTGCCGTCCATCAGGATCAGGTCGAACCGGGCGGCGGCGCTCGCGGCCACCGCCTGCGCCCCGTCCCCGACGGTGATCACGTCGGTCACGCCGCAGCGTGCCAGGGCCTCGACCGCGACCTCCAGGTTCACGGCGCTGTCGTCGGCCACGAGCACGCGGGCGTGGGGGAAGCGCGGCAGGGCGTCTGCGGCCGTCGCGGAACGCTGCGTGTTCGCGGCGAACGGGCGGTCGGCGGCAAGCGCCGCCAGCACCGGCCGCCACTCCGCCTGGACCACGGGCCAGCGCAAGACCTCGTCGGCGAGCCCGGCGCGGAGCGCCTGCTGGCCCGCCGGATCGCCCATCGGCGCCACGGCGACCACCCGCAGGGCCGCGTCCGGGCGGCGCCCGCGGGCGAGGAGTTCGGCGGCATCGAGGATCCAGGGTGCGCGATCCGCCGCGGTGTCGGCGAGGGGTGCGAGGTCCGCCTCGACGAGGCCCGCCGCCAGCGCGACGCGCGTCGCACCGCCGAGGCCGGCCAGGACGACGCCCGCCGGCGCATGGCCGGCCCGGCGGATCGCCTCGGCCGGCTCCGGTGCCGCGATCGGAATCCGCGCCCAGAAGGTCGAGCCCACGCCGACGCGGCTCTCCAGGCCGACGGTCCCGCCCATCGCCGCGATCAGGCGCTCGGCGATCGAGAGGCCGAGGCCGGTGCCGCCGAAGCGGCGGGTGGTGGATTGGTCGGCCTGGGTGAAGGCGGTGAAGACGCCGGCGATCTTGTCCTGCGGGATGCCGATGCCGGTATCCGTGACGGCGATCTCCAGCATCCGGCCGTCGTCGCGCGTGCCCATCCGGACGAGGACGTGGCCGGCTTCCGTGAACTTCAGCGCGTTCGAGACGAAGTTGCTCACCACCTGGCCGAGGCGGACCGGGTCGCCGACCATCGCCGCCGGCACGTCCGCGCCGACCTCCGCGGCCAGGTCGAGGCCGCCGTTGCGGGCGCGCTCGCCGAACAGGGTGACGACGGTGTCGGCGATCTCGCGCGGGCTGATCGTGGTGCGCTCGAGCTCGAGCTTGCCGGCCTCGACCTTCGCGAAGTCGAGGATGTCGTTGATGATCGCGAGCAGCGACTGGCCGGAGCGCGCGATCACCTCGGCGTAGCGGCGCTGGCGCGGCGGCAGGTCGGTGGCGGCCAGGAGTTCCGCCATCACCAGCATGCCGTTCATCGGCGTGCGGATCTCGTGGCTCATGGTGGCGAGGAAGGTCGACTTCGCGGCGTTGGCGGCGTCGGCCTGCTCGCGGGCCTCGCTGAGGTCGTGGGTCCGGACGCGGACCTCCTCTTCCAGGCCGGTGCTGTAGGCGGCGAGCTGCCGGTCGCGGACGTTCACCGCGCCAAGCAGGTCGTTGAAGGTCTGCGCCAGCGCGCCGACCTCGTCGTCGGTGGTGACGTCGGCGCGCCGGCTGTAGTCGTGGCGCGAGCGCACGGCGTCCATGGTGCCCGCAAGCGCGGTGAGCGGGCGCGTCACCGCGCGCTGCAGCCGGAGTGAGACCGCCAGGCCGACGAACACCGCGACGAGGCCGGCGAGCAGCGCGTTCAGGGCGACGTCGCCGAGGCGCTCGGCGAGGTCGCCGGTCTCGGCCACGACCACGACCCGGCCGATCGCGCGCTGGTTCTCCAGGACCGGCTCGCCGACCTTCAACGTCCGCGTCAGCATCAGGGCGAGGAGCGAGGGCCGCTCGGTGGCGTCGAGGTCGAGGTCGTCGGCGAGCCGCAGCCCGATGCCCTGCTCGCCCAGGATGCTGCCGTCGGCGCGCAGCAAGGCGGCGTAGACGAGCGAGGGGTTGCGCGCGATCGCGCGAAGGGTGGTGTCGGCGGCGTCCGCGTCGTCGCCGGCGATGGCGCCGGCGCCGCTATGGGCCAGCACGCGCGCCACCGTGCGCAGCGCCTCGCCCTTGTCGGCGGCGTAGCGGTCGACCTCGCGCCAGACCGAGAGCGTCGTGGCGACCAGCAGCGCCACCGCGACCGCGCCGATCACCGCCCAGGCGACCCGGCCCGCGAGGGACCGCCTTGGATCGAGTGCCTTCCAACGCATCGCGCCCCGTACCCTTCCGACCGTGTCGTCCGCCGCCCTCACCGGACGCCGCCGATCTTGCCGCCGATCACGCCGCCAAAAGCTGGCATTGCCGTTCGACCTCGCCCCAGCCGGCCAGGAACGCCGCGACGCAGGCCGGGTCGAAATGAGAGCCCGCGTTCTCGGACAGGAGCGCCCGCGCCTTCTCCAGCGGCCACGCCGCCTTGTACGGGCGCTCCGAGACCAGCGCGTCGAACACGTCGGCCACGGCGACGATGCGGCCCGAGAGCGGGATAGCCGCGCCTGAAAGGCCCGCCGGGTAGCCGGTCCCGTCCCAGCGCTCGTGGTGGCTCGCCGCGATCTCGGCGGCGAGCCGCACCACGTTCGAGGTGCTGCCCTCGAGGATGCGGCGGCCGCGCTCGGCGTGCTTCTCCATCTCGCCGCGCTCCTCCACCGAGAGCGCGCCGCGCTTGAGTAGGATCGCGTCGGGTACGCCGATCTTGCCGACGTCGTGCATGGTCGAGGCGAGGCTCAGGAGGCGGCAATGTTCGTCGTCGAACCCGAGGTTTCGCGCGATGATGCCGACATAGGTCGAGACCCGCGCGATGTGGTTGCCGGTGTCGGTGTCGCGGTGCTCGGCCGCGCGCATCAGGAGGTCGATGATCTCGCGCTCCCGGGCCTCGATCACCGACACCGCGGCGGCGACCTCGCGGGCGAGCCACGCCGCGCGGTCCTGCTCCTGGCGGTGGGCGTGGCTGATCTTCATCAGGTTGGTGACGCGCGCCCGGATCTCGGCCGGGTCGAACGGCTTGCCGAGGAAGTCGGTGGCGCCCGCATCGAGCGCCTGCCGGCGGATCGCGCGCTGGTCCATGCTCGTCACCATGACGACCGGCACGTGCGCGAAGCCTTCGACCTCCCGCGCGGCCGCGATGAACTCGATCCCGGTCATCCCCGGCATGTCGTAGTCGGTGATGGCGATGCCGATCTGCGCGACGTTGGCGCGCAGGAACGCGAGCGCCGCGACCGGGCAGGTGAACTCCACCGGCTCGCAATCGGGCACGGGCTTGAGCGCCTGCACGACGAGCAGGTTGTTCAGTTCCGCGTCGTCGAGGATCAAGGCGAGCATGGCGCTCCCTCCCGTTTGCGATGAAGGCGACGGGCCGTCATTGCGTCAGCAGCAGCCGGCCGGAGATCGGCCCGACGCCTTTCGGCACCGGCACGCTCGTTCCGGCGTAGTTCGCGTTGAGGACGAGGTTCGGGCCCTCGTAGAGATTGATCTGCTGGGCCACGATCACGGTGTAGGCCGACTGGTCGGCCACCGGCTTCGACGAATCGATGACGAGGCGCCCGGCCGGCAGGTAGATCGTGCCGAGCATGGTGCGGGCGTTGTCGCTGATGATGCGGTAGGTCCGCACCGGCTTCGTGATCGCGAGCGGCGGCGGCGTCGGGCTGATGAGGTCGCCGAGCAGCGTGTCGACGAGGGCCGTCGGGTCGATGGGAAGCAGGACGCCCCGGTCCTCGGACATCAGCAGGCCGGCCATGACGCCGGTGACCGGCGCCTTGAGGCTGATGGTGGTCTTCTTGTCGAAGACCAGGCCGCCGTTGTTGCCGGTGAAGTAGAACGCCACGTCCTCGCCGATCAGCGTCGCCTTCTTGTCGACGATGAGCGGGCCGTCCTTCATCACGTAGACGCCCGGCTTCAGCGTGACGACGGCGTCGTCGGTGATGTGCAGGCCGGCGCAGTAGGTGCCGGGCTCAAGCATCATATTCTGCTTGATCGTCTTCATGGCGAGGACGTTGAGCAGGTTCAGCGGAAACGGCAGCGTCATGCAGGGCTCGATCGGCGGCGCGGCGCGGTCCTTCAGCGGGTCCTCGATCACCGGGCATCCGGTCTGCGGCGTCGGGCTGAAGTTCGCGCGTACCCCGAGATAGCCGCCGGCCGAGCAGATCGTCTGCGCCTTGGCCATCGCGTTCGCTTGGCCCACCATTCCCGTTCCCGAGGCGGAATTCGAGTAGAGGGCGCAATCGGTGGCGGTGACCTGCGCGCTCTTCTGCAGGTTGAACGCGCCGGCCGCGTAGGAGTCGAGCGCCAGCATGCATAGGCGCATCCGGCCGACGACGCTCGCCTGCGCCTTCACCGCGAGCTTAGCGGCGGGCAGGCCGACGAAGCTGCCGAAGGACAGCTTGTAGGTCTCGGAGGCGGCCACCGTGACGTTGGTCTTGTCGGGCGCGACGGTGACCGCGACGGTCAAAGGCCGGTCGGACGGCGACTTCGCCTCGGACCGGACCGTCTGCTCGGTGATGCCGGTCACCGCGGCGGTGTTCGACAGGGCGAGCTTGAGGGCGTTGCCGCCGGCCAGCGCCCCGGCGTCGGCGGCTGCCTGCAGCTGGGATCGCCGGGCGGCCAGGCGCGCATAGTCGACGCCGCCGCCGACGAGGCCGAGCAGCACCGTCGCGACCAGGCCGAAGATGAGGGCGACGGCGCCGCTTCGGTCGGCTCCGAACGACCGGATGCGGGATGCCACGAACCCGAACCCGTGGCTCGACGCTTGCCCCGCTCGACGCCCGCTTTCCATCCCGACCGCCTCCTCGGCCCATCATGAACCTCGGGTCTACAGAGACCGGATTAATGAATGGCCCTGATCGTCCGGCCGAATGCCGCACAGGACGCGCCGAACCGCGAAGGATGCTGCGATCAGGAAACAACGAGCGGTTGTTTCGAAAGGCGTAGACCAGCATCGCGTTGCCGTACGCGGTGACGGGCTTATAAAATTACACGCTCAGGTAGAGTTTTTGCGCGAGATGTTGGCGCGATCCGGCGCAGGACGCTCTAGGGCGGCATGGTATCTAAAACCCAGAGTTGTACAACCGGCGTTACTCGGATGCGCACCGGGCGGATGTCGATTCTTCCGGTCGATCACAGAAATTTTAAAGCACTCGGCCTCTAGACTGCCGTCCACCCAGGGTTGGGCCGTGCCGACGATCGGCGGTCCGTGCCCCTTCAGGCTATCGATGCGCCGGACGATCCAGATACGCCGCGAGCTGCCGGACGACCGAAACGGACTCCCCGGCGCGATCGTCGCCTGGGCGACGGGTCTGCCGGCGCGCCTTCGTTCGGCATCCGGCAAGGGCGGACGCCACCCGCGGTTGCTGGCCGACCGGCGCGGAGTCGCCGGCGTCGAGTTCGCGATGCTGGCGCTGCCGTTCTTCGCCCTCCTCGGCGTCGTCGCCGAATCCGGCGTGGTCGTGCTCGCGCAGCAGACCCTCGACGTCTCGGTCGACCGGGCGTCGCGCCTGCTTCGCACCGGCGAGTTCCAGGACCGCGCCGACGGGTCCGATCCGAGCCAGCGCCTGCGCCAGCTGATGTGCGGCAATTCCAGCCTGTTCTTCGCCTGCCGCGAGGTCCGCCTCGACGTGACGCGCGCCGCGAGCTTCAAGGGCTCGCAGGTGGCCGAGCCCTACGACACGCAGACCAAGACCGTGGCCCAGAGCTTCGGGACCCAGTTCCAGTGCCCGGCCGGGGACGACGTGATCGCGATACGCGCGGCCGTCCCGATCCTGCGGCTGTTCTCGTTCCTCGACTTCACCGGCCGCCGCCTCTCCGACAACCGCCAGCTCCTGGTCTCGACCGTGATCTTCCGGGCGGAGGCCTACGACGCCAAGCCGTGCCAATGACGGTCTGCCGGGGCGGTCTGCGTCGGTTCCTGCGCGCGCGCGGCGGCGTCAGCGGCGTCGAGTTCGCCCTCGTCGCCCCGATCCTGCTCCTGATGTTCATGGCTTCGATCGAGCTGCCGCGGGCGTTCACCACCGCCCGCCGGGCCTCGCTCGCGGCGACGACCATGGCCGACCTGATCTCGCGGGACGACGTGACCGACGTCGCCGAGGTCTACGCCGCCGCCCAGGCGGTCACGAGCCCCTACGACCTCGCCCGCGCCGGGATCGTGCTCACCGCGGGGGGCGTCTACCTCGACGGGCTGACCCCCGTGGCGAAGGTCTGCTCCAGCGTCGCGCGCAACGACCCGCCCCGGTCGGCGGGCTCGACGATCGGACCAGCCCCGCCCGGCACCGCGAGCCCCGGGGACCGGCTGGTGATGGCGGAGATGCGCCTGCCCTACACCGCCGTGTTCAGCGTCTTCCCCGTCCTCAAGAACTGGACCTTCGTGGTGCGCAAGACCTGGCCGGTGCGGACCGGAAAGGCCTATCTCGGCCGCGAGGAGGTCGTGCTCCCCGGCGGGAAGCCCTGCGCGGTGTTCTGAACGGGGTTTTGCCGGCGCGGTCATCCCGCGTCGCCGAGCGTCGTGTCGCCGTGATGGTCGAGGCCGGTCCGAAGGAGATCGCCGCCGGGCGCGAACATCGCAGCCCGACGACGGTGCGGATGCGGCACGAACCGGCGACGAAGGCCGGTGTTCGAATGGGTCCGGAAGTCCACCGTGCTCCCTACCTGGCAAGAGGCAACCGGAACGGGTTCGGCGACTTGAATAGCCCGGGCGCGATGGCGCTCGCCAGGAGCGACGCCAGACATGCCCGGAACCGAGATCCGCCTTGCCCTCGATGCGATCCCGATGGGGGGCATGACGGAGGGGGCGGCCGGGGACGAGAAGGCGCTGTTCGTGCGCGACGCCTCCGGCGTGCGGGCGTTCCAGGCCAAGTGCCCCCACCTCGGTGCGCCGCTGGCCAAGGGCGAGATCTGCGGCGGGCGCCTCTACTGCCCCTGGCACAAGGCCGCCTTCGCGCTGGCCGACGGCACCCTCGAAGAGCCGCCCGCCCTCGATTCCCTGACGCGCTACCCCGTCCGCATCGAGGGTTGCGAGGCCGTCGCCACCCTCACGCCGGAGCCGGCGCCGCGCAAGAGCGTGGCCGCGACCGTGGAGAGCGTGCTCGTCGTCGGCTCGGGCGCCGCAGCCATCGCTTGCGCGAAGACCCTGCGCCGCGAAGGCTATGCAGGCCGCATCACCCTGGTCGGCCGGGAGGCGCACCCGCCCTACGACCGGACCAAGCTTTCCAAGCAGTTCCTGGCCAAGCCGACCCCGCCGGACAAGGTGCTGATCGAGCCCGACTTCGCGCAGAGCAATCAGGTCGAGCGCGTCACCGAAGAGGTCGTCAAGGTCGATCCCGCCCGGCGCGACGTGACGCTGAAGGACGGCCGGACGCTCACGGCCGACGCGATCCTCGTCGCCACCGGAAGCCGGGCGGTGATGCCGGACTTCCCCGGCCACGACCTCGACGGGGTCTTCACCCTGCGCAGCCTGGACGACGCGGTGCGCGTCAGCGAGGCGGCGGGCGCGGCCAAGACGGTCGTCGTGGTCGGCGCCGGCTTCATCGGCATGGAGGCCGCCGCGTTCCTTACCAAGCGCGGGTTGTCCGTCACGGTTCTAGCCCGCGAGGCGGTTCCCTTCGCCGAGCGCTTCGGCGAGGCGGTGGGCGCGGCGCTGAAGCGGTACCATGCCGGCAACGGCGTCACCTTCGAGACCGGCTCCGTCGCCAGGATCGCCGGCAGCGGCCGCGTCGAAGCGGTCGAGACGGAGGACGGACGGCGCCTTCCGGCCGACATCGTCCTCGTCGGCGCCGGCGCCAAGCCGGAAACCGACATGGTCGCCGGCATCGAGGCCGAAGAGGGCGGCGGGCTCAAGGTCGGCGGCGATCTCAAGCTCGCGGACGGCGTCTGGATCGCGGGCGACATCGCCGCCTTCCCGGAGATGGCGAGCGGCGAGACCGCGCGGATCGAGCATTGGCGCCTGGCGCAGCAGCACGGCACGCACGTGGCCCACGCCATCCTCGGCCGGGGCGGCGCGTTCGCGGGCGCGCCGTTCTTCTGGAGCAACCAGGGCGACAAGCGGCTCGATTACGGCGGCTACGCCAAAGCGTTCGACCGGGTCGTCCTGCAGGGCGACGCCGCCGCCCTCGACTTCATCGCCTATTACGTCACGGGCGACCGGGTGACCGCCGCCTGCAGCATCGGTCGCAACGGCGCCTTCACCGCGTTCCTGCACCTGCTCGGCCTCGGGCGTCTGCCCTCGGCGGCCGAGATCGAGGCTGGGGCGGATCTGCCCGCGCTCGCGAAAGAGGCTGCCTAGGATCTGCCTGGCGATCCATCGAGGACGGCGGCGGCAGTGGGCCTGAGCTGCCGCCGCGTCGGTTCCCCGGCGGGCGGCCGCTCGGGCCGGCGAGCCAAGCGGCCCGACGCAGAAGGCCAAAGCCTCGGGAGCGTCGTCGCAAAGCATCCGGCAAGGTGAGGCCCCGGCGGCCGAAGATGCGGGCGTGGTCCTGTTACACTTTTCGACAAATTCGGCGCAAAACCAAGGAAACCGCCCCGCAGGGATCGCTGTTCTTAGGCCATCGCAGCAGAGGAGATGCCAATGCGACTGAAACTTGCTGGCGCAGCCATCCTTGCCCTCGGTACGATTGCAGCAACAGCTGGCGCCGCCGAGGCGCGCGACGGGTGCGGACCCGGAGGCCATCGCGGTTATTACGGGTATTGCCGTCCCAACGTCGTCTACCGGCCCATCGTCGTGCGCCCAGTCGTCTACGGCTACCGCCGCGTCGGCTGGTACGGCCCGCGGTGGCACCGCTGGGGTGGCTACCGCCACGTCGGCTGG